>NZ_VCLA01000197.1:170534-177172 GCF_009600885.1 Streptomyces jumonjinensis
ACCCCTTGCCCCGAACCCCCCGACACACCCAAGGAGCAAAGCCGGTTGAAGCCAGGCGGTCCAGTACAAGCCCGGCTCACACGGCCCGCACTCCGGCACACACCAACTGACGGGCCGGCTGGCCAAGCGGGCGGGCTCCCGGGCCCCTTCCGCACATGCTCCGGCATTCGGCGATTGAACCGTCCTACTGGAGAGTGGGACGAAAGGCCCGAGACGGGCGGGACGCCCCACGGGCGAGGCGGACAGACGTTGAGAAGGACCTGGCGGCAGTCCGGGCGGGCAAGCTGACGCTGCGGCGGATCAACAGCCCCGGAAGCATATGAGGCGCCGGGATGGCCTCCATGGCAACCAGTCAAAGCGCAAGGAGAACACCATGGTGCTAAGCCGACACGAAGGCTGAGACTCCCACCGCGCTCTGCGAAAGCGTGATCAAGCAGCTCGGTGCCGTGGCCGAGCCATTGGGATCGTGTGGCACCGCCCCCGAGGTCGCCACGTCCAACCTGGAGTGACGGTGCCGCCCGCCCGCAGTAAGGACCAGGACGGCTTCGCCGACCTGGGAAAGCGGTGGCGCGTCGAGCGCGTCGGTCAGAGCACCCGGAGACGCCCGGGACCATGAGCGGTTCGTCTCCCGCAGCGAGGCCACATCACCTGGACGTTCATCACGTTCATGGTCCGCCGCTCCTCACCGCACACCGCTCAGCCGGCCGGGGCAGCCAACAAACGGAAGCCCGCACGCGGCGGATGCAGCCGCACGCCATCCGGCTCGCCCCCACCGCCCTGGCCAGCCGTTCACAGTTTGAAGAGGCGCACAGCGTTCTCCCGTCCGATCTTCTGGAGGTTGGGGTCGCCGAGCTCGATGCCGTCGTACCAGTTCGCTGCCTCTTCCATGGATTCGAATGGGTAGTCCGTGGAGAAGAGGATGCGGTCGGCGCCCATCTCGACGATGGCGTCCGCCAGTGACGGTGTGTGGAAGTTGCCGCTGGTGGTGACGTAGAAGTTGTGGTGCAGGTAGTACGCGAACTTCTGCTTCACCGCGATCCCGCGCGGTGACATCGGAATGCGGTGGTCGGTCCGCCAGATGTTGTACGGCAGGAGTTCACCGAGGTGGCCCAGGATGACCTGGACCCCGGGGTAGGCGTCGAACAGCCCGCTGCCCATCAGGCGCAGGGCGTGGGTTCCGGTCTCCACGGAGAAGGCCCAGGCGGAGCCGAGGAGCCAGGGGTGCCCTTCGTAGATTCTCTGCTGATCCTCCAGCGGGTCCCGCGGGTGCAGGTAGACCGGGACGTCGAGGCGCTGGGCGGTCTCCCAGAACGGCCAGTACCGCCTGTCGTCCAGGTATACCGCGGTGGAAGGGTCTCCGACCTGTGAGAAGCCGTTGACGAGGGCGCCGACGAACCCGAGGTCGGTCACGCAACGCTCCAGCTCGGCGCAGGCCGCGTCCGGGTCCTGCATGGGCAGTGCGGCGAAGCCGGAGAACCGGTCGGGGTGCTTGGCGATCTCCTTGGCCGCATGGTCGTTGAGGCGGCCGGCCCAGTCGACGGCCTGCTTGCCGCCGTACATGCTCTGGATACCCGGCGCGAGGAGGGAGAGGATGTTCCTCTCGATGCCCAGGGCGTCCATCTTCCTGAGCCGGATGTCGTTGATGTCCAGCAGCTGCTTGCGGGCTTCCGGCCAGGTCTCCGGGGTGAAGTGCTCTTCGGACTGGCCCACGATGTCGGGGTCGGTTGCGCCGAAGTGCTCTTCGAGAGCGATCTTGTTCCGCATCATGACCTACCTTGAGAGGACACCACACATCCCCCTCCGGCTTTCCCATGGTGACTACAGCCGGGCAGACACCGCAACACGATCAGCAGGCATTCCCGAACAGAAAGCAAGAACCCGGCCCCTTGCGGATCGTCTGTCCAGGCGATCGCTTTCTCCGACAGACCCCCTGGCCATGCCGCAGCTCGGGACTTCCCCCGGGTCGGGGCCATGAGCGATACCGCCGAACGTGCTGACGGGCCACGGCACGGTCCGAACAGGTGGCGGGGCGGCTCCGCCGCCCGGTGTGCTTGTGATCCGCTGTCGGGTCACAGTCGTGCGGCGATGTGTTCGGCGGCTGAGATCACTGCGGGGTCGATGGCAGCGCACGGGGAGTCGGGCAGGATCGAGGCGTCCACAACGCGCAGGCCCCGCAGGCCGCGAACGGCGCCGAGGCTGTCGGTCACGGCGGTCGGGTCGTCGTCCGCTCCCATGCGTGCGGTGCCGAGCGGGTGGTGGTAGGTGTCGAGGGTGGCCAGCATGGAGGCTTCGATGTCCGCGTCCGATGTCGCGGTCGTGCCGGGTGCCAGTTCGTGGTCGATGATTTCGCTGAGCGGGGCGGTCGCGCCGATGCGCCGGGCCAGGCGTACCCCTTCGAGGAGGCGGGCCCGGTCCTGTGGCTCGGCCAGCATGTTGAGATCGATGCGGGGCGCGTGTGCCGGGTCGCGGTCGACCAGGGTCAGGGTGCCTTTCGACGTCGGCCGCACCAGCGCCACCGCGAGCAGGAAGCCAGCCCCGGTGGGACTCCACGAGGGGTCGAAGAGGTGGGTGGCGGTGATGTGCAGGTCCAGCTCGCCGGGTTCGGCGTGGGTGCTGGCGGTCCAGACCTTGGCGGCGATGACGGGGGTGACGTCACCGATCCGGTCGGGGTGCGCCGCGTAGGTGTTGTAGTAGAACGGGTGGTCGTACAGGGTCTGGCCCACGGGGAGATCCACGACCACGTCGATGCCCAGGGCCGTGAGGTCGGCGGCGGGACCGATCCCGGAGCGCAGCAGGATGGCCGCGCTGCCGTAGGTGCCTGCCGACAGCACCACCTCGCCGGCCCGGATCTCCTCGCCGTCGCCGAGGCGCACCCCGGTCGCACGGCCGCCTTCGATGAGCACGACGTCCACGAGGACGTCGCCTCGGATGGTCAGGTTGGGCCGGGCGCGGACGTCTTCGGTGAGGTAGGCCATACCGACGTTGACTCTGGCGTCCTTGACCCTGTTCATGGGGTAGGGGCCCACGCCGCCGGGGGTGGGGCCGTTGAAGTCGATACAGGCCGGGATGCCCAGTGCGAGTGCGGAGTCCATGAAGGCGCGCTGGACACCGGTCAGCTCGTCGCGGTGCATCTGGTGGACCGGCATCGGGCCGGACCGGCCGTGCCAGGCGTCGTCGCCGTCGCCGTCGAAGGACTCCAGGGCCCGGTATCGCGGCAGGAGATCCGCGAAGGACCAGCCCTCAAGCCCGGCGGCGGTCCACCGGGCGTAGTCCGACGGCAGGGCGCGTACGAACACGGCGCCGTTGACCGCGGAACTGCCGCCGACCACCTTGCCGCGATAGGCGTCGACGGGGTGGCCGATGAAGCCCGGTTCGGAGCGGTAGCCCCAGTCGTAGCCGGTGGAGGTGCCGAGGAGGTCGGCGTCGGTGATGGACGGGGGGTAGCCGGCGGGTGGGTAGTTCGGGCCGGCCTCCAGCAGCAGAACGGTGCGGGCCGCGTCCTGGGACAGCCGGCTGGCCAGGACCGCGCCGGCCGATCCTGCCCCCACCACGATCACGTCGTACTTGGCGGTGGCCATGCGGTCATCCTCTCCAGCACCGTAGCGAATGTCGGATCAATCCAGTAATGCGATCCTTGTTCCAGGATTGCGTGCGGCGCAACCCGAGGCCCCCACGGCTCGTACACGGACAGTGATCCCTGCGTACACGTACGCCTCAAGTCGTCCATGGGGAGCACGGGCCGCCCGCGACCAGGGAAACCCCGGCAGCCCGCGCTCAGGCCCGCACCAGCGGGCCGGGAGCGGTCGGGCGGGCCGTCTGTCGGCCGACAACGGGAGGAGAGTCCGCTGATGGCCGCAGAGAGCATGGAGCCAGAGGTCCGGATCGCGACCGGGACACTGCGCGGGCGCAGCCAGGACGGAGTCGCCGCCTTCCGCGGCATTCCGTTCGCCCAGCCACCCGTCGGCGCGCTGCGCTTCGCCGCACCACGGCCCGTCGTGCCGTGGGACGGCGTGCGACCGGCCGCCGCATTCGGGCCCCCGCCGCCGCAGGCCGGCGCGATGAGCATGGGAGGGACGAATCCGCCGTACACCGGTGAGGACTGGCTCACGGTCAACGTCTGGTCACCGCAACCCGACACCTCGGCGCGGCTGCCGGTGATGGTGTGGGTCTACGGCGGCGCCTACATGTTCGGCGCGGCCAGTGAGCCCCTGTACGACGGCGCACTGATCGCCCGCGAGGGCGGTGTGGTGATGGTGACGTTCAACTACCGCGTCGGCATGGAGGGATTCGCCCAGATCGAGGGCGCCCCCGCCAACCGCGGCCTGCTCGACCAGGTCGCCGCTCTGGAATGGGTACGGGACAACATCACCGCGTTCGGCGGCGACCCCGGGCACGTCACGATCTTCGGCGAGTCCGCCGGCGCCGGATCGATCGCCGCGCTGATGACCATGCCGCGCGCGGCCGGGCTCTTTCGCCGGGCCATCGCACAGAGCGTCCCCGGCACCCTCCACTCCCCGGAGCTGGCAGCCGACATCTGCCGAGCCCTCGCCGCCCACCTGGGGCTGCGTCCCACCGCCGCCGACCTGGCCGGCGTCGCTCCCCCACAGCTGCCGGCCGCGGGCGACGCGGTCACCGCACGCCTGAGCCACTACGCCGAACGCTGGGGGCAGCAGGCCGCGTTCAACCCGACCCCCTTCTCGCCCGTCGTGGACGGAGACGTCCTGCCACGATCCCCCTGGCAGGCCCTCGCCGACGGAGCCGGACACGACATCGAGCTGCTCGCCGGACACAACCGGGACGAGTACCGGCTGTTCATCGCCCCCATGCTCGGCCACATCACCGAGGACCAGGCCACTGCCGCGCTGCGGGCGCTCGCACCCCGACCGGGCGGAGAACGGGCCTTCCGCCACGCCTACCCGAACGCCTCGGCGGAAGAACTGTTCACCCTCGTCACATCCGACTGGCTCTTCCGCATGCCCAGCCTCCATCTCGCCGAGGCACACATCGCAGGCGGAGGCCGCGCCCACGTCTACGAACTCACCTGGACAGCCCCGGCGATGGACGGCGCACTCGGCACCCCACACGGCGCCGACCTGCCTCTGGTCTTCGGCCGGTTCGACGCCCCACCCGGCCCCGGTCTGCTCGGGGGTCCCCCCACGCCACAGACACAAGCCCTCTCCGCGCGCATCCGCCATGCCTGGGCCGCCTTCGCCCACCACGGCGACCCCGGCTGGCCCGCCTACGACCCGTCCCAGCGGCTGGTACAGATCCTGGACACCGACCCCACCGTGACCCCGTACCCGGAGGAAATCTCCCGCCGCCTGTGGGAACACCACCGCTTCGAAGCACTACCCCTCCTCGGCTAACCCCACCTACCTGCACCACAGCGACGCGGCCAGGGAAACATTCTTCCGCCTGACACATCCTGAGAACCCATCGGCGCCCGACTCCCTCCTGCATCAAAAGGCCCGCCGCCGGGACAGAGCAGTTCCTCCAACTCGCCATCACATCGATCAGACTCGATCGTCTCCCGAATCGCCGTGACGCTGAGGTCGTCGCACACGCCCTCACCCGGATCTCGCACACCAGCCAGCCCGCGCAAGACTCGGACACACATCGTCCAGTACGGCGAAGCCCTGACCGCCGGGCGATCCACACGTTGATGACCCGCTGTCCCACTCGAAGGCCGGCCTGCCCGACCCCAGGAACCGCGCGCCGGAGCCGTCCCAGCAACTCGAAGCCGCGGAGCGGTGACCCCGTATACCGATTCAGCCCGAGAACTGCGACCGATACCGCGACGCACACCGTGTCGGTGGCCGTCTGCTGGTGTGTGCCGGAGTGCGGGCTGTGCGGGCCGGGCTCGTACTGGACCGCCTGGCTTCAACCGGCTTTGCTCTTTGGGCGTGTCGGGGGCTTCGGGGCAAAAAGGCGGGTATGGGGCAGGTAGTCCTCTGGGGGTGGGTGGCGGGTCTCGTGGCCGTGGCACAGCGTCCTTGAGGCGGGCGGCACTCTGGCCGGGCCCTGGCCGGGGCCCTCGACGGTAAGGCGGTCCCCCTGGTGAACGGTTCATTCCTCTCCCTGGCCCGATCTCCGCATTCCCCTCCCGTGGTGGGCTCGCCGCGGAGGCTGGACCGTGTCCGGCGAGCCGCGGTCGCGGCCGGTGCGGTACTCGCCGCCGTGTGCGGCCTCGTGGTCGGCATTCCCGGGACAGCGCACGCGGAGGCAAGCGACTGCTCGGTCAACTCCACCCCGGCCTTCAGTGAGACCATCAACGGCACCCCGGGCGACGACATCATCTCGTGCGTGCGCGGAGTCAATCCAGGGACGACCATCAACGCCGGAGCGGGCAACGACGACATCCTTGTCCTCTCCGAAACCCATGACCCCTCCGACCCTGGGCAGCCAGCTAACCGCGGGGTCATCAACGCGGGCTCCGGGGACGACACCATCCGCGTCTTCGCCGGGCTGCCGGACGCTACGGGAACAGGAGCTATCGGCAACGACGGGACGATCAACGGTGGCACGGGGAACGACACCATCAGGGTGACCGGCGGGGGCGGCTATGTGAGCGGGGACCATGAGATCCGGGTCGGGGGGCGTGGTGGGGAGGGGAACAACCGGGTCATCGACGGCGGCGG
>NZ_VCLA01000197.1:177182-177606 GCF_009600885.1 Streptomyces jumonjinensis
ACGGTAAGGCGGTCCCCTGGTGAACGGTTCCCTCTTCTCGCTGTCCCGATCTCCGCATTCCCCTCCCGCAGCGGATTCGCCGCGGAGACTGGACCGTGTCCGGCGAGCCGCGGTCGCGGCCGGTGCGGTACTCGCCACCGCGTGTGGTCTTGTGGTCGCCGTTCCCGGGGCGGCGCACGCAGACATCAGCAACTGCAGGGTCAACGGTCGCACGGTCTCCAGTGAGACCATCAACGGCACCTCGGGCGACGACCTCATCAGGTGCGGGGACGGAGTCTTTCCGGGGACGACCATCAACGCCGGAGCGGGCAACGACGACATCCTTGTCTTCACCGACATTCATGGCGCCTCCGGCCCTGGGGCGCCGGCCAACCGTGGGGTCATCAACGCGGGCTCCGGGGACGACACCATCCGCGTCTTCGCC
>NZ_VCLA01000197.1:177616-178085 GCF_009600885.1 Streptomyces jumonjinensis
CGGGAACAACACCATCACCGTGATCGGCGGGGAGGGCGGCACCGGGGGGCTCAACAGTGACGGCGGCCCCGGCGGGGTGGCCAACGACGGCGACATCATCGCCGCGGGTTCCATCACCGTCACCGGCGGCCCCGGGGGGAACGCCGGACGCACCCAGTTCGGCGACAGTCCCGACTCCGACGGCGGCGAGGGCGGCATCGGCAACGACGCCAGGATCCAGACCCGTCTGCTGTCCGGCCTCACCAACCAGATCACCGTGACCGGAGGGAACGCCGGCTTCGGCCGCTCCACCGGCGAAGGCGGCAACGGCGGCGACGCCAACAACGACACCATCAACGTCACCGGCACCGTCACCCTCCAGGGCGGGACGGGCGGAGACACCACCGAGACCGGCTCGGAAGGCGGTAACGGCGGCATCGGCAACGACGGCCCCCTGACCGTCGTCGGCCTCGGCAGCACCTCCACCGGA
>NZ_VCLA01000197.1:178095-178898 GCF_009600885.1 Streptomyces jumonjinensis
CCCTGGTCACCCGGTACGAAGTGGCGTACGCACTGGGGCGGCTGGGGCGCTGGACGGAGGCGCTGGCGACCTACCGCGAGGTGGCGGCGGCCCGTACCCGGGCGCTCGGCCCCGACCACGGCGACACGCTCGCCGCCCGGTACGAGGTCGGCATCGGCCTCGGGCGGCTCGGCCGCAGCGCGGAGGCCCTGGAGCTGTACCGGGCGCTCGTGGACGACCGCGCCCGGGTGCACGGTCCGGACGACCCGGAGACCCTGCGCGCCCGCCATGGGCTGGGGGTGAACCTGGGCCGTCTCGCCCGCTGGGACGAGGCCCTCACCGAGGCGCGCGAGGTCGCGGCGGCCCGCGCCCGGGTCCTCGGCCCGGACCATCCCGACACCCTGGTCAGCCGCCGCGAGGTGGCGGTCGGCCTGGGCTGGCTGGCCCGCTGGGACGAGGCGCTGACGGTGTACACCGAGGTCGCGGCGGCCCGGGAGCGGGTGCTGGGCCTGGACCATCCCGACACCCTGGCCAGCCGCAATGACGAAGCCCACTGTCTGGAGCAACTGGGCCGCCACACGGAGGCGGTGGAGCTGTACCGCCGGGTCGCCGCCCTCCGTGAACGCCGCGTCGCCCGGACCGGCTGGGCGTCCTCCCCGCGGGGCGCCGACGGGGGTTAGGGCCGGCCTGCCGGGTCGGACCAGGTCGTGTCAGGTCGGGTCGGGTCGGACCAGGCCGGATCAGGGAGCGGGGCCTGGCAGGAACCATCGGGCAGGCCCTAGGGCGCGTATTTGGTCGTGATCAAGGGCCGGTCCGGGTGAGGT
>NZ_VCLA01000197.1:178908-179054 GCF_009600885.1 Streptomyces jumonjinensis
CTCCATCACCGTCACCGGCGGCCCCGGAGGAAACCCCGGACCCACCCAGTTCGGCACCAGCCCCGACTCCGACGGCGGCGAGGGCGGCATCGGCAACAACGCCAGGATCCAGACCCGTCTGCTGTCCGGCCTCACCAACCAGATCA
>NZ_VCLA01000197.1:179064-180694 GCF_009600885.1 Streptomyces jumonjinensis
AACGGGCGGAGACACCACCGAGACCGGCTCGGAAGGCGGCAACGGCGGCAACGGAAACGACGGCCCCCTGACCGTCGTCGGCCTCGGCAGCACCTCCACCGGAGGCGACGGAGGCGCCGGACACCCCGGAGGCAACGGCGGCCGCGGCAACGACAGCACCATCATCGGCCTCGTCACCGTCACCGACGGCAACCCCGGCCCCACCCTCCCCTAGGGCGCGTATTTGGTCGTGATCAAGGGCCGGTCCGGGTGAGGTCCTTGATCCAGATCATTGAGGCGCGCAGGTGGAGGCCGGCGAGGTAACTCTCGGGCGTTTTGTCGGATCGAGTGGCGATGCCTCGCCAGGCCTTCAGCTTGTTGATCAGGCGCTCGACGGTGTTCCGCTCCTTGTAGAAGTCGGCGTCGTGGGTGACCGGCCGGCCGCCCCTGCGGCCTTTGTTCTTCCGGTTGGATGCCTGGTCCCGCTTCTCCGGGATGACTGCCTTGATGCGGCGTTTGCGCAGGTAGGCGCGGTTGCCGCGGGACGAGTAGGCCTTGTCCCCGGCGACCGCGCCGGGCCGGGTGCGGGGACGGCCAACGGGCCCGCGGACCCGTACCTTCTTGAGCACGGGGATGAACTGCGGGCTGTCCGCGGCCTGCCCTGCGGTCAGGATCAGGGCCAGGGGCCGGCACCTGCGGTCGGCAGCCAGGTGGATCTTGCTGGTCTGCCCGCCTCGTGAGCGCCCGAGCAAAGCAGCTTTCAAACGGAGCTTGCGCCGTCGCCGGACGCGCCGCCGTTCGGCCCGGCCGGGATCACCGACGTCGCCGTGTCCGTCTTGTACCGCCGCGCCGCCCCCTTTTGCCGGGCCGCCTCCGCCTCGACGGCGGCCTTTTCCAGAGCGTCCAAAACGTCCTCCTCCAGGCGCATTCCGGCCGCGTCGTGGTGGGCACGGACAGTCGTGGAATCCACGCTGACCAGTGACATATCCACCCTGCCCCGCCCGGCCGCCTCGGCTATCACCCCCTCCAGCAGCGCCTCGAAAACTCCGGCGTCCCGCCACTGCCTTAACCGGTTGTGCACGGTGGACCAGGCGCCGAACCGGTCCGGCATCTCCCGCCACTGCGCTCCCGAGCGGAACTTCCAGATCACGCCCTCGAACTGCTGCCGCAGCCGCTCGGGATACGGGCCGTACTCACCGACCGGCAGATACGGCTCGACGAACCCCCACTCGTCGTCCGTCAGTTGCGCACGCGTCATGTGTACCGGACTACCGGATCTGCCCTCGCAGCGAGGGCAGATCCGGCAAACCGATCACGACTCAATACAGGCCCTAGGAGGTTCCGGTCCGTTGACCTGGCTTTGTTCACCGAGAACCGACAGCAGATGTTCACCACTTCTGGAGGCGTCTGAGCGGGCCCCGAATCGAACTGCCTGCACCTCGTGGCGTCACCCGGAAGCCGACTTGGGCTTTCGAGTCTCGACACCGAGGGGTTCTCCCTTGCCGTCCGCGGTCCGGTCAATATCGAGAGTGCTGCCAGGGAAATCGCAACCGCTGAGTACGCGCTACCGCCGCCCGTGCTGCCGCGAGGTTGTTGCGGCTGGTGAGGGTGTCGGGATGGTCCGGGCCCAGGACGCGTTCGCGGTCGGTGA
>NZ_VCLA01000197.1:180704-182172 GCF_009600885.1 Streptomyces jumonjinensis
ACAGACGACAACACGGTCGACTTTTCCGCCCTCAGTCTTCCCGCCGGGATCCCCACACATGGGGCAAGGCTGATTCCACCGCCCAGGCCCGGCCCGTTCAGCACCACGTCGTCATGGGCCGGCGCGTATCTGGACCGGGCAAGCACCCGGTCCAGAAACGCGGGGATCAGCGGCGTGCAGGCGATCGCCGCTCCACCGTGTGCCCGCTGCGGAGGGTCAGGTAACGGTGATGACGACGCAGCCGCGTCGGCCGTTGGCGCCGGGGGATGTCGTCGTACCGCCGTTGCCGCCAGTGGCGGCGTTCCCGCACGCGGCGGGTACACCGGAGGCACTTCCGCCCGAGGTTCCCGAGCCGTTCGCGCCCGGTGTCAGCGTCCGTGACACGATGGCGATTCCTCCGAGCAGGCCCGGGTCGCACGCGGACCGGCCGCCAGCTCCGGGAAACCCGATCCCGCCCGCGCCTCCGAGTGCCAGGCCCTGTGACCCTCCGGGTCCGCCGAAGCCGAGAGAGGCGGCGATTCCGGTGGCGTTGCCGCCTCCTCCACCGCCCCCGGCCCCGGTCAGGTGGAACGGCACGAAAGCGCCCGCGGTGACATTGGACGCACCGCCGCCCCCGCCCCCGCCCCCGCCGTCCTGGAGTGCGGGCAGCGGATTGCCCCGGCCCGACGAGCCGGCGCTGTCGCCGGAACCGCCCAGGCCGCCGGCCCCCGCAGGTCCGGCGCCGCCCCCGGAACCGGGCCCGGCGACCGTGACCTGGACGGTCTGCCCTGCCAGGCCCTCGACCACGCACACGGCCACCCCGCCCGCGCCGCCTCCGTAGCCAGCCCGGGACGCCTGCGAAGCGGCGCCGCCGCCCCCAGCACCACCCGCCCCGACCACCGTGAACGTCACCCTGGTCGCGGTGGAAGGCACCGTGAACGACTCGCTGCCCGGCGAGATGCACACCGTGGTGGCCCCCGTCGTCGTACACCCCGCGTCAGCCCGCGCGACCGGCGCCGTCACCAGCACAGCCCCTGAGACAGTGCACGCCAGCATCACCATGCGCCCGCCCAAACGTCCCCGCAGCCGCCCTGCACACCCCCGCACGTCGGCGACTCCCGTATCCGGAACCCCACGAGACACACCCATGCGATCAACCCTCTCACCCGGGAGGGGCACACGAACCAGCGGCACCGGCCCGCGCCGCACCCCCAATGCGCGCAGAGTCCCACCGAACCGCACCGCAGCCCAGCCCGTGAACCACATTTCACCCCATAGAGGAAACCGGGGCTCATCACCACCTCATGGACGAGTGTTGTTGATGTAAGCCACCCGGAGCCCTTGCCCTCTGGGTTGAGACACCCGGCTTGCCGGTTGCCGCCCCATGCCGTGAGCTCCGCCGCCGGCAGCGGGAGTATCACGAAAGCGGTGTTCACCACTCGGTTGGAGTAGGAGTTTCTTGTTGATCTGGTTGGCCTGTACCCGTCCG
>NZ_VCLA01000197.1:182182-204382 GCF_009600885.1 Streptomyces jumonjinensis
GAAGACACACCAACCAGAGGGCACAGCGGTCCCCGGCATCAGACAGGCCCTGACACCCGCGTGCCCCTCACCGTTGCCCTCAACTGCGAAAACTGACCACCCCGAACTCCGCCTTCCTGGTCACCTTGCCACGCGATGATGGACAGCGGGGCATGTGTTGGGCCAAGAGCATCACCAGCACGTCGGTGAGCGTTCCCGCGTTCGTGTTTCTTCGCCAGCAAGGAAACCGGGTACACAGCGGGTCGAGACGGCTGGTCAGCCTTGAGAAGAGGACGGCTCCCGGAGCGAGACGGGGACCCACGCCGGTGGCCGTACGCCGTCCTTGCGGTGCGCGGCCGGTAGGGGCGGTGTCGGCTCCGTTTGGCGTTGCGGGACTCGTGCGGGCCATGCGGGTGGATCCGTCAGCCGGTCAGCGCGCCTACCGGCCGGTGCGCGAGCGGAACGTCGCAGGATGGGCCCCTGTTCCGCTGCCCGCCCAAGGAGGTCGGCCGTGCCCCAGGTGCGTGTACTGGACTCGACGATCGCCTACCGGGAGGTCGGTTCGGGCGTCCCGTGGGTCTTCCTGCACGGGAATCCGACGTCGTCCTATCTCTGGCGCAACGTGCTGCCGGCGGTCGGGGACCCCGGGCGACGGCTGGCGCCGGACCTCATCGGCATGGGCGACTCAGGGAAACCCGACATCGTCTATACCTTCGACGACCACGCCCGCTACCTGGACGCCTGGTTCGACGCGCTCGACCTGGACGAGGTCGTGCTGGTCGGCCACGACTGGGGTGCCCCACTCGCGTTCGACCAGGCCGCCCGGCACCCGGGGCGGGTGCGCGCCCTCGCGTTCAGCGAGCCGATCGTCAAGCCCCTGGCCTGGGCCGAATTCCCCGACGGCGCGCGCAACCTGTTCCGCGCGCTGCGTACCCCGGGAGTGGGCGAGACCATGATCCTCCAGGAGAACATGCTCATCGAGAAGGTGCTTCCCAGCTCCGTCGTCCGAGGGCTGAGCGATGAGGACCTGGCCGCATACCGCAAGCCCTACCCCACGCCCGCAAGCCGACGCCCCATGCTCCAATGGGCGCGCTCCATGCCACTGGACGGCGAACCCGCCGACGTCGTCGCCCGGATCGAGGCATTCGACACCTGGCTCGCGGCTGCTTCGGACGTCCCCAAACTACTCCTCGCGTTCGAACCCGGCCCCGGCACGACGATCGACGAGGCCATGATCACCTGGTGCACGACGCACATCGCCGCCCTGGACGTCACCCGACTCGGCCTGGCCGGGCACGACGCCCCCGAGGACCAACCCGCCGCCATCGCCGCCGCCATCGCCGCCTGGGCCGACACACACCGTCTCCGCACCTAAGACCGTGTCCTATGCGGTGAGGCGGTCGCTGACCGGTATATGGGTCGGGGTACGTGGAGTTGGATTGTCCCGGATGGGTTGTGGGAGATCGCAGAGCCGTTGATGCCTGCGCCGAGGGTGCGGCCGCAGGGCGGCGGAACGCAGGACACCCCTGATGAGAGCCATGAACAGTTCACTACCCTCCTGGCCCCGGCCCTCACCCTCGCCGGCCCCCACAACACCGACGACCCCTACGCCCTACCGACTACTACGGTTATGGCCTCGATGGCGGGCCACAGCTACTACGGCCAGAGCGGCTGGAGCAAAGACGGGGCCTGACACAGCTACGACCACGCCTGATTCGGAGACGTCCCGCCCCAAGCAGGCACCACAACACCAAGCAACAGGAAACCGACCATGTCAGATGAAAGACTGAGCGAAAGCGCCCTCAAGGCTCCCGCGCCGTAAGAATGTCCAGGGCACGCCACCGCTCCGTCGGCGGAACACTGCCGTCCTGGACGAGCCGGTCAATCGCGGTCCTCACGAGGGCCGCCGTCTCCACGGGAATCTCCCGCACGCCGAACACCGACTCCAGCGGCGCCGTCCCCACCCTCGTCGCCTCACCGGACGCCGCGTCGAACCAGCCTTCAGCCAGCTCACCCAGATGCCGCTCGAACACCGCGAGGATCACGCCGAACGCCGTCGCCGAATTCCCGATCTTGTAAGCGGCCCGGGAGGTCTCCAGCGCATCGAGCACCGGCTCGTACTGCTCCAGACCCGCGACCCAACGCCGGTCCGCCGTCGCCGTCGACCGGGCCGCGTCGAACGCCGCCTCCGCCCGCTTCAGCTCGTCGGGCAGGAACATGAACTGCACCGAGGCGAAGTCGAGGTTCGCCTCACCCAGGGAGGCGACATCCACCTTCTCCAGCAGATCCAGAGTCTTGTCGTCCAGGCCCGTGTACTGCCGCCACTCCACCGACTCCAGCTCCTCGTACAGCTCCTTGAGGATCGCCGGATCGTCCTGGCCTGCGATCGCGTTGTGCGAGAGCTGAAGCGCGATCTGCCGCTGACGGGGCAGCGGCTCGTCTATCTGCATCCACCAGATCGTCGCGACGCCGGCCTCGATCGCGGCGAGCGTGCGGTGGTTGCCGGACAGCACGACCAGCCGCCCGGATTCCGCGTCGTTCCACACCAGCGGTGTCGAGGTCAGGTGGCCGTCCCGCTGGATGTTCGCCACCAGCTGCCGGAACTGCTCGTGCGGCAGGAACCGCGCGTTGACGTCCAGCAGCGTCAGGGTGCGCGGGTCGCCCTGCACCATCTGCGGCGGGGCGAGCCGAGTGGACTCGGTCTCCATGGTCAGACTCCCGTCTTCGTCGTCGGGGCGCCCCACCGCTTCGCCCACATCTCAAGGGCCGCGGCCAGCGTGTGCTCGCCCATGGCCCCGTGATACTGGAGCTGGAACTTCCAGCCGTCCTCCCCCGTGGGGCCCCTGCTTTTCAGCCGGAGCAGCCCGCGGTACTTCATCGACACCGGGTGGTTGCTGAACGCCGTCGTCGCCACCTTCCGGATCCGCCGCGAGAACGCTCGCTGGCACAGCAACTGCGCCTCGGTGCTCACGGCCGCGAGCACGATCAGCTTCGACAACCGCGGGTAGTCGGTCGGCGCGACCGCGAAGTCCGAGAGCACGTACACCTCGTCGGGCGTGTAGGTGCTGGGAGCCATGGCAAACACGCCGAGCAGCCGCCCGCCGCCGTCCCGGACCGCGACTGCCAGGTTCGCCGCACCCGGCGCGATGCGCGGGTTGAGGTAGCGGGAGCGAAGCGCATTGAACTGCCCCGGCTTCAGAAGGGACAGCCGCAGCGGGCCCACCAGGTCGTCGCCTTCCCGCAGGCGGGGCACCTTGACCGGCTCGATGGGCTGGCGCGGGCCCACAATGCGGGTGGGGGCTTCGCTGGCGTACACGTAGAAGGGAGCGGCCCGCGGGGTCGCCTTGACCACGCCGCGCAGATAGCGGTGGAGGTCGGGCACATCGTGGTTGGACGCGGTGAGCCAGTACGGCCGGTCGGTGATCGCCCCGAGCACCTCGACAACGTCACCGTCGGACAGCGGCTCGTACGTGGGCGCGTCCCAGGCGAGATGGGCGTCCAGCGGCTCGTACAGCTTCTCGTACCCACCGCCGTAGAAGGGAGGGAAGGAGCACACCGGGGCATCGCTGGGGACCTCCCGGAGCCAGGAGCGCACGTCCTCGACCTCGTACGAGGCGAGTTCGATGTCCGAGGAGGACAGCCGCTCGACCGTCTCCGCGTGCTTGGCCTTCCACTGCTCCCGGTAGGAGCGCACCACCCGCTCGTGCCACAGCCCCTCGCGGCCGACGCTGGCGAGGAAGCGCGTTCCCAGCATGAGCGTGGCTACGGTGCCCACGCCGTCGTCCAAGGAGTCAGCGAGCCAGCCGAGTTCGTCGTGGCTCTCCTCGCGGAGTCGGATGCCGACGGGCTGCCGGATGAGCCACCGGCCGACCGCACTGGTGTAGATGGACACGTCCGAGGAGTGCAGGTCGAAGCCCAGGCCGGCAAGGGACCGTTCGATGGTGAAGTTCCCGCAGCACGGGACGTACACCGGGCCGCGCGGCCACCGACCGGCCGCTTCGCGCACGATGGAGCGCATGGGGCCCGGGATGGTGCCCTGGAACATCTCTCGCCTCCTGAACAGACAGCGCCCGGCCCCGGCGTGGTGCCGGGGCCGGGCGCTGCGCTGGAACCCTACGCAAGGAGCGCATAGCCGATTGAGATCATGTCACCTATCTCAATCGGGGCGGTCCGACCCTCACATCAAGGTGTCCTGCCGGTAGGGGGTGTCCTCCATCGGGGAGAGTTCGCGCACCTCGTCCCCCGTGACGTCTTTCCACCAGGCCGCGAAGACGCGGCGGTGGCACCACAGCGTGGGCTTGGCCAGGTCCTCGAAGCAGAGGAGAACGAGCCGGTGGTCGCCCTCCGCCTGGGCGATCTGCCGCAGCCGCTCCGCGATCCGGGCAGGGCCGAGCTGGTCGAGGTCGGCACGGTACGCCTTGGCGAACTCCGGCTCGGGCCGGGAGAGGTACTCCCGACGCGGCGCGAGCTCCCGCACCGAGTGGGTGAGGGAGTAGGGGAGCTTGAAGCGGGGAGCGCCCAGGGTGATGCGCACTGGCACCCCCTGCGGGGGTTGGTACGCCTGGAACCGGTTGGTGAACAGGGTGAGCACGAGGCATTCCTTTCGTGGTGCTCTGACGCCGACGCGACGGCGTCGCCGCCGGCGGGCCCGAATTGATCGACGGTGCCGCCCGCTCGGGCCCGTGAGGACCTGAGCGGCACCGGCCGCGCAGGGAGAGAGCCGCCCTGCACGCCCGGTTCGGACTCCAGCCGGGCCGCCCTCCGTCCCGGAGGGGCGTAAGATCCGCGCTCCTCCGGATCTCTCACGTCCCCACGGGTTCCTCACCGGAGTCGGTGAGCCAGAAGCCGTTCAGGAGCCAGCTGGCGGCGAAGGTCCAGTTGGCGCAGTCCTGGTGGCGCTGCTCCTCGTGCGCCTTCTTCACATGGCTAACCGCTTCGGCTGCGAGCTGGGCGACCGGCCCGTTGGGGGCAGCGAAGTCATCGTCCACCGTGAGCGTCCAGCACTGGCCAGCGAATTCGATTTCCCTAAAACGGGCGCGGCCGGAAGGTCCGGCCGCGCCCGCATCCGCCAGGGGGAGGGGCGCGGCCACCGCCGCGCCCCTCCCCTTCCTACTTCTCCGCTGTGGCCTTGGCGTCCTCGGCAGTGGCCTTCTTCGCCGGAATTTTGGAGGCCGTGGCCGTCCGCACCGCGGGCTTGCGGGGGGCGGGCTTCGGCGCTGCCTTCCTCGCCGTCGACCGGGGGCCGCTGGCAGGCTTGGTCTCGGGCTTCGCCGCAACGGGCTTCGCGGGTGCAGGCTTTGCGGGCGCGGGCTTCGCCGCGGCCTCCGCCTTCTTCGCAACGGCTCCCCGCTGCACCTCGACCGCCTTCTTGTTGAAGTCCTCGGCCATGGCCTGCTGGATGCCGTTGGCCTTGCTGAGCAGGTTCCGCACGAGCTGGACCTTCGCGTAGAGCCGAGCGACGACCCTCATGTGGCGGGCGAGGTCGTCACCGAGGATGACCGCCAGGTCCTCCGGCTTCTTCGCGGCCAGGTCCTCCAGCAGGGGGAGCAGGACGTCTTCGGCCTTCCCGAGTCCGTCCTTGGCCTTGGCCTTGGCCTTCTTCCGCTTCTCGTCCTCATCTGCGGTCGGGGCGGTCTCGCCGGTGAGCGAGGTCTGCTGCTCCATGGTCTTCAGGCCGTTGGCGAAGTGCTGCGCCTCGGCCTCGCTATCGAAGTCACCGCGCACGTAGCGCATGGCCGCGACCATCTGGTTGGCCGGGTTGAGCTGGGCGATGTGCCAGGCCAGGTTGTTCTTGATCTGGCCCTTCTCGACCATCTCCGCGACCTCGGGGCGCAGGGTGAGCAGCCCGAGCCGCCAGGTGATGTGGGTCTCCGTCTTCCCGAACTGCTTCGCGATCTTGGCGGGCACCCAGCCGGCCGCCTTGAGGTCGGCGTACGCCCCGGCCTCCTCCATGATCGTCATGTCCTGCCGGTTGACGTTCTCGGCGATGCTGAGGACGTACGCTTCCTCGTCGGTGGCGCCCTCGATGACCTTGACAGGCAGGGTCTCCAGGCCGGCCGCCTTGCAGGCCCTCCACCGGCGCTCACCGGCGATGAGCATGTAGGGGGCCTTCTCGCCCTCGACCGGCCGGACCACCACGGGCTGAAGGAGGCCGTTCTCCTTGATGCTGGCCGTCAGCTCCTCATGCCGCGCCTCGTCGAAGAACTTGCGGGGCTGGTCGGGGTTGGGGGCGATCTCGTCAATCTTGAGGTTAACGAACAATGTCCCGCGCCTTTCTGAATTCCATGGAGAGTCCTTTTCACTTCCCCTTTTTCCTTACAACTTATATCTTAATCGCATTCACTTCTAAAGCAAGTGGAAATAGCAATTAAGCATCGGGGATTCAGAAATACATTTCGGGAATTCGTACGGAAATGCAGGAGTCCGCCGCACCCATTCGGCACGACGGCCTCCGCTCCCACACGCCCCCTGCCGCCGATCACCCGGCGGCGACTCCTCACGAGCGGGGCGCGGGGGGTCGGCCGCCCGTGAGGAGCAGGGGTGTGCACCGATCGAGCGGTGCCGAGCCGAGCGGTCCTCGGCGCCTGCTGAGCCCGCCCGACATCCAGAAGCTACCGCACGACGCCAATCGTGTCACCTACCTGGCTTACGGATCACGCGGCGATTCATCCGGGTATCCCCCCATAACCGCCTGCTGGACAACCACCGCGCGAGCATCCTCACCCCAGTCCGCTGCCGCACCCTGCGCCGGCAGTACGCGCGGGGGCTCCTTGGCCAGCTCCTCGACCCTCCGCTGATCGATCTCGGCCAAGACGTCGTCCTCCCGTTCCTCGAACCCAAGCCGCCGCACCCATCGCGCCAGGCGGCAGACGCGATCAGACCTGGCCACCCCACAGGCAGGCAAAGGCGCACACCTGAGCACCGCGCCTCCATTTCAGGATCTACACAATCACCACAGAGGCTTCCTCGCTTTGCACAACCCTGTAACGAATTGGAAAGCCCCTCAGGGAACTGACACAGCATCAGCGTCACGCAACCACCTTCTCACTCCGAGTGGAAACGCAGCCTGATGCTAGCGTGTGCACTTCAATGCATCTGGGAGGGCGGTAAGTTGCCGATGCCTCAACAGTGGAGCGACGAAGTGTCCCAGCAGGCCGCTCGGATCGCGGAAACCAAAACCGACGTGGCTCGTCGCCTGCGACACGTCCGACAGCACCATCCCGAGGGACCGTTCACTGTCGCGTCCCTCGCTAAACGCTCTGGTGTATCCCAGCGCACGCTGTCCGCCATAGAGTCGGCAGCCGGAGTGAACCTCACTCTTGAGACGCTACTGAAGGTCGCAGGAAGTCTCGGGATTAAACGCCACGCCTACTTCCTCGATGAGAAGGTCTTTGACGAGGTGAACGCAGAACTAACCGCACTTGTCGAAGTCCGCAAGCAGGGAATCACAGGCGTCGCTCTGCGGTCCACCACTTATCCAGAGAACACTGCCGCCCACGAAATGGCAGCCCTCCTCAGCGGCATTCTCGACTCAGCGCGTAAGGCAAAGGACGTTTTGAAGGTCCTGCCTCATAATCCGGACGGGGAAACCCCCGGGAAGAATTGCGCCGTTGGTGAATAATGCGTTGGTCGAGAAGTAACAGGACAGCCCGCCGCGATTTTCATGCGCGATGCACAGAAAAGCTCAGAGGTCTCGAACTTCCCACTGATCGAGCCCTGACGATCAGCAGCCTGTGCACCCATCTCAGCCAGCAGTATGGGCGGCCTATCCAGATCGTCGCTGCAGAATTACCTAAAGACAGCCCGGACGGGGCTCTGCTCTGCACCGCAGAGGGCGACTACATCCTCTTCGAAGAAAGGCTCGCACCGATCCACCGACGACAGGTCATCCTGCATGAATTCGGACATCTAGTCTGCGGACACCTAGCTGGGAACGGGCTCGTAGGGAGTGCTTCTCACCTACTCCTCCCCTCCCTCTCACCCGCGCTTGTCCAGCGAGTGATGAGTCGGGCACACAAAGACTCCGAAGCTGAACGCGAGGCCGAATACGTGGGATCGCTGATCGGCCAGAAGATCAGCACCTGGGAGACCGTCCTCTACCATGACGTTCCTCCGGAAGCGGAAGCCCTGGTCACACGCCTTTCCACTCTGGAACCATTCTCTGTACTGGAGAAATGAACAGCTATCTCTACCCCCTGTGCTCCTCCATCGCATTCGTCGCCTTTGCGTACAAGGTCAGGATCCTTCGGCGTGATCGCTCGCCTACACAGGTATTCCTTACTACGAATCTACTCTTCATCTGCCTCACGTTCTTCGTGTCCACTCCCTCTGTGTGGGTACAGATCAGTGATGCCGCCGGAATCATTAATTTCAGCGGACTGTTATCACAGAGTTCAGTCATCCTCTCGGCAGCATGTCAGCAGATTGTGCTCCTTCACCTTCTGCACGACCGGCGTGAGGCATGGCGCAAGTCGGTTCCTCGAATATGTGCCCTCGCCATCATTCTGATCGGCATGGTGATTCTATTCTCGGCGGCCACCGCCACACAGGAGAAGCCTGACGACTTCGCCTTGTCCAAAGCTCAGTACTATCCGCTCTACCTCAGCATCTACCTGCTGGGATTCACCATGAACCAGATAGATGTCGGCCTCCTCGGGTGGAAATGCGCGAAGGTCGCACCTACCCCATGGCTGTATCGCGGCCTGATCTTGATCGCACTGACTCTACCTTTCTCCGTGATCTATGTGGGATGCAGGGTAGCCGCCATCATTGTCGGCAACTTCGGTATGAGCGGGCACGACTGGGAAATCGTTGCACAGTTATCGGTTTCCGCTGCCGCCATCATCCAGATGGTGGGCTGGACAGTCCCAGACTGGGGCCGCCATGTGAGTGCCGCTTGGTCCTGGCTGAATGACTGGAGATCTTTCCGCGAGGTGAGGTCGCTGCACCAGGAACTCACGCGTCATGCTCCCCAGGTTGTACTCAATCTCGACACGGCGACTGAGCTCCGTACCCGCCTCTACCGCATTGTCGTGGAAATCCGCGACGCCCAGTGGGCGTTGCGCACATGGGTGCCCCAAGGGACCGCCGAGGCGGCGTGCGCCTGGGCCAAGGCACGCGGACTGAACGGGGTCGAGCTGGCCGCCGTCGTTGAGGCCACCCAGCTCCGGGCCGCCCTCCGCTGCAAGGCCCAAGGCCAACCACCAGTACGTCATGAGGAGACCCCACTGGCGGCCGAACCTCAGAGCCTGGCCGACGAGATCGGGTTTCAGAGGCACCTCGTCCGAGCCTTCAACCAGGTATCCGGCCCGGACTTCCCCCACTCGGAATCAACACAGAACAGGTAGGACCAGCTATGGACTCCGGCACCACGGCACAGCAACCGCTGCCACGGCCGTTCGACGCGCCTTTCCTCGCCGACCCCCTCCGCGAGTACGCCCGGCTACGAGCAGCTGGTCCGGTCCATCAGGCCGCCCTTCCCGACGGGGCTCCGGTCTGGGTGGTGACCCGGGAATCCGATGTCCGCGCAGGACTCGCCGACGAGCGGCTGTCCGTCAGCAGGACTCATGCGTCCAAGGCCGGGGGCTACCGCGGGTTCGAGCTACCGCCGGCCTTGGACGCCAATCTCCTGAACAGCGTCCCTGCCGATCATCAGCGCCTTCGCCGACTGGTCTCCAAGGCGTTCACCGCGCGGCGCGTCGAGCGATCCCGAGAGGACATCGAGGCCACTGCCGATCGGCTGGCTGACGGTCTCGCGCAGAACGGCAAAGGTGATCTGGTCGCTGACTTCGCGGGTCCGCTCTCGCTCCGGTTCATCGGCGACATGTTCGCCGTCCCTGAACAGGACAGAAAGCCATTCTCGGCCTGGGTCGGCACCATGATCGCGCCGGACCATCCCAGCCAGATCGTGGATGCCGTGGAACGGATTCATCGCTTCCTTCTCGACCTCATCAGC
Organism: Streptomyces jumonjinensis; assembly: GCF_009600885.1. Lineage (GTDB taxonomy): Bacteria > Actinomycetota > Actinomycetes > Streptomycetales > Streptomycetaceae > Streptomyces > Streptomyces jumonjinensis. The sequence continues at coordinate 192,117 of NZ_VCLA01000197.1, forward strand.
ACCAAGCGGGCGTCGCCGGGCCGGGATCTGCTGTCTGACCTGATCGCAGCACGCGACAGCGACGACCGGCTGAACGAGGACGAACTTGTCTCCCTTGCCTTTCTCATCCTGATGGCGGGCAGCGAGAACACCCAGCACATGGTGAGCGCCGGAATGCTCACCCTCCTATCCGACCCAGGCCAGAGTGCCGAGCTACGCTCCGACCCCGCGCTCCTGGCGCCAGCCGTCGAGGAGCTGCTTCGGTACGCCCACCCCAACCAGATGGCCATCCGCCGCTTCGCCGTCACTGATCTTCAGATCGGCGGCACCCGTATCCCGCGCGGCGCGACCGTCCTGCTCTGCCTCACCTCCGCCCACCGGGACCCGGACCGATACCCGGAACCCGACCGATTCGACATCCACCGCGGCCCCACACCCCACCTGGCTCTCGGCCACGGGATGCACTACTGCCTGGGCGCGGCACTCGCCCGCATCCAGATCGAGGTGGCGACAGACACCCTGCTTCGGCGATTCCCGGACCTGCGCCTCGCCGTCCCCGCGTCCGAGCTTCGGTGGCGTACATCCTGGAGGTCGCGATCCCTCGTAGAGCTGCCGGTCTTCACCACGTGATCAGCACGGCGACGCCTACACCCGCCCCTCGGCCGCGCCCTGCCCCCAGACTCGCCATGTCAGGCGGACTCGATTGCTGTCCACGACGCGGGATCCCCGGGCAGAGGCTGGGAACAGGGCCACCTCATCCAGCATCAGCACCAGGACGCCCTGTCGCGCCACCAACGGAGCGTGCTGCCACCACGCCACCAGGTTCGGCACGTCCCCGACAGGGACATGCTGAACCATCTCCAGCTGCCTCGCCCGCGCCATGGCCTGCTTGATCTCTTTGGTGAATTGCTTGTCCGCCGCGTGGAACGCTGTCAGCGACAGACCAGACGGGGAAGCGTACTGCTCTCCAAGAGCCCGCTGGCGCTTACGCAACACATCGGCCTGTTCCCGCAAAACTTGGGCCTCCGCCAAGAGATCGTCCCGGGCCCGACCAATGAGTGCGCTGACCTCGGGCTTCGCCAGCTCAGCGAGCACCTGCTCAGCCAGATGCCGCTCCAGGCCGTCGGCATTCACGCGGACCTTGCCACAGCCCTTCGTCAGCGTCTTGGTGCTCGGCGGACACCGATATCCGCGGCTTCCGCTGTTGGCCGGCGTTGAGGCGATCTCGTACGCACACAGGCCGCACACCCCCAACCTCCCGGGCACGAGGTACTCGCGTGACGGCTTCCGCTCGAAGTCGGGCTGGTTCTTGCGCCTCATGACGCGGATGGCAACAAATTGCTCACGGGTGATGATTGCAGGCAGACCGGTCTCCACGAGGTCACCATCGGCGTCCTCCCGGAGACCGGCAATGGCCGGATTGTCCAGCAAGATCGCAAGGCCGCCCGCGCGGAACTCCCCACCCCGTGCCGTCCGGTAACCGGCCTGGTTGATCCACAGGGTGATCTCGTCATAGCTCTGGCCAGCGAGTCGCCGCACCGCAGCCGGCGGAAGCGCCTCCGCCTCACTCTCGCGCACCCGCGTGTGCGCGGCATCCTCGAAGCCGAACAGCCGCCCCATGTCCCTCGCCCTCTGCGTAGATCCGACCCCCTTTTACCCGCATTGACAGCTTATCGAGGATAGGTCACACGATAAGTCCCGGGAAGGTGTCAGCAAGGTACCCCGGGGTCACCCGCTCACCCGCTTTCAGGACGGACTCCAAGCACCTTCCACAGCTCCGCGGTCGGCACACGCACGGTACTGCCAAGGGAGAGCAGCCTGACCGGGAAGGCACCAGCCCGGACCAGTTCGTACGCCTTGTCGCGGCCGATCCCCAGCGCACGGGCAGCGGTCGTGATGTTCACGGTCGCTGGCAGAGAGAGCAACTCGTTGAGCCCCATCGCCCCGGTCGCCGCCTGATCGTTCTTCTTCTGCACGTTCGTTGGTCGCCTCACTCCCCCGCGCCAACTTGCAGGTGACTTTACAACAGTGTCCGACAGCCCCACCAAGATCGAGAGGGAACGAGCCGGATACGTACGGATGCGTACCCAACCGGCCAGAACTCGCGATCAGCGCAAGGGAACAGGACCGATGTTCGAGCCGAGCTACTACCGGCGATGCCAGTGCAAGGGGCCGCTCAAGGACAAGGAGGGCAAGCCGGTCCTCGACACGGACGGCAAGCCGAAGATCGGGGACATCGGGCTGACGTGCCCGAAGCTCAGCAAGGGACACGGCACCTGGTACTTCTACTTCGAGGCCGAGCGCGGCGAGGGCAACAAGCGCGCCCGGATACGCCGAGGCGGCTTCACCAAGCTGGATGACGCCAAGAAGAAGGCCAAGGAGCTGTACGACGCGGCCACGGCCGGCACCGACGTGCTCTCCGACGAGACGTGCGGCGCCTTCTTCCTCCGGTGGATCAAGGCGAAGAAGTCCCTCGCCCGCACCACCCGCCACGGCTACGAGGAGCACATCAAGAACTACCTCCTCCCTCACCTCGGGCACATCAAGCGGCGCGACCTCAAGGTGCGGCACCTGGACAAGATGTACGACGCGATCGAGAAGGAGAACGCCGAGCGAATCCTCCACCGCCTCCGTGTCCATCAGCTCCAGAAGGACCGCGACACAGCACACCAAGCCTGGGTGAAGACGGCGGGCTACGCCAAGAGGGAGGAACGCCGTGTCACTCGCCGGGCCTTCCTCGACGCCAACGCTGCTCTCCGCGAGGGCAAGAAAGGGCTGCGGAAAGTCACCTCCGCCGCCACCATGCACCGCATCAACGACACCCTCAGCTCGGCTCTCACCTGGGGGATCAAACGCGAGCAGGCGTTCTCCAAGAACTGGGCACAGCTCGTGGAGCTGCCGCCAGTCACCCGGCCGAAACCGCTCGTCTGGACGCCCGAACGCATCGAGCACTGGAAGCGCACCGGCGAGAAGCCCGGTCCGGTCATGGTCTGGACGCCGGAACTGACCGGCCAATTTCTCGACTTCGTCAAGGGCGACTGGCTCTACGAGCTGTGGCACTCGTTCATCTTCCTCGGCCCCCGCCGCGGCGAGATGGCCGCGCTCCCCTGGACGGAGGTCAGCACCGACGCGCTCTGGCTGCGGGTCTCCCAGCAGATCGTGGAGGTCGCCTACAAGCTGTACGGGGAAGCCCCCAAGGCCGACAGCGTCCGCACCCTCCCCCTGAGCCTGGAGTCCGGTGACAACCTCGTCGGCTTCCGTGCCAAGCAGGAGAGACAGCGTCGGGAGTGGGGGGAGGCGTACGTTGAGACCGGCCGGGTGTGGACGCACGAGAACGGCGAGGAGCTGCACCCCGACTGGATCTCCCGGCGCTTCACCCGCCTCGTGGAACTGTCGGGCCTGCCCCCGGTCCGCCTCCATGATCTGCGGCACCTCGCCGCCACCTTGTCCCTGCTCGCCGGTACCGACATCAAGGTCGTCCAGGAGAAGCTGGGCCACTCTTCACGCCAGATCACCTCCGACACCTACACCAGCGTGCTGCCCGAGATGATGCGGGCCGAGGCCGAGTCGGTCATGGCGGTCGTCCCTCGCGACGTCCCCTTCGTGGTGCGCTCCCCGCTGGAGATCCCCGAGGCAGCCTGGCAGGGCGACATCGCCGTCTTCTTCGCCCACGGCGCGCGGCAGTCAGAGAACTCCTGGGCCATTGGAGCGCAGACCCAGCCGGACTCTGATCTCGTCGGCATGATCACGCTGAGCGGACGGGGCCAGGACGACGCTGCCAACGCAGCCGTGAAGTGGGTACGCGATCACTGCACCGCGAACGATCTGGAACTGGTCCGGGTGGAGAACTTCAACAACCGCTACCCAGAGGATCAACGGTCGGACTTCTCTCTGACACACTTCATGATCGCTCGCTCCGAGGCACCGGGCCTGGACGGCCGGGCGCTGCCGACGGGCCTGCCGCCGACTCCGGGACGGCCCTCGCGACGGATTGCTTGACGGGCACCAGAAGGCGGCGTGAGGGCCTTCTCTGCCCCCAGAACGGTCCCCGTGTCCCCTGTGTGTCCCCTGGATCTTGATCCAAGGGGGTGAACGTGGGCCGCCGCATCAGCATGGCGGCCCACGTTTCCGCGTTCCCGCAGGTCAGATCGATTCTGCCTGGGTGCCGCTCGGTGGGGCGGGTGGGACTCGAACCCACGGCCGACGGATTATGAGTCCGCTGCTCTAACCGGCTGAGCTACCGCCCCTAACGGCGCGTCGCGCACAAATGTGCGCGCCGTCTGCCGCAGCATAGCCGCTCATACGATCTCCTGCTTCGGATGGTCGGCAACGCCCAACGGTGAAGACTGTGCTGGCCGCTGCACGGTTCCCATCTCGCCCAGAGCATACGAAAAAGGACCCCCGAAGGAGTCCTGTTCCGTATGTGCTCCCCCGGCTGGACTCGAACCAGCAACCCTCCGGTTAACAGCCGAATGCTCTGCCAATTGAGCTACAGGGGATCGCGCTCCCCCGACTGGACTCGAACCAGTAACCTGCCGGTTAACAGCCGGCTGCTCTGCCAATTGAGCTACAGGGGATTGCCTTGCATGCACCGAACGTACCTACCGGAGGCTTCCCGGAGGGCGTGTGCTCGCTGCGACACATACATTAGCGCAAGCAGGGGGGTGCTCCGCCAATCGGTATGGTCCTGGGTGATCACGGGGCGGCCCGGGTAGGCGGGCAGGCACCGGCGTACGCAAGCGAAGGGTGGCAGCGCCATGCGGTACAAGCTCACGTTCGTCGTCGGACTCGCCCTGGGCTATGTGATCGGGACACGGGCCGGCCGCGAGCGCTATGAACAGCTGAGGAAAAGCGCGCGCCAGTTCGCCCAGAACCCCGCGGTGCGCAATGCGGCGGAGTCCGCGGCCCACAACGGCCGCGAGATCGCGGGCAGGGCCTTCAGCGCCGTCAGCGGCAAGGTCGGCGACCGGATGCCCGAGTCCGTCGCCGAGCGGGTGCGATCCCTCCGGGAGCGCGGTGCGAACCGCGAGGACGACTGGGGAACCAGCAACACATGACACCGGCACTCCCCGGGTGGGGCAGAATCTCCCCCCATGGGGATAGTCGCCGGCTTGGACAGTTCATCTGCCTTCACCCAGATCGTCGTCTGTGACACGGAGACGGGTGCCGTGCTGCGGCAGGGGTACGCCCCGCACCCCCCTCATCTCGCGGACCCGAAGGCCACCGAGGTCGATCCGCAGGCATGGCTGCTCTCGCTCGGCGAGGCCGCGGCCGGCGGGCTGCTCGAAGGCGTGCAGGCCATAGGGGTCTCCGCGCAGCAGCACGGGCTCGTGCCCCTCGACCACCAGGGCGCCCTGGTGCGCCCCGCGCTGCTCGGGAACGACAAGCGGGCCCAGGTCGCCGCGGCCGATCTGATCGAGGCGCTCGGCGGCCGGCAGGCGTGGGCCGAGGCCGTCGGCTCGGTGCCGCAGGCCGCCCACCCGGTGGCCAAACTCCGCTGGCTGGCCCGCTCCGAGCCGCAGTCGGCGCAGCGCGTCGCGAGCGTGCTCCAGCCGCATGACTGGCTGGTGTGGCAGCTGCTCGGCAGGCCCGCCCGCAGGACCACCGACCGGGGCGGCGCGTCCGGCACCGGCTACTGGTCGGCGAGCACCGGTTCCTACCGGCCCGATCTGGTCGAGCTGGCCCTCGGCCACCAGTGCTCGCTGCCCGAGGTGCTCGGCCCCGCCGACGCCGCGGGGACCACGCCCGAGGGGCTGCTGATCTCCGCGGGGACCGGCGAGACCATGGCCGCCGCGTTCGGTCTCGGCGTCGGTCCGGGCGATGCGGTGGTCTCCCTCGGAGCCTCCGGTTCCGTGATGGCCGTGCACCATGGGGCGCTCGCCGACCCCAGCGGGATGATCACCTCGTACGCGGACGCCACGGGGATGCACCTCCCGGTGGTGCACACGCTCAACGCCGTACGGGCCCTGCGCGGCGCGGCCGAGATGCTGGGGCTCGACGATCTCGAAGCCCTCTCCGAGCTGGCGATGAAGTCCACGCCCGGCTCCTACGGCCTGGTGCTGCTGCCGTATCTGGAGGGCGAGCGCACCCCCCGGCTGCCGCACACCGCGGGAACGCTCAGCGGGCTGCGCCGTGAGTCGATGAAGCCCGAGCATCTCGCGCGGGCCGCTTTCGAGGGGATGCTCTGCTCGCTCGCCGACGCGCTGGACGTGCTGCGCGCACGCGGTGTGGAGGTGCGGCGGGTCTTTCTGCTCGGCGCGAGCGCCGGACTGCCCGCCGTCCTGGCCTCGGCGCCCGGGATCTTCGGGGCTCCGGTGGTCGTGCCGCAGCCCGCCGACTACGCGGCGCTCGGCGCGGCCCGGCAGGCCGCCTGGGCGCTCGGGGTCGCGCAGGGGACGCTGTCGCCCGCCGCCCCGCCCCCGTGGCAGGCCGCCGCCGTGCAGCTGCTGGAGCCCGGCGACGATCTGGCCGTGGGGCAGGCCGTGCGCCAGCAGTACGGCGCGACCAGGGACCAGCTCCATCCGGGGGCGTTCCACCCCGGCTACTGAGGCGGGGTCCGGGGGCTTTCCGCCCGGTCTGTTGAGGCTCAGCCCCGGGGGCTTTCATCTGGCCCGCTGAGGGTGGACGCCGGGGGCTTTCCGCCCGGCCTGCTGGGGTGCGCCCCGGGTGCCTGCCGCCCGGCCCGCTGAGGCGAAACCTCGGGAGCCGGGCCGCCCGGCCCGCTGAGGCTGCGCCCGCCGGGTCAGCGCCTGGCCGGCGCCCTGCCGGCCCCCGGACCTGCGGTGCGCCGCGCCAGTGCGCCCTGTGCGCGCCCTCAGCGCGACATCTTGACCCGGCCTTGAAACAAACCTTTGGGGATCACGGGCCCCCGTACCGCAAGATTGGGACTGCCCCGTCCGCCGGGACCGCCGCCCTGCCCCCCACCTCGCCGAGCCCGAGAGACAGCGTGTGCTGATACAACTGCTGCGGACCTATCTCAGTCCGTACAAGAAACCCATCGCCCTGCTGGTGTTCCTCCAGCTCCTCCAGACCAGCGCCACCCTCTATCTCCCCAACCTCAACGCCGAGATCATCGACGACGGCGTGGTGAAGGGCGATACGGGCCAGATCCTCCAGCTCGGCTCGGTCATGATCGGCGTGAGCCTGGTGCAGGTGGTCTGCAACATCGGCGCCGTCTACTACGGAGCCCGCACCGCCGCGGCGGTCGGCCGCGACATCCGCGCGGCCGTCTTCGACCGGGTGCAGACCTTCTCCGCGCGGGAGGTCGGCCACTTCGGGGCCCCGTCGCTGATCACCCGTACCACCAACGACGTGCTCCAGGTCCAGATGCTGGTTCTGATGGCGTTCACCCTGATGGTCTCCGCGCCGATCATGTGCGTCGGCGGCATCGTCATGGCGCTCGGCCAGGATGTGCAGCTCTCGCTCGTACTGCTGGCCGTGGTGCCGGTGCTCGGCATCTCCGTGACCGTGATCGTGCTCAAGATGCGGCCCCTCTTCCGCACCATGCAGGAACGTCTCGACACCGTGAACCGGGTGCTGCGCGAGCAGATCACCGGCAATCGCGTCATCCGGGCCTTCGTCCGCGACGAGTACGAGAAGGACCGTTTCCGCGAGGCCAACTCCGCGCTCACCGAGGTTTCGATGGGCACCGGGCGGCTGATGGCGCTGATGTACCCGACCGTGCTGACCGTGGTGAACGTCTCATCCGTCGCCGTGATCTGGTTCGGCGCGCACCGGGTGGAGAGCGGAGCCATCCAGATCGGCGCGCTCACCGCGTTCCTCGCCTATCTGATGCAGATCGTGATGGCCGTGATGATGGCCACCTTCATGTTCATGATGGTGCCGCGCGCCGATGTCTGCGCCGAGCGGATCGAAGAGGTGCTGGGCACCGCGTCCAGCGTGGTCCCGCCCACCGCCCCCGTACACGAGCTGCCCCGGCACGGGCATCTGGAGGTGCGGAACGTGGAGTTCAGCTACCCCGGCGCGGAGGAATCGGTGCTGCGGGACGTCGCCCTGGTGGCACGCCCCGGGGAGACCACCGCGATCATCGGCTCCACCGGCAGCGGAAAGTCCACCCTGCTCGGTCTGGTGCCCCGGCTGTTCGACGCCACCGGCGGCGAGGTCCTGGTCGACGGGGTGAACGTACGCGATCTCGACCCCGAGCTGATCGCCCGCACGGTCGGGCTCGTACCCCAGAAGCCGTATCTGTTCTCCGGCACCGTGGCGACCAATCTCCGGTACGGACGGCCCGACGCGAGCGACGAGGAGCTCTGGAAGGCGCTGGAGGTGGCGCAGGCGGCCGAATTCGTGCGCGAGCTGGAGCATGGCCTCGACGCCCCCGTCTCCCAGGGCGGCACCAATGTCTCCGGCGGTCAGCGGCAGCGGCTCGCCATCGCCCGGACGCTGGTGCAGCGCCCGGAGATCTATCTCTTCGACGACTCGTTCTCGGCGCTCGACTACGCCACCGACGCGGCGCTGCGCTCGGCGCTGTCGGATGAGACGGCTGACGCGACGGTGGTGATCGTCGCCCAGCGGGTGGCCACCATCAGGGACGCGGACCGGATCGTGGTGCTGGACGAAGGGCGGGTCGTGGGGACGGGCAGTCACCACGAGCTGATGGCGGGCAATGAGACATACCGGGAGATTGTGCTCTCGCAGCTGACGGAGGCTGAGGCCGCATGAGCGGGCCGCGCATGATGATGGGCGGCTCCGTGGAGCGGTCCATGGACTTCAAGGGCTCGGGCAAACGGCTGCTGCGGCAGCTCGCGCCGGACCGGGTGCTGCTGTGGACGATGCTGGCGGCCGGGGTGCTGAGCGTCGGGTTCTCGGTGGCCGGCCCGATGGTGCTGGGCTGGGCCACCGACCTGGTCTTCGCCGGGGTCGTCGGCCGTGAGCTGCCCGACGGCGCCACCAAGGAGGAGACCCTCGCGGGCCTGCGGGAGCGGGGCGACGGCGGTCTGGCCGACATGCTCGCCGGGGTGGACTTCACCCCCGGCCGCGGCATCGACTTCACCGCCGTGGGCGAAGTGCTGCTGGTGGCGCTGGTCCTGTTCGTGGTCTCCGGGGCGCTGGCGCTGGTGGCGACCCGGCTGTCGATCAAGGTGATCAACCGGGCCGTCTACCGGATGCGCGCGGACGTCCAGGCCAAGCTGTCGCGGCTCCCGCTGTCGTACTTCGACCGGGCCAAGCGCGGCGAGGTGCTCAGCCGGGTCACCAATGACATCGACAACATCTCGCAGACGCTCCAGCAGACGATGGGCCAGCTGATCAACTCGCTGCTGACCATCGTGGGCGTGCTGGGCATGATGTTCTGGGTCTCGCCGCTGCTGGCACTGGTGGCGCTGGTGACCGTGCCGCTGTCGGTCTATGTCGCGGCCAAGGTGGGCAAGCGCTCGCAGCCCCACTTCGTACAGCAGTGGAAGTCGACCGGAAAGCTCAACGCCCATATCGAGGAGATGTACACCGGCCATGCGCTGGTGAAGGTCTTCGGGCGGCAGGAGGAGTCGGCCCGGGACTTCGCCGAGCAGAACGAGGCGCTGTACGAGGCCGGTTTCAAGGCGCAGTTCAACAGCGGGGTCATGCAGCCGCTGATGTTCTTCGTCTCCAACCTCAACTATGTGCTGGTGGCGGTGGTCGGCGGACTGCGGGTCGCGTCGGGCACGCTGTCGATCGGCGAGGTTCAGGCGTTCATCCAGTACTCCCGGCAGTTCTCGATGCCGCTGACGCAGGTGGCGTCGATGGCGAATCTGGTGCAGTCGGGCGTCGCGTCCGCCGAGCGGGTCTTCGAGCTGCTGGACGCCGAGGAGGAGCAGCCGGACGGCCGGTCCGGTCCGGTCGAGGAGCTGCCGGAGCGGCCCGCCGGGCAGGTGTCGCTGGAGAAGGTGGCCTTCCGTTACGAGCCGGAGCGACCGCTGATCGAGGATCTGTCGCTGCATGTGGAGCCGGGGCACACGGTCGCGATCGTCGGGCCCACGGGAGCGGGCAAGACCACGCTGGTGAACCTGCTGATGCGGTTCTACGAGGTCACGGGCGGCCGGATCAGTCTGGACGGCGTGGACGTCGCCAGGATGTCCCGGAACGATCTGCGGTCGTCGATCGGCATGGTGCTCCAGGACACCTGGCTGTTCGGCGGCACGATCGCGGAGAACATCGCCTACGGCGCCTCGCGTGAGGTGAGCCGTGCGGAGATCGAGGAGGCGGCGCGGGCCGCGCACGCGCACCGGTTCATCCGTACGCTCCCCGACGGCTATGACACGGTGATCGACGACGACGGCTCGGGGGTCAGCGCGGGCGAGAAGCAGCTGATCACCATCGCGCGGGCGTTTCTCTCCGACCCGGTGATCCTGGTGCTGGACGAGGCGACCAGCTCGGTGGACACCCGTACGGAGGTGCTGATCCAGAAGGCGATGGCGCGGCTCGCCCATGGGCGTACCAGCTTCGTCATCGCGCACCGGCTCTCCACCATCCGGGACGCGGATGTGATCCTGGTGATGGAGAACGGCGCGATCGTCGAGCAGGGCACCCATGACGAGCTGCTGGCGCAGCGGGGCGCGTACGCGCGGCTGTACTCGGCGCAGTTCGCGCAGGCGGTGGCGGAGGTGGACTGAGGGCCTCCTGGGGGCCGGGGGCCCGGTCCGTGAGTTCTGGCGGCGGGGTCCTGGCCTCTGCCTGGGTTCAGGCGGCGGGGCCCCGGCCTCTGGGTTCAGGCGGCGGGGCCCCGGCCTCTGGGTTCAGGCGGCAGGGCCCCGGTCCGCGAGTTCAGGCGGCGGGGCCCCGGCCTCAGTCCAGATAGCCGCGGAGCTGGTCGGCGAAGGCGTGGTCGCGCAGTTTGCTGAGGGTCTTGGACTCGATCTGGCGGATGCGTTCGCGTGTCACGCCGAAGATCCGGCCGATCTCCTCCAGGGTGCGCGCCTGGCCGTCGACCAGCCCGTACCGCAACTGCACCACCTTGCGCTCCCGCTCTCCGAGCGTGGAGAGCACGGCCTCCAGATGCTCCCGCAGCAGCAGGAAGGCCGCGGACTCGACGGGGGACGCCGCGTCCCCGTCCTCGATGAGGTCGCCGAGGGCGACATCGTCCTCCTCCCCCACCGGGGCGTGCAGGGAGACGGGCTCCTGGGCGAGTCTGAGCACCTCGCTGACCCGCTCGGGGGCCAGATCCAGCTGGGCGGCGACCTCCTGGGGGGTGGGCTCGCAGCCGCGCTCCTGGAGCATCCGGCGCTGGACCCGTACGACCCTGTTGATCAGCTCGACCACATGGACGGGGACGCGGATGGTCCGCGCCTGGTCGGCCAGGGCCCGGGACATGGCCTGCCGTATCCACCAGGTGGCGTAGGTCGAGAACTTGTAGCCACGGGCGTAGTCGAACTTCTCGACCGCTCTGATCAGTCCGAGATTGCCCTCCTGGACGAGATCCAGCATGGTCAGCCCGCGGCCGACGTAGCGTTTGGCGACGGAGACCACCAGCCGGAGATTGGCCTCGATCAGCCGGCGCTTGGCCATCCGGCCCATCACCACCAGGCTGTCGAGATCGACGGCGAGCTGGGAGTTGTTGATGTCGGGGGTGGTGCCGAGCTTCTCCTCGGCGAAGAGCCCGGCTTCGACGCGGCGGGCCAGCTCCACCTCCTCGGCCGCCGTCAGCAGGGGGATTCTGCCGATCTCCCGCAGATACTGGCGGAAGAGATCGGAGGACGGGCCGCCGCTCTCGGCGCGGGAGGCGGTCGCGGACTCGGGCGGATCGGGCATCTCGACCGCGTCCGCGACAACGGCCCCCACGGCCGCTTCGGGCACGGACTCCGGGTGGTTCACGGGCGGGCGCTGCGACGGGACGCCCGCGAGGGGCTCCGCCTCGGCCAGGCGGCCGGCCGCGGTCTCGGTCAGGCTCTCGGTCAGAGTCTGGGTCTGCACGGGGGCGACCTCCAGGGTGATCGCTGCCGGTTCAAGGGCGTGCGGCAGCGGGACGGGGGCGGCCGGGCCGCTGTCCGTCCCGTACACGATGAGCGGATCCGCGGGGATGAGTGGCCCACCGGCAGTGGACCGGCCGCGCTCCGAGGACTCAGGCACCGCCCCCCAGTGTGGGGTACGACACACAGCTGCCACGAGGGGCGTGCGAGCACTTTCTGAGTCCGGGGCGTGACCGGGCGGTTACCGAACCGGTTTCTCCGGTGCGGCACGGGTCGGGGGAGGGGCGGTCGACGCGTCCGGAGGGGCGCGGTGCCGAGGGACCGGGCCGGGCCGGCCGTGCGCGGCCGGGGGCGGGGGCGGCCGGGGGCGGGGGCGGCCGGGGGCGG
>NZ_VCLA01000198.1:0-2463 GCF_009600885.1 Streptomyces jumonjinensis
TCGCCCACGCGGTAGAGGAGTTCGGCGCCCCGCTTGCCGACCGGCTTGGGGAAGGTGCTGTCGTTGGCGCGGGCGTAGCGCAGGGCGGCGACGGTGATGTCCGGCAGATGGTGCTGGTGGGCCTCACGCAGTCCGACCGCCTGGTCGTCATCGGCCGGAGTCAGCGGGTTCGCTGACGGTGTCGCCGGGGCACGGGCCGTGCCGTCGCCCGGGTCGGCGGCCGGAGCTGGGAGGCGCCGGGCATCGGCAGAGACGTCGCGGTCAGCGGCCGGGGCCGGATCGGGCGCGACCGGGGCCGTCGTGGTGCTCCGGGTGTCGGCGGGAGAGCCGGCGGGCGCGGGCGGCTGCTGTGGTTGCACCGGGCCGGGCGGAGGCGGGAGGGCCGCGCTCCGTCCGTGCGCGGGGCCGGCTCCCCTGCCACCGTCGGTGGCCGTCTTGCCGGTGGTGGCCCACTGGCGGGCTTCGGCCTCGGTGAAGAAGAGGACCTGCGTCTCGCTGGCGCTGCCGCCGATGACGACCTGGGCGCGCCCCTGGTGCTTGGTGGATTTGGGTGCCGGGTGGACTTCGGGTGCGAGCATGCGCCAGGTGTCGGCGTACACGTGAACGTGGCTCTGGCAAGATTTTCGTAGCCGGAGATCATCTTGGTGACACGGTCGGCCGGTCCGCATAGCGGCGGCGGAGGTGGGCGATCAGGACGACGCGGTGGCGGAGCAGGGGGACGCTTGCGCGTCCGGCCATGAGACGTTTCTGCAGTTTGACGTCGGTGATGCGGCCTTCGTTGACCCCGGAGTTGGAAGGGGTGGTGATCCCCTGCGCGACGGCGTGCCGGTCTTCGCGCAGGGCTCTGGCGAGGCCCGCGAGAGGGGCCAGACCACTGGCTGCGAGGTCGTTCAGCCAGTCTGGCAGGGGTGTCGCGTCACGGTTGTCGAGCATGGTGGCGAAGCGGCGGACCAGGTCGTGGGTGTGTCTGAGTTCGGGGCAGTGGTTGAGGAGTCGGGGCAGGCGGTCGTGGATGTGCGGGCTGCGGTTATGCGGGTGGGTGGTGATCCAGCGGGCGGCTTCGCGCGGGGAGGGCGGTCGCTCGCGCGGTTCGTCCAGGGGCAGGCCCCGCCTGAGGGGTGCGACGGCCATCTTCACGCGCTGGTAGTGGCCGGGGTAGCCCTTGGTCTGGAGTTCCTCGTGCAGGATCTTCGCGCTGTGTTGTCCCTCGTCCCAGCGTTGTTGCAGGTAACTGAGGTAGGGGTCGAGGGTGGAGGGCTTGCGGGGCGGGCGACGTACCACTTCCTGCCAGGTGTGGGCCCGCGCGTACTTGCGGACGGTGCGGCGGTCCAGGCCGAGCTCCCGTGCCACGGAGCTGTGGCTCCGGCCAGTGCGGGTCAGGGCCTGCACGGCCTCGAAGAGCCTCCGGGCGTGCCGTCCGGCCGGCGTATCTGCGGCGGTGGTCTCGGCAGTCTCCCCGACCGGTGCGGGATCGGTCTCAGCGGCTGGGGGCAGTGCTGCGGGCAGGCAGCCGCGGTGGGCGGAGGCGATGTCCTGGACGCGGCGGGAGATGCCCTGCCAGAGATGGAAGCGGTCGCTGACCTGCAAAGCGTCGGGGGCGCCGGCGGTGATGCCCTGCCGGTAGGTGAGGGAGCCGTCGCGGCAGGCGACCTCGACACCCGGGTGTTCCCGGAGCCAGTGGCTGAGCTGTTCCGCGTCGCGTCCTTCCCAGAGCGTGAGCGGGAGCCGGGTGGTGGCGTCGACCAGGAGGGTTCCATAGACATCGCCGTGGAGCGCGAAGTCGTCCACCCCCAGTACCCGGGGCGTGAGCAGTGGCGGAAGCGGCACCCGCATCAGCTGGGACAGGAGTGCGACCCGGGAGAGCCTGATGTTCAGGATCCGCAGCATCCTGGAGCCACCCCGGCCGGCCAGCACCACGCCGACGTCCTCCACCAGTCGCTGCAACAGTGGTGTCCGCCGCTGGTAGCGCACGGTCAGCCCCGGTACCTGCTCGGCGAAAGTCACCTTCGGGCAGGTCGTGTTCTCGCAGTACAGGCGGCGTACGGACAAGTCGATGCGCAGAGGCCGGACTCCGAGCGTGAGATCGGCGAGGTGGCGCACGTAGCGGCTGTGGCACCACGCGCTGAGCCGACCGCATCCCGTACATCCCGCTGGTTCATCGGATCTGGTGCGGGCGCAGACCTCCACCACAGCATCGGTGACCTCGACCGCGACCACCAGCACATCAGCCAACTGCGGTAACAGGGTAGCCAGTTCACTAGAGCACAACCACAGACTGCCCGCTATGCGGACCGGCCGACCGTGTCACCGAGATGATCTCCGGCTACGAAAATCTTGCCAGAGCCAGAAAAGTCCGTACGCCGACACCAGGCGTTGACGCTGTAGCGGGCGAGGATGCGGGTGGCGAACTGCTCACGGACTTCGGGGCCGCCGAGGGCGCGGGCGGTCGCGGACTGGGCGACC
>NZ_VCLA01000198.1:2813-3107 GCF_009600885.1 Streptomyces jumonjinensis
CATTGGCGGGGTCACGTACTGCCGCGACATCGCCGACATCCACGACGCCCTGGTCGAGCTCGGCATGGAGGGAAGGCGCCGGGTACGGGTCGCGGACGAACGCGGTATCGACCCGGACCCGGACGCCATCGGACCGCGGCTGCTGATCCTCCTCGAAGAGGTCAACGCCACCATGCGCCAGCTCGCCCGCTACTGGGACAGGATCCGCGAGTCCGGCGATCCGAAGACCAGCCCCGCGATCGACGTGCTGATGGAGATCCTGTTCATGGGCCGCCAGGTCCGCATGCACGTCCT
>NZ_VCLA01000198.1:3117-3343 GCF_009600885.1 Streptomyces jumonjinensis
TCCCTGGGCGACGGCATGCCGGTCTTCGCGCAGGGCTCCGGCAAGGCCGGTCAGCGGAGCCAGCCCGGTGTTCGCGAGGTCGTCCAGCCACTCCGACAAGGATGTCGCGTCGCGGGTGTCGAGCATGGCGGCGAACCGGCGGACCAGGTCGTGGGTGGTTTCGAGTTCAGGGCAGTGGTCGAGAAGCCGGGGCAGGCGGTCGTTGATGTGAGGGCTGCGGCGGTGT
>NZ_VCLA01000198.1:3542-15801 GCF_009600885.1 Streptomyces jumonjinensis
TTTCACGCGCTGGTAGTGGCCGAGGTAGCCCTTGGTCTGCAGTTCCTCGTGCAGGATCTTCGCGCTGTGCTGTCCCTCGTCCCAGCGTTGTTGCAGGTAGCCGAGGTAGGGGTCCAGGGTGGAAGGCTTGCGGGGCGGGCGGCGGCGCACTACCTCCTGCCAGGTGTGGGCCCGGGCGTACTTACGGACTGTGCGGCGGTCCAGGCCGAGCTCCCGGGCCACGGAACTGTGGCTCCGACCGGAGTGTGTCAGGGCCTGCACGGTCTCGAAAAGCCTTCGGGCGTGGCGCCCGGCTCGCGTGTCCGCGACAGTGTTCCCGGCGGGTTCCCCGGCCGGTGCGGGATCGGTCTCGCCGATCGGGGGCAGTGCTGCGGGCAGGCATCCGCGGTGGGCGGAGGCGATGTCCTGGACCCGGCGGGAGAGGCCCTGCCAGAGGGTACTGGTGGGCCGTCGGCGAGGTGCCTGCTGAGCAGGTCCTTTTCCAACGGCCCCCAGCCCGAACGACGCATGCGGCTTTGACCGCACGTCGCTCTCCAGTGACTATTCCGTGAGTGCTGGGACGGGACGTCTTCCGTGGATGTCCGCGTGACAGCTTCCGCAGACCACAAGGGTTTTGCGGTGTCGTGCGGCCATGAGATCTGCCCACGGTGGCCGGATTCCCGGTCGTCCGAGGTCGGCGAGCTTTGCGACGTGGTGGACTTCCACCTCGTCGATCCGCCCGCAGGACTCGCGCCGTCCGGCGAGGAGCCGGGTGACCAGCTCCTTGCGTTTGGTGTTGACCGGGGCCAGCCGACGGTCGGTGATGACCGTCTTCTTGTCCCGTCGCAGCGGGATCCCTCCGAACCGTCCGACCAGTGGCTTCCTGCCGGTGCGTTCGACGCGGGCCTCGAAGCACTTGCGGGGCCCGTGCGTTGTCTCGATGGTGGCCGCGTACTTGCGGGCCATCGTCGACACCGTCGAGCGGTGCTTGTTGGCGAGCGTCATCAGCATCGAGGTCTCCATGACCCATTGCAGCCGGGCGAGTCGAAAGACGTCGCCGGCCAGCAGGTAGTACTGGACGATGCCGCGGTACTCCGACCCGTAGGTGCTGAGGATGACGTGGTCGTCCTGGTTCAGCAGTTCGGGCCGACGCGCGGGTTTGCCACGCTTCATGTACTGGGCTTGCTTGGCAGATACCACCGAACGGGGGACGCGTAATCTAATGACCCCATTGACGGAGCGTCGTCCGCCGGTGACCTTGCGGTCGTTGTGGTGCACGGTGATGTCGTAGCCGAGAAACCTCGCCGCCTGGGTACGGGCGTGCGTGATGAGCGTCTTTTCTGGCGACAGTTCCAACTTGAGTTCGTCACGCAGGAATTGCGCCAGACGCTGTTTGATTTCCTCGGCTTCTGCCTTTGGTCCGGCGAACCCGAGCAGAGTGTCATCGGCGTAACGCACATACCGAAGCCGCCGGTAGCCGGGATCCTGAGTATCCATGCTGGGCATGCTGCGGAGTTGCTTGCGAAGTTCCCGCATCTCGGTGCGGTCGCCGCGCTTGCGTGCGCGACGCATCGCGTTCCAGACCTTGAAGAAGGCTTGGTTCGGCTGCCTGACTCTCCCACGGGTGTATTCCGGAATCAGAACGTTCTCGACATACTCGTCCAACTTGTGCAGATAGATATTCGACAGGATCGGTGAAACGACCCCGCCTTGCGGACTCCCGCTGTGCGTGGCGTTCCAGATCCAGTCCTCCAGGTATCCGGCCTTGAGTATGTTGTGCACGAGCCGAAGGAACCGGTTGTCGTGGATTCTCTCGCCCAGGATTCGCAGCATGACTGAGTGGTCAAGCCGGTCGAAGCACTGCGCAATGTCACCCTCGACAAGCCAGACCGTTCCCGTCCAGGTATTGGCCACATCGCGCAGCGCGGTGTGGCAGCCTCGGCGGGGACGGAAACCGTGAGAGGAGCGAGAGAACGTGGGCTCGTAATACGCCTCAAGTAGCAGACGGATCACCTCGCCGACGAGCTTGTCACTCCATGGAGGCAGGCCGAGCGGACGCAGTTTCGTGCTGCCCCGCCCTTTCGGGATGTAGACCCTGCGAGCTGGGCTCCACCGGTAGCGCTCGTGGCGCAGCGCGTCGATGACGTGCTCGATCTTGCCCAGGGACATGCCGTCCACGGTCTCCCCAGTGGCTCCGGGCGTCATCGCTCCCTTGTTGGAGTACAGACGTCCGTAAGCCGTGAGATACAACTGCGGGTTGAAGAGCTGTCGATACAGTTCATTGCACGGTAGGCCACGCCTGCCGCGTTCACGGAGGACACCCAGCACCGTTTCGGCACTCTGCATTTCGCATACCTCCAAGTCTTGAGTGTCCGATCACCTGGCCCCCTTCGCCCGATGCGGACGGCTTTCCCGTCCCCCTTGGCCGGTCGTGACTCCGGCGACTACTACGGGGCCTCCGTCGCCATAGGAAGATCTCTTCCCGTAGGCGATCCCATGTTCGTCCTTGTCGTACGTCCTAGCGTGATGTAGGTGCCCCACTCATTCCCTTGAATGCCCTCGCTGGGCATCGCTCCGCACTCCGGAAGTTGCATCGACCATTCCACAAAGTCGTCGCAGGATGCGGCGTCGGTTACGGGCAGATTTCCGACGGATTCGACCTTCAATCTCCTGGGAATTGGGGTTCAGGCAATTCAGCTTTCACCGTGTCACGCGGGTCCCTCGACGCGTCACCTCTACTGCCTGAGAGTGGCCGTCGGTTTCCTGGCATGCTCTGGTCCCGTCACCGTTTCCGGATCGGGTAAGCCATCAGACCCAAGAATCTCCTTCCGAATTCATCCCGACTGGGCCGGGGATACGACAAGGCGCCTCATGGCGCACTGAAAGCGGTCGCTGACCTGCACGGCATCCGGGGCGCCGGCGGTGATGCCCTGTCGGTAGGCGAGGGAGCCGTCGCGGCAGGCGACCTCGACGCCCGGGTGGTCCCGGAGCCAGTGGCTGAGCTGTTCCGCGTCGCGTCCTTCCCAGAGGGTGAGCGGGAGCCGGGTGGTGGCGTCGACCAGGAGGGTTCCGTAGGTGTCGCCGTAGAGCGCGAAGTCGTCCACCCCCAGCACCCGGGGCGTGACCAGCGGCGGGAACGGCACCCGCATCAGCTGGGACAGGACGGTGCACCGCGAGAGCCTGACGTTCAAGATCCGCAGCATCCGGGAGCCGCCCCGCCCGGCCAGCACCACGCCGACGTCCTCCACCAGGCGCTGCAACGGCGGCGTCCGCCGCTGATAGCGCACGGTCAACCCCGGTGTCTGTTCAGCGAAGGTCACCTTCGGGCAGGACGCGTTCTCGCAGTACAGACGGCGTACGGACAAGTCGATGCGCAGAGGCCGGCCTGCGATCGTGACGTCGGCAAGGCTCCGTACATAGCGGCTGTGGCACCACGCACTGAGCTGTCCGCATCCCGTACATTCCGCCGGTTCACCGGATCTCGTACGGGCGCGGACCGCCACCACCGCATCGGAGACATCGACCGAGAGCACCAGAACATCAGACAACTGCGGTAACAGACTCACCAGTTCAACAGAGCACAGTCACAGGCTGCCCACCATGCGGACCGGCCGACCCTGTCACCGAGATGATCTCCGGCTACGAAAATCTTGCCAGAGCCAGAAAAGTCCGTACGCCGACACCCGCCGGGGTACTGCCGGGAGAAACGGCGGCACCGCCGGACCGGCGGGGGCTTCGGCGCCGTGTACCGCGCTGCCCGCAGCCGGGGCGCGTCCGCGAGCCGCTGGAGATGTTCCAGGTCCTCCGGCGACAGGTACAGCGGGATCGGGGCAGTCATCGGTCCTCCGTGTTCCAAGGGGATCGGTCCCCCGCACCCTCGCTCCTCCCGGATGGCCGCGGGGGCGGGCGGCCTGACGCGGCCCGGGAGCCGGCGCGGTGACTTCGGTCCCTGTCCCGCCAGGCGGTCCCTCGCCGAGCAGCAGCAGTACCGGGCGCCGCGGCGGTCCCGGCCGTCACGGCTGGACACCCCTGGCCGTGGCCGGGCTGCTGGTGCTGTTGCTCGTGCTCCTGGCGGTGCGGGTCCGCCGGCGGTTCGGCGGCCGGGCCCGTGAGTTCCCCGTCGGCGAGGGCACGGCGGCGGGCGTCCGCGTCGGCGAGAGTGCGACTGCGAGTCTCGGCGTCGGCGGTGAGTTTAGCGAGGGCAGCGAGGCGTTCCGGGGTGGTCATCCACGTCGCCGGGTCGGTCGTCCGACCCTCCGCGTACTCCTGCGGCATCGCGGCCTGAAGGTGGGTGTGGACGGCGGCGGCCCGCTGGGCGGGGGTTAGGGCAGTGTCCCGGCCGGGATGGTCGACGGCGTGCGGGGCATTCGCCGCCTGGTCGTCGTGGTGAGGGTCGCCAGTATGCGCGGCGGCGGCCGACGCGGTCGCGGCCGGGGCTCCGTCCCGCACGGGGGTTGCGGTGCGGGCGGCGGCGAAGTCGAAGGACTGTCCACCAGCATCGCCGCCGCCGAAGACAAGATCGCCCAGATCGAAGCCCAGCAGGAAAAGAAGCAGTCCCCCGTCTTCCTGGGCCTACCCAGCCTCGCCCAGCTCACCGCCCGCACCAGCGAAGCCGCCAAGTAGCGGCCGCGGGGAATGACCCCCGCGACCGCTCGACCAGCCCTTAGTTCAGAGAAGAGCACGCTTACGTCCGATGCCCACTCCTCGTCGCCTCTCGCCTCTCCCTCAGATCGCCGCTCGGATAAGCGACCTGAAGCGACGCGCTCCACAAGGTAGAGGGCCAGACCATCGTGGTCTACGCGGACAGCACGCCGTGCTGGCGTTCGCATCTGTCGTGCTGCAAGTGCAGACGGCGGAGGTCTTGCAAGCGCAGCAACGGGAAACGGGTGCTGAACCCACTTCGCCCTGTAGCCGTCCTCCCCATGGAGCCGGACCACCGATTGAGCAGCCTCCAAGACGACGTGCCCTAGGAGGCTAAGGGGCTGAGTGGAGGTCCACGAGAGCGTGCCTGCCTGGTCCGGCGCGTCGAAGCTCGTGGACATGTCGGGAAACCGGTAGATCGCAACTTGAACGTCTGAGTTTGTGCGGCGCAGAACCCACCTCACTTCGGCTGGCTCAAGATCGAAGGAGAAGCGCTGGACGGAGGTGCGACCATAGAGCCCTGCGACACCGTGAAGCACGTCTGCAAGAGCGTCCGTGCAGTAGCTCACGAAGTCTTTCCGCTCCGATGCACCGTCCGCGATGCGGCAGGTTGCCCAACCACTACCACTGAGTTCCCAGCTGAACTCAAGCTGACTCATCCCGCCCCCTGCCAGTGAATGTTGTGCTCGGCGGGTCGTTCCGCTGCTGCCGGTGCCGGTCATGCCGACGGGCCGGTGCATCGCACCGGCCCGTCGGGGGTTTCGGGTGTCAGCGGTGCCTGGCGCGCCGCTTACGGCTGACGAGGACGACTGCCGCACCCGCACCGAGCAGCAGGGCGACGAGGGCGAGAACCCCTCCCAGGTCGGACGTACCGGTGCTTGCGAGTGAACCCGATGTCCGGCCGGCCGGTGCCGGGGTGTTGGGCGCCGAGCTCGTCGGCGTCACCGGTGTCGGCGTCGGGGACGGCGTCGGAGTCGGAGACGGGGATGCGGTCGGCGTGGGTGTCGGCGATGCCTCCTGCGGGATGTACACGCCGGCGTCGATCGTGTGATCAACTCCTCCTGGCGTGGCCGGTGCGGTGACCGGGGCGTACCCATTGCACCGTTGGCCGGTGGTCGGCGGGGTCACATTGGAGTCGTGTACCCGGTCGTCATCGACTCGCGGCAGGGTGAACCGCAGGTCGGTGGCGGCCGGCCGGCCCGGCACCTTGCTGGTGTCCGCGGTGCACACATCGAACTGCACGGTGTACTTGGCACCCGGTGTCAGCTCGTACTCCGCGCCGACACCGCCGAAGTAGTACTCGCCGGCGGCATCGGTCGTGGTCGTGGCGACCTTCTCGCCATCGGCGTCCAGCAGGTTGATCGTCGCATCCGGCAGCAGCACCTGCCCGGGGTCCTGGATGCCGTTGTGGTCGCCGTCGTACCACACCACGTTGCCGATCTGGATCGGTGCGTTCGCCGCGGCGTACGCGATGTCGCCGAGGCCACCGGCCTTGCCGAACCCGTTCTGGTTCGGACCGATGAACTGGTAGGCGTTGGCGGCCGGGTCGTTGCCGGGGCCGAGGCCGGTGGCGATGTCGTAGTAGCCGGTTCCGTTGGTGATGACATTGCCGGTCGGGTCCATCTGCGTGGTGACGACCCACTGCTGCTGCGGGATGTAGGCGACCGACCCCAGTGAGGACTCCTGGTGCGGCCCGGGCCGGGTCGCGGAGCCGCCGTTCGGGAAGAAGTCGCCCGGGAAGTACTCGACGACGCCGCTGGGCTGGACCCCGTCAAGGGTCGGGTCCGTGGCGTGGTCGGCGCAGTTTCCGGTGCCTTCCCACTCGTACCCGCCGGTGGGCGTGGCACAGGCCATATTGACGTCGCCGCCGGACATGCCGTTCTGCGGGGTGTTGTTGCCCGGCCTCGGGTCCAGCCCGCCCCAGCTCACGACGTCCATGAACCGGTCACGGAAGCCGAGGATCATCGAGCCGTCGCGGGCGAAGGCCATACTGGCCAGCTCCGGCTGCGGATTGATCATCGCGCCGCTCACGCTGAAGGTGTCCCAGTCCGCCAGGTCGGTGTTCCACGGGTTCCAGTGGTTGACCTGATCGCGGCCGGAGTTGCTGGTGAGCACGCTCCCGCGCTCGGCGGTCAGCGGCTGGGACAGCACGGTGGTGAACCGCTTGCCGTCATAGGTGGCGACGACGGCCTTCAGGTCCGCGCGTCGCTGTGTGCTCTCCGCGCTGCACACCCCTCCGACATACAGGGTGTTGTTGTGGGTGGCCACGCTGAACGGTCGCCAGTCCCCGGCCGACGCACAGCCCGGGTCGGGGATCGGCACGGTCTCCTCGGGCGCCGGGGCCGTGGGCCCGGTCGCGTCGAAACTGACCAGGCTGCGGGTGAGCAGATTCACCGCGTACAGGGTCGAGCCGTCCTCCGACAGGGCCAGGCCGCCGACGCTCTCCTTGCCCGGTACGTCGGTGAACCCGGCGTCTTTGATCAGGTTGTCGGTGTCGTGCGGTGTCTTCGTGGCGCCCGGCACCTTCGCGAACAGCTTCGTGGCGCCCCCGTCGGCCGGCACGGTGTAGATCGCGTCACCGCCGTACGGCCCGTACTCGGTGTACCGCCGGGCGAACGCCGACTGGAACAGCTGCTCGCGGTACCTGTCGTAGGCCAGCCCGTAGGTCGTGCCCACCTGGTCCTGGGTGTTGAGCGCCGTCGGGCATGCCTGCTGGTCGGGACAGTTGCCGCGGGCGTTTGTCCCGAACGCCACCAGTGCCCGGGTGTCCGTCCCGCCGGCACCGCTCTGGATCGGCACGAAGTAGCGGGAATCGGGCAGTGCGTAGTCGGCCGGGTTCCAGACCCCGGTGGTCACCGAGGCGTCCTTGCCGTCCGAGATGTCCACGAACGTGGTGAAGCTGTCGAAGTGGTTCGGCGCGGTCGAGGCGGGCGCCGCCCGCAGATAGTCGCTGTAGGGTGCCGGGACGGTGACATCGACCCGGTACCGGCCGCCGGCCAGCTCGCCCGACGGCGACATGATGACCTTTCCGGTGGCATCCGTGACACCGGTGACGAGATCGCCGGCGGGGTCGGTGACATCGACCTTCATTCCCCGCTGCGGCACGTCCATGGTCGAGTTGATCACGCCGGTGCCGAAGAAGTCCCGCAGCACCTCGACGGTCAGGGTGCCGTCAGAGGTCGAAGCGCCGGCCTGCCCGGCGCCGGTCAGGATCGCGCCTGTGCCGCCCCCCACCAGTAACAGGCCGGACAGCCCCATCCGCACCAGTCCGCGTAATGGCATGGCATTCCTTTACGTTACGTCGTCCTACGCTAACGCCGACTCCGTACATTCCGGGGTGAGCCTACAAGCTGATGGAGCGTCATGTCTGGCAACCACAGAGTTTGAGGGTGCCTCTGCCGAGATCTGTTACAGTCGCGCCGCGTGCGGAGCATCAGAACGCGGAGCATCGACAGCAAGCAGGGTCTCCTGGGGCGCGAGGCAGGCCGGCGCCGCCGGTGGCCGAGGTTACGCTGGGCGGCAGCCGCCGTCATCGGCATCACGGCTGCCGCGGCCACCACCTTCATCCTCCTCGGCGACAGCGGAGGCCCCACCGCCCCGCGGGCGTTGACCTCGGACGAGGTGAGCCGGCTGGCGATCACACGGTTCCTCAACTACCAGGCGGGGGGCAGGGCGGTGACGATCACCGTCCCGAACGCCACCGGCGGGCTGGTCATCACCGGATCCATCGATTACCGCACCCACACCGGTTACGGGGTGGTGCACGGGACCGGGCGCGACACGTCCAGCGACGGGCTGATCCAGTGGACGGCCACCACCGTGCTCGTCCACCCCATGACAGACCCCCCGGCGGCCGCACCGGCGTCGCCGCCCGCGTCCGGTTGGTACAGCCGTCCGCTGCAGAGATCCGGCATGTCCCTGGACACCTCGCTGGCCATCGCGCTCAGCCTCGGCAGCGACCGGCCGGACAACGCCGCACTGCTGCCGCAGAACGGCGCCGCATGGGTCGGGCAGGACCAGGTGCACGGCCATCAGACAGACATCATGAACGGGCCGGACGCCGGCACCAAAGCCAGTACGTCACCGACCGTGCGCTACTGGATCGGCTCGGACGGCACCATGCATCGGGTTCAGGCCAGTATCGCCTCCGCGCCTCAGCCGGTGGTCTTCGACTTCGACACCCGGAAGTACGTCCCCGTCCAGCCGGTACCCGGAGTCACACCGGCGCCGTAGCCGCCGCTCACGAGGTCTGCACCCGCGCACCGGCGGCGAGCAGCGACGGCGACGGCAGCGTGATGTCCGCGATGTCCGGGAGTGCCGGAACGTCCGGCACGACGGTGGCGCCGGTGGTGGCATGCGGGAACTCCGGCTGCGGGCCGGACGCGGCCACGTCGGTGAACGGAATGCCCGCAGGTGCCGTCGGACTCTCCCAACTGCCGGAAGGCGTGGGTGACGTGGCGGGAACCGGGCAGGAAGCGGTGTCCGCGAGCCCTGCGGGCACGGTCTTCCGAAGTACGTTCCCTCGCACACAGTTGCCCTGTCCGCGGGTGGCGGTGGGAAACGTCCAGCCGATGTCGACGCCGTTGGCGGTGAAGGTGTTGTCCGCGATCCGGTTGCGGTCCGCCGTCAGGTCGGCGGTCGCGGTGATCATGAGCCCGGCATTGGTGTTGCGGGTGATCCGGTTGCGGATGAACCGGTTGTCGCTGCCGCCGTCGATACCGATACCGATGCCCCAGCCGCCGTCGGCCTGCTCGGGGGTCTGCTTCTGCTGGTTGTCCGCGATCAGGTTGCCGGCGACGACGGTGTCGCGCTGCGGGAGCAGTTTCTCCTGGTGGTCGGAGTTGGTGGTCAGTCCGACGCGGTTGCCGACCAGACGGTTGCCGACCACATACATGTCGCCGCTGGCGTTGGTGTTCTCGTAACCGACCGCGTTGAGTTCGGAGATGTTGTCCCGCACCACGATCCGACACGGTTTGCACTGGCCGACATAGATCCCCGAGTCCGCCCCGCCCGATGTGTAGGAGTGTTCGATGACACCGTTCTGCGCGGAGAACGCGTAGATTCCGTACAGGCCGTTACGGGTCGCGGTCACATACGAGACCAGGAACGACTTCAGGAAGCTGACGGGTTCATCGCCGGTGTCATAGCCGCCGCTCCCCGGCAGCCCGGCGACCGCCGCCGCCGAACCGGTGACCAGCACCCCGTTCTGCGTGTTCTTCTGCACGGTCAGGTTCTCCACGGCCACTCCGGGCGCCGTGACGACCACTCCGTTCGGCCGCTGCAACTGCCCGTCGATGACCACCTTGTCCCGGGACTCGCCCCGCAGCGTGATGCGAGCCGTGTCGATCTTCACCGACTCGTGGTACACACCCGGAGCCACCAGCACCAGGTCACCGGGCTGGGCCAGGGACACCCCATCCGAGATCGTCGGGGCGTCGCCGGGCACACGGATCGTCACCTGCGCACCCTCCGGCCGTCGGCCCTCGCCCGACCCGTCGTCGCCACCGCTGCAGCCGGCCACCAGCGTCAGTGCGCCCAGTACCCCTGCCATCACGCGAAGAGCTAATCGAGACATGATCCCAGTCTGGCACAGCAGCGAATTACCCGCCGGACTACGGAAGTTGAGCGGCAGACGCGAGGCGGGTGTGGCACCCTACACGTCATGCACCGCGCCGATCGCCACCCGTCACGCCGCGCGTTCCTCGATGTCACCGGTGCCACGGTGGCCGCCGGTCTCATCGCCGGGTGCTCACCGGACTCCGCCCAGCCGGACCGGCCCGCCCCTTCCACGGCGGCCACACCCACGCCGGTTCCGGCGACGGGCCGGCATCAGGCGGGCGTCACGCTTCCCCGGTCGGCCCAGCGCAACCTGCTGGCCGTGGTGGCCGACCTCGGCACCGCTGTGGCGCCCGGCCCCCTGCTGGCCGAACTCGGCGAGGCCATCCGCACCCTCACCGCCGGGTCCGACTCACGGCTGCTGGGCCTGCCCCCGGGCGACCTGACCGTGACCGTCGGCGTGGGTCCGCGGCTGGTGCGGACGGCCGATGCTTCACTGCCCGGCGCGGCCGACCTCCCGCGGTTCTCCCGCGAGCGGATCGCCTCGCAGGCACGCGGCGGTGATCTGCTGATACAGATCTGCGCCAGCGACGCGCTGCTCGTACCGGTCGTCGCCGCCGCGCTCCTGGACCGGGCGGGCGACCGCATCCGCGAACGCTGGCGGCAGTCCGGACGCCGCGGTACGAACGTGTCCGTCGCCAAGGGCCTCACCGCACCGCGCAACCTCCTCGGTTTCATCGACGGCATCGTGGGCCCGCACACGACCGCCGAGCAAGAACGTGATCTGTGGCTGGCCGGGCCCCCTGCGGTCGCCGGTGGAACCCTGGCTGTACTGCGGCGCATGGAACTCGACCTGACACGATTCGCCGCCCTGCCCGTCTCCGAGCAGGAGGCGGTCTTCGGGCGACGCCGGGCCAGCGGCGTACCCCTCTCCGGCGGCACCGTCGCCTCGGGCCCGCAACTCGGCGCCAAGACGCCCGACGGGCGCTATCTTGTCCCTGTGGACGCCCACGTGCGCCGGGCGAACCCCAACGTGGTCGGCGTCGGCCTCATGCTCCGCCGTTCCTACAGCACCGACGAGCCCGCCCCCGGCCTGCTCTTCATCAGCTTCCAGAACGACCTGCGGACCTTCACAGCCACGCTCGCACGCATGGACACCTCCGACGCGCTGCTGCCCTTCACCACCACGACCGCCAGTGCCACCTTCCTGATCCTCCCCGGCTTCGATCAACAGCACCCGCTCGGTTCCCACCTGTTCGGCTGATCCCGCCGTGCCGGGCCCGGTACGAGGCCTGCCGACAGGCCTGCCCGCAGAAGACGGCTCCCCCGCGTGGTCCAAGTGCAATCGCAGCCCTCGGCGCTGGAACCGGATGTCCACCACCGAGCCGACCGGCCCCGGGCGTTACCCCTTGATCGTGGACACCCTGATCATTGGATCGTGAAGATCCGAAGAGCAGGAGTTCCCGTCGGGGACGTCGAAGTACTCGCCTGAGTTCCGGGCCGATGCCGTCGCGCTGCACCACGCCGGCCCGGGTGGGACGTACGCGTCGGTGGCCAAGGGCCTGGGGGTCAACCACGAGACACTCCGCACGTGGGTGCGGGACACCGAGCAGGCGACCCGGCCCGGCGTGGGCGAGGCCGGCGCGATGGAGAAGGAGAACCGGCAGCTGCGGGCACGAGCGCGGACAACGCCGCCGCCGAGTCATTCAACGCGACCATGACACGCGAGACGCTCCAGGGCAGGAAACGGTGGAGCGGGGCCCGTGAGGCCCGGCTCACGGTCTTCCGATGGGCGACCCGCTACAACACCCGACGACGGCACTCCCGCCTCGGCCGGATCAGCCCGATCGCCTACGACCAGCGATCAACTACGGCGGCCACCGCCGCATAACAACCGGTGTCCACGATCAAGGGTGAAGGCCCCTTTGAGGTTCCCCCGTTGCTCGGGAGGCGCTGATCCGCTGGTCAGGATGGGTTGATGGGTGTTCAGGTTCGTTGGTTCGGCTCACGGAGGCGGCCGACGGTTCACTCGCAGCGTCGTCTGGTGGACCCGGCCGACGAGGTCGATGACGATTACGACCGG
>NZ_VCLA01000198.1:16128-16728 GCF_009600885.1 Streptomyces jumonjinensis
AGACACGGTAGCGGCTGACGTGAATGCGGTACTTGCTGTCGCTGCAGTCCCGCGCCCCGGAGGGGCGTGGGTTGTTCACCAGCAGCTTGACGCTGTCGAGCACCTGATCGACACCGGCAGGGCCGTCCTTGCCGTACCGAGCCAGGGCGTTCTTGGCCGCCTGCCTCCATACGACCTGGCTCATGAGGCCATGTGCCCGTTCAGTTCGTCCCGCAGTTCCTCGGTGGTCACCGTGGTGGTGGTGCCTCGCAAACGATGCAGTTCGCCGTGGAGGGGTCCGAGGGCGTCTTCCAGCACTTTGAGGACGGCCGGAGAGATGATCACCGCAACGGTCTCGCCGGCGTCGTCGGTCAGCGACAGCGACTCGGCCTTGTGGGCCGAAGGCCCGTGCCTTCTCGGCGTCGAGGGCCGGGACATCACCGGCTTTCTCACGCCGGGCGAGGTCTTCCCGGGCCTGGGACACATAGAGTGTGACCGCGTCCAGTTGCCGGGACGCGTCTGCGGCAGAAAGGGTGTCCACCGATCCCCTGCGGACATGGCCGTCGAACTGTGCGGGATCCATGCCCGCGATCGTAGGCGGGCGATGCGCGCAGCGTGCCC
>NZ_VCLA01000198.1:17067-19110 GCF_009600885.1 Streptomyces jumonjinensis
CCGCCGACGGCCACCAGGTCGCCGCCACTGAGCCCACCCCCTATTCCGAGGTCAGGCGGCGGCACCGGTCTCTTTGCCGGTGCGGTGGATGAATTTGCGAACGGCTGGCTCACGCCGCCAGGGGGCCAGGGCGCGTTGAACTCGCGGACGTGGTCCTTGGTGCGGGTGGACTGGACGCGGGCGAGGATGTCGACGCTGCGGTTGCCGAACTCGAGTCCGTGGTCGAGGTCGCGGGCCTGGAGGTGGGCGGTTCCGACGATGGCAAGGCGCATGCCGACGGAACGGGTGAACACCCCGGGTGGCATGGCAGCGGCTTGCTGGTCCCAGCCGAGTGCGGCCTTGCGGTTCCGGCCCACGACCAGCAGGGTACGGCACTCGGCCCCCTGAGCCGTTGCCCTGCAATCGTCGTGAACACCGGGCCGCGCCCGCGCGACTGAGGCAAGCTCAGGCACATGGCTCTCGCAGGTATAGGAGCAATTGCGGCTGCTGGCGTAGCCCTTGTCGGTGTATCCGGGGCACTCCTGGTGGGCCGTTGGCAGATGAAGGCAGCGATGCAGCAGGCGCAAAAGACCTACGACGCGGCTGTTGACGCAGTACGGTCGTCCGCCATAGAGGCCCGCGCTCAGTGGGTGAGAGAAATACGGAGAGAGTCATACAGCGCTTTCCTCCTCGCCATGGATACCACTCAGATCGCTATCGAAGAGGTGTCGACCGAGCACGGGTCTCCCAACGAAGAGATAGCCGCAGCAAGAAAGGACGCCCTTATAGCTTTGGCCGCCCTTCGTCGTCAATTCGCCATTATTCAGATCGAGGGCCCCGATCCCGTTGCCGAAAGCGCCAGCAATATTATCGACACCCTGAACAAGTACCTCAGGAGGTCGGATCGACTGAGGGCCGTTGGTCGGCATCAAGCGCAGATTGAAGCGGCTTACAGACATGCGGACGACTCATTCGGCCAAAACTCGCCACCCCTGCGGTTGAGAACGGTTCACGAGATGGTGATGCAGCGTCCGCACTATAGGCCGGGCTGGGAGTCCTTGCGCGAGACCACCCGGACGGAATTTCCACAAATACTGTAATGGGAGATACAGCAGTACCAGAATCTATTGCATCAAAACCTGAATCAATCTGAGGTGGTTGCGGAACTTACGACGAGGCGAACGTCGTTCCTCACTGCAGCGCGCACGGCCTTGCATGACGCTTGACCCTGCGCCAGCTCGCGCCGTTGTTCGGAAGCTCGAAGTCCGCGGCCGACCACATCATCGACCGCATCGCACCACTGCTCGCGCTGAGACCCCGCCGTGGTTCCGCAAGGGCACTGTGCTCATCGTGGGCGGCACCTTGGTCCCCACGCAGATCGACACGGCGGACCAGTGTCTCAGTGTCGCTTCCTTGAACTGTGATGGCTCATCTAGTGCTACAGAAGTCCGAGCTGGGAAGCCTCGTCCTCGTAGATGCCTCAAGAGACATACCGAACGTAAAGAACATTTCCATTCGAGATCAGCGATCCGGGAGGCGTTGTCCTGGGGATGTTTCACCTTCTTCAGCCCGCTTCCGCTCCACACGGCGGTCGCGTGCTTACGGGCGTCGCCGAAAATGGTCTCGTCTTCCCAGGCGATCTCGCGCAGCGGGACCAGGACTGCGGGCCAAGGCCCGGCTCAGCCCGCGTTCGCGTCTCTGCCGCACCTGCCGATGGCGTCGACGGCGATCCCGAACTCCACGCCGGCCGCCTCCCGCTGTTCCCGCTCCAACCGAGCCGATCCCACCATGAGCGCCCAGATCCCGTGCTCCAGCATCACCCCCGCGGTTCCGTCACCGAGGTTCATGACCGTACCGTCCCCGTCGTAGTGGTCCCAGCCCCGTTCCCTCAGACGGTCGGTCATCCGCTGCAGTTCGGCCTCCCCCGCGAGCTCGGCGGTCGGGATCACATCGCTCACCTGGCAATCGGCACGGTACGGTTCCACCCTGTCGGGAGTGAGCACGGCGATGCCCCGCAAAGCAGCCCGGAGGTCCTGCTCCACCTGCTCAACCGACTTCTCCCCC
>NZ_VCLA01000198.1:19652-21818 GCF_009600885.1 Streptomyces jumonjinensis
TACGCCGACCCATCCCCGCCCCCTGCTCTCCCGTACACGACAAGGACAGCGATCTTGCCATGGACACGAATGCGCCGCTGTCCGGGGTGAGTCATGAGGTCAGCGAAGCCAAGCCAGCTCCCGCAGCTCAACAGCGGGCAGCGAGCGTTGCCGCGGGGGCATCGGCGTCGACCTGTCCGACAAGCCCCAGCGGCTCGACCCCGACACCGTCACGGCGGTGATGGACGTCGTCGACTCCTGGGTGACCCCCGGCAGCGACGTCTACGTCGAGGTCGCCCACAACCTCGCCACAGCGTTCCGCGCCGCAGCGTCCCGGGCTGGCGGCTGGACGGCTCTGGCCGACCGGCACTTCCAGCCCGTCAACCGGTTCGCCCACACCCGCTCCACCGTCGAAGGCGCGCACGCCTGGCTGATGGGCGATCCGCTGGACGACGCGGGCCCGGATCCCTGTCCGCAGGGGCCGCACAGGACAGAAGCACCGGGCCACCCCCGACGACCTGCGCATCTACACCGTGCCGCGCTCCTCCCCGGTGACCGTGCTCTCCCCTGACAGGTCCGTGGAGCGGCGAGCGGCGAAACCGGCGGTGTGCGGCATGTGCGGGGACCCGATCGAGGTGAAGGTGTGGGTGAGCCGTTGACAGGGGCCCGGCCAGGGGTAAACCGGTCCACCCCGACTGCGAGAAGGCGGAGAGCGCCGCCTCGATCTGATTCTCTCCCAGGATCGCGTCTACGAGCTGTGCCGCACCACTGCCTGCCCGTATCAGCCTGTGAGCTGGGTCATCACACGCTGCGAGGGGCACCTCGCGGCCTGCACCCCGGACGCGCTCGTCGCCATGGCCCAGGAGTGGGGGTATGCCCAGCACGACGAGCACGGCCGGGACAACCCGCCCTCCTCGAAGGGGCCCCCACGCCGACCTCCTGATCAAAGCGGCAGTGGCCCGGGGGCGCGTACGAGGCGATGTCCACTACCCTGCTCCACGCGGTCTTCGAAGACCCCGATCTGATCGACGAGGTCTTCTGGAACGAGGAACAGGCCCTGGCCGTACGGCATTCCATGGACCGCGAACGGCTGCGGCTCGACCGCGTCGCCGACGCCGAAGCGCGCCGGATCCGGGAGAAGACGGGCTGCTGCCCCGCCTGCCAACGCAGCGAGCTCACCCGGGTCAACGGCCGACCGGGACTCGACGAGGTCGCCCGGTTCGGGAACGCTCGGACCGCGTACACCGACGCCTGGACTGCCGAGTCAACGGCCGGCACGTCGCCTCCGGACTCGGGGAAGGGCCTCTCCTATGATCGGCGGCCGGATCTCGCCGCCGCCGACCGGGCAGCCATCCAGTTCACCGCGCGGTCGATGCTGCGCTGCACCAGCGCCGGGGACCGCCAGATCGGCGCGATGGTCCACGCCCGGTACGCCGAGCCGGATGTCGCCGCGCTCATGGCCGCCTGGGCCGAGGACATCTTCGAGCCCTCGCCGCCCGTCGGTCCGCACCGTCTACAGTCGGATGTCTCCCAGGCTCTGCCTCACCGCCGCCGAGACCCAGGAGATCGTCGAGCGGGTGATGTCCGATTGGCTGAGCCGCAGCACCCGCACCCCGGCCACCGTGAAGCAGCACCACCGCACGGTCGGTGCCTACCTCACCCTCTACGACATGTTGCGGGCGCTGGCCGCCCGGTACGCCACTCTGATCCGCCGTCAGCGCCGGGGCTGCCGGCAGCGTCACGGTGACGGTGTCTCGTGACGGGCCTTGACCAGGTACTACAGGGTGGCCGACCAACGGCCGCGGGAGAGTGTGGTCTCGCCGTCGGGGGTGATGGTGACGGTGGCCCCGTACACGGGCAGTTCCCCCCACATGTTGAGGCGGTCGCGGATGTCCTCCAGCATGTCCCACAGCCGCCGGGGCCCGCCCTGGTGAACGGTCGGCGACGCGCGGCGGCTGGCCGCCTCAGCCCGGGCCCAGGAACCGTCGGGGTGCGCCATCCGTACGGTGAGCCCGCCGCCGTCGTTTCGTTGCATGCGGTAGTCGATAGCGGGAGCTTCCAGTTCCAGCATGGAGCGCACGTCCCAGGAGTCCGGCACGTACAGCAACGGGTACCGGCTGGTGGACACCTCCTCGCCGTCGCCGTCCGCCGCCGCCCACACATCCTCTGCGGGCGGGGTGTGGTCAT
>NZ_VCLA01000198.1:22197-23831 GCF_009600885.1 Streptomyces jumonjinensis
ATCAGACCGGTGTCGGTGATGGTGGTGACCAGCCGTCCGCCGGGGCGCAGCGCGGTCAGCCAGCTGACTGGTACGGGCCGGACCGACACAGTGGACACGATGCGGTCGAACCGGCCGGGCAGCTCACCGGTGATGTCGCAGACGGCGGTGTGCGGGCGCAGTCCGATGGTGTTCAGCCGGTCGGTGGCGGTTTGGACGAGGTAGGGGTCGATGTCCACGCTCGTCACCAGGTCGGCTCCGAGGCGGTGACATGCGAGGGCGGTGCCGTATCCGGTGCCGGTGGTGACCAGGGTTCGGTTGCCGTTGCCGATTGAGGCGTGCCGGTACATGGTCACGATCAGGGTGGGCAGGGTCGAGGACGACGTCGGCCACCTGCCGTACGGAACGACGGTGCCCGGTTCGGCCAAGTCGGCGTGCAGGGTGCCGATGCGGGTCACCAGCGTGGTGTCGGCGTACGCGGTCTTCAGCCATGTCGCGGTGTCGGCGGCACCGTCGCGGAGCACTCTGCCGCCGTCGGCCCTCTCCCACCAGTGCGGCACGAAGTGGTGCCGGGGGGTGGTGGCGATGGGGCGCCACCAGCGCGACTCCGGGCGGAGCCCGGCGTCGGCGAGACGGCGCGCGTACGGTTCCCAGTCCACATCCATGCACATGTCCCCGCGTCCGTTCCTGCTTCTTGCTTCGTCGTCGTTCGCCGGTGTCACTCGTCGTCGTCCGCAGGGCCGCACACGCCGCCCTTTTCCGGCCCGCATTGAGTGTCGTCATTCGGCGCGCAGTCCGGCGGGCACGGATCCGCGTCCGTACGACGCGGGACACTGGCGGTCACCTCGGCCCACCGGTCGGAGCCAAACACCGACGCCAAGCTCGCGCCCCCGACGACGCTGCCCGCGGTCAGGAACCGGCCGATCTCGCACACCGCCACCGCTCCGTTGGGGAGAATCGCCGCCTTTCCGTCCCCGCACCGCCCGCACAGGGCTGATACGGACGGCACCGCGGCGTTCGCGGCGTTGCCGACGGGCCGGACCCGGTCGATGTGGACCTCGTGGACGCCCAGCGCTTGCACCTCGGCGCGGGCCTGCTCGGCGCGTTGTCCGCCACCCAGGTCCGCGATGCCCACTTTGACCCGTATCCCGCGGCGCACGGCCTCGACGAGGTTGCCCCGGGTCGCGGCGTGGGAGCCGCGCCGGCCGGTGATCGCGTCGTGCTCGCCCGGGTCGTCGCTGTAGACCGAGGTCGCCATGCTGACCTGCGGGTGCTCGAAGAGCCGCCAGTGCACCTCGCGTACCCGCACGAGGTTGGTGTAGACGCGCACGCGCAGGCCGACCCGCACCGCGTGTTCCACGATCCCGGTGAAGTCCGGATGGAGTGTGGGCTCCCCTCCGATCAGTTGCAGCATCGTCGTACCGAGAGAGGCCGCCTCATGGATGATCCGATGCCAGTCGCCGGCTGTCATGGTCCCGTGGCCGCGCGTCGGCCCGGCCTGGGCGTAGCAGTGCGAGGGGCAGGTCAGCTGGCACCGGGCGGTGATCTCCAGCGAGAGGAACCGTAACGGAGCGGGGGTCTCCGGAGCGATCGTCATAGCCCGAGGGTAGGCACTGCCAAGTCCAACCGGGTCGGATTTGCCGCAACTTGACGGC
>NZ_VCLA01000198.1:24211-27882 GCF_009600885.1 Streptomyces jumonjinensis
GGACCGTTCGCGGCCCGGCTCCTCGCGGAAGCGTTCGCTCTGCTGGTGGTCCGCTGCGGGCTGAAGCCCGTCCGCCTCCGTCAGGCGTCGAGGGCACCATCGCGGGGACTCGGCTGTCCGCCGCCGGGTGTCGGTCCCGGGCGGCGGGCGCAACGAGGGACAAGGGGGGCGGGTCCGGTCCGGCATACGACGCCGCCAACTGAGGGACGCGCTCGACAGCGGCTGCGTACCGCGCGGGGCGGTCGTCGCGGCCGTCGCGGCCGGTGAACGAGCCGATGGTGTGCAGGTCACACATGCGCAAACGGCAGTGGCCACAGCGGTACGCCTCAAATGCGTGATCACGGCCGCGAGCCGAACAGCCGTCCCTCCCCCACGGGCCGGAATGACGATCCGATCACCCGAACGGATGACGGCCCGCTCCTGGCCCTGCTCCTGCCCAGAGCTTCGGACGGCGTGCTCCGGTGGGGTTACAGCGCTGCCAGGGGGCCTGGTTTCGACAGCCCGGGTAGCGAGCACCCGTCACCAGCCTGCCCAGTCGTTTCATCGCGGGTGCTCACATCCGGCCGGGCCGCCGGTCGTTGGAGCGGGGGTGAGCACCCCTCCCTCTCTGACCCGGACCGAGCCCGGTGACCGGGCCGGGACACACCACGGGCCCGGGGGATCAACCTCGCGGCCCGGCTCCTGGAGAGGGCTACCGCGAGCAGCTCGCCCGCAACCGGCGCAAGAGACTCCGCTTCGACTGAGCCGACCGCTGAACCACGGCGCAGTGCTCGACCCCACGGTGCAGCGCCGGTGCCATGTCCGGTGCTGCCCGGAAGGCCTGCTCGCCTCGGGCGGCGGTGCGTACAGCGTCTGGCCGTCCTGCCGCGAGGAGTGCTTCCACCCCGCCGATGACGGAAAGTGTCGGAAACCCTGTCGTCGGTGCGGGAGGGAGCACTCTTCCAGGCCAACGCGGGGTGCGAGATGGACCATCCGGGGGGCCTGATGGATCCGGGGTGTGTCTCCCGGCAGGCCCGTTCGGTAGCGCCGCTGGTCAAAGCGGCGGACCGCCCATGGCCCGAGCTGAGAGAGTTCAGCGCGGAGGTCTCCGGTATCGCTGGCCGGTAACCACTGGTGCGCTCGCACATAGTCGCGGAGCCGGCAGAGAGTGCGCGGGTCGTGCGCGACACGGTCCTGGAATGCCACGGGAGGGGCCGTGGCCGCGGACACCGCGCCAGCGATCGGCAGCGGGGTCCAGCAGAGCTCGTTGAGCGCCTGCGCGATATCGGCCGGCGGCGGAGCGGGGAGATCGAAGGTCCGGAGACGGCTCGTCGGAGCCGGCCCCGCCCGGCCCCTTGTGAGCGCTCCGTCAGCCGGGGAGGAGACGACGGTCCTTCCTCAACTCAGGACCGGCCGTCGCGTCCGCGCGGCGTCGCACGCCCCGTGACCCGGAGGGCCGGCAGCGGTCCGTGAGGCCGTTCCCCTTCCGGAAGTCATCCATGTCGACACCGCTCACACGCCGATCCGGCGTCGCCGTCGCGGGCCTGACCGTCCTGCTGTCGTCTCTCCCTCTGCTCGGCCCGTCCGCGTCGGCGGCGGGCTCCGGCGTGCGGGCCGGGGAGATCAACGTCATCGCCGACCACAGCGGGCGCTGCCTGGAAGTGCAGCCCGATCCGGGCCACCAGGGCGGCGGACGCGGCCGTCGCCGGCACGGACGGCAGCCGCGGCGGCACGAGCCCCGGTCCCGGCCCGCGAACACCGCGTGCATCAACAGGTAGCAGAGGCCGTGGACGGCGTCCGCGGTGCCGAGGGTCCGCCAGATCTCCGGCAGCCCGCGGGCTGCCATGTCGTAGGTGACCGCCTCGTCGCCCCACAGCGTCCCCTCGCGCTCCAGCCCCCACACCCCCAGCAGCAGTGCCAGTACGGCGGGCGGGGCAGCCAGACCTGCCAGGGCGCACGGGCACGGGCGGTGGGAACGGAACGCCGCCGCACCGGCGGCAGCGTGCGCGAAGAGCGCCGGGAACGCGGGGAGCGAGGCGACGTGACGTGACGGGAATGGTCCCGGTATCGATCATGCGGCGAGTCCATCGGCCATGGTATTGATAAGCAGGCCTCTCACGCCGCACCCATCAATTGATCTACGCTCCGGAGTGACCGTCGCGGGGACAGATCGACGGTCTGGGGACGGGCGACGGCGCGGGGACCGGGACGGTCCGGGTGCCGTACGGGGACGGGAACGGACGGGGCACGGGGATGGGACGTCGCGAGAAGCCGCTGGACCCTGCCGACGGACCGGTGGAGTCCTTCGCGTACGAGCTGCGCGCCCTGCGGCAGTCGGTGGGCTCGCCCACCTACCGGGCGATGGCGGAGGGCTCCCCGTACTCCGCGCCCACCCTCTCCGGGGCCGCCTCCGGGGAACGTCTCCCCTCGCTCCCCGTCGCCCTCGCCTATGTCGCCGCCTGCGGCGGTGACCCCGAGGAGTGGGAACGCCGCTGGCAGCGGGCCCTCGCCGACGAGCCCGTGGTGGTCGTGGAGGACGGCATCACGGCCCCGTACCCCGGGCTCGCCCGCTACGGAACAGACGACAGCGACCACTTCTTCGGCCGTGACGACCTCGTCGCCGATCTGCTGGAGCTGACCCGGCGCCACCCCGTCGCTGCCCTGGTCGGCGCCTCCGGCAGCGGGAAGTCCTCGTTGCTGCGGGCGGGGCTGGTCCCGGCGCTCAGAGGGGCGGCGCGGACGGCGGGTGCCACGGAGGCCGTGACGGAGAGCAGAGCGGCCCCTTCCGTGATCCGGATCCTCACGCCCGGGCCCACCCCCGCCCGTACCCACCGGGCCCTGGTGACGGACGGCGCGCTGCTGCTCGTCGATCAGTTCGAGGAGGTCTTCACCCTCTGCCGGGACCCCGCCGAACGGAAAGCGTTCATGGAGCTGTTGACCGGTTCCGGCTGCCGGGTCGTCATCGCCGTGCGCGCCGACTTCTCCGGGCGGTGCGCCGAGCACCCGGCGCTCGCCGCGGCTCTCAGGGAGTCGGTGCTGCTCGTCGGACCGATGACGCCCGAGCAGCTCAGGGCGGCCGTCGTCGGCCCCGCCGTGGCACAGCGGCTGATCGTGGAACGGGCCCTCACCGCCCGGGTCGTCGCGGACGTCGCCGACGAGCCCGGCGGGCTGCCGCTGATGTCCCACGCCCTCCTGGAGACCTGGCGCCGACGGCGCGGACGGACCCTCACCGTGGCGGCGTACGAGGCGATCGGCGGGGTCCAGGGCGCCATCGCCCACACCGCCGAGGAAGTCTTCGGCGCCTTCACCGAACGGGAGGCACAGGCCGCGCGCGAGCTGCTGCTGCGGCTGATATCCCCCGGCGACGCCACCGAGGACACCCGCCGCTCGGCCGGGCACGGCGAACTCCTCCGCGCGCCCGAGTCGGAACGGGTCCTGGAACGGCTGGTGCGGGCCCGGCTGCTCACCGTCGACGACGGCGCGGTCGACCTGGCCCACGAGGCCCTGATCCGGGGCTGGCCCCGGCTGCGCGGCTGGATCGAACAGGACCGCGACCGGCTCCGCCTGCACCGCAGGCTCACCGACGCGGCGCGGACCTGGGACGGGCTCGGCCGGGACGAGGGCGCGCTGTACCGGGGCGCACAACTCGCGGCGGTCCGGGAGACCTTCGGCACACTGCCGGACGATCCCGC
>NZ_VCLA01000198.1:28297-28768 GCF_009600885.1 Streptomyces jumonjinensis
TGCGGGCGGCGGCCCGGACCACCCGGCGGCTGCGCGCCCTCATCGCGACCCTCTCGGTCCTGCTCTGCCTCGCCACGATCGCCGGGCTCAGCGTCTGGAAGGAGAGCCGGGCCAACGACCGCCGCGCGGTGCAGGCCGAGGCCCGGCGGATCGCGGAGACCGCGAGCACCCTGCGGGAGTCGGATCCGGGACACGCGCTCCGGCTCACCGTCGCCGCCTGGCGGAAGGCGGACACCCCGGAGACCCGGGAGGCGCTGTTCGCGGCGGCGGCGCAGCCGGACTCCGCCCTGTACCGGGTCACCGACGCGCACATGCACCCGCCCGGGCTGCGCCAGGACCTCAGCGCCGACGGCCGCAGACTGCTCACCCTGACCCCCGAGAGCAGCGACGCCTGGGGTCTGGGACGACTGAGCCAGGACCGATCCGGGTCCGGCCTCGGCGGGAAGCTGAAGCGGCTGGTCGCCATAGCGC
>NZ_VCLA01000198.1:29199-30054 GCF_009600885.1 Streptomyces jumonjinensis
TCGCCCTCGGGACCGACCGGGGCATCCGGATGTGGGATCTGTACGAAGAAGGTTTCACCGGGCCCGCGTTCGGACCGCGCACGAGCGGGGCCCGGGGCTGGTTCGCCCCCACGGGCGAGGTGCTCGCCGCGCGGGCCCCCGGCGGTCCGCTCCAGGTCTGGGACACGACCACCGGCCGGGAACTCCTCGACACCGGCGACACCCGGCCCGGGACCGACCGCGTCCATGTCTCCCCCGGCGCCGGGCTGCTCGCGTACTGCCCGGCGGAAGGCCCGCTGCGGATCTGGGACATCGGCGACCGCCGGATCCTGGACACGCCCTGGACGGACCGCGTCAACGGCGGCTGCGGCACCGGGGAGTTCCGCTTCACCCCTGACGGCCGGGCCCTCGCCTTCGCCACAACGAGGGGCGTCCGCACGATCGAGGTCCGCACCGGCCGGGAACACCCCAGGATCGTGACGGACGGTCTGCCCCAACTGGCCTTCAGCACCGACGGCGCGCACCTCGCCACGCTCACCCCGACCACGCTCCGGATCTGGCGCACGGCGGTGCCGGATTCACCCGTTCTCCACCTGCCCATGAGCGGTATCACCCGCTCCGACCTGCGGCTCGACATGACGGAGGGGGCCGTCCGCTTCCGCGAGGGGGAGGCGCCCGCCCTCACTGTGCGGACCATCGGGGTGGACACCACGGAGCCCCGGGTGTGGGAGCACGCCCCGCTCTCGGCCGCCGCCTTCAGCGAGGACGCGGAGGTCCTGGCCACCGCGCGCTCACGGACGTACGGGATCCGCGACGGCGACGGACGGCTGCGGCAGGGCATCCCCCAGGCCGGGGAGTGCGCC
Organism: Streptomyces jumonjinensis; assembly: GCF_009600885.1. GTDB lineage: Bacteria > Actinomycetota > Actinomycetes > Streptomycetales > Streptomycetaceae > Streptomyces > Streptomyces jumonjinensis. The sequence goes on from NZ_VCLA01000198.1 coordinate 30,042, forward strand.
GCGCCCTGCCGTC
>NZ_VCLA01000198.1:30431-41428 GCF_009600885.1 Streptomyces jumonjinensis
ATGATCTGGGGGCGCGCTCACCCCGGTCGCCCGACCGGGGCTGGGTGGAGGAGTGGCACCCGGCCGAGTACGTCCTGCCACCCCGGCCCGGGGTCACCGGGATGGCTTTCGCCACGTTCGGGACACCCGCCGACACCTTCGGCGTGTCCTGGTCGACACCCCGGCGGAAAGCCATCGAGTCGGTCGACCGTTACGACGCAGGGCACGGTTTCCGCTGGTCCAAGGCGTACGAGAGCCGCGACGGCAGGGTGCTGGTCGCAGACAGGCAACGCGGCGGGTTCATCACCGAACGGCGCCGGATGGTGTTCACGGAGACCGGGGGCGACTCGTCCGCCATCATGCACGGCGAGGGACGGGCCGTCTCAGTGGCCCTCTCCCGCCGTGGCGACCTCCTGGCGATGGCCGACGCGAGCGGCCGGGTCACCCTGTGGGGCGACTTCGGCGAGCGGAACCTCGGGGTCCTGGCCCCGGGGGAGCAACCTCTGCCCGGGAGCCGGGCCGAGCAGCCCGTCGCGCTCGCGTTCTCCCCGGACGACGCGACCCTCGCCGTCGGTGACAGCCACGGGAGGATACGGCTCTGGGACACCGCGAAGAACCGGAGTGTGCCGCTACCGCCCGCAGACGGCCCGGTGCTGGCGCTCATGTTCACCGCCGACGGCTCACAGCTTCGGGTATCGACCCCGCATATGGCGTCCCGCACCTACGCGCTGGACCCCGCCGAGGTGGCCGAGTCGCTCTGCCGACGGATCGAGGATCTTCCCTGGTCCGCGTTTGTGCAGGAGGACGGTTCCTACGAACCCAGCCGGCAGCGGTGCCCTTCCTGACCGGGCGCGGCAACGACCGGGCGCCCACGCCATGAACCCGTCCGCCGACGTCAGAGCCGCGTACGCGAGACCCTCCTTCAGCTTCGCCTCGCCGACGCGTCAGATTCCCCGTGCTGCGGATGGGGCCCCGCCCTGACCAGGGACCGGCACGAACTGCATGGGGTGCCAGGAGCGGCGCTGTCACCGCCCTCTCCCCGGGAAGCCGAGGACATAGCGGCCCTCAGCGTTCCGAGCCCGCACCGCCCCGAGCCCGCACCGCCCCGAGCCCGCACCGAGCCCCCGGATCCGTCACAGCCACGCAGGTCCCGCCGGCCCGCCGGCGGGCGCGTTCCCCCAGCCCGTGCTGCGCCTCCACCACCCTCAGCGGGCTGGCCTTCACCGCGCTGGGCGGCGTCGCCGACATCGACCGCTCCTATGTCTCCCATATCGTCAGCGGCGAGCGGCTCCCCTCCGGGGAGGTCGCCTGCCGCATCGCCCGGGCCTGCGGCTCGGACCCCGAGGACCTGCGCCCGCTGTGGAACGCGGCCCGCGGCCGGCCGGTCCCGGAGCCTCCCGCCCTGTCCCCCCGGCTCCTTCCCTCCGACCCGCTGCCGGACCGCGCTCTGACCGGAGACGAGGCGATCCGGCTGCCGGCCGGCGCCCGTATCGCCGACTGGGCCTCCCCCATGTCCCCGGCCCTCTGCCCGGGCGGCCCGGTCCTCGTCTTCCCGCCGGTGCGGCAGACCGTCCGTTCCCCCACCGTGCCCCCGGATCCGCCCACGGAGCGCTCCGGCCCTTCGGGCTTCCGGCCCCGAGGGACGCGGATGAACACCCGCCTGCCCGTTCGGCGCGCGGGCAGCGCCCAGCCCCTCGCTCTGGTCATGCCGCCCGTCTTCGAGGCATTCCACGCCCTCTACAGCCCCCTCTACGTCTCCTATGCCCGCGCCCACCTGGCGGCCGGCGCCGCCCAGGACGCCGTCCGGACGGCGTTCGGCCTGGTGGCCGTCCACTGGCAGCACGTCGTCGCCCGCCCCCTGCCGACGGCAGCCGCCTGGGACCATCTCGTCGCCTGCACCGGCAGCCGCACCCACCCACTGCCCCTGGAGACCCAATCCCCCCTGCACTACGACACCCTGGTCCTCCACCATCTCCTCGGGCACGGCATCGGCGCCATCGCCATCGCCGACGCCACCTCCGCTACCTCCTCCACCACCCGCGGTAGCCGACCGTTCCGTGGCACGCCGAATACCAGCACCGCCCGATCAAAGGTCCGCACCTGCGCCAGAACGCCGACCGCTACCGGAGCACCTCGCACACCCAGCCCCCACGCGCCCCTCAGCGTCCCCGGCATGGACCGCGGGGAGCGGAAGTGAAAGCGCGGGGACCAGCGCAATTCGACGGCGGAGCGACGCTGCTCGCGACGTGGGCTACGCCGCCCGCCCTCACCTGGCGGCTACTTGGCGACGGTGAACTGTTCGCTCGTGCGCAAGGTGGCGGACGGCGCCAATCGGAACGAGATGAACCGGGGTTTGCAGATACTCGGATCGCGGTGATGCGCCCCCTCGGCCAGCCGGGCGCGGACGCCGCCTGCCGGTCGCCGACGAGGAGCAGGGGCCCGGGAAGGACCTCCTCCCACTGACAAGGCTGCCGCTGCCCCGGTCCTCGGCCGCCACCGCCTGCACACCCGCCGCACCCCCGCCCTGGGCCTGATCGGGCAGAACCACGGGCAGGGAGCGAGGGCGCGCCGCCGGTGGCATGATCGAGGTCATGAATGACCGCATCATCGCCGCCGCTGATGGATCGTCGAAGGGGAACCCGGGCCGGGCGGGCTGGGCCTGGGTGACAGCCGATGCGCGGGAGCGGCCACAGCGCTGGGAGTCCGGGCCGCTGGGCACTGCCACGAACAATGTCGCCGAGCTGACCGCTCTCAAAAACCTCCTGGAGTCCACCCCTCCCGGGACCCCGCTCGAAGTGCGCATGGACTCGCAGTACGCCATGAAAGCGGTGACCCAGTGGCTGCCCGGCTGGAAGCGCAACGGATGGAGGACCGCCAGCGGTGGCCCGGTCGCCAACCGTGACCTCGTCGAACGCATCGACACCCTGCTGACCGGCCGGGACGTGAAGCTCGTCCATGTCCCGGCGCATCAGCAGGGCGGTGACCTGCTGAACGCGATCGCCGACCAGGCTGCGAGCGACGCGGCCGCCACCCAGAGAGCCGCTGGAACCGCCCTCGGCGACCACGACCTGCCCGTCCCCGCACCGGAGCGAGCAGGCGCGCCTCGCACTGCACGGCGGCCTCCCGCGCGGCGGGAGAAGGGCGGCAGTCCCGTACGCACGGGAAGCGGAGTCCGGATCATTTCGGCGAAGTTCGCCGGCCGATGCCCCTGCGGTGCGCCCTACGCAGCCGGAAGCGAGATCACCAGACTCGGCGGGGGATGGGGCCACCCGGGCTGCGGGACGACAGAGCAGGGCACAGCCGACCGCTGAACCTGTCCCGCCGCGTTTCGGGGCCGCGGTCGACACGTCTGTGCACGCACGGCCATCAGAGCGGACAGGCGTGGGCGGTCGGTTCCTCCAGGGCTTGCGGACGCCTCCCCCGCACGATCTCCGCCGTCGTCACGCGGAACCAACGAGCAGACATCCTGGGCCGGCAGAGTCTGCGGAACTCTTCCACCCGGGCGGGCTGGAAAGAGGGCCTGCCAGCGCTTCGCCGGACGCCGCGGCATCCAAAAGGGCCCGGCGCTTGGCGTTGCTACGGGGCGGGCTTCCAGGTCACGGTGGCGCCGGTGCAGTCGGCTGCCAGGAGGAGGAGGTGCTGCTCGTTCTCGTCGACGGTGAGGTTCCAGCGGAGTCTGGTCGCGGTCCGTTCCGACGTGTAGCGGCACAGGGCGTCTGCGGCCGGGGGAGCCACTCGGAGGGGTCCTGGTCCGCTTTGGAGCGGTTGGAGCGGGCGGTGACAGCGACGAGCGATGCGGCCTGGCCCTGGTCGTTGGCGTAGGCCTCCCGGCGTGCGGCCGTCCATGCGGAGGCGCCGGAGTCCCAGGCTTCGGCGAGGGGACCATGTGGTCGACTGTCCCGGCCGTACCCGGTCCGGTCCTCCAGGCGATCGGCAGTCGGCTGACCGCCACACCGATCGGAACAGTCTCCGCCGCGGGGGCGGCCGCCGGTGTGGGGGCCTCGTGGGCCTGCGCGGGGAAGGGAGAGAGATAGAAGGGCGGCGAGGGCGGCAGCGGTCAGTACGGCGCGTGCCAGGTTTTGGTCATGCCCATGGGAATAGCAGTGGGCCGGGCGCCCCCGGAGCCGCATCACCGGATCATCACCTGAACGAGTGGCCGACCCTGGCCGGTTGTCGTCATTCAGTCGCGGGGATGCCGGGGGTGTATGCCACGTGTGCGCGGCCTCCACGGTCGCCCCGTGCGGGTCTGCCCTGCCCGCCGATGGCCGTCTGAAAGCTTCCGCAGGCGCGGCCGTCGCTGCGGCGCGGTTCGCTCAATCCGCACGGGCTGGCGCGGGGACTGTGGTTCGGCCGCTTTGTGCTGGTGCTTCCGTCGACGACGGTCAGTTGTCGAACCAGACCACGCAGCGGACCCGGTCGGGGATGCGCATGACGGCCCACACATCCCCCATTCCTCGTCCGGCTCGGCCTGCCGCCGGGTGCGCCGGGAGACACGGCAGAGCCGGTCTCGGCCGGTCCGTTCCGTGCCGTCGGACCAGTGGTCGACTGTGCGTCTGACGATGTCGGTATCGGTTCCGGTGAGTTCGGCGGCACGGGTGAGCGACTCGGCGGGCCCGTACTCGTGCCGGGGACCCCGTGACGTCCGGGCGGAACAGGTCGGCCGTCTCCGCCCCCGCCCGGACGTCACGGGCATGGGCGACCACGGCGTCGGCGAGGCGGTGCGGCTCAACGACCGCCCGCGCCTAGCCCTCGCCCCCCCCCTGGGCCGTCGTCCTCACCACTTCTCTGCCGCTCGTGTCGCCCGCGCCGGGGCGTTTCGATCCGCAGGGAGTGACTGATCCCCGCGTCCAGGCTGGTGGCATCACCGCCTGTCCCCTTCCCACTGCTGCGTGACCGCTTGCGGGGCGGTCGCGAGGGCGGCGTTGTCAGTGGCAGGTGCGACCGTAAGGGCATGAATGACGAAGCGAGGGCTGAAGTGCCGTTCGATTGGTGGGAGTTCCTCATCCGCTGGAGCGGCGAGTGGGCGGATGCACAGGATTTCGACGGCCTCGACGGGCCGGACGAGGAGTTGGTGGCGTCCCGGTGGCTCGGCTTCCCGGCCGCGTCCGACACGGACCTGGCGGCGCTGGAGGAGCGTGTCGGGCACCGGCTGCCGCCGTCGTTACGCGCGTTCCTCCAGGTCAGCAACGGTTGGCGCAATGCGGGCCCGTTCGTCTACCACCTGGGCGGGAGCCGGGACGTCCGGCCGCACCTGGACGGCCGAGGCCTCGGCGCGGTCTTCGCGGAGTACCTCGACGAGGACGCCTCGCCGCAGGACCGGCTGCGCGCCGGGATGTGGGAACGGGCGTTGCAGCTGGAGGTGGAGTCGGACTCGGTGCTGGTGCTGATCGATCCCCTCGACGTGGACGGGGACGGCGAGTGGGCGGTGTACGAGTACGCGCACTGGCTGGCGGCCCCGCCCGAGCGGTATCCGTCCTTCCGTCACTACATGACGGATCGCTACCGCGACTTTCACCGGATGGCCGCCGACGACGCGGCGAACGGCGATGCCCCGCCGTTCGTCAACGACACGACGCGGGCGCTGGACGAGGCGGTCGAGGAGGCGCGGCTGACCGCGCTGGGCGGGGCGTACGAGCGGGCGGAGGCGGTGCTCGCGGAGGCCTGCGCCTTCGGGCGGCCCAGAGCCGTCCGGCTCCTGGAGCAGCTGGCGGCCTTCGCCTGCGGAGGGTTCGCGCGGCGCGCGGCGGACGCCCTCGCCGCCGATCCGGTGTACGCCTCCGATCTGCTGCCCCTTGCCGCGGCCGTCCATGCGGGTGAGCACCAGGGACCGCCATGGGAGTTGCTCGCCCGCTGCACGACGCAGGAGGCGCGGGCGGCGGCCCAGGAGGCGCTGCGGGCGGCCGAGGAGGGGTCGTACCGTTTCACAGCCGCCGGCCCCCTCGGCCGGGCGGCCGAAGGGGCGCGTGATCTGGCACGCTGGGGGCGGTGGAACGAGGCGTGGCGGGTTTTGGTCGCGGCGCTGCCCCACTGGCGGCCGCTGGGCCCCGACCACCTGGCGCCGATGGGGCTGCTCGCGGATCCGGTGCTCGCCCCGTTGATCACCCCGGAGCGGGGCCGGCTGCTGCTGGGCGTGCCCCGGGGCAGTCAGGCGGGGGCGGCGCGGGAGACCCTGCACGTCCCGTCGTCTGCGGGGGACGATCCTGTGGGGCTGTCCTGGCTGGCCGACGAGGTGCCGGATCAGGTGTTCCGGAGTTATCGGGTCGTCTTCGTCGCGGACCGGGATCCGGCCGGGCTGCCCGCCCGGATCGGGCACAGCGGCCGGGACGACAACGGTGGCGGGGGCGACGGCGATCGTGAGGGCGCGGTCTCGGGCGGGCTGCATCCGCCGATGTCCCGCTGGGACGCGGAGCAGCGGTTGCGCCAGCCGCGCTGGGGCAGGACGTCTGCGGACCGGGCCCTGGTCGCGGTCGGTCAGGCGGCCCCGGGGTGGAGCTTCGCCTTCGACGGTGACCCGGCGCCGTTCGACGAGCAGCGGTTCCTCTCCCCTGCCGCGGCCGCGTCCAACGGGACCCGCGCGGTGGTGATCTGGAGCAGCTGCGCCTCCCCGGGCCGGTATGCGGCCCTGTTCCATCTGTCCATCGGGGCCGGCGGCGAGGAGGTCTGCGCATTCTCCGTGACGGGTGGGGACGCGGAGCCGCAGTGGTCCGGGGAGGTGCCCGACTGGCTCGATCTCGACGGCTTTCCCCAGACGCCCGAGGACTGGCGGGGCGGGGGAGGCAGGGATTACCCGGACGGCAGGCTGCCCGGCGAGCGGCTCGCCCTGGCCGTGCTCGAGCGCGCGCTGGGGCTGACGCTTCCCCGATCCGCCCTGCTCCACGGCCCGCTGCACACCTTCGTCACCCGGTCCTGGACCCGGCCTCCCGCACCCGGCGAGGCCGCCCTCGCCTTCGGTTGGTACCACGCCGACCGACCCGCCCCCGGCCAAGAGCGGGCGTGACCCTGCCCTCGGCAGGAATCAGTACTCGGACGGAATGGGCGATGCCCGGTCCGCGCGAACACCCCTCGCCCTGGACCTGTTCACCGACGAGGCCCATCACCCGGTGCTCCAGCAGCTTCTTGAAGTGCAGCCAGGCGCCAGGCTCTTCCAGGTCCGCCCCCGTTGCCCCGACGCGCGCCCGCGCAGGGGGAACGGGCACTGTGCCAGCGCGTGTCCAGCGCTGGCACCGGGTCGACGCCGGTTGTGGCCGGCCCCTGCCGACCCACCCGGCGTCATACTCAGGAGCGGCACCCGTACACCCATGCCACCATGCACATGCCTCCCGCAAGTCGGCATCCCGTCAACACTCCAGGGATCGGTCCACTCACCTCACCATGAGGAACATTCGTTCCCCATTCCCTACAACCAGGCGACTCTTGAGCGGATTTCGTCTTTCGAAGCTTTGGCCTGAGCTTCAACTCTTCGTAATGCGAGCATGCTTTCGTGATTGAAAATAGGGCGCATGCACCCTTCGGTGATCGAGATCTGTGCCATCGCGCCCGTTTTCAAAGTCAGGCGACCCCTCAAAGCGCAGTCAAGCCAACCGGGGGCCGGTCGACTTAACCCATTCTGTGCTCGTCTCCTCGGTCGGGTCGCCAGACGAAGCGACCAGATGCCCCCTGGCAGTGAGCTCGATGATGCCGGTCGCCTGGCCGGATCTTCCCTCTTTTCCCGAGCGCGGCAAAACATCGCCGGCATCCAAGGGCTGGCTCGCCATAAGGCAGGCGGGCATCGGGAGCGCAATGAGCGATATACGGAACGGCGGAATGCATGATACGCCATACGGTCAGCCGTCATGGATTCAGTCGCGGGGTCATGACTTGCCAAGTAAGCCAAGACTTACCTTTAGGGAACTTTGACCGTATGGTGTGGCTTGAATCGAAGGATCCCCTGTTGTCGAAAATTAATGATCCCGCTGTGCGTGCGGTTGAATCGGAGCGGGATTATGTGTCCTCCTTATATGAGTTGCTCACCGAGCGGCTTTCCGAGGCGCGAGCACACCGAGCGAGTGTGCTGAAGGCCCCGGCGGAAAGTGCCGGTGAGGCATACGAGAGAGAAATCGCCGCCGAGGGTCTGGCCAAGGAAATCGGCCGGCTGGAGGGCGCCGAAAAGGGGCTGGTCTTCGGGCGCATCGACTGGACGGATGGCACGGCCCTGCGCATCGGGCGGATCGGACTGCATACGGAGGAGGATGACCTGCCTCTGCTCGTGGACCGGCGCGCGAACGCGGCGCGGCCCTTCTACGAGGCGACACCGGTCCACCCGATGGACCTGCGGCGGCGCCGGCACCTGCGCCTCGAGGAGCGCACGGTCATCTCGGTGAGCGACGAACTGCTGGACGGGACCGCCCCGACCGACGAGGACGTCGTGGGCGACGGCCCGTTGACCGAGGCTCTGTCGGCACGGCGTACGGGCAGGATGCACGCGGCCGTCGCGACGCTGCAGGCCGAGCAGGACGAGATCGTCCGCTCCGCCCACCGCGGGGTGACCGTGGTGCAGGGCGGGCCCGGCACCGGCAAGACGGTGGTCGCCCTGCACCGGGCGGCCTATGTCCTGTACGCGTTCCCGCGCGCCGCGGAGGAGGGTGTCCTGGTGGTGGGCCCGAACGCCCGGTTCCTCGACTACATCTCCCAGGTCCTTCCCTCGCTCGGAGAGAACGACGTCGTTCTGGCGACCTGCCGGGAACTGGCCGGAGTGTCCACGGACACGGTGGACCCGTTCGATACGGCGCGTCTCAAGGGCAGCTCCGACCTCGCCGACGCCTTGGCCGGCCTGCTGCGCGTCCACCAAGCCCCCGCCGGTGACTTCACCGTGCGGGTCGGACAGGAACTGGTTCACCTCTCCGGCGAGGAAGTCGCCACGGCACGCGACACCGCCGTGGCAGCCGCACCGGGGCACAACCCCGCGCGCCAGGTGTTCAAAGAACTCTTGGTCGACGCCGTCACCGACGCGATGCAGCGAGACATGGGCGACCTCCTGGAGCAGATCGACGCCGATGCCGAAAGGATGACGGGCATCAACCTCGACCGGTTCACGGGAGCCGCCCAGCGCCGTGCCGAAGGTGCGGCCGACTCAGGTCCGGTCCACGAGCTGGACCTGGACGCCATCCGAGCCGATCTCCTCGACGACGCCGGCGTCGACCGAGCGGTCGAGGTGTTGTGGCCGCGGCTGGTACCCGGTGACCTCGTGAAGGCGCTCCTGACGAACGCCGGCGCTCTCGCCGAGCGCCTGCCCCGCCTGACCGCGCAGGAGCGGTCCCTTCTGCTGCGCGGTCCGGACGACCCGTGGACCGATGCCGATGTGCCGTTGCTGGACGAGGCGGCGAGCCTGGTCGACGGCCCCCCCGAGCGGACGTACGGGCACGTCGTCGTCGACGAGGCGCAGGAACTGACCGCCATGCAGTGGCGGATGATCGTCCGCCGCTGCCCGGCAAGGGCGATGACGCTGGTGGGTGACTTCGCCCAGGCAGGCCCGGTCGCGACAGCACGCGACTGGAAGGAAGCACTGAGCCCCCACGTCGGACCGCGGTTCAAACTGCACAACCTGACCGTCAGCTACCGCACCACGCAGGAGATCCTGGAGAGCGTCCGGGACCTGCTCACGCGGATCGCTCCGGACCAGAAGCCCACACGGTCACTGCGAAGCGGTGAGAGCCCTCGCACCGTGACCACACCTCCGGACGGGTTGGTCACCGCCGTCGTTCAGGAACTCCGCGCCCAGAGCACCGCGCACCCGGGCGAGCTTCTGGGAGTGATCTGCGCGGACACCAGGGTGAGCGAGCTGACGGCCCAGGGCATCGCTCACCACGCACGCATCGTGCCGGCGTCCGAAGCACGCGGCCTGGAATTCGACGGGGCCGTCGTCATGAACCCCGAGGAAATCACCACGGCCCGCCCCGGTGGGGAAAGGGACTTGTACGTAGCCCTGACCCGGGCCACCAAGCGCCTCTGCACAATCACCGTCCAGCCCGCCTGACGCCGGCCTTTCCGAAGGCGTTGACGCGCCGGGGAGCGCGGCCTTCCTCCATCGCCGCGGCCATCTCGCGCAGCAGTCCCACCGCCTGCACCTGCCGGGCGCTCAGGGCGGCGAGCGCATCCGGCATGCCGCGCCGGATCCGGACCTTGGATCCGCCGTCCGCGCCGTGGCTGGCCTGGGCACCCATGGAGCCGCGATCGGCGTCGGCGAGTTTGAACGCGGCGAGCCACTGCGGTGCCCGGTAGTGGATCAGCTCGTCGAACGCATCGTCGTCCGTGTCCGCGACAGCCAGCAGGGGCACGGCGCTGCTGCCGCTGAGAGCGATGCCGGCGCGGGCTTGGCGGAGCCCGATGGTCGCGTCGTCCACGCGCGGGTTCCACGCCTGCGGCCAGCTCGCCGAGCAGAGCGCGGAATAGGCTCGCAGACGCTTTTTCGTGTGCTGCTCCTCCAGCTCCTCGACGTAGGGCACGCCCTTCGCCTTGCGGATCAGAGGACGGCGGCGGTCCCCCTTGATCGGGAAAAACTGGGCGAGCAGCAGCATGCGGCGCAGATCCCGCTGCTCGTAGACCCCCGCGTCAGGCGGGCATCCGCGCAGCCGCGTGACCGGCAGGTCTCCGGCGAGGACGCCGAACATGACGTCGTCGATGATCTCGGCGGCGCGGTACTGCTCCAGGACGCGGCGGCCGACCGCGCGGTACTGGTCGGCGGACTCGAACCCCAGGGGGACGTGGATGTGGTCGCGCCGGTTCCCGGACTGCACGGTCGAATACAGCAGTTCGGGTTCGGCGTATCCGACGACAAGCCTGGCGTCGACGACGGCGACCTGGAGCGCCTGCCGCACCGGGTGATCGTCCGCGTCGGCGTGCTCCAGCTCGGCATTGCGCTCGTCCGTCCACGCTCGCAGGGCGACGGTCGTGTCGGGTGCCGTGAGAAGCGTCGTCTGGTCGGTGTTCAGGATCCGGTGTCGGCTCTTTGTCCGGTTGTTGCCCTTGACGGCAGGCCAGGC
>NZ_VCLA01000030.1:0-17499 GCF_009600885.1 Streptomyces jumonjinensis
GATCGACCCGGTCCGCCCAGATCCCGCTCACCGTCTCCGGCGGGAACCGCAGAAAGAGCACCCGGACCTCACGCCGCCGCAGGACGCTCAGGGACGCGGCCAGGGCGGTGAAGAGCGGGACCGGATCAGTGGGGACCGCCGGCCCCAGACTCCTCGTCAAACGCATGCACAGCCGACGCATCTCCCTGCTTCTGACGCACACAGCACCCCACCCCGTCCGAGCCCCGTTCCCGGCGCGGGCGAATCAGGGCCCGCGCTCTGCGATCACCTTTCATGCGAACGCACTTCGGGTGACTTCCCCTGCGCAACCGTACTTCGTACATGCGTGCACGGTGCACGACGGTCTCCCTATTCGTCATGCACAGGCCACCCTCAGGGCGCCCTCAGGCTCCGGCGGGGTAAGAGCCTGAGGGGGTGCGTATACGGAATGCGAGGTATGTAACGGTAAAGAGGACGCGCGCCGTTCACGGCTGGGCCCTGTGCCTGCGGCACGGGCCGCCCGCCGCTGCCGCTGCCGCTGCCGCTGCCGCTGCCGCTGCCGCTGCCGTCGCCGTCGCCGTCGCCGTCGCGGGTGCGGGTGCGGGTGCGGGTGCGGGTGCGGGACCGGGCCGGACGGGGCACGATGGCCGCATGCTGCTGGCCCGACTCGCCGAAGTGTCCCGGGAGGTGGCCGCCGCCTCCGCGCGCTCGCGGAAGACCGCCCTCCTCGCGGACCTCTTCGCCGCAACCCGCCCGGAGCAGCTCGCCCTCGTCATCTCCTATCTCGCCGGGCGGATCCCCCAGGGCCGGATCGGCGTCGGCTGGAGCGCCCTCAAGGACCCGCCGCCACCCGCCGTCCTCCCCACCCTCACCGTCGACGCCACCGACGCCGCGCTCACCGCGCTCGCCGCCCTGAAGGGCCCCGGATCCCGGACGGACCGCCAACGCCTCGTCCGCGAACTGCTCGCCGCGGCCACCGCTGGGGAACAGCTCTTCCTCACCAGGCTGCTCCTCGGCGACGTACGGCAGGGGGCGCTCGACGCCATCGCCCTGGAGGCCGTCGCCCGCGCGGCCGGCACCCCCGCCGACGCCGTACGCAGGGCGGTCATGCTCGACGGCTCCCTGCCGCGCGTCGCCCGCGCGCTGCTCGCCGAGGGGCCCGCCGCTCTCGAACGGTTCCGGCTGACGGTCGGCATCCCGGTGCTGCCCATGCTCGCGCACACCGCGGCCTCGGTCACCGAAGCCGTGCACGCCCTCGGCGCGGCCTGCGCCGTCGAGGAGAAACTCGACGGCATCCGCGTCCAGGTGCACCGCGACGGCGAGCTGATCCGCGTCTACACCCGCTCGCTCGACGACATCACCGACCGGCTGCCCGAAGTGAGCGAGGCGGCCCGGCGGATGGCGGGGGACCGGTTCATCCTGGACGGCGAGGTCATCGCCCTCGGCCCGGACGGCCGGCCCGTCCCCTTCCAGGAGATCGCCTCCCGGGTCGGCTCCCGCACCGACGTCCCGGCCGCCCGTGCCGCCCTCCCCGTGTCGCCGGTCTTCTTCGACGTCCTCACGGCGGACGGCGAGGACGCCCTCGACCTCCCCGGCGCCGAGCGGCACGCCGTCCTCGCCCGTCTCGTCCCGGAGCCGATGCGGGTGCGCCGTACGGTCGTCGCCGACCCCGCCGACGCGAGCCGGATCGCCGCCGCCGAGGAGTTCATGGCCGCCGCACTCCGCCGCGGCCAGGAAGGAGTCCTGGTCAAAGCGCTCGACGCGCCCTATGCCGCCGGCCGGCGCGGACGCTCCTGGCTCAAGGTCAAACCCGTGCACACCCTCGATCTCGTGGTGCTCGCCGCCGAGTGGGGCCATGGCCGCCGCACCGGGCTGCTCTCCAACCTCCATCTCGGCGCCCGGGCCGAGGACGGCACCTTCGTCATGCTCGGCAAGACGTTCAAAGGGCTCACGGACGACATGCTGCGCTGGCAGACCCGCCGCCTGGGCGAACTCGCCGTCGCGGACGACGGATTCACCGTACGGGTCCGTCCCGAGCTGGTGGCGGAGATCGCCTACGACGGGGTGCAGCGCTCCCCGCGCTATCCCGCCGGGGTCACCCTGCGTTTCGCCCGGGTGCTCCGCCACCGCCCCGACAAACCGGCCGGGGAGGCCGACACCATCGGGCGGGTGCTGGACTCCGCGCCCCCACCCCCGGAGCGGGGAGACGCCACGGACCCCGGGGCGCGCGCCCCTTGAGGCGGCTCCGGCCCGGCGGACGGGGTCGGATCCCGCCCGGGGAGCCCCTCGCGGGACGACCCCGGGGGCCGGCCGCGGGAGCTTCCGCGACTGGTAGGGCCCGGCCCGGCGTCCATACCGGTACGGTCCGACCCGGCTCCCGTCCGTACCCGGTACGGTCCGACCCGGCTCCCGTCCGTACCCGGTAGGGCACGCCCCGGCTCCCGTCCGCCGGTACGGCCCGACCCGGGCCCCGACCCGCTCCCCGTCCGCGCCCCGCAGCGCCGGGGCTCAGGTCGCCGGGGACCCCAACGGGTCCACGGCATCAGCCCGCAGGAAGCCCGCGGGAGCACCGCTCCGGAGACGTGTTGCCGAGACGGCAACAATCTTTGCCGAATCGGCGCGGCCGGGCGAAGGTGGCGCCATGAGCCATCACCATGACACCGACCCGATGGACTGGGACCGGCTGGGCCCGCTGCTGGAGAGCAGCGCCGAGCTGGAGAGCCCCCTCTACCGCGAGGCCGCCGCCTGGCTCGGCACACTGCTGCCGCCCGCAGGAGTGCGCCGGATCCTGGACGTCGGCAGTGGACCGGGCGTGCTGACCACGCTGCTCGCCGATGCCTTTCCGCACGCCGAGACGGTCGCCGTCGACGGCACCCCGCAGCTGCTGGAGCGGGCCAGGGCACGGGCCGAACGCGCCGGGATCGCCGACCGCTTCGAGGCCCGGCACGCCGAGATCCCGGGCGATCTCCACCAGTTGGGCCAGGCCGATCTGATCTGGGCCGGCAGTGTGATCCACCACATCGGCGACCAGCGCGCCGTCCTCGGCGAACTCGCCCGGCTGCTGCGCCCCGGCGGGGTGCTCGCCATCGTGGAGGGCGGGCTGCCGACCCGGCGGCTGCCGCGTGACATCGGGATCGGCAGGCCCGGTCTGGAGGCGCGGCTGGACGCGGCCCACGCCGACTGGTTCGCGCAGATGCGGGCCGGGCTGCCTGGCGCGAAGGGCGAGCCGGAGGACTGGCGGTCCCTGCTCGCGGCGGCGGATCTCCGCCCGAGCGGCTCCCGCTCGTTTCTGCTCGATGTCCCGGCTCCGGCTCCCCGGGCTGTGCGGGAGCATCACCTCACCCACTTCGAGCGGCAGCGCGAGGGGCTGACGGGGCTGCTCGCGGACGACGACGCCGCCGTGCTGGACCGGTTGCTGGACCGGGCGGACCCGGCGGGGCTCGCCCGGCGCGAGGACACCTATCTGCTGACCGCGCGTACGGTGCACACCGCGCGCCGCTGACCGTCTGACCGTCTGACCGCGTCCGGCCCCCGGCCCGTGCCGCCCCGTCTCAGGGGCAGGGCTCCAGCCGCCACTGCTGGCCGGGGGTGTCGGTGTCCTCCCACTGCTGGACCCGCGCACCGCTCTGCCCGCTGCCCTCGGCGACCTCCAGCAGCAGCCCGCTGACGAAGCTCACGACGGCCACGGTGCCCGGCGCGTCGAGATGCCGCTCGATGATCCATTCCTGGGCGCCGAAGTTATTGGGCCGCCACTGCTGGATCCGGGCCCCGTTCTCGGTGGAGGCGCCGGTGACGTCGAGCCGTTTGCCGCTGGCGACGCTGACGAAGTGGTAGAGCCCGCTGCCGCCCGGCACCGGGTCGATCCGCCACTGCTGGGCGGGACCGCCGTTCTCCTCGCCCTGCTGGACGACGGCGCCGCTGCCCTTGGCTCCGCCGTACACCTCCAGGAGCAGTCCGCTGCCGACGTTGCGCACCAGATAGCGGCCAGGTCGAAATGCCCCGCTCAATTCCCGTACTCCTCGCTCAGCGGCAGACCGTCTCTACCGAACAAGTGTACGAGAAAGATCGGCGCGCTCCAGCGGTGGCGCGCTTTCATCGCCGACGCGTCCTCCCCGGCATCGGGCAGGACGCGAGGGAGGGCGGAGCTCAGCGCACATGCACCGTGAACGGCGCCGAGGCCCTGCCGCCGCCGACGATCCGCAGCGTATTGCGGCCCTGGAGCCCCAGATGGACCCGCATCCGGTAGGTCGCCTTCCGGGTGGTGTTCATGGAGGCGGGCAGGGTCACCCAGTGCTTGCCCTGCCGCTGCTGGAGCGCGACCCGGGTGCCGGGCCTGAGATCCCTGGCGCTTCCGTACACCCGGAACTCCTGCCAGGCGCGGACGCCGGTCGCCGTGGCCTTCGCGGTGAGCGGCGCGCGCTCCGGCCGGCCCGGTCCCGGCGCGAAGCCCGAGGTCTTCGCCCGGCCGGAGTGCGGGGCGGGGTCGACCACGGCGATGGCCGCGCCCATCGTTCCGGCGAGCAGGGCGGCGCTGGTGAGGGCGGTGACGGTGGTCCGGGTGCGGCGCTCCATGGGGCTGCCTCCAGCGTGGGGGAGAGGGAGCGCCACGGTAGACATATCGGCTGTAAATATGAGGAGTCGACGCGCAGGGAGGACCCTGGCGTACCACGCCCGGCCTATCCCGAGGGCGTACGACGAGGGCCGGTGCTCCGGCGTGACCCGGAGCACCGGCCCCTCGTCGTACGACGCCTGAGGCGCCCCCCGGACCCGTCCGCCTAGCCGCCGGATCGCGGGCCCCCGGGGATCACTCGAAGGTCGACGGGTCCGGGCCCAGCCGCTTGCCCTCGTCCAGCGCCGCCAGCGCGGCCAGATCGTCGGCGTCCAGCTCGAAGCCGAACACATCGAAGTTCTCCCGGATCCGGGAGGGGGTCACGGACTTGGGGATCACCACATTGCCGAGCTGGAGATGCCAGCGCAGCACCACCTGAGCTGCGGTCCGCTCATGCTTATGAGCGATCGCGACGACCGTGGGAACGTCCAGCAGTCCCATGCCCTGGCCCAGCGGCGACCACGCCTCGGTCGTGATGCCGTGCCGGGCGTGGAGCGCCCGCATCCCGGTCTGCTGGAGCTGCGGATGCAGCTCGATCTGATTCACCGCGGGGACGACGGAGGTCTCGGCCAGCAGCCGCTCCAGATGCTTCGGCAGGAAGTTCGACACGCCGATGGCCCGGGCGCGGCCGTCGGCCAGGATCTTCTCGAACGCCCGGTAGGTGTCCACAAAGGTCTCGCGCGTGATCAGCGGCCAGTGGATCAGATAGAGGTCGACATGGTCGAGACCGAGCTTGCCGAGCGAGGTGTCGAAGGCGCGCAGCGTCGAGTCGTAACCCTGGTCGGTGTTCCACAGTTTAGTGGTGATGAAGAGATCCTCGCGGGGGATCCCGGAGGAGGCGACGGCGCGGCCCGTGCCCCCTTCGTTCCCGTAGACGGCCGCGGTGTCGATGCTGCGGTACCCGGCCTCCAGGGCGGTGGCGACCGCCTTCGTGGCCTCGTCGTCGGGCACCTGCCACACGCCGAAGCCGAGCTGCGGCATCGCGACACCATTATTGAGGGTGATGGAGGGAACCTTGCTCACGAGGGATGGATCCTTACGTCGTCGAATGGTCCTCCCATCGTCAACGATCAATGCCCGATAGGCATTCCCGGCCATGCAACTTGGCGCGATACCGCCCCGGGGACCGCGCGCGGACCATTGACCGGTTCTCGTCAAGACGCAACTCTTATGACACATGAATGAACGCCGGTCGCTCATGTGAACGATTCCCGGTGGCATCCACCCTCTCTGTCACCAGGCGACGCTCCTGAACCGACCCGGCCCACGCGACCCAGGAAGGCAGGCAGCGCCCATGAACACCACCGAGGACGCACCGGAGTCCACCCTCAGCTGGCAGACGCCCGAGTACGAGGTCGTCGAGACCGCGCTCGAAGTCACCGCCTACGCCCTCACCGACTGAGCCCAGCCCCATGCTCCTCCAGGTGCTCGGCACCGCGGCGGGCGGCGGACTGCCCCAGTGGAACTGCGCGTGCCCCAGCTGCACCGGGGCACGCGCCCACCCCCACCGCCGCCGCCGTCACGCCTCGCTCGCCCTGCGCGCCGACGACAGCCACTGGTATCTCGTCAACGCCACCCCCGACATCGGCGACCAGATCGAGGACAGCCGCGCACTGCGACCGGGGCCCGGAACCCGCAGGACCCCACTGGCGGGAGTCATCCTCACCGACGCGGAACTCGACCACACCCTCGGCATCGCCCGGCTGCGCGAGGCCGACGGCTTCGAGGTCCTCGCCACCGCACCCGTACGCGAAGCACTCCTGGAGCGGCTGCGGCTCGGCGAGACGCTCGCCCCCTACACCCGCATCGCCTGGCGCGAGCACGGCCCCGAACCGCGCCCGCTCACCCCGCACGGGAGCGTGACGACGGCCGCCGTGCCCGTATCGGCCAAACGCCCGCGGTACGCCGCCGCACACGGCGAGGACCCCGGCGAAACCGAGGCCACCGACGACCCCGAGGCCACCGACGACACCGACGACTGGGTCACCGCCCTGACCGTGCACGACACCGCCACCGGGCGCCGCCTGCTCTACGCCCCCGCCCTCGCCCGCTGGAGCGACGCCTTCCAGAAGGCCGTCGACGACGCCGACTGCGTCATCCTCGACGGCACCTTCTGGGACGACGGCGAACCCGTCCGCACCCGGATCTCCGGCAGAACCGCCACCGCCATGGGCCATCTGCCCATCGCCGGACCCGAAGGCACCGCGCAGCGCCTCGCCGGCGTCCGCGCCCGCTGCCTCTACACCCACCTCAACAACACCAACCCCCTCGGAGACCCGGACGCCCCGCAGCACGCCCTGCTGCGCGACCTGGGACTCGAAGTCGCCGCCGAACGAATGGTGATCGAGCTGTGAGCACCCTCGCTCCGCCCCCCGCGGGCATCGGTGAGCTGTGGGGCCCGGAGGAGTTCACCGCACGGCTGCGCGCCGTGCCCGCCGAGCGCTACCACGACCGCCACCCCTTCAACGTACGCATGCACCAAGGCGGCCTCACCCCCGCCGAACTGCGCCGATGGATCATCAACCGGTTCCACTACCAACGCCGCATCCCCGTCAAGGACGCGCTGATCCTGGCCAAGTTCGACGACAGCGCACTGCGCCGCAGCTGGCTGCGGCGGATCCAGGACCACGACGGGGCCGCCGAAGGCGAGGGCGGCATCGAGCGCTGGCTCCGCCTCGGCGAAGCCGCGGGCATCGACCGCGGCAGACTCGTCTCGGGGGACGAAGTGCTCCCGGGCGTACGCCTCGCGGTCGACGGATACGTCAACTTCTGCCGGCTCGGCTCCCCGCTCGAAGCGGTCGCCGCCTCGCTCACCGAACTCGCCGCGCCCACCATCATGCGCACCCGCATCGACGCCTTCGAACGCTGCTATCCATGGATCGAGGCCGAGGGGCTGGCCTACTTCCGCACCCGTATCGGGCAGGGCGCCCGCGACAGCCGCGAGGCGCTCGCGCTGGTCCTGGCCTGGGCGGACAGCAGACGGGAACAGGAAGCCGCCGTCGCGGCGCTGCGCTTCAAATGCGATGTGCTCTGGTCGCTGCTCGACGCCGTGGCCGCGGCCGAAAGCCCTGCCGGGGACCCTGCCGGGGCCTCCGCCGGGGTCCCTGCCGGGGCCTTCGCCGAGGCCGACCTCCGGCAGCCGGCCGGGGAGCGCCCGTGAATCCCGCGCCGAAGCCCGCGCCCGCGCCCGTATCCGTACCCGCGCCCGCGCCTGGAACACCCGCACCCCCGCCCGCCCCGTGGACACCGGCCCTGGCGCGCTCCGTCCATCTGAGGCACGACCCGGTGCGCGGCCTCGATCTGCTGCTCCTCCCCGAACGCGTCGTCGTGCTGCGCGGCGCGGCCGGAGCGGTGCTCCGCCTCTGCGACGGCGTACGCGACACGGACGCGATCGTCGCCGAACTCGCCGCCCGGCACCCCGGCACGCCGGTCGCCGACGAGGTGCCCCGATTCCTGGCCCGGATACGCGGCGAGGGGTGGCTGATATGACCAGGCCCGCCCCGCCCTGGGCGCTGCTCGCCGAACTGAGCCACGGCTGTCCGCTGCGCTGCGCCTACTGCTCGAACCCCGTCGAACTGATCAGTCGGTCAGCAGAGTTGACCACCGCCCAGTGGGCCGACGTCTTCCGCCAGGCCGCCGCGCTCGGGGTCGTCCAGACCCATCTCTCCGGCGGCGAGCCCCTGCTCCGCCGCGATCTGACCGAGATCGTCGCCGCCGCCGACGGCGCGGGCGTCCACACCCAGCTCGTCACCAGCGGGGTGGGGCTGAGCGAACCCCGGCTCACCGCCCTCATCGCGGCCGGGCTGCGCAGCGTCCAGCTCTCGGTCCAGCACGCCGACCCCGGCGCGTCCGAGCGCATCGCCGGAGCGCGCTCCTTCGCCGCGAAGGAGCGCGCGGCCCGGCTGATCCGTGAGGCGGGGCTGCCGTTCGGCCTCAACGCGGTCCTCCACCGCGCGAACCTCGACGCGCTCGACGCCGTCATCGAGCTCGCTCTCGACTGGGGCGCGCACCGCGTCGAACTCGCCAACACCCAGTTCTACGGCTGGGCCCTGCGCAACCGGGACGCGCTGCTGCCCGACCGCCGCCAGATCGCCGAAGCCCGCGCCCGGGTGGAGCGCTGGCGGCCCCTGCTCGCCGGGCGGATGGAGCTGGTGTGGGTGGCGCCGGACTATGTCGACGGCACGGCCAAACCCTGTATGGGCGGCTGGGGCGCGCTCTCGCTCACCGTCGCCCCCGACGGCACGGTCCACCCCTGTCCGGCCGCCGCCGCGCTGCCCGGACTCGACGCCCCCAACGTCAAGGACCGCTCACTGGACTGGATCTGGCACGAGTCGAAGGCGTTCAACCTCTATCGCGGCGAGTCCTGGATGCGGGAGCCGTGCCGGAGCTGTGAGCTGCGGACCAAGGACTTCGGCGGCTGCCGCTGCCAGGCGTACGCCCTGACCGGCGACGCGACCCGCACGGACCCCGTCTGCTCCCGCTCCCCGGACCACGCCCTGGTACGCGCCCTGGTGGACCGTGCCCCCGCACCGGTCACCGCCCCCGCGTCCGGCCCTCCGCACACCTCCGGGGCTCCCGTGTCCGGCCCTCCGCACACCCCCGGGCCGGACCGGGTGGAGCTCCCCGATCCGGTGGCCGCGCCCGTATACGTCTATCGCAAGGAAGGGCCATGAGACGACCGGTCGTTCTGCTGCTCGCGGTCACGCTCGCGGGAGGCGCGCTCTCGGCCCAGCCCGCCCACTCCCACTCCCGCCTCCGCTCCGATGCCGCCGCCGTACGGTACGAGGCCGAGTCCGCCCTGATCAGCCAGGGCACGGTGGCGAGCAACCACCCCGGCTTCACCGGCTCCGGGTTCGTCGACTACGACAACACCCCCGGCGGCTTCATCGAGTTCACGGTGACCGCGGCCGGGCCCGGTGACGCCTCCCTCGGTCTGCGCTTCGCCAACGGGACCGCTGCCGACCGCCCGCTCGACATCACGGTCAACGGCGCCGCCGTCGCCGCCGGGCTCCCCTTCGGCCCCACCGGAGGCTGGTCCTCCTGGCAGACCCGGACCCTCACCGCCGCCCTGGAGCAGGGTGCCAACACCGTACGGGTGAGCGCGCCGGGCGCGCTGGGCGGCCCCAATCTCGACTCGCTCACCGTCGGCGGGGGAGCCGTCGCCACCGACTGGTCGGCAGCGCTGGTCGAATCCACCATGGCCCGCTACACCCCCTCCTCCATCGGCGGCTGGTCCTACCCCGTGGGCCTGTATCTCTACGGCCAGTATCTGGTCTACCAGCGCACCGGCGACGCCCGCCATCTCGCTTTCATCAAGAGCTACGCCGACCGGTTCGTCGACTCCGCCGGAAACATCGGCCAGAGCTTCGGAAACCTCGACAGCATGCAGGCGGGACGGCTGCTGAACATCCTCCACAAGGAGACCGGACAGAGCCGCTATCAGCGGGCCGCGAAAAAGATCCGCGACCGGCTCAACACCTATCCCCGCACCTCCGAGGGCGGATTCTGGCATTCGACGTCCGAGTCCCGGCGCAGCCAGCTGTGGGCGGACGGCGTCTATATGGTCAACCCCTTCCTGGTCGAGTACGGAAAGGAATTCGGCGACACGGCCTATGCCGCCGACGAGGCCGCGAAGCAGCTCGCGGTCTACGGTGGCCGGCTCCAGGTCGCGAATGGGCTGCTCAGACACGCCTGGGACGAGTCAGGTGCCGCAAGCTGGGCGGACGCGCGGACCGGGCTCGCCCCCGAGCACTGGTGCCGGGCCATCGGCTGGTACTCCATGGCGATCGTCGACGTCCTCGACGCCATCCCCGCCGACCACGCCCGCCGGGCCCGGCTGCTGACCCTGCTGAGGAATCTCGCCACGGGCATCGAGCGCTATCAGGACCCGGCCACCGGCCGCTGGTTCCAGGTGGTGGACAAGGGCGCGCAGAGCGGCAACTGGACCGAGACCTCCTGTTCCAGCATGTTCACCTTCGCGCTCTCCCGCTCCGTACAGCGCGGATACATCGATTCCCGCTACGCCTCCGTCGCCCAGCGCGGATATCAGGGAGTGCTGGCGAAGATCTCGCTCGACGGCGACAACCGCACCCGGCTCACCGACATCTCCGTGGGGACGAATGTCGGCAGCTACTCCTACTACATCCAGCGTGAGCGCAAGACCAATGATTTCCATGGCCTCGGCGCTTTTCTCATCATGAACGAACAACTCGCAGTGAGGTGAGAATCATGACCGCGTCACGCAGAACAGTCCTGGGAGCGGCGGCCTGTGGCCTGGCCGCCGCCGGGCTGCCCGGACTCACGACACCGGCGAGCGCCGCCTCCTGGCAGCTGCGCTGGTCGCCCTCGGCGAGCACGGACAAGCTCAGGGCCTTCGAGACCCTGGAGGACGACCGGGCCGACTCCCACCCCTCGGCGGCCCCCCATATCCTCACCGAGGGCGACAACTTCCGGTTCACCATGCACACGGTGGACCGGGACACCAGCACCGACCGCCAGCGGCACGAGGTCACCGGCTGCCGCAACGGCTCCTCCTACCTCCAGTGGAAGTCGGGCGAGACCTGGCGGGTCACCTACTCGATGTACATCCCCAGCTCGCTCAAGGCGACCACCACGTTCACCCACATCATGCAGATGAAGCAGCCGGGGACCGGAACCGGACCGATCGTGGTGCAGTCGCTGCGCCGGGTGAGCGGCAAGCAGACCATCGAGCTGAAGATCTTCGAGCCCAACATCCTGGTGGGCCGCACCGATCTGGTCCCGCTCCACGACAGCTGGACCGACGTCGACTTCCAGATGAAGATCGGCAACGGCACATCCGGGTCCGTCCGCTGGATTCTGCAGAACGGCGGCAGGACCGTGATCGACGCGTCCCGGTCGGGCGTGGACACCTTCCTCGCGGACCGGGTGCGCCCCAAGTGGGGCATCTACCGCTCCCTGGGCGACAGTTCGGGCTCCTTGCAGAACTGTCATCTGCTCCTCACCAATATGCGCGCCTACCAGCTCGTCTGAGGAGGACGGCATGAAGAGAGCTCATACGACGGCCGCCACGGCCCTGCTCACCCTGGCGGTCGCGCTGGGCCTCGCCCAGCTCCCGGCCGCCACCGTCTCGGCGGCCCCCGCGGACCGCACCGTCACCCGCACGGCGCCGCTCACCGGCGGCGACCTGGTGACCGTGCCCCCGCCCGTCGCGGCCGAGTTCAACGTCCGCGACTACGGCGCGGTCGGCAACGGCTCCACCAATGACACGGCCGCCATCAACCGGGCCATCACCGCGGCCAACAGCGCGGGCGGCGGAACCGTCCGCTTCACCGCGGGCACCTACGAGTCCAAGAACACGATCCATATGAAGAGCGATGTCACGCTTCAGCTGGACGCGGGCTCCACCATCAGCGGCAACGGCGCGGACACCTACGACCCGCCCGAGACCAACCCCTGGGACGGCTATCAGGACTACGGCCACAGCCACTTCCACAACGCCATGATCTACGGCGACCGGCTCACCAACATCGGCTTCACCGGCTCCGGGGTCATCGACGGCGACGGCGCGCTGATCACCGGCAACCCCAAGTCCGGCGAAGCCGACAAGATCATCTCGCTGACCCGCTGCACCAACCTCACCCTCAGCGGCATCACCCTGCGCGAGGGCGGCCACTTCGCGGCCCTCATCAACGACTGCGACAACGTCGTCTCCGACCGTCTCGTCATGGACACCGCGATGGACCGCGACGGCTGGAACGTCATCAACACCACCGATGTGAGGATCACCAACGCCCATCTGGAGGCCAACGACGACGCCCTCGCCTTCAAGAGCGACTACGCCCTCGGCGCCAAACTCGACAACGGCCGGGTCACCGTCTCCGACTCCTATCTCTCCGCCGGCTGCTGCAACGCCCTGATGTTCGGCTCCGAGACCTGCGGCGACTTCACTGACTACCGTTTCGAGCGGATCACCATCAAGGGCTCCGACAAATCCGGACTCGGCATGGTCTCCATGGACGGCTCCAAGATCTCCGATGTCCACTACAAGGACATCACCATGACCGAGGTCCGCTCGCCGATCATGCAGAAGGTCGGCACCCGCAAGCGGTGCGGCAACAACCCCGGCACCGGCTCCATCAGCAATGTCACCTACACCAACATCAAGGCCACCGGGAAGAGCGCCGCCTACGCGCCGACCATGTGGGGCGAGTCCGGCAGCGGCCGGATCAAGAACATCACCTACCAGAACGTCGACATCACCGTCCCCGGCGGCAACGGCACCATGGCGACCGACCCGCCGAGCAACCAGCCCACCAACTACAACCCCAACTCGATCGGCACCCGCCCCGCCTACGGCTGGTACATCCGCAACGCCGACAACGTCAGCTTCACCGACAGCGAGGTCCGCTTCGCCGCGGGCGACGGCCGGCCCGCCGTCATCGCCAACAACAGCACCGGAATCCGCTTCGACCGCTTCACCGCCCAGCGCGGCGGCAACAGCCCCTCCGATCTGCTCTTCCAGAACGTGACCGGCTACTGCGCCGCGAACAGCGCCAACACCAGTGGCGGCGCCCTGCGCGTCAGCCAGAGCGGCTCCACCCAGGACTGCGGCACCACCCCCGGGCCGGGCCGCCACGAAGCCGAGAACGCCTCCTACACCACCGGCTCCACCATCGACTCCAACCACACCGGCTACAGCGGATCCGGCTTCGTCAACACCCCCAACGCGGTCGGCTCCTACGTCGAGTGGACCGTGACCGCCACCGCCGCGGGCAGCGCCGACCTCGTCATCGGCTACGCCAACGGCACCGCCGCCGACCGCCCCCTCGACATCACCGTCAACGGCGCCACCGTCGCCACCGGGGTCTCCTTCCCCGGCACCGGAGCCTGGACCGCCTGGCGTACGGTCACCGTCCCCGCCGCCCTCCAGGCAGGCGCCAACACCGTACGGGCGACGGCGACCAGCGCCGACGGAGCCCCCAATCTGGACTATCTGGACGGACCGGCATGACACGTCGCCTGCTGGCGCGTCTGCTCGCGGTGAGCGCTCTGCTGCTCGGAGCGCTCACCGTGCCCGGCTCCGCCCACGCCGATACGGAACACCCGCGCCAGGAGTATCTGCGCGGCTCCGTCGCCGGTCTCTTCCTCCACTGGGGCCAGCGCACCGCACCCTCGCACACCAGTTGCAGCGGCTGGGAGAACGATGTCACGGCGGGCGGCTGGAACGCCGACTACTGGGTCCAGGAGGCCCAGAAGCTGCACGCCCAGTATCTGGTGCTCGCCACCTTCCACAGCAGGCTCGGCTACGCCCGCCCCTGGCCGTCCAAGATCCCCGGCAGCTGCGCCGTCAAGCGGGACTTCCTCGGCGAGGTGATCGAGGCGGCCCGGGCCAAGGGCCTGAAGACGATCCTCTATATGACCGACGACCCGCAGTGGCACGCGGAGGGCGGCAACGAGTGGCTGAACTCGGCCGCGTACTCCGCCTACAAGGGCCGCACCGTCGATCTGCACACCCGCGACGGCTTCGGCGAGTACTCCTACGACCTGTTCTTCGAGGTCATGGAGCGCTATCCGGAGCTGGGCGGCTTCTGGATCGACAACGACAACGCGTACTGGGAGCGCAACAACCTCTACGCCAAGATCTACCAGCGCCGTCCGCATTACACGATCAGCAACAACAACGAAGACACGCCGATCATGGACATGATCAGCAATGAGCAGAAGACCGGGATGTCGCCGTCGTACGACTACCCCCAGGCCGTCTACACCGCGGCCCCCCGGCTGATCGAGGCCGACTTCAAACTCCCGAGCACCGGAGCCTGGTGGTACGACGGATCCAACCCCGCCGTCGACCGCAGACTCACCCTCGGCCGGCTGATCACCAACGCCGGATCCTCCGTCAAAGCCCTGATGGCCGAGACCGCCCAGGTCAACGGCGCATTCCCCAGCAACCAGGCAGCCTTCAACACCTTCGCCGACGGCTATCTCGACCAGATCTGGGAATCACTCGCGGGCACCGAGGGCGGCGGCTACCTCCACGGCGGACTCACCCCCGGCTTCTGGAACGACGGCGCACACGGAGTCACCACCGTCAGCAGAACCGACCCGGACAAGCACTACATCCATGTCCTCACCCCGCCCTCCACCACCACCCTCCGGCTGCGCGACAACGGCTACCGCGTCACCGCCGTCACCGAACTGCGCACCGGCGCGGCCGTCCCCTACACCCAGAGCGGCGGCAGCCTCACCCTCACCGGACTCGGCGACTGGGACCCGTACGACACCGTCTTCAAGGTCACCACCGCCGGACGCGAGGGAATCGTCCCGCCCGCCGCGTACACCATGAGCGCGAGCGCGTCGGCGAGCGGACGCCCCGCCCAGGCCGCCGCCGACGGCGACCACCGCACCTACTGGGACAGCGACAAGACCACCCCCGTCTCCCTCCGCTTCGACCTCGGCTCCGCCCGGCACGTCCAGTACCTCGGCGTCAACCAGCGCGAGGACTCGGTGAGCTACGCCCGCTCCGGGACCGAGCAGTCCGCCCGGATCAAGGACTACCGGGTGTACGCCAGCGCCGACGGCGCCAACTGGGGCAGCCCCGTCAAGACCGGAACCCTGCCCAGCCGCCGGGGCGTCGCCACCATCGACGTCCCCGCCGTCACCGCCCGCCACATCCGCCTCGAAGTCGTCACCACCCACGCCGCCTCCAGCGACTCCACCCGCCATAAACGGCTCCGCATCGACGAGGCATGGATCGGCACCGACTACGCCGGCGGCGCGACCACCCCCACCCCGAACCGCCATGAGGCCGAGAACGCCTCCTACACCGCTGGTTCGACGGTGGACTCCAATCATGGTGGGTTCAGCGGGTCCGGTTTTGTGAACACGCCCAATGCGGTGGGCTCGTCGGTGGAGTGGACGGTGGAGTCGGCTTCGGCCCGGAGCGCTCCGGTCACCGTGCGGTACGCCAACGGGACGGCTCAGGGACGTCCGATGGATGTCTCCGTGAACGGGACGGTCGTCGCGGCGGGCCGGGCCTTCGACTCCACCGGGACCTGGACCAACTGGACGGACGCCACCCTCACCGTCCCGCTCCAGGCGGGAGCCAACACCATCCGGGTATCCGCGACCACCGCGAACGGCGCACCCAACCTCGACTATCTCGACCGGGGATAGCGTCGCCGGGCGGCGCTGACCGGGCCGGACCCGGGGCGGATCCCGTGACCCGCCCCGGGGCCGTGCGCCGGGCGACTACGGCATGCCCGGAAGCCGCTCCACGGTGAGCTGCACCTCGAAGGGGACCGCCGCCGGGGACGGCGACCCCCCGCCCCCGGCCGCCGGGGTGAGCCCGAAGGTCACCTCCATGCCGGAGATCTGCCAGCCGTCCCGCTCCGGAGTGCGGTCCAGCGAACGCCGAGCGGTCTCGGACGCCTGAAGGATCGCCGCCTCCACCCCGGTCCCGCACTCCCCGAGAGGGCATGTCGCCCGCGCACTGGTGGCGATCCGGCGGCTGCCTGCGGCATCGAGCACTTCGGTCTCGACCCTGACCTCGGTCATAGTGCGGGTTCCCCCAAGCAGGAATCAGTGGCGCGGATTGCCCGACAGCCTAGCCACGGGGCACGCCCCGCGAGACGCCTTCACCGGACAATTCCCGGGGCGCACGCGGGGCCGGGGACGCCCGTCAGACGGTGGGGCGGCGGTAGAGCGCGTCCACCTCGTCCGCGTACGCCGTCTCGATCGCCCGGCGCTTCAGTTCCAGCGACGGAGTGACCAGCCCGTGCTCCTCGCTGAAGGGATGCGCCAGAATCCGGAACGTACGGATCGACTCCGCCTGCGACACCCGGGTGTTCGCGGCGATCACCGCCCGCCGGATCTCCACCTCCAGACCCGGGTCCCGCACCAGCTCCACCGGAGGCAGCGGCGGACGGTTCTGCATACGGAGCCAGTGCTCCACCGCCTCCTGGTCGATGGTCACCAGCGCCGCCATGTACGGGCGGTCGTTGCCGACCACGATGCACTGCGCGACCAGCGGATGGGCGCGGACCCGCTCCTCAAGGCCGAGCGGCGAGACGCTGGTGCCGCCCGAGGTCACCAGCGTCTCCTTCTTACGGCCCGTGATCGTCAGATAGCCGTCGTCGTCCAGCGAGCCGAGATCGCCCGTCGCCAGCCAGCCGTCGCGCAGCACCGCGCCGGTGGCCCCCGGATCGCCGAGATACCCGGCGAAGACATGCGCGCCGTGCAGCCACACCTCGCCGTCCTCGGCGATATGGACCGTGGTCCCGGGAATCGGCAGGCCGACCGTGCCGAAGCGGGGGCGCTCCGGGGGATTCGCGGTCGCGGCGGCCGTCGACTCGGTCAGCCCGTACCCCTCGAAGACACGGACCCCCGCGCCCTCGAAGAACAGCCCCAGCCGCCGGTCCAGGCCCGAGCCGCCGGACATCGCGTAACGTACCCGGCCGCCCATGGCCTCGCGCAGCTTGCCGTACACCGCCCGGTCGAAGAACCGGTGCCGGGCCCGCAGCCCCGTGGAGGGCCCGGGGCCCAGACCGAACGCCCGGTGCTCCCGCGCCTCCGCGTAGCTCACCGCCACCTCCACGGCCTTGTCGAACACGCCGCCCCTGCCCTCGGCCTCGGCCCGCCGCCGGGCCGTGTCGAAGAGCTTCTCGAAGACATAGGGGACGGCGAGGAAGAACGTCGGCCGGAACGCGGCCAGATCCGGCAGCAGCACATCCGTCCGCAGCAGCGGCTGATGCCCGAACCGGACCCCGCTGCGGACCGCCGCGACCTCCACCATCCGGCCGAAGACATGCGCCAGCGGCAGAAAGAGCAGGGTGGCCGGATCCTCGCCGGGCCGGGAGCGGAAGAGGGACTCCCAGCGGCCGGTGAGGGTGTCGGTCTCGAACATCAGATTGGCGTGGGTGATCACACAG
>NZ_VCLA01000030.1:18024-24573 GCF_009600885.1 Streptomyces jumonjinensis
CGCGCCGGACTCGACCAGCTGCCCCACCGCCCCGGCGTCGACCTGCCACAGTCGTTTCAGCAGCGGCAGCCGGTCGATGACCGAGCCGACGGTCATGGCATGGTCCTCGTGCTCCACCACACAGGCCGAGACCTCGGCGTCGTACAGCGTCCACAGGACCTGTTCGGCGGAGGCCGTGGGGTAGACGGGCACCGACTGCGCGCCGACCGTCCAGATCGCGAAGTCGAAGAGCGTCCACTCATAGCGGGTACGGGACATCAGCGCGACCCGGTCGCCGAACCGGACGCCGCTGGCGAGTAATCCTTTGGCCAGAGCGAGCACCTCGTCGCAGAACTCGGCCGCGCTCACATCCCGCCAGCGGCCCGCCGGATCCTTCCGGCCCAGCACCACATGGGCCGGATCGTGCGCGGCATGATCGAATACCGCGTCGGCCAGTCCACCGAACAGAGGGGCCGCGTCCAGGGGACGGACAGTGAACTCGCGCAAGGGCCTGCTCCTTGTGGTGCTCCGCACAGCGCCGCGACGCTACCCCACCGGGGAATGCGCCACACGGGCATCGGCGAACTATGGACGAATGGCGACACCACAGGGCAGAGACAGAAATCCGGTCACATGGGGAAGGGAAGGACGGATTTCTGACCGCGGAGTAAGCGAGCCGGGGTGGAATCTCCACGGAACCCGTACGGGGCACACACCCTCGGCCGGCCGAACCCGGAGGGGAAGGCCCATGCCTTTGCGGTGGCCGCGGCCAGGGGCCGGGCTCATGCCCCGGGGGTGAGCCGAGCTGAGACGATCATCCCGTGACCACGTCTGCGATACGCCCCTTCCGCACCCGCCCCTGCACCCTCGTCGTCTGCCGCGGCTGCTGCTGCGGAGACGCGCGCAAGCACCCGGGCACCGACCACGACGGACAGCTCACCCGGCTGCGCGAGGCCGCGGCGGCCTCCCGGGGCCGTATCGAGGTACGGACGACCGACTGCCTCGGGCCCTGCGGCCAGGCCAATGTGATCGTCGTTCAGCCCTCCACGGAAGGCCGCCGCCGGGGCGCACGCGCCGCCTGGATCGGCTGGGCGCTCGACGACGACGCCCTGGATGACATCGTGGCCTGGGCCCTCGCGGGCGGCCCGGGACTGAGCGAACCGCCCGCCACGCTGCTGCTCCAGACCATCCCCGCCCCGGCCGCCCGCCGCTGAAACGGGCGTACGGCAGCCGGGCGAGGGCATACGGCAGCCGGAGCGCCCGCTACGGAAACGGGCGGCGGAGGCGGCGCGGGCGGCGCCCCGCTCAGACCGCGCCGTCGAGGGCGATGCGCTCATCGCCCGCGTACACGTTCATCGTCGTACCGCGCAGAAAACCGACCAGCGTCAGCCCGCTCCCGGCCGCCAGATCGACCGCGAGCGACGACGGCGCGGAGACCGCCGCGAGCATCGGGACGCCCGCCATCACCGCCTTCTGCACCAGTTCGAACGACGCCCGCCCCGACACCATCAGAATCGCCCGGGACAGCGGCAGCCCGCCGTTCTGCAACGCCCGGCCGATCAGCTTGTCCACCGCGTTGTGCCGGCCGATGTCCTCCCGGGCGTCGAGCAGCTCGCCCTCCTCCGAGAAGAGGGCCGCCGCGTGCAGCCCGCCCGTCCGGTCGAAGACGCGCTGCGCCGCCCGCAGCCGGTCGGGGAGCGCCGCGAGCAGCGACGGAGCGACGCGGAGCGGGGGAGTGTCGGCGATCGGGAAGCGGGCGGTCGTCCGGACGGCGTCGAGACTGGTCTTGCCGCAGAGACCGCACGACGACGTGGTGTAGACATGCCGCTCCAGACCGAAGTCCGGCACCGCCACCCCCGGCGCGAGCGACACGTCCACCACGTTGTACGTGTTCACACCGTCCGTGGTCGCCCCGGCGCAGTACGCGATCGACCGCACGTCGTCCGCCGCCCGGATCACTCCCTCGCTGACGAGGAACCCGGCGGCGAGGGCGAAGTCGTCGCCGGGGGTGCGCATGGTGACCGCCAGTGGTTTTCCGGCCAGCCTGATCTCCAGCGGCTCCTCGGCCGCCAGGGTGTCGGGGCGGGCCGAGGCCACGCCGTCCCGGATGCGGATGGTGCGGCGGCGTTCGGTGACCCGTCCCATGGTGATCATTTCCGATTCGTGCGGTGAGGTGGCCCGGACCGCCTCATTCTCCCGTATGGCCGTTCCCGGCGGAGCCGACGCCGTCGTACGCATGCAGCCGACGCCGTCGTACACATGTATGGGACAGGACAAAGGCCGCATAGACTCCTGCACCCCTCGGGAAGCTACAGAATCCAGGGTCCGAATCCTGTCGGATCGCGCGCCGTCGTACCGAGTGGTAGCAACGAACACTGGGTCATTCGACCGCCCGCACGGAGGGAATCCTCATATGACCGGCTCACGTATCGCCGCACTCGGGCACTACCAGCCCGCCACGGTGCTCACCAATGAGGATCTGGCCGCCCTGGTCGACACCAGCGACGAGTGGATCCGCTCCCGGGTGGGCATCGAGACCCGGCACCGGGCCGCGGACGACGAGCCGGTCGACGAACTCGCCGCCCACGCGGCGGCCAAGGCGCTGGCCTCCGCCGGGCTGAGCCCCGGGGACATCGACATGGTCCTGGTCGCCACCTCCACGGCGATCGACCGCTCGCCGAACACGGCCGCCCGGGTCGCCGCCCGGCTCGGGATGGAATCGCCCGCCGTGATGGACCTGAACGTGGTCTGCGCGGGCTTCACCCACGCCCTCGCCACCGCCGACCACGCGGTACGGGCCGGCTCGGCCGCCCGGGTGCTGGTGATCGGCGCCGACAAGATGACCGCCGTCACCGACTGGAGCGACCGCTCCACCTGTGTGCTGGTCGGCGACGGCGCGGGCGCCGCGGTGGTCGAGGCGGTGCCCGGGGACGGGGAGCCCGGGATCGGCCCGGTGCTGTGGGGATCGGTTCCCGCCATGGGACACGCCGTACGGATCGAGGGCACCCCGCCCCGGTTCGCCCAGGAGGGCCAGTCCGTCTACCGCTGGGCCACCACCCAGCTGCCGCCCATCGCCCGCAAGGTCTGCGAGCGGGGCGGCGTGCGCCCCGACGAGCTGGCCGCGGTCGTGCTGCACCAGGCGAATCTGCGGATCATCGAGCCCGTCGCCCAGAAGATCGGCGCGGTGAACGCGATCATCGCCCGCGATGTCGTGGAGTCTGGCAACACCTCTGCCGCCTCGATCCCGCTGGCGCTCGCCAAGCTGGTGGAGCGCGGGGAGATCGAATCGGGCGACCCGGTGCTGCTCTTCGGCTTCGGCGGAAACCTCTCCTACGCGGGCCAGATCGTACGCTGCCCCTGAGCCGCTCCCCCCGCCCGCGGCCGGACGCGACCGGGCGCGGGTCCCGCGATCGGGCCCGCGGCGTCCGCCGCCCCCGGAGAGAGGGCAGACTGGACGCCATGGCAGCTGTGAGAAGCGCGGGACTGCTGCTGTTCCGCGGCCGGGACGAGAACATCGAGGTCCTCATCGGCCATATGGGCGGGCCGTACTGGGAGGACCGGGACGACGCGGCGTGGTCGGTGCCGAAGGGGCAGTACACCCCGGAGGAGGAGCCGATGGCCGCGGCGCGCAGGGAATTCGAGGAGGAGCTCGGGCTCGCGCCGCCCGCCGGTCAGTGGCTTCCCCTCGGTGAGGCCCGCCAGTCGAACGGCAAGATCGTCACCATCTGGGCCCTCGCGGCCGATCTCGACCTCTCCCTGATGGCGCCCGGCACCTTCACCATGGAGTGGCCTCCGCACTCCGGCCGGATGGAGCAGTTCCCCGAGATCGACCGCGCGGGGTGGTTCGGCGTCGACGACGCCCGTTCGAAGCTGGTGACGGGCCAGCGGGTGTTCCTCGACCGGCTCAGAGAGGCCCTGACGGGGCCGGCAGGGACTGACGTCTGATGTCCGACCGGGGCCGACACGCGACGGCCGGCAGGGACTGACGTCTGACGTCCGGCCGGGGCCGACACGCGACGGCCGGCAGGGACTGACATCTGATGTCCGACCGGGGCCGACACGCGACGGCCGACCGGGACTGACACCTGACGGCACGCCCGGGCCGCCCCTTTCTTTGTCCCGAGTGAGGAAGAAGTTGTGCTGGAACTCTGCGCAAGTTCTTCCCACTCGGTGAAAGCGCTGCTACGTTCCCATCGAAAGCCCGATCAGTGAGAACCAAACGGGTTCCCCATGCCACAGGCCGGGGGAGGGGAGGGGCAGTTGAGGCGGATGACCGCACGACCGGCGAACGCGCACCAGGCGCGGCTGCTCAGACTGCTGCGCGACGGGGGGCCCAACTCCCGGGCCCAGCTCGGTGATCTGGTCGACCTCTCCCGCTCCAAACTGGCCGTCGAGGTCGACCGGCTGCTGGACACCGGACTCATCGTCGCCGACGGACTCGCCGCATCCCGTGGCGGACGCCGCTCCCACAACATCAGGCTCGCCCCCGGACTGCGCTTCCTCGGCATCGACATCGGCGCCACCTCCATCGACGTCGCCGTCACCAACGCCGAACTGGAGGTGCTCGGTCACCTCAACCACCCCATGGACGTACGGGAGGGACCGGTCGCGGTCTTCGAACAGGCGCTGTCGATGGCGGCCAAGCTCAAGGCCACCGGACTCGCCGAGGGCTTCGACGGCGCGGGCATCGGAGTGCCCGGACCGGTCCGCTTCCCCGAAGGAGTGCCGGTCGCACCCCCGATCATGCCCGGCTGGGACGGCTTCCCCGTCCGCGAGGCCCTCAGCCAGGACCTCGGCTGCCCCGTCATGGTCGACAACGATGTGAACCTGATGGCCATGGGGGAGCAGCACGCGGGCGTGGCCCGCTCCGTCGCCGACTTCCTCTGCGTCAAGATCGGCACCGGCATCGGCTGCGGCATCGTCGTCGGCGGCGCCGTCTACCGGGGCACGACCGGCAGCGCGGGCGATATCGGCCATATCCAGGTCGACCCCCACGGCCGCCCCTGCGCCTGCGGCAACCAGGGCTGCCTGGAGGCCCACTTCAGCGGTGCGGCGCTCGCCCGCGACGCCGAGGAGGCCGCCCGCTCCGGCCGCTCCCCGGAGCTCGCCGAGCGCCTTGAGCGGGCCGGACAGCTCAGCGCCGTCGATGTGGCCGCCGCCGCGGCGGCGGGCGACACCACCTCACTCGAACTCATCCGCGAGGGCGGCAACCGCGTCGGCCAGGTCATCGCCGGACTCGTCAGCTTCTTCAACCCGGGGCTCGTGGTGATCGGCGGCGGTGTGACCGGGCTCGGCCACACCCTCCTCGCGAGCGTACGGACCCAGGTCTACCGCCAGTCGCTGCCGCTCGCGACCGGCAATCTGCCCATCGTGCTGGGCGAGCTGGGGCAGGTCGCCGGGGTGACCGGCGCGGCCCGGCTCATCAGCGACCATCTGTTCTCCCCGGCCTGACCGGCCCATCCCCGTGCCGGGGAGCCACCCGCCCCCGTACCCCCGTCCCTGTACCGCACCGCACCGCTCCCTGAAACCCCGCCCCCGTACCTCCGTAACCCCGCGCCCCCGTCCCCGCATCGACCGCGCCGCCCGCCGGCCGTCCTCCCCATGGCCGGCGGGCGGCACGCCCTCCGGGCGGGCCGAAGCACCACCCTCATGAGTGCCCCCGCGCACACCAGACGCGTACCGCACCGCGTACTCCCGAACCGCGTACCTCCGCACCGCGCATCTCCACATCGCGTACTCCCGCACCGCGCACCTCCACATCGCGCACCTCCGCGACATCGCTCAACGGCCGTATCCGCCGAGGGGATCTGCCATGGCACCGGAACCACCCCTGCTCACCATGTCCGGCATCACCAAATCCTTCCCCGGCGTCCGCGCGCTCGCCGGCGTCGACCTGGAGGTCCGGGCCGGCTCTGTCCACTGCGTGCTCGGACAGAACGGGGCGGGCAAGTCCACCCTGATCAAAGTGCTCGCCGGAGCCCACCGGCCCGACGGCGGCACCATCACCTGGCGCGGCGAGGAGATCTCCCCCGGCTCGCCCATCGCCGCCATGCGGCTCGGCATCGCCACCATCTACCAGGAACTCGACCTGGTCACCGAGGTCTCCGTAGCCGAGAACGTCTACCTCGGCCATGAACCCACCACCGCCGGATTCCTTCTGCGCCGCAAAGACGCCCGAGCCGCCACCGCCCGGCTGCTGACCCGGCTGGGCCACCCCGAGATCGACCCCGCACGGCGCGTCGGCGAACTCCCCGCCGCCCAGCGGCAGATCGTCTCCATGGCCCGCGCGCTCTCCCACGACGCACGCCTCATCGTCATGGACGAACCCTCCGCCGCCCTCGACCCCGACGAAGTCGGCAACCTCTTCCGCATCGTCGGCGAGCTGACCGCGAACGGCGTCGCCGTCGTCTACATCTCCCACCGCCTCGAAGAGATCCGCCGGATCGGCGACCAGGTCACCGTCCTCAAAGACGGCCGCGCCGTCGCCCGGGGACTGCCCGCCAAGACCACCCCGACCCATGACATCGTCTCCCTGATGACCGGGCGGGACGTCGCCTACGTCTTCCCCCC
>NZ_VCLA01000030.1:24968-35666 GCF_009600885.1 Streptomyces jumonjinensis
TCGCCCCCCTCGACCTCGAACTCCGCCCCGGTGACGTCGTCGGCCTCGCCGGGCTCGTCGGCTCCGGCCGCTCCGAGATCCTGGAGACGATCTACGGCGCCCGCAGACCGACCGCCGGACGCGTCCTCGTCGACGGGGCGCCGCTGCGCCCCGGCAGCGTACGCTCCGCCGTCCGCGCGGGCATCGGCCTCGCCCCCGAGGAACGCAAGGCCCAGGGCCTGCTGCTCACCGAATCCGTCACCCGCAACATCACCCTCGCCTGTCTCTCCCGCTTCTCCCGGGGCGGCTGGATCGACCGCGCCGCCGAACACGCCGCCGCCCGGCGGGCCGCCCGAGAGCTCTCCCTGCGCCCGGACGACCCCGACACCCCCGTCCGCACCCTCTCCGGCGGCAACCAGCAGAAGGCCGTCCTGGCACGCTGGCTGCTGCGCGGCTGCAAGGTGCTGCTGCTCGACGAGCCCACCCGGGGCGTCGATGTGGGAGCGCGCGCCGAGCTCTACGCGGTGATCCGTGCCCTGGCCGACGACGGCCTCGCCGTACTTCTCGTATCCAGCGAAGTGCCCGAAGTGCTGGGCCTCGCCGACCGGGTGCTGGTGCTGCGCGAGGGCAGCGTCGTGCACACGGCCGACGCCCGCGCACTCGACGAGCACCGCGTACTCGACCTTGTGATGGAAGGGAGCCCGCCGGCATGACGCAGCCATCCTCCCCGGCGCAGCAGGACGCCCCCGTGGACCTGGCGAAGACGACCGCGGGCGGCGGGCGGCGGATCCTGCCCAGGCCGCGCGCCGATGTCCGCAATCTGTCGCTGCTCGGCGTGCTCGCCGCCCTGATCGTCGTGGGCGGCGTCACCCGGCCCGAGGAATTCCTCGCCACCAGCAATCTCCAGCTCGTGCTGACCCAGGCGTCCGTCATCGGCGTCGTCACCGTCGGCATGACGTTCGTCATCACCAGCGGCGGCATCGATCTCTCCGTGGGGGCGATCGTCGCCCTGGCCTCGGTGTGGGCGACCACGGTGGCCACCCAGGAGTACGGCTTCGCGGGAATCCTCTTCACCGCCGTCGCCGTCGGCCTCGGCTGCGGCCTGGTCAACGGTCTGCTGATCGCCTACGGGGGGATGGTGCCCTTCATCGCGACCATCGCGATGCTCGCCTCCGCCCGTGGACTCGCCCTGGAGATCACGGACGGCAAGACCCAGATCGTCACCGTCCCCTCCGTGCTCGACCTCGGCGTCAAGGACGCCCATGTCCTCGGCGTCCCCCCGCTGGTGCTGGTCTTCGCGGCCGTCGTCGTCATCGGCTGGCTGCTGCTGAACCGCACCACCTTCGGCCGGCGCACCCTCGCCGTGGGCGGCAACGCGGAAGCCGCCCGGCTCGCCGGCATCGACGTACGCCGCCAGCGGCTCGGCCTCTATCTGCTCTCCGGGCTCTGCTGCGGAATCGCCGCCTTCATGCTCATCGTGCTCTCCGGCTCGGGCCAGAACACCAACGGCAATCTCTACGAACTCGACGCCATCGCCGCCGCCATCATCGGCGGAACCCTGCTCAGCGGCGGCCGGGGCACCATCGTCGGCTCGGTGCTCGGCGTGCTCATCTTCACCACCATCACCAATATCTTCGCGCTCAACAATCTGGAGAGCGCCGTCCAGCAGATCGCCAAGGGCGCGATCATCGTCGCCGCCGTGCTGATCCAGCACCGCACCCTGCGGGGCCGCGGCGACGGCTGACCTCCCTCTCCGCCCCCCCCGACACCCTCCCGTCCCGCCCCGTCCCCGCCGTGTCCCCCTCCGACCCCCCCCCGAAGGGCTGGTTCCGTCATGCCGCAGAACCCGATCCCCAGCCGCAGAGGACTCCTCTTCGGCACCGCGGCCGTCTCCGCCGGCGCTCTGCTCACCGCCTGCACCAGCAATGAGCCGAAGAAGACCAAGGACACCGAGAGCACTGAGAACACCGGGACCACTGGCGACCAGGCGCCCATCTCCGGCGACAAGCCCGGCAAAGCCGTCACCATCGGCTTCGCCGGACCCCAGGCCGACCACGGCTGGCTCAACGCCATCAACGACAACGCCCGGTCGCGGGCGAAGAAATACGACGACGTCACCCTGGAGATCACCGAGGGCTCCAACGACACCGCCGCCCAGATCGGCCAGGTCCAGACCCTCATCAACAAAAAGGTCGATGTCCTGGTCATCCTGCCCGCCGACGGCAAGGCCCTCACCCAGATCGGCCTCCAGGCCATGCGAGAGGGCATCCCCGTCATCAACCTCGACCGGGTCTTCGCCTCCCCGCAGGCATACCGCTGCTGGATCGGCGGCGACAACTACGGCATGGGCCTCAACGCCGGCCGGTACATCGGCGAGCGACTCAAGGACAAAGCCGACGCCAAGGTCATCGAGCTCGCCGGCGTCGACAGCCTCGAACTCACCAAACAGCGCACCCAGGGCTTCGACGACGCCCTCAAGAACTACCCCAACATCAAGAAAGTCGCCCGGCAGGCCGCCGACTTCACCGTCGAGTCAGGCCAGGCCAAAATGGCTCAGCTGCTCCAGGCGCAGAGCCGGTTCGACGCCCTGTGGAACCACGACGACGACCAGGGAGTGGGCGCCCTGCGCGCCATCGCCCAAGCCGGACGGAAGGACTTCCTGATGGTCGGCGGGGCCGGGGCCAAGTCCGCGATGGACGCCATCAAGGCCGACGACAGCGTACTGAAGGCCACCGTGCTCTACCCGCCGACGATGGCGGCCTCCGCGATCGACATCGCCCGCGCCGTCGCCCAGGGCAAGGGCATCGGCGGGATGTCCGAACTGGAGATCCCGGCCTCGATCACCCTGTACTCCGCCGTCGTCACCAAGGACAACGTCGACCAGTACCTGCCCACCGGCTTCAGCTGACCGGCCCGGTCGCCCCCACCGAGCAGACCGACGAGGAGGATCCGTATGGAACAGAGGGACAGTGGGACCGCGCCGCCGGAACTCGGCGTCGGCATGGTCGGATACGCGTTCATGGGAGCCGCCCACTCGCAGGGGTGGCGGACCGTGTCCCGCGTCTTCGATCTGCCGATGCGCCCGGTGCTCGCCGCCATCGCGGGCCGGGACCCGCGGGCCGTGCGCAGCGCGGCGGGCCGGCTCGGCTGGGCCGCGGTGGAGACCGACTGGCGCGACCTCGTCGCCCGGGACGATGTGCAACTGGTCGACATCTGCACCCCGGGCGACCTCCATGCGGAGATCGCCATCGCGGCACTGGAGGCGGGCAAGCATGTCCTGTGCGAGAAACCGCTGGCCAACACGGTCGCCGAGGCGGAGGCGATGGCGGCGGCAGCCGAACGGGCCGGAGCGCGCGGACAGGCGGCGATGGTCGGCTTCAACTACCGGCGCGTCCCGGCCGTCGCCCACGCCCGGCGGCTGATCGCCGAAGGCCGCCTCGGCACGCTGCGGCATCTGCGCTTCACCTATCTCCAGGACTGGCTGGTCGACCCGCTCGCCCCGCTGACCTGGCGGCTCCAGCGCAGACATGCCGGATCCGGGGCCCTCGGCGACCTCGGCGCGCATATCGTGGACCTCGCCCAGCATCTGGCGGGCGAGCCGCTGACCGGGGTGAGCGCGCTCACCGAGACCTTTGTACGGGAACGGCCGCTGCTGCCGGTCCTGGCCGCCCCGGGTTCCTCTGGTGCCTCTGGTTCTCCGGGTTCCTCCGGCTCCCCTGATTCCCTGGGTTCCTCTGCTTCCTCCGGCTCCTCCGGCTCCTCCGGCGGGCCGCCCGGCACGGTCGAGCACGGACCGGTCACCGTCGATGACGCGGTCCTCTTCCACGGCAGGCTCGCCTCCGGAGCGCTCGCCTCCTTCGAAGCGACCCGGATGGCCTCCGGCCGTAAGAACGCGCTGCGCTTCGAGATCAACGGAGAACGAGGCTCACTCGCCTTCGATCTGGAACGCCTCAACGAACTCTCCTTCCACGACCACACCGAGCCCGTCACCTCATCCGGCTTCCGGCGCATCCTGGTCACCGAAGCGGAACATCCGTATCTTCGGGCATGGTGGCCGCCCGGCCACGCCCTCGGCTACGAGCACACCTTCACCCACCAGGCACACGATCTGATCGCGGCGATCGCCCGGGGACAGCGCCCCGACCCGTCGTTCGCGGACGGACTCCAGGTGCAGCGGGTGCTCGCCGCGGTGGAGCACAGCGCCCAGAACAACGCCGTCCACACCCCCGTACCGCCACCGGCCGGCCCGCCGCACCGGACCGGCGGCGCGTAGCACCGCCCCGGCGGGGCGGTGAGGGGCGGGGCGTCACCCCGTACACACCCGGATCGAGGGAGGCAGGACTCCATGCCACGTCCGTTCACGCTCTTCACCGGCCAGTGGGCCGATCTGCCGCTGGAGGAGGTGTGCAGGCTCGCCCGCGACTTCGGCTACGACGGGCTGGAACTGGCCTGCTGGGGCGACCACTTCGAAGTC
Organism: Streptomyces jumonjinensis; assembly: GCF_009600885.1. Taxonomy (GTDB): domain Bacteria; phylum Actinomycetota; class Actinomycetes; order Streptomycetales; family Streptomycetaceae; genus Streptomyces; species Streptomyces jumonjinensis. Next base: position 29,422 of record NZ_VCLA01000030.1, read on the forward strand.
GACCGAGCACTCGCCGACCCCGCCTATCTGCCGGGCCGGCACGCGCTCCTGGAGAAGTACGGCCTGAAGTGCTGGGCGATCTCCAACCATCTGGTCGGCCAAGCCGTCTGCGACCACCCCATCGACGAACGGCACCAGGGCATCCTGCCCGCCCGGATCTGGGGCGACGGCGAACCCGAAGGCGTACGGCAGCGGGCCGCCGCCGAGCTCAAGGACACCGCACGGGCCGCCGCCGCCTTCGGGGTGAACACCGTCATCGGATTCACCGGCTCGTCCATCTGGCATCTGGTCGCCATGTTCCCGCCCGTGCCCGAGTCGATGACCGACCGCGGCTACGCCGACTTCGCCGAGCGCTGGAACCCGGTCCTCGACGTCTTCGACGCCGAAGGGGTGCGCTTCGCCCACGAGGTGCATCCGGGAGAGATCGCCTACGACTACTGGACCACCAAACGCGCCCTCGCCGCCGTCGGCGACCGCCCCGCTTTCGGGCTCAACTTCGACCCCAGCCATTTCGTCTGGCAGGACCTCGACCCGGTGGGCTTCCTCTACGACTTCCGGGACCGGATCTACCACGTCGACTGCAAGGAGTCGCGTAAGCGGCTGGACGGCCGGAACGGCCGGCTCGGCTCGCATCTGCCCTGGGGCGACCCTCGGCGCGGCTGGGACTTCGTCTCGGCGGGCCACGGCGACGTGCCCTGGGAGGACATCTTCCGGATGCTGCGCTCGATCGGATACGACGGCCCGGTGTCGGTGGAGTGGGAGGACGCCGGAATGGACCGGCTGACCGGTGCGCCGCGCGCGCTCGCCCATCTGAAGCAGTTCGACTTCGACCCGCCCGCCGCCTCCTTCGACGCGGCTTTCGGGAGCCGCGACTAGGGCGCTTCTGACGGATCAGGGCAGGTCGGAGCCCGGCGGGCAGGTCCGCCGCCGGGCCGGTCCGGCCTGCGCCGACCCGCCTTTGTCCTGAGGTGGGAAGAAGTGAACTCCAGCACCGCACAAGGGCTTTCCGTTCCGGACGAACCCGTCTACCGTCCCAGATGTGTTCAGCACCCAGGTGGTCCCGGTGTGACGGCGCACTCCGGTTCACACGGCACCTCGCCCGCTCGCCCGGTCGATCCCGGAGGAGACACGTGCACCCTCACCGGTACCCGAACCCGGCCGCGAAGAAGAGAAGGACGGTGGCGCGGAAAACGCTCGCCCTGTTCACCGGCGCCCTTCTCGCGGCTGCTTCCCTCACTCTCACCTCGCCCGGCGCCTCCGCTGCTGGGGCCGCCCCAGCCGGGTCCGCTGTGGACAAGGCCGTGGCGGACAAGGCCGCAGCGGACAAGGCGGCGGACAAGGCGGCGGCCGAGGACTTCCAGCAGGTCACCCTCGCCAAGGGCGCCGCCGAGACGGGCGAGCCGATATCGCTGGCCGTACTGCCCGACCGCAGTGTGCTCCACACCTCCCGCGGCGGCGAGCTGCGGATGACCGACAGCGCGGGCGCCACCCGGGTCGTCGGCAGCATCCCCGTCTACACCCACGACGAAGAGGGCCTCCAGGGCATCGGCATCGATCCGGGATTCCGGCAGAACCGTTTCGTCTATCTCTACTACGCGCCACCGATGAACACCCCGGCGGGCGACGCCCCCAACGAGGGAACCCCCGCCGAATTCGCGAAGTTCGACGGAGTCAACCGGCTCTCCCGATTCGTCCTCAAACCGGACGGCACCCTCGACAACGCCAGCGAGAAGAAGATCATCGATGTGCCGGCGACCCGGGGCATCTGCTGCCACGTCGGCGGAGACATCGACTTCGACGCCCAGGGCAATCTCTACCTCTCCACCGGCGACGACACCAACCCCTTCGCCTCCGACGGCTTCACCCCCATCGACGAACGCCCCGGCCGCAACCCCGCCTACGACGCCCGCCGCACCTCGGGCAACACCGACGACCTGCGCGGCAAGATCCTGCGCATCAAGGTCGCCGCGGACGGCTCGTACTCCATCCCCGCCGGAAACCTCTTCGCGCCCGGCACCGCCAAGACCCGGCCCGAGATCTACGCCATGGGCTTCCGCAACCCCTTCCGCTTCAGCGTCGACCAGAAGACCGGACATCTCTACGTCGGCGACTACGGTCCCGACGCCGGCGCCGCCGACCCCGCGCGCGGCCCCGCAGGCACCGTCGGCTTCGTACGCGTCACCAAGCCCGGCAACTTCGGCTGGCCGTACTGCAATGTCGCGGGCGAACCCTATGTCGACTACGACTTCGCCACCGGGAGATCCGGCGACCGATTCGACTGCGCCGCCCCGAAGAACGACTCCCGCCACAACACCGGGCTCACCGATCTCCCGCCCGCGGAGAAGGCGTGGATCCCCTACGACGGCGGCTCACTTCCCGCGTTCGGCTCCGGCTCCGAATCCCCCATGGGCGGGCCCGTCTACCGCTACGACCCCGCCAACCCCTCCCCAGTGAAATTTCCCGAGGCATACGACGGGGACTTCTTCGCCGGTGAGTTCGGCCGCCGCTGGATCAAACGGATAGAACAGGGCACGGACGGCGCCGTCACCGCCATCAACCCGCTCCCCTGGAGCGGCACCCAGGTCATGGACATGGCCTTCGGGCCGGACGGCGCGCTCTATGTCCTCGACTACGGAACCGCCTGGTTCGGCGGCGACCACAACTCCGCCCTCTACCGTATCGAGAACGCCACCGGCGGACGCTCACCCGTCGCCGAAGCCACCGCCGGAAGAACCTCCGGCAGAGCCCCCCTGCGCGTCCCCTTCTCCTCCGACGGCACCACCGACGCCGACGGCGACCCCCTCACCTACCGGTGGGACTTCGGCGACGGAAACACCTCCACCGCCGCCGACCCCACCCACGTCTACCGCAAGAACGGCACCTACACCGCCACCGTCACCGCCAAGGACCCCACCGGGCGCACCGGCTCCGCGAGCGTACGCGTCGTCGTCGGCAACACCGCCCCCACCGTGACCCTCGAACTCCCCGCGGACGGCGCCCTCTTCAGCTTCGGCGACGACATCCCCTTCAAGGTCGAGGTCACCGACCCCGAAGACGGAGCCATCGACTGCACCAAGGTCAAGGTCAGCTATATCCTCGGCCACGACAGCCACGGCCACCCCCTCACCTCCGCCATCGGCTGCACCGGCACCATCAAAACCTCCTCCGACGGCGGCCACGACCCGGGCGCCGACATCTTCGGAGTCCTCGACGCCGAATACACCGACGGCGGAGGCGGCGGCCAGGCCGCCCTCACCACCCACGACCAGGCACAGCTCCAGCCACGCCACCGCCAAGCCGAGTACCACACCCGCTCATCGGGCATCCGGGTCTACGACAAACCCACCGCCAACGGCGGCAGGACGGTCGGCGACATCCACCACGACGACTGGATCTCCTTCAAGCCCTACAACCTGACCGGAGCCACCAAGCTCACCGCCCGGATCTCCTCCGGCGGAGCGGGCGGATTCCTCGAAGTACGGACCGGATCCCCCAAGGGCCGCCTCCTCGGCTCCACTCCCGTACCCGTCACCGGCGGCTGGGAGACCTTCCAGAACGTCGATCTGCGCCTGCGATCCGTCCCCCGGAAGACCACCGAACTCTTCCTCGTCTTCAAAGGCGGCGACGGAGCACTCTTCGACATCGACGACTTCACCCTCTCCCACAGCCCGCCCGACCGCACCGCCAAACGCGTCCTCGTCTTCTCCAAAACCGCCGGCTACCGCCACGACTCCATCCCCGCCGGCATCGCCGCCCTCGAAGAACTCGGCAGAAGCAGCAACATCACCGTCGACGCCACCGAGACCGCCGCCCAGTTCACCACCGGCAACCTCGCCCGCTACGACGCCGTCGTCTTCCTCTCCACCACCGGCGACGTACTCAACGCCGATCAGCAGCGAGCCTTCGAGAAGTACGTCGCCACCGGCGGCGGCTATATGGGCGTCCACGCCGCGGCCGACACCGAATACGACTGGCCGTTCTACGGCGGACTCGTCGGCGCCTACTTCTCCTCCCACCCCCGCGTCCAACCCGCGACCGTACGCGTCGAAGACCACACCCACCCCGCCACCCAGCACCTCGGTGAGGAATGGCAGCGCACCGACGAGTGGTACGACTACGCCACCAACCCGCGCGACCAAGCCCGCGTACTCGCCGCTCTCGACGAGACCACCTACGACGGCGGCGCCATGAAAGGCGACCACCCCATCGCCTGGTGCCAGACCTACGGCGGCGGCCGATCCTTCTACACCGGAGGCGGCCACACCAAGGAGTCCTACGCCGAACCCGACTTCCGCAAGCACCTGCTGGGCGGAGTCCGCTACGCCGCCGGCCAGATCAACGCCGACTGCACACCCGCCACCGGCGAACGGCCCCTCTTCAACGGCAAGACCCTCAACGGCTGGAAACAGGCAGGCCCCGGAAAGTTCACCGTCGACGACGGCGAACTCCGCTCCCAGGGCGGCATGGGAATGCTCTGGTACCAGGCCAGAGAGCTCGGATCGTACCGCCTGAAACTCGACTGGAAACTCGACGGCGACGACAACTCCGGCGTCTTCGTCGGCTTCCCCGCCTCCGACGACCCCTGGTCCGCCGTCAACAAGGGCTACGAGATCCAGATCGACGCCACCGACACCCCCGCCCGCACCACCGGAGCCGTCTACGGCTTCCAATCCGCCGACCTCAAAGCCCGCGACCGGGCACTGCGACCCCCCGGCCAATGGAACACCTACGAGATCACGGTCCGCGGCGAACGACTCCAGATCTTCCTCAACGGAACGAAGATCAACGACTTCACCAACACCGACCCGGCCCGCAGCCTCAAGGACGGCCATATCGGCCTCCAGAACCACGGCCCCGACGACCAGGTCTCCTTCCGCGCCATCACCCTCCGACAACTGCCTTCCTAGACGCCCCCAGACGACGGCGGGCGGGGAGGCGCCATACCCCCGCCCGCCGTCACCCATCGCCCAGAACACCCCGGCAGGGAGGCAACAGCCCGTGTCGAACCAGAAGACACCCACCGGCACCCCCACCCAGAACGCCCCCCGAACCCCCGCACCGCACCAGCGGGCACGCACCGGGGTCTGGCTCATCGGAGCACGCGGCTCCGTCGCCACCACCACGATCACCGGATGCGCGGCACTCACCGCAGGACTCCACCCGCCCACCGGCCTGCTGACCGAGACCCCGCCCTTCGCGGCCTCCCGCCTCCCCGCCCTCACCTCACTCGTCTTCGGCGGCCACGACACCGCCCCCTGCCCCCTGCCCAAACGCGCCGAAGCCCTCACCGCCGCCGGAGTCCTGCCCCACGGACTCGCCGGCGCCCTCCACACCGAACTCGAAACCGCCGACCGCGACATACGCCCCGGCGGACCACAACCCGGCGACACCCGCACCGACGACGAACTCATCCACGCCTTCGCCACCGACATCCTCGGCTTCCGCGAACGACACGCCCTCGCCCGAGTCGTCGTCATCAACCTCTCCACCACCGAACCACCCCCACCGCCCGACGCCCCACGACTCACCCCCAGCTCCCTCTACGCGGCGGCCGCCCTCCGCGCCGGCTGCCCCTTCATCGACTTCACCCCCTCCACCGGGCTACGCACCCCCGCCCTCCAAGCAGCCGCCGCGGCCAGCGGACTTCCCCACGCCGGCCGTGACGGCAAAACCGGCCAGACGCTGCTCCGCTCCGTACTCGCCCCGATGTTCGCGCAACGCGCCCTGTCCGTACGGGCATGGTCCGGCGCCAACCTGCTCGGCGGCGGAGACGGAGCAGCCCTGGCCGACCCGGCCGCAGCCGCCGCCAAGAACGCGGGGAAGGAACGCGTCCTCACCGACACCCTCGGCCACACCCCCGAAGGTCAGGTCCACATCGACGACGTCCCCGCCCTCGGCGACTGGAAGACCGCCTGGGACCACATCGCCTTCGACGGCTTCCTCGGCTCCCGCATGATCCTCCAGACCATCTGGCAGGGCTGCGACTCCGCACTCGCCGCCCCCCTCGTCCTCGACCTCGCCCGGCTCACCGCCCGCGCCCATGAGACCGGGCACACCGGCCCCCTCCCCGAACTCGGCTTCTACTTCAAAGACCCCGACGGCGGCCCCGCCTCCCTCGCCGAACAATTCCAGGAACTCCTCGCCTTCGCCGAACGGCTCCGGGAGCCCCGATGACCCTCCTCGGCCGCCTCAGCAGAGGCAACCGCACCAGCCTCCTCGCCCGACTCGCCCCCCTGATCCCACCC
>NZ_VCLA01000199.1:0-34731 GCF_009600885.1 Streptomyces jumonjinensis
ACCCAGCACACCAACAAACCCCCCTCCGAGCGTTACCGGATCCTTCCGCTGCGCTCCAGGAGACTGAGCAGCCGACAGCAGTGCGCCTATGGCGTTCGGGTTCATCATGCGGCTTGTGGGGCCTCCAGTACGGGAATTGAGGGAGTGCAGAGCACTCCCGGCGGGTCCGCTCCGCTCCCCCGCCCAACAGCCCCCCGCCCAACAGCCCCCCGGGCTACGCCCCCAGGGCCATTAAGGCCCTCTGACGCGGGCCCGGCTAGCTACAGGAGTGGGGGCCTGACACCGCCCACAGAACCAGCAGAGCAGACGAAGAACACACAAAGCCCCGGCCACGGCACCGCCCGCGGCCTGGTGCTGTCAGCGCTCCGGATCAGTGCGCTATGGCCCTCGCTGCGTAGCTGTCCTGGAGGTGCTGGAGGAGAGCATGAGTGTGCTGAGCCAGTGGCCGGTGCTGCGTCTCATCGATGACCAAGGCCATCAAGTAGTTCAGCACCGTGGTCGGCGAGCCTCAAAGCCTGATCATGTGTGAGCAGATGGAGAGCGCATCGTGTGTCATGCGCAGTCGGTGGGAGGTGGGAGGACATGCGCGTTCCACCCGGGCAATCGGTGAGGGCTTAACCCGAGGCATGATCTACCCGTAGGGGCGCACCGAGCGTCCCACGATCATGGGGAGGGACCAGATGGCCGATTCTCCCGGCGTCTACCAGTGGCCGACGTACTTTCACGAAGCGAACAACTCAGCCGTTCTGTCCATACAGGAGCACGGCCTGCTGAACCTTCCCGTCGGAACGGGGGTGCTCCTCCACGGCGACCGCTACAGGGTGGTGGACTCCTGGTTCAGCTACGACCACCACGGCGTCTTCGATGACGGCTTGCACATATTCCTTGAACCGGTCGCAGAGGAAGATGACCGCCTCCGGCACCTCGCCCCCGACTACTTCCGGGAAGGCCCCGACGCCTGAGCGCCTCAACAAGCCCGCCCGCTGCCCGATCCGGGTTGGGGGCGGTCTTGCTGCGCTTCCTCACGAAATCCTGGTCCGGCCGCGGGCCCGGGTGGTCATGGTCAGCGCCGTGGACCTGGCGGCGGAGTCGGTTCTCTGTGGCTGTTCAGGGGAGGCGTACGGCTTTGACGACGGTGACGGTGAGGACGGCTTCGCTGACGAGGTAGGTGATGAAGGCGATGTTCGCGACCGTGGCGTCGCGTCGGTCGCGCTCACCCCGGACTGGGCTGGAGCCGCAGCCGTACGGGGCGCGGGCGAGCACCGCCATGTCCCGGTCGAACTCCTTGCGCCGCTCCGGCGTCAGGCCGCGGAGTTCGGCATCGGCGGCGGGGGTGTAGGCGATCCGCATGGTCATCCGGCGCTCCGGTAGGTGTCGGCCTGGTCGGCGTAGATGAGGCCGGCCATGTCCCCGGCGCGGATCCGGGCCATCTGTTCCTCCTCCCCCGGGTCCTCCGCCTGTGGGGTCCGCAGTGCCCACCGGGCGAGGATGCCGGGCAGCTCGTCCGCGCCGGCGTTCTCGGCCTCCTCCATGAACGCGGCGGCCGATTCGGCGTCGAGGGCCTCGCGGATCGCACGGATCGTCCCCGGCAACTCCACCTGCCGACCATCGCTCAACGTCGTGGTCCACGTCTTCGCCAACTCCGGCTCCCTCGCTCGTACACGGATAACCAGTCTCTCCATTCCCTCCGCTCCGACGCCCGCGAACCGCAGCACCGGCAACCACGATCACCCCCGGCAGTGACGCACGCGTCGCCGTGTTCGAGGACAGACCGCTCCGGCGGCGCAGCGGTGCCCATGTGCATCGGCCGGCCCGGGCGATTCCCTCGCCCCCGCGGCATCGGACAAGATCCTGGCGGTGGCCCTCGGCGCCGTACGCGAGGACGAGCGAGACGGCTACCCGCGGCACCTGGAAACGTTCGCCGAACGGCACCGCGCGCGCCTTCAGGAGATGCTGCGCGCGTACGGGCCGGGCAGCACACCCGCCTCCCACGGCCGCTACACACTCGTCGGCCAGCCCGAAAGCCTGATCATCTGCGAACGGATGGAGACCGCCCCCTTCCGCCTCCGCAGCCAGTGGAACAAAGCGCTGGACAACGTCCTGCTCGACGACCTCGAATACGCATGGGGACCACGCACCCGCCTCAGCCGGTGAACCTCTGGGGCACACGTCGACGGGCCGCGCGGAAGACTCCGTGAGGCCCGTCGCTGTGCGGGGGTCTGCGTGTGGGCGCCGCCCCGTAGTGGTGAATCAGGCGGGGAAGTCCGCCGCCGCGGGGTCACGTCCGCTACAAGGGGCGGTATGACAATAGGAGACGACCCGTGGATGGTCGATGCGATGTGGCGGGCGGCCGACCTGACGCGGGCCTACCTCGCCCAGGACCGCACCCGGATCGCGGACTGCCTCGCAGACCTGGACACCGGCCAGCTGGAGCGCGTGCTCGCCTGGCTGGTCCTCACCCACGACGATCTCTTCGACGACCTCGGCGAGCCGCCGATGACCGTGCGCGAGATCGACACGGCCGCGGCCCTGGCACCCGTGGAGACCGAGCTCGCGACGACAGCAGCCGTACGCCGGGTCACCGCCGGGAAGACCGGACTCGCCCACGCGGTAGAAGAGCTCACACTCCTGGACCAGATCCACACCGTCGCCATCTGCACCGCGGTCATCCTGCTGGAAGCACACGGCCGCACCCACGCCCTGAAACACGCCGACACACAGACCGCGGACTACGAACGGATGGGCCACCCCCGCCCCTACACCATCACCTGACAGTGCGCCGATCCCCCGGGCCCTGTGCACCACGGCCGGCCACCGGATCCGTTCACGCGCCATAGAGGTACGTGTACCCGATCCACCGTAGAGCTGGTGTCCGAAGGGCACGGCGGCGGTTCTGTCGTGCTCGTCGTCGCCGTGCCCCTCCGCCCAGGCCGGATCTACGCCACCGCGGCGGGTCGCCGGACGCCGCGCGCACCATGCTCAGCATCACGCGCCCGAGCGCCTCCGCCTCGTCCTGGTCCAGGGTGACGTGGTCCCCGTCCCCGGCGCGCCGCAGCACCGCGGACAGCATCTCGTGGTCGGCGGCGCCGCGCGCGCCCTCGAAGGGCGAGTGCAGGACCAGCGACAACGCCTGCCGCACCCAGCAGGCGACGGTGGCCCCGTCTCCCACTGGCCACGGGCAGTCGGGGTCCTGACCGAGCTCGCCCAGCGCCTCCGCCAGCGTCCCAAACTCCGGGCCGGGGCTCGGGCAGGCCGCGCGGTCGAGTGCGTCGGCGAACACGGCGAGCAGCGTAATGTCCGCGTCGGCCACATCGACGGTGGTCAGGTGCACCACCGCCCCACCGTCAGGGCCCACCGAGGGGCGCGGCGGCGGGGGGTGTGGGCGCTGGCTCGACCGCACGGGCGCTCGTGCTGTGGTTGGTTCATGCGGCTGCATCGGGCGGGAGGACACGGCCGAACACCTCGTCGAAGGTGTGAGCCGTGTGTGTCCGGACGAGGTGGAAAGCGCCGCTTCGGTGGCGCAAGGCGTGGGCGGTGTAGTGGAGGACTTCCGCGGGGGTGAGGACCTTCATATCGCCGAAGACGTAGTAGAGCGGGGTGGGGGCGTGGGTGGCGGTGAACTGCAGGCCGGCGTTGAGGGTGGCGGCGCTGATGGCGTAGCGGTCGGTGTGGGTGGAGGGGAGGCGGGTCTTGGCATCTATGGTGACGAGTTCGGCGCCGCGGGCGGCGATCAGGTCCGGGAACTGGCGGAGTGCGGAGCGGCTGCGGCTCAGCGCGTCCTGTACTGCGGGTGGGTAGGTGCCCTGGCCGACGGGGTGGACGGTCCAGCCGCGTGCCAGGAGGGCGTCGGCGAGCCTTCGTTCGTGCGCTTCGCCGATGGACTTGCGGTGGTGCCACTGCGTCACGTCGGTTCCTCCTTGGCCGAGTTCGGGTAGCGTCATACGAAAAGTTGCCTCTTCGTATTGCGCTCGTGGATAGGATGCCTCACATGACGGCATACGCTGACCCACGTTTTCGTCCCACGCTTTGGCCGGGGACACCGGTCCCGCTGCCGGAACTCACCCCACTCGCCGGTGCGCGGGCCGATGGGGACTGGATCGTGTGGGACATCGGCAACCCGATGGACTTCGAACAGGAGACTGCCTGCCTGCCTGAGGACTTCTATATGCGCGAGCTCATGGAGGCAGATCCCCGCGACCTGGTGACCGTGGCGGGCTGGATGAGCCGGTACGGGCACCTCGGCGACATCGATTCCGGCAGCTGGGACGAGGAAGAACTCCAGCGGCTGCGCGACCTCGAGGACCGCGAGCACCCCAGGTTCGGGCCGTGGTCGATTCATGGCGACCTCGTGCAGTTCCACGTCAGCGAGGCCCAGGAAGCGATCGCCACATGGCTGAGCCTGCGCCGGCCCGGCGGTCTCGACGACCTCGTCGAGATGGACGTCACCGAAGAGCGCTTGGCCCAAGAGCAGGAAGCGAACAGCGACCACGACCAGTCGTACCCTCGGGACCTCGACGACCTGCGCAGCATCCTGCTGTGGCTGCGCCTGGCCCAGCTTCGCGGAGCCCTCGGCAGCGGCCTCGCACCCTTCAGCGTCGGCCTCAATACGCTGACCGAGCGCCGACCGTCAGTGCTGTCGGTGGCCTTCCTCCAGCTCTACAACCACCTCGCCGAGAAGGCCACGATCCGCGAGTGCGCCAACGAGACCTGCCGCCGCGCCTACGTACGCCAGCGCGGTCGCGCCGAGTACGGGCAGAACCGCACCACCGGCACCAAGTACTGCACCCGCGAATGCGCGCGCGCCCAGGCCCAGCGCGAACACCGCCGACGCCGCAGGGCGGCTGCCGCTGCCCCGCCTGATCCCAGCCGTGCGGGCACGAACCGCGGAGGCCGAGCGTGACCGGGCACCTGTACCCGCACCAGCGCCAGGCCGTAGATGCGATCACGCGCGCACTCACCCTCAGGCCGTCGTCTGCCATGATCCCGGAGCAGGGCCTGCGGACGCAGGTGATCATGGCGACCGGGTCGGGGAAGACCCGGGTCGCGGCCCGCAGCGCGGAGAAGCTCCGTGCGGGCCGGGTGCTGGTGCTCGTCCCCTCGCTGGATCTGCTCATCCAGACCGAGGCCGCGTGGCGCGAGGGGGGCCGCCGGGGGTCGATGATCGGGGTGTCCTCGCTGCGGGGTGAGGAGGTGCCCTTCCCCAACACCACGGACGTGGGCGAGCTGGTGGAGTGGACGCGGGGCCTGGACAAGGTGACCGTGTACGCCACGTACGCCAGCCTCGGTCTGGGGACGCTGGAGCGGGCACACGCCGGCGGCCTCGCGGCCTGGGACCTGATCGTCGTGGACGAGGCCCACCGCGTTTCGGGCCGGATCGGGAAGCCGTGGGCGGTCGTCCACGACAACCAGAAGATCCCGTCCCTGCGCCGCCTCTACATGACCGCCACGCCCCGCCTGTGGCAGCTCGGGAACGAGGACGAGGCCGGCGCACCCGGCGAGCTGGTCGCGAGCATGGAAGACGACCCCGACGGGCCCTTCGGCAGCAGGGCGTTCACCCTGACCCTCTCGGAGGCGATCGACCGGGGGATCTGTGCCCCCTACCAGGTGGTGTGCGTGGACATCACCGACACCGCGCTCCAGGCCGCGCAGCTCCTGGGCGCTGAGGGCCGCTCGGACGAGGTCCGCGGGGCGCGGCTCGCCGCGCTCCAGACCGCGCTGCTCAAGGCGTCGTCGGAGGAAGGGTTCCGGCGCACGCTCGTCTTCCACCACGTCGTCAAGGAGGCCGAGGCCTTCGCGGCCGGCCTTCCCGACGTCGCCGCGCAGCTGCACGCCGCCGACTCCGAGCTGTACCCGCGCACGATCTGGGCGGACTGGCTGTGCGGCGAGCACAAGCCGGGCCACAGGCGGCGGGTCCTCGGGGAGTTCGCCGACGGCATCGCGATGGACGGCACGGTCGTGGAGAAGGGCTTCCTGGGCTCGGTGAAGGTGCTGGGCGAGGGCGTCGACACCAAGAACTGCGACTCCGTCTACTGGGCCGACGTGCGTGGCTCGATGCCCGACCTCGTCCAGGCCGTGGGCCGCGCGCTGCGGATGCAGCCCGGCGAGGGCAAGGTCGCATCCCTCGTGGTGCCGGTGCTGCTCGGTCCCGGCGAGACCGCGGACAACATGCTCACCTCCCGGGCGTTCGGCGGGCTGGCGAAGCTTCTGGAGGCGCTCAGGGCACACGACGCCCGGGTAGTGGAGCAGCTCGCCGAACAGCAGGCTCCCAGCGCCTACAAGCCCGTCCAGAAGGCCGCGCAGGGCAAGGAGGGCCAGGGCGAGGAGAACGGGTCCGGCGGGCCGTCGACCCCGGCGCGGAATCTGCTGAAGTTCTCCACCCCGCGCGACCCGGCGCAGCTGGCGGCGTTCATCAACCTGCGGGTGCTCAACCCGGAGCATGAGCACTGGCGGCGCGGGGTAGAGGCGGCCGTCATCTTCGCGCGCGAGCACGGCGACCTGAAGGTGCCGTTCACGTACCGCGTGCCCGAGGGTGAAGAGGCGGAGGGGGTCGGGTGGCCGGCCTCGCTCGCGAACTTCCCCCTGGGGCAGTGGATCGCCGACAACCGGCGCTTCTACGCCCGCGGGGACATGGACGAGGACCGCATCAGGCAGCTGGAGAAGCTGGGCATGGTGTGGTCGCACTTCGACGTCGCGTGGGAGGAGGGCCTGTCCGCCGCGCGCGGGTGGGCCGGGACGAACGGGCACCTCCTGGCCCCGCTGGATGCCACGCACCAGGGGTACCGGGTGGGGATCTGGCTGAAGAACGCGCGGGCCGCCGCCCGGAAGGCCGCCGAGATCGAACAGCGGCGCGCCGAGGGCCTGCGCGTGGAGTCGTCGGCCGGGGCGCTGACGACCGAGCGGCGCGAGCAGCTGGAGGACATCGACCCGTCGTGGTGCCCGAGCTGGGCGGTGGAGTGGCAGCGGGCCTTCCACCTCGTCCGGCTCCACCTGGAGGAGGTCGGCGGCGAGCTGCCGACAGAGCCGGGTGACGTCGTGCACCAGGGCGAGGACCTCGGACGGTGGGTCCGCTCGGTCCGGCTCGGCTGGGACAACCTCACCACTGTGCAGCAGTGGATGTGTGAGCAGGTCCTCGGGATCGAGCCCGCGGCCGAGGACGAGAAGCCGCCCCCGCGCCGTACGCAGGCCGACAAATGGGCGCTGAACTACGAGGCCGCCCAGCAGTTCTACGAGCGCGAGGGCCACCTCCGGGTACCGCGCAAGCACGTCGAACGGATCATCGGCGACGACCACGAGGAGCGGGAACACAAGCTGGGGGCCTGGATCGGGAACCAGCGAAGCCGCGCCGCGACCCTGTCCCCGGAGCGGACGGAGCAGCTATCCGCGATCGGCATGCGGTGGTCGTGATGGGCACCATCGTCATCGCGGTCGTCGTGCTCATGACCGGCTATTTGCTCGGACGCCAGCACAGTCGCTCTTCAGGTTGGTTGGCCGATCGGGCTGCCTATCGTCGCGGTTCGCTCCGACCTGCAGGATGGGGCACAAGCCGATGAAGGCATCGCTGGCGCGAGAGGGTTCTACTTTCCGGTAGGCAGTGGTCGCTCGCTGTCAGGGTGGTAGATCCGGTAGGCGCCTCGGTCGTACTCAAGATAGACGTCATGAACCCGTCCTTGATCGTCCGACTCCAGCGGCGACAGCGTGCCGTCGGCATTGATGAGCCAGCCGACAAGAGGTTCAGACCAGATAGTGCCATCCTCGTTGGTGTGCTCGACTCGCCATCCGTCAGCAGGCAGGGCACCGATCGGGCGGGAGACCTTGCTGAGCATCGAGAAATGCGGCAGGTCCGACGCTCGGCACAGCCCTTGCTGACTCACGACGAGGGGGTAACCCTCGTCGTCCCAGGCGACCACCGGGTCTTCGAAGTGGTTCACGTGTCGGACGCCATCGGGCGTCGTGCTCTCGTACTGCGATATGGCTACATATGGCTGCGTGTTGGGGATCATCGCTGTCTCCTCAGCTGAGCTCGATACGAGGAGAGGCTACTGCGTGATCCACCGCGTCGGCGTCGGTCTCGCCATCCGAACTGGGAGACCGACGCGGAGCGCGTTGCAGAGGCCGGAGTATGACTACCTGGGTGTCCCACCGCTGCTGAAGAACCCGGAGCGGTCAACCTTGACCAAATCGGAGCGCCGCACCAGATACTGCCGTTCTAGAACCTCTGAGCTGCCGATCAACGTCGTATCACCGACCAGTGTCCAGCGCTGCCAGTAGGCCGCTCCCCCATGGTTCTCACCCATGCAGGAGCAGACACAATCGTCTCCAACTGCGTTACTGCACCTCATGTCACACCGCTGCCTCGTTGAAAACTCCATGTAGACGTTGACCTCCCCGAACTTCATGGCCATGGACTCCACGAGAGTTCGAAGGTGCGGCCGGGCAATCTCCCAGTGCCTCGCAGCGCGGTTCCACTCCGGCCGAATCCGGTCACCAAGTTCTTCCAGGATCCAGCGTTTGTTCGAGCCGCCCTGGAAAGGCATCCACGCCTGCAGACGAGTCGGGCCTACCGGGCGTCGCACCCAAGGAACCGTCACCGGCCGCCTCCTTTTCGTATGGACGACCAATTGTCACGCCTGTGCCGTACTGCGTACACCAGGCCGCTGCCCCGCAGTTCTTCGAGCGTGAGAAGCACCTGCGGGTGCCGAGGAAGCACGTCGAGCGGATCGTCGGCGAGGACCAGGAGGAGCAGGAGCTCCGGCTCGGGGCGTGGGTCGGGAATCAGCGGAGCCGGGCCGCGACGCTGACGCCGGGGCGGGTGGAGCAGTTGTCCGCGATCGGGATGCGGTGGGCGTGATGGGCGTCGTCGTCCTGGTCCACGTCGTCACCGCGCCGCGCAACAGTTGGCGCATCATGCGCGCCCCGGCCGCCGAGACACGAGTGCCGGTGCCCGTACGGGATCCGGACTGGGTCGTCCGCCGCCACGGAGGGCACGAGTAGACGGAAGCCGTCGACGCTGCTACCAGCATTCGACCCACTATCCCCTGTTGAGCAAGGCCCGGACCCTGCGGTCCGGGCCTTCGCTGTGCCACGGAGATCTCTTCCCGGCCGTTGCTGTCCGGGTTCTGACTTCCGGCACTACGGGGTGAAGAAGCCGTGCCGCGCCAGGACGAGACGTAAGCACCTGAGTCCTGTCACTGTCCCGCCTTCGATGTCGAACTCACGCTGGAGGCAGTACCGATGACCACGCACCAGACACCCGGGGCAACACCCGCGCCGATCACGGCTACGCTGAATACGCCACCCTGGGCCAGGGCTACGACCTCACAGGGACGCTCTGAGGCAGAGAGCGGCAGGACCGCCGACCGCGCGGCGCATACCCCCGCGGACGACACCACTCAGGTGTCCGCCGTCCTCATTCCTTCTGCTCAAGGGAGCAGCATCATGACCCGGGACCATGTTCCCGCGCCCGTTCAGCCGCCTGTCCCCGCGCCCGTCCCGCAGCAGCCCGCTGCCGGTGCCGGCCTGAGCGGCGCGATAGCCCAGGGCGCCGCCGAAGGCGCCGCTCGGTCGATCACGTCACGACTCGTGGACAAGTTCCTCACCAACCCGCCCGACTGGCTCAGAGCCCTGTGGAACGCACTGCCGCGCCCCTGGGAGTAGCCACCACAGCCGGGCAGGGTGACCTGCCCGGCTCCGCTGGCGTCGGGTCAAGGGACCGTCCCGCCCCGGCCCCTTCGGCCGTCCGTCAGATGTGGGCGATGAGGGCGGTGGCGTTGTCCGCGTACGGATCGGGCACCGCTCGTGCCCGCCGGACAGCGTCCTCCACCAGCCGCCGGGCGGACGTACGGGGCGCGCCGGTGAGGTAGTCGGCCAGGTCACGGTCGGCGTCGCCGTAGGGCTCGTACGCGCCGTCGGAGGTGAGGAGGAGCCGGCCGGGCGGTCCGGGGGCGCAGCGCACCCGGGTGCGGGTCCGAGGGCCGACGGTCAGTCGGCGGTCCAGTGGTGCGCACCGGTGCCGCGCCACTGAACCCAGGCCGGATCGTCGAGGATGAGTTCCGGGTCGGTGATGCCCGCAGCCTCCAGGAAGACGACCAGGTCGCGGTCGGAGAACGCCAGGCCCAGGGTCTCGTCCCGGCCGTGCCGGTGCACGCTCACCCGTCGGCCGCCCGACGATGACGGCCGGTGCACGGTGATCGGCGCACTGTCCATGCCCTCCAGCGTGCGCGCACCCGGTGCCTGGCGCAGCACGGCCGCGGCGCCGGGCGGGTTCAGTGCTCCGTGCCGATGCCCCGGTATCCGGGTCCGAGGCCGCGCCGTCTCGGCCGGGGTCGTGGCGGGGTCCCGGGGGTGGTCTGCTGTCCGGTCCGCGGCGTGGGCACGGCCGGCTCCCCGGCGGGTTCGGGGTCGGTGGGGAGATCCAGGTGGCGTCGTGCGTCGGCGGTGGCCGCCGCCACCGCGGCGAGGGCCTGTGCCGTCTCCGGGCTGATCTGGGAGAGGGCGGCGGCCAGGACGTCGATCGCGTCCAGGGCGTCTTCCGCCGCGGCCGTGCTCCAGGCCGTGGGGGTGACCGCGTCGGCGAGATGACAGGCGCTCTCGACCACCAGCTCGGCCCGTTGCTCGACTCCGGGCGCGGCCCGCGCGTTCAGTCCCATGCCCGTTCAACGGCGCAGCCGGTGGAAATGATCGCCCCGGGGCGGCGCCGGTACCGGTCACAGAGAGGCGGCGGCTCCTGGCCGTCGCCGGCGGTACGGGCGAGCCCGTGCCGCCAGGTGGGGCCGACCCCAGGGGTCAGGTGCGGAAGCGGGAGAGCCACGCCGTCTTCCGCGCGTCTGAGGCGACCTGGGCGGGCTGCGCGGCCTCCCGCTCTTGGCGCTCGGTCTCGACCGCCGCCGCCTCGCACTCCTCGCACAGGCCCGGGTGCGGGGCCGGGCCCGGTGCCCGGGTGACCTCACTCGTCTTCCAGCGGGTGTCGGTGAACTTCGCCCCACAGCCGTCGCAGGCGGGACGGCGGACCTCGCGCTCGGCCTGCCGCTCGAACACCTCCCGGAGCTGCGCCTGGTACGCCTCCTGCCGGGCCGCGTGCTGCTGGCGCGCGCGGGCGAGGACGGCGTCGAGGCGGGGGTTGCCGATCGCGTCCAGGAGCGTCTGGTTCCCCGGACGGCCGAAGCGCCGGAAGGCCGGCCCGGCCGGGCCATACTCACGGAGGTTCCGCAGGCCGGTCGCCACGATCGGGATCTTCCCGTCGTAGAAGTGGTAATCGCCGCCGTCAGGGTCCCGCTCCCCCGCCCACAGGTGCCGGGTGAGCTCGGCGAGACGCACGATCGTGCGGTTGGGGTCCCGGGCGCCGATGTGGTTGAACACCAGCAGAACAGGCGGGTGCGGCGCCTCGCCGTCCCGGCTCGCGGGAACCGTCCAGCGGGTGCGCCACATCGGCTTCTCCCGGCCGTCGGTGTCCTTCACCGTACGGCGGAGGAAGCGGGCGTACTTCTCCAGCTTCGCCGCGAGTTCCTCGGCGGTCTCGTGGCAGTTGTCGACCTCGATGAACAACAGCGGCACCCCGTGCTGCGGGGCGGTCAACACGATGTCCGCCTGCGCCCCGCCCTTCCCCGGAGCGTTCCACGTCCCGGTGGCGGGCAGCGGTATCTCGGTCCCGTACGAACCGATGGTCCCGATCCCCGGGGGTGCATCGACGACCGCCCGGGCCGCGGCGACCGCTTCGGCCGGCTCGCCGGCGAGGAGCGTCAGATCCGGCTTCGGGCGCAGCATCGCGATCACGGTCTCGTTGACCGCCATGGGGTGGGAGCCGCCGCTGGAGCCCGCGCCGCGCGCGGTGCCGCCCATCTCCGTCATTGGGCGGCGCAGTTCCTCGGCGGCGGCTTCCAGGCCCTTGAGGGTGAGGTTGCGCAGGGTCTCCGACTGCTTGGTCCGGCCGCCGTTCTCCGCCAGGCCGTGCTTGCGCAGATCCGAAAGCGCTCCGGTGTGGGCGGCGGTCCGGGCCGTTTTCTGCTCGGACGGGGTCGGCTTGCCGGTGTGCCGGAAGGACAGATGCGGGCGCTCGATCCGCTGGATCTGATCAGCGGTGGCCACCTTCAGCACGCCGAGGACGCGCAGCACATCGCCGCGCAACTCGTTCGACGATCCCGCCGGGTTGGTCTTCCGCTTTCCCGCCATCAGCTCCGCTCCCCCATCGCTCGCGACCGGCCGCACACCGACCGCACGTCGTACGCCGACCGCTCGCCGCTCGCCGGCTGCCCGGCACGCCCGGTCCGGGAGGGCATCCGGCCCACCCGGACCCGATGCTCTCCTCCACATAGGACAGGCAGGAGGAGAGAAGAGGGTTGTGACGGCGCGAGAACCGGGCCGATTCCGTGTGTGACCAGCAGTTTTACCCCGGCCCTATGTGACGGGCACCCGAGTGGGGTCCCAAGGACGCACCGAAGTGGCCCCCCAAGGAGCCCCATCCGGCCCGTCTCGCTGGTGCCGGGGTCCTTGCCGGTGCCGGTGGTGGACAGCCGGCCGGATGGCTGGGGCCCTGGCCGCGGGCCGTCGGTTGGCAGCATCGTCGTCTCCTTCGCTGCCACCGGCCGGGGCCGGGGGCGTTGGTCTGGAGACGGCAGCGTGCAGGCACCCCCCTTGACCGCGGTCTAACAGCAGCCGGGAGCGAACCGTGTCCAGGGGAAACACCAACGCACCGGGCTGCACAGCGGACCCGGTCAAGGGGTCCTCGTTGTTCGTGGGCTGGACGGGCCGCCCGAGGCCGGAAGTGGTCAAGGGGGCCCGGTTAAACCTGATTCACCCCTTGACCAGACGATTCAAACCGTTCTACGAAGCACGGAGAAATCTCCGTCCGCTATCCACAGGGCCCGCGCCAGAAGCTGTCCGAAACCGCCGCCGTGAACAGCACGACGGCCGTACGACAGGAGCACCCCGTGCCCGAAACCACCGTCACCGAACCGCTCGCCCCGCTCACCCCGGACGCCGTGATCAGCGCCTTCAACTACCTCCACGTGGTGAAGGCCGACGATGCCGAAGCCGCCAGCGGGTTTGCCGCCGCAGAGCCGCGGATGCCCGCGCTCCTCGTGGACATCGCCACCCGGATCGTCATCCCCGTCACCGCACTCCCCGGCCCCGACACGGACACGGCGTGCGCCGACACCTTCGCCCTCGAAGCACTCGGACGCGTCTTCCTGAACACCCTGAGCACCTGGGAACGGACCGGACCGGATGCGGCGGAGGGCATTGCCCGCGCGGTCATCGGCTTCGCCGCCGAGATCCTCACCGAGGACCACGAAACCGTGGCCGACATCCTGCACCAGCTGGAGGCCGTCGGCATGGGTCAGGCCCTCGCCGCACACTCCGACCCCCGTGCGCGCCTCACCACCGTCCAGCCCTCACAGGGCCGACACTCCGCCAGCGGAGACCGCATCGCCCCTTGACCACGGTCACCACCCCCATCCCCCTTGTCTCTTTTGCCCCTTGACCACCCCTTGACCAGACGATTCGTCCCCCGGGCGTGACAGGGCGCTCGGACCCGGTTTGCGGATCGCCGGGTGGGGGCCCTCGGGTGGAGTCCACTGCGCGCACGATGAGAGTGGACTCCACCGCCCAGGCCCGTCACCAGGTGCACGCCACGGAGTGGATTCCACTCAGGCGTGCACCCGGTGGCCGCCACCGCGATGTCCCGCATCCGGTACCGGGCAGGGGTGATGCACGGTGGATGCGCCGCATCGCCCTCACGATGCCGCGCACCGAACCCGGTGTGTTTCACCTTGAGCCTCCGCCAACCTGAAGGGCATCGCCACCGCCCTGATCGGAACCGCTATGGACGAGGCCCGCTCACGCGGCTGCACCCGGATCGAGGTCTGGACCGGAGGCGACCCGGGCCACGAACCCGCCCGCCGCACCTATGACAAGGCCGGCTTCACAGCCCTGCCAGTAATCCACTACTACCGCGAGCTGTAGCAAACGGGCGCGAATCAGTCCCGCACCGGGTTCGCCACCTCAGCAACGGTTCAAAGACACCTACTGAACGTCGCCGCACGGGTCATCATCCCGGTGACCGCTGCGGACGACCACGACGGGGACCCGTGCGCGCACTCCTTCCTGGCCGCCGCGCTCGGACGGATCCTGCTGGAACTCCTCTGCCACGGCGAGTGCCTGGCAGGCCTGCCGGGCATCGCCGACACCATCGTCCGCTTCACCGACAACATCCTCACCGAGGACGGCGGCGACGTCGCCGACGTCCTGCGCCAGCTGGAGGCCGCAGGGATGAAGCAGGCGATGGAGGTGCACCGCCCCACCGCGTAGCCGCACCACCGCCGCGAGCAGCGGGGGCTCCCCCTCGAAGGCGACCTACCTGGCGCTTACCACCCAGGCTGCCTCGGCCCGCCGCTTCAGCAGAAGGTCCACCAAATCCTGCGGCTCGAGACCACTGGGATCAACCCGGAGTCCCACCGGCGGCAGGCGGTCGAGGCCCCGCTCCATGACCTCCTCGAACTCGTTGAGGGCCCGGCCCTCGGCTGCGGCGCGGACTCGTTCGGCCAGCGTGGCGGCCTCGGGATGATCCGAGTCGCCATAGCGGGCCGCCAGGAACGCGGCCTCCTCGGGCAACCGGTCGATTCCACGCTGCCGTAGCAGCGCGACGGGTGGGCGGAGCGTGACAAAGTGGACCTGCCGCCCTTCCAGGACCTCGATCAGCGACTCGAACCCTTCGTTGATGATCGTGTCGCTGACGACCGCGGTGATGCCGGCATCCGCGAACGCGGCGGCCACGAGGCATGCGTTGCGGATGCGCAGCCCGTACTGAACACCCGCGTCGCCGGTCAGATGTCCGGTGCCGGGGTCGTTGTCCCCGGGCACCGCCCACCGGCAACCCGAGACGATCAGTCGCTGCATCTCGTCGCCTTCAACGTGCGCGGCGAGCGGAAGTGTTTGCGCGAGCAGGCGGGCTGTCGTTGTCTTGCCGGCACACTGACTGCCGTCGACGATCCAGATGTCGGCGCTCGTGGCCCGACGACCGGACAATGTTGACGCTGCCGACCGGGTCTGGCGAGGCCGAGCGGAGTTGTTCAACTACTGTTCCTATTCGGTCGATCAGCAGGGATCAAGAAGCATATCCGCGGTACGGGAGACGTGACCACAGGCGGATTGTTCGTATGGATGAGTCTTCCCAGGTCGGCGCTACATGGCGGTTGGCGACCAGCTGTGTCCGACGCCCCTGTCGCTCGTGGGGATCGTTGCACAGCCGGGTCACATGGTCGGCGAATGCCGCCGGATCATCTGCGAAGCACCCTGCTGAACGCAGGTCGTACGGGATGCCGGTGCCGCCGGTCGTCGTCGATACGAGCAGGCAGGCCCGGCGCAGTGCTTCGATGACTTTTACCTTCACGCCGCCGCCCCACTGGAGCGGGCACACGACGATGTCGACACGGTCCAGCTCATCGACGAGGTTGTCGATAAGACCTCGTTTCAGTTGGTGAGTCTGCGGTTGCAGATGCGGACTGCGGCTATGCCGACGAAGGCGAGGAAGTGCTCTGGTTACGTTCGTAGCCGCGGTGGAGTCGTCGGCAGCCGGCCAGCCACGACACCGTGCGCTCTTCCACCCAGCGGTGGCGGCCCAGCCGCTGTGAGGACTCGACGCCCTTGCGGGCGGTGCGGTGGCGGATGCCTCTGCCGCGGAGCCACCGGCGCAGGTGGGCGTAGTCGTACCCCTTGTCGCCGTGGAGCTTGGCCGGGCGGCACCGTCGCGGTCCGCGGCGGGAGCGGATGGGCGGGGTGCCGCGTACGAGGGGCTGAAGGCCGAGGCTGTCGTGCGTGTTCGCGGCCGAGATGCCCAGTGACAGAGGCAGCCCGTTCCGGTCGGTGCTCAGGTGGATCTTCGACCCGCTCTTGCCACGGTCGGTCGGATTCGGTCCGGTCAGTGGCCCCCTTTTGCAGCCCGGATACTCACGGAGTCGATCGCACACCGCGACCAGTCCAGCTCTCCACGGGCACCGAGCTCGTCCAGGATCACGCGGTGGAGCCGGGCCCAGACACGGTCCCGGCTCCACTGGGCGAAGCGGCGGTACACCGTCTGCCAGCACGGGCCGAACACCGGACGCAACTGCCGCCACGTGCAGCCGGAGGCGGCCACGAAGACGATCGCAGCCAAGGCCTCCTGATCACCCGCCCGCCGCTTGCCCCCGCCCTGCGGACGCCTGTTCTCCGTCGGAGGCACCACCCGCCGGAACAACACCCACAACCCATCCGGCACGAACCGCTCAACCAGATCCGTCACACACAGTTCAACGAACGATCAAGCCAATAGATAACGATGTCTTAACCGCAATGCCCGATATACCCCTCGACTGCCCCTTGACCAGGAGATTTGCCCACCGCCGCTCGGCCAACAGGCGTCGGGTCAGCGATGCGGACCGCTGAGTGGAGGCACCCAGGTTCCTCCACTCAGCCGGGGCCCAGCAGAGCCTCCGCCAACTTGAAATCGCAGTTCAAAGGGCTGGTGTGACCGACTCTCCGCATGCTCACGCTGGTCGTGGGCGGGAGTCCGCGAAGAGGATCATCTGTCAGCGGTTGATTTCGAGGTTCGTCAGGACGAGCAGAGCGCGCAGGAGGCGGGTGGCGCGGGCGGGGTCGGTGCGGAGCTTGGTGAGGATCCGCCAGTTCTTGAGATGGGCGAAGCCGTGCTCGACCGGTGCCCGTCCGACCGCGAGGACGCGGTTGGCTTCCTTCTGGCCCGGGGTGAGCTTGTGGGTGCGGCTGGCGTGGAAGCCGGTGACGATCACGGGATCGAGGATGTCGTTGTCCAGGCCACGGAAGCCGAGATCGGCCAACGCCCCGAGACCGGCGGCGCGCAGGTGGACCAGAATGTGGTCGTGGCGGGCGGCGGTGTTGTCGTGAGTGCGGCCGGGCCGGGCGGCGGATATCCAGAGCAGGCGCCCGTTCTGATCGGTCAGGGCGAGGAAGTGCAGGCCATGGCTGCGGTGCTTGCCGGAGTAGTTCCGCCGGTCGGCCTTGCCGGTGCGGCGCTGGGTGCGGATGAGGGTGCCGTCGATCAGGACCACCTCTCCGCCCTGCCTGGCGACCTTCTTCAGGACGCGGTCCAGGCGCGGCGCCTGGGCGGCGAGCAGTCCAATCAGCTCGTCGCGCCAGCGGCGGACGGTGGACTCGGAGACGTGGTTGCCGTCGGCCATGTCGGCCAACCGCTGGTCGTGGCGCAGCACGGCCGGGACGATCACCGCGATCTTCCCCGGCGGCAGGAGCCGCCACCTGGACCGTATCGCCTTCAGATGGCGCCTGAGGAGATCGGCGAGGTGGCTGACGGTGTGCGTGGACAGCGGCAGACGGCACCGGTAGACAAGCGAGCAGGTGTCCTCGGCGCGTTCTTTGGTATTCGTCACACAATTCCAACGGCCGCCGGGTGCACCCCGGTTACGCCCGTGCCGAGCCGCTCTGAGTGGCGGTACTGCTGGTCACAGACGGGTGGTGAACCGGCCGTCGGGCAATTTCCGCAGCCAGCCGCGATCGACGAGTCTGACCAGCTTGCTGCGTAGCGGTTCCAGCTTGGCCCGCACGCTGACGTCCACCCCCACCACCTCGCCGACCTCGCGGGCCATGACCGGCCCAGCTGCCTGCCGCACGGCGGCGATGATGCGCTGGTAGTCCCACGGGAGCGCGTCCTCCTCCACGCCCGGTTCACGGTGCGGGATCAGCATCACTGCTCGTCCGGCCACCTGCCCAGGCATGGGCCGGGCTGAGGCGCGTTCCTCGGTGAGCTGGCCGGTCATCCGTTCAAGGACACGTTCGGCGACGGCAAGTTCATCCCGCTCGGCCCGCACTTCCGTCAGCTGTTTGACCAGCTGTTCTTCGAGTTCGTCCAGTTCCGCGCGCCGCGCGGTGATCCGTTCCAGCAGCTCGGGATCCAGCATGAACCGGATCGTAGAGGGCCGTCCGGCCCCAGCGGGCAGGAACTGGAATGCGCTCGCGCTCCAGGGCCGGGAAAGGAGCCAAGGCGGCTCGTTGTCAGTGTGCCCAGGGCAGACGAACCGCCTCGATTTCGGAGTCGTTCAGCAATGCGTTGATGAGGGCTGGGGGACCGGCGATCTTGGTGGCCCATAGGTCGTAATCGGTGCACAGGACCCAGGAGCGGTCATCTGCCCAGAGGTTGGACGGGCTGAAGTCTGCTTCGGACAGGTCGTACAGGATCTCGGCATCGCCGAGTCGCCCCGCACGCACGTGGAGGTTGTCGAAGTCGGCGGCTCCGAGCGTCAGCGGGTTGTAGTAGGCCAAGCAGCGGGTGTCGGGGCCCGCAGGACTGTAGTGGGTGAGGACGGCAATCAGCCGGCTCCAGCTCTCACGGTCCAGACTCCCTTCGGTCGGCGGGACCACACCCAGCGGCCAGCTGCCCTCCTTCTTGGCTGAGGGGAAGCAACGATGGGAGGGCATCAGCCCGTCAGGCACGATTGGGTCGCCGGTCCGCCGCGCAAGCTCGGTCCAGCGCAGCCGCCGCCAACCGGGTCCAGGGCGCCAGGCGCGGCCCAGACCTCCTCCCGTAGTGATGCTCACGGCGTCGAGATCGATGCCCCCCACGATGTGGGGCTGGGTGCCCCCGTCGGCAAGACGTGCCTGGTGGTACTCGTGGTACGACATGTCGACCAGCCCCTGCTCGTGCTCGTACATGGCGTTGAGCACCCATACCGCGTCAGGCATCGCCGGAGGCATGAACCCGGTTAGGCCGTCGCCGCACAGCTCCAGGAGCCAGTCGGTGGCACCGGACGGCGCGAGCGGCCACAGGCAAGACATCGGGTTCGGTTCCTCAGACATCCGTTCATGGTCCCAGGTGCGAATCCGCCCTTCTGCAAGGGGCCGACACGACGCCGCCCCGAACCCCGCCGCCCACCGTTTCCACCTACCTGGATGGGATGACGAGACGTACCGCAAGAACCGACAAGTCGATCACTGACTAACGATCTTCACCGTGGACTCCCGCCCACGACCAGCATGAGCACCCCGAGGGCCAGCCACACCAGCTCTTTGACCTGCGACTTCAAGTTGGCGGAGGCTCACTGAGCTTCAGTCGCCGTTGCTGCCGCCCAGCCGTTACACTTACGCCGCTCTGCGTACGGTTCACCGGGTGCCGCCGAGCGGCGTCCACTGCGGACTCTCGCCCGCGGTGCACGGAGCGACGCTGATGCGGCGTCTGCATGCGCGGCCGTGCCTCGCGGTCATGCCGTGCTGGCGGCGGCCCGCGCGGGAGCGGTGGTCACTCCCGGGTCGCTGTGGCCCGAAGGCTCCCAGGGTGTCCTCGCCGTCGGTCCACCAGACCCCGAGCCGCTGCCGGACCAGGAGCCAGTTGTCCCCGTACCGGCGGAACTCCCAGTCGTAAGGGCCGCCCACGGAGTAGGGCGCGGAGGCTCTCCCGAGAGTGGTGACGGCGACAAACCACATGTAGCCGATGCCGGTCGCCCGGTCTCCTGCAACGTCCACATGCATGTTGAGTATGTGGTGCTGCATGCTCGCGTAAGGCGACTCGGCCGCCTCCACCTTCGCGCGGATGGCCTCCCTTCCCCGGATCTGCTCCCAGGGCCCGAACTCCAGCACAGCATCTTCGGCCCAGCAGGCGGACCACGTCCGCCAGTCTCTGCGGTCCAGTGCCCGCCAGCCGCGGATCATGAGGGCGCGCAGGGCGTCCCGGTCCTCCAGGGCCCGTACTCTGTGTTCCAGATCGCTGAGGTCGGCGGCGTGGTCGGGGGCGTGACGCCTTCCGCTTCCTGCCGTCACTGGGCACTCGCTGCGGGCCGTACGACGATCTCGTTGACGTCTACCTGCGGCGGCTGGGAGACGGCATAGGCGATGGCGTCCGCGATCGCGGAGGCAGGCAGGGCCACGGCGCGGTACGTCCGCATGGCCTCCCGGGCGGCTGGGTCCGAGATAGTGTCCGCGAGTTCGGACTCGGTGACGCCTGGCGAGATCAGCGTGACCCGGATGTCACCGGCGGACTCCTGCCGTAGGCCCTCGGAGATCGCGCGGACCGCGAACTTGGTGGCGCAGTAGACGGAGGCGGTGGGCGAGACCTCGTACGCACCGACGGAGGCGATGTTCACGATGTGCCCACCGCCCTGCGCCCGCATCACGGGCAGCGAGGCGGCGATACCGTGCAGGACGCCCCGCACGTTCACGTCGATCATGCGGTCCCACTCCTCCGTCCTGAGCTCTTCCAGCGGCGACAGCGGCATCACTCCGGCGTTGTTGACCATCACGTCCACACGGCCGTACCGCTCGCCGGCTGCTGCCACGAAGTCCCGGACATCGGCGGCCTCGGTGACGTCCAGGCGCCGGGCCACCGCCGTACCGCCCGCAGCGGTGATCTCCGCGACCAGCCGGTCCAGACGGTCGGTCCGCCGTGCTCCCAGAAGCAGGCGGTGCCCGGCGGCGGCGAGCCGACGGGCACTCGCCTCGCCGATCCCGCTGCTGGCGCCGGTGATCACTACGGCCTTCGCTGCCGTGTCTGCCATGACTGGCCCTTTCTCTCGGGAGGACACCGAGTCTGGGCGCGGAGTGCCGAGCGGCCCAGGCCGTGTGCTGCCCGGGTGCGGCGCACCCGGGCAGCACACCGGGCCCGGGGCCTAGCCTGGATGCATGACCGACAACCGGCTGGGGGAATTCCTGCGGGCGCGACGGGCCGCCGTGCGGCCGGATGAGGTCGGGATGCCGAGCCACGGTGTGCGGAGGGTGGCCGGGCTGCGCCGCGAGGAGGTCGCCGTACTGGCGGGGGTCAACGCGGACTACTACACGCGCCTGGAGCAGGGCCGCGAACGCCACCCGTCCGCGCAGGTGGTGGACGCGCTCAGCCGCGCGCTGCGGCTGGACACCGACGCCCGGACCCACCTGCACCAGCTGGCCGGAACCATGGCCTCCCCGCGGCCCGTCGCCACCAGCGGCCGGGTCGACCCCGCACTGCGCGTCCTGCTGGACGGCTACCCCGGTGCCCCGGCATTCGTCATAGACCCGAGCCTGAACATCCTGGCCGCCAACACCCTGACTCAGGCGCTGTACTCCCCCTTCGAACCGATGGACAACCTGGCCCGCATGGTTTTCCTCGCCCCGGCGGGTCGACCGTTCCACCCCCGGTGGGACCAGACGGCCGAGACGGTGGTGGGCCATCTGCGCCAGGCGTACGGCATCGATCCGGGCTGCCCGCAGCTACGTGAACTCGTAGCCGAACTCAGCGCTCACAGCCTGGACTTCGCGCGGATGTGGAGCACCCACACGGTGCGCGGCAAAACCCGGGAGAGCAAACACTTCCGCCACCCCGACGTCGGCACCGTGACTCTCACCTACCACGCGTTCGACGTGCGCGACGCGCCCGGCCAGCAGCTGATCATCTACCACGCCGAACCCGGCAGCCCCAGCGCCGAGGCCCTCAGTCTGCTTGGCGCCATGCACGGCCCGACGAGGGTGATCTTGTGGGAGCGGGCGGCGGAATCCAGCGCGGCGACCGAGGTGTAGCCACCGTCGACCAGGTGCCGAGCAGGCAGCAGGCGCCGCCGCTTGAGCCGAGCGTGGATGCCGGGCAGGGCGGTGATGTCGGCGGTCGGGACGGTGGTGGCTATGTCCGTGATGACGTTTACGCCCTTCTCGTCGCAGGTTTCGGTGACGTGGGCGAGGTAGCCGGTCCAGCGCCGGTGGCCGCGGCGCACCCAGCGGGCCTGCAGGTCGTGCGGTGGCTCGATCCGCACTCGGGCGGGCGGGGGTCCGTCCTTCAGCCGGGCCGCGGGGTGGCTGGGCTGGCTGACCAGGCGGACTTGCCGCCCGTAACGGAGCGTCCAGTCCTCGGTCACCAAGCCTCCAGCAGCTCTGGCGCAGTGCGGGCAATCTCCTCCAGGGCGGCCCGGACCGCTTCCAGCACCAGCTCCAGACGGGTCAGTTCGCGGACGGCTGCGGGACAAGGGCATCCTCAGCGAGCGGCAGCGCAAGGGCGAGGTGCAGATCCACCCGCTGCCGGCCGGCTACGAGTCGCTCTCGCACATGGTCAACCACCTCAAGAGCCCCGACACGTTCGTGTGGCCGCTGAAGCTCCCCACCGGCGACATCCGGCCCCCACGGGCCCGAGACGCCCGGACAGGCACCGGCTTCGACCCCGACCCGGACGGCGGCGAGGACGCACCCGCCCCCGACGCCCCGCCCAAGCTCCGGCTCGCCGGCTGAACCGCCGCCACACCGCCCGCACCACCACGGCGCCCTCCCCACCGGGAGCGGCGCCGTCGTCGTTCCCGGCCGGGACCAGTGCGGTAGCGCCAGCGGTACCGAGTTGTTCTGGAGCAGTAGAACAAGGCAGCGCCGCCCTGCTGCATGCAACAGGGCCTGAACAGCGAGCAGTAGCCCTGTGCCGCTGCACCGGCCGGGGCCGGCTGGGGGCCGGCTGGGGTCATGCGAATGCTGCGCTGCCCACCCTGCTGCTGTCCGACGGCCGCCACCAGGACTACGAGCAGCAGCCGCCGGGACCCGCCGAGGCAGCAGCCTGCTGGCACCGCCACCGCCACCGCCACGGTCGGCAGGCGAAGAGGCAGCAGCAGGGCGTCGTCACAGTACGGTGCTGTGCAGGGCGCGGTGGTCGCCGGACACAGGCGAGCGGACCAGGGCAGGGTCTTGCGCCCCTTCCGCGACCGCGACCCGGACGCCATCGAGGACGACGAGGACGAGTGGTCGGCGCTGAGACCGCGGAGAGCCTTGACCTCAAGTGGCCTTGAGGTACCAGCCTGAGGGGATGACTCCCACGGACTGGATCGACCACACCGCCCGCCCCCTGACCACCGACGCCGATGCGCCGCTCGACGACCTGGAGCCGCTGCTCGCCTTGGTCGGGGGCGCGTTGGTTGTGGGCGGCGGTGACGGCAGCCGTGCGGCCCACGAGGTGACCGTGCTACAGGCCCGTATGGCTCGTTTCCTGGTAACCCGGGCGGGCTTTCGCACGCTGGCCTTCGACGGTGACCGGGAGCTGGGCGATGCCTTGGACGCCTTCGTACGCACCGGAACCGGCGATCCCCGCACGTTGCTGCGCGACAGCGAGCCGTTTTGGAACATCGCCCCGTTCCTCTGCCTCATCCTGTGGGCCCGGGAGTTCAACCGCGCACACGCAGGCGACGAGATGCGCATCCTCGGGGCCAACATGGGCGCGGACGCCGTCGCCGCCTGGGGAATGCTGCCGCCGCCACCGGACGACCCGCACAACATGGCCGCTCTCGAACGCGCTTCGCCGAGCGCCTTGCCGCCTGGCACGCCGCCACCGGCCATCGCACCTTCTTCTGATCCACGACCAGCCACGCCTCCAACGGGCCCCGTCGCGCGGTGCACTTCCCGCCGTCGCCGTCGCCGTCACGCGGCCAGCGCAACGCGGGCAGCCTGCTGCGTCGGAGATTCGGATCCGCATACCGGCCGATCGGCTTCACCTTCGGCCGCGGACAGGTGCGGGCGTACGGAGGCGGGGGCGTCCTGCACGTGCCGCCGCCCGGGCACACACTGGCCGAGCACACCCTGGACGCGGCCGGATCGCCCGGGGCCGCCTACCTGGTGGATCTGCGCGCCGCCGCCCCGCCCGCCGTCGCCGCTTGGCGCGATGCTCCGGCCCGGACCCGGATGGTCGGCCCCGGCTACGACCCGGCACACGACGCCGACCACTGCATGACGGGCGGCTCGCTCAAGCAGTGGTTCGACGCCTTGGTGCATGTGCACCAGGTGACGCCTGCGCAGACCCTCTCCTGACCCGGGCTGACGGCCGGCGCACCCGACCTGTCGGTCCGTTCGTTGTGAACCGGGAGACCTGACAGCGGTTGTCCGGGACCCGAAAAGAGAAGGAACACCATGGCACGCACGAAGGTCCGGCCTCTGGGCCACTGCTCCCGCGCCTGCTGGAGGACGCGGACGACGCCTCGCGGTGGAGGCCCGGATGGTGCCGTCGACCCGGATGAGTCCGAGGAGCGCTTTGAGGGCGGTGGTCTTGCCGGACCCGTTGGGGCCGAGCAGCCCGACGATGGAACGGGCCGGGATCGTCATGGAGAACCGGTCGAGTGCGGTCTGGCGGCGGGCTCGTGCGGTGCGGTAGTGCTTCACGAGCCCGTCGAGGTGTGCCAGCGGTTCGTCCTGGGGGCCAGTGGTCACTTGTGCACCGACCCAATCTCGGGCTCCGGGAAGGTGACGGCGCAGTATCCGGTGCGGTTCCCGCCGGTCCAGGACTTTTCGTCGAAGGGCAGCAGCTGCATGCCGATGCGGCTGCCCGGAGCGGAGGACACCAGCGGCTGCAGGGTGGGGTCGCAGAGTTCGGCGAGCGTCTTCACCAGAGGGTTCTGCCCGGGAAAGGGCGCGTCTTGGGCCCCGGGGACGCGGACCTCGGCGAGGATCTCGAAGCGGTGCGGGGTCGCGCAGTCCACGACACCCACCTTGTCGGCAGCGGTGACGGCCCCGTCGTCGTTGGAGCACATGCCGACGGCCAGTGCTGAGTAGGGGGTGGGCCGGCCTTCGGGTACCCCTTCATCGGGTCGGACTGCTTGGCGGGCTCCTTCGCCGAATGCCCCGGTTCGTCTGTGCCGGTGGTGGTGCAGCCGGCGGCCAGGGCCAGGGCCGCGAGAGCGGTCATCAGACGGAGCGGGAGGGAACGGCGTATTCGGTACTCACCTTCGGGTGTCAAGAACGTGCCCCGGGCCGGCCGACTCGCGGCCCGCCCGGGATTGCTCGGACGGCTGCTCGATCAGCAGACTCGGGTGCCGTAGCAGTCGCCCCACGTGCCGCCGTCGCCACGGCCGTTGTCGGTGCCGTCGTCGCCGCCGCCGTCGTTGTCCGCCCGCCATTCGACCACGAGGTTGCCGCCCGTGTTGGTGAAACTCTCGACGTACTGGCTGCCCGTGCGGTGGGTGTGGCCGGAAGCGTTCGACGACGACTCGGCACCGGCGGGGACCGGCCGGGACCGGCCGGGCCAAGCGCTCCAGCAGCAACCGGAATCCTGGCGCACGCCCCGACCGCCGATGTCTCAGTCGAGTACGCCGAGCCCGGTGTCCGGTCTGCCGCCGACATCGTCGACCGGCTCCACCACCTCACCGCGAACGGCGACTTCGCCTACTTCGCCTACTTCACCGACATCGCCGCCGCCATGGGCAGCCCCCACCCCCCACCCGCCGAGCCCCACCGCCCACTGGCTCGACGGCCACGAACCCGTACGAGACCGCCGGCAAGCCCTCGTCACCGCCCGCCGCACGCATCTGAACACCCCGTCCTGATGTTCGTCGGCATTCAGGGTTGCGAGGCCCCTACGACCAGGCTGAGAGAGGCGTCAACGCCTCAGCACTCACCAGATGTCGTTCCCTACCTGGTAAGAGTCGCCATGACCCCAGCACTGGATCCAGCTGAACGTTCCGACGAGAGTGCCGCGGGTAGGGCACCGTGCCGAAGCGATAGCCGATGCCGGTCAGGGTGCCTCGGTTCACTGCGCGGCGGAATTCCCGGCCCGCCGATGAACCGCGGAGGCTTGTGGGCCATCCTTCTGTTCAGGACGGTCGTCATGGCCGTACGAAACCGTGGGAACGGACGGGGGGACACGTGGTCCTGGTGTTGTCTGGTGTTCTGGTGCTCGTCGTCTTCGGGTGTGCATGTGTCGTGTGGTCCCGGCTCGGTGGGCCGCCCTGGACCCGGAAGGTGGCGGCGGGGACCCTGGCCGCCGGAGCAGTCGTCCGTGCGCTCGGGAAGAACCGGGGCGGAGGCCGTGGCGGCGACGGCGGCGCCGAGTAGCACCCCCTGGTCGCAGTTTGCTATTGCTGCCGGTCAGATGCTTTCCCGATGCCGGGCGGTTGATCTTCCGGCAGATGCCGGCGAGTTCGTGACCTCGGGTGCGGCGGCGGCAGGCGCATGCCCGGGTCGTGCCGCGTTACAGGCATGCTACGAGCCGTCAGGGCGTCTTACCCCGCCTCCTACGACCCGGGCCCTGACGCGGCCGTATGGACTGCGCATACCCTCCACCCGCGGCATAACGTCCCGGCCCGGCAGGGCTGATCCCCGCACTGAGCGGCCGGCGCGCCGGCTGCACCTGACGCCCGGCTACATTGACCAGTACCCGCGCGGAGATCCTGGCGTGGACACCCAACTGAGCAACAACGCCGATCACAACGGACAACTGCCCTCCACAGACTCCCCCACGCTCCATCTGGGGCAGGCGGCCACCGGCATCGGCCCAGACACCGGCAGCTCGCCAGACCACCGACGGTGAAACATGCCCCGCGACACCGTCCCCGGGCCAGAGCTGCCCCTGTCCCGGACAACCCAGCGACAGGGTCACAAGCCCTCACGATTGAATGCGGCACAGTCGGCAACCAGTTGTCTGATGAGATCGGTGTCGGAAGCGGGCAGGTGGCGGGTAAGCCAGGGGAGCCGTAGGCAGGCGATGGTGGCGAGGACGGCCGACATCGCCTCCGGCCCCCGCTCATCGAGAAGGTGGCCGCCGAGCACCCCCACCGTCCGCAAGACCTGGGTCGACGGCGGCTACCGCCAACACCTCGTCGAGCACACGCCGCCGCCACCCTCGCCATCGACTTGCACATCGTCCGCCGGGACCCCAACACCAGGGGATTCACGGTCCTCCCCCGCCGCTGGACCGCCGAGCGCATGCCCGGCCGGGCCGTTCCCGTCACGCGTAGAAGACGCCCGGGTGGGTCCAGGTCGTGTTGCCGAAGACCTCGGAGGCGTTCACATGTACCTTGAGGTTCGAGACCTTCAGTCCGTACTGGGAGGGAGTCGTCCCGGCGGGGCAGTTGACCTCCACCGGCTGGAAGGGCATGTAGAAGCCCGCGTACTGCTCCATGCCCTGGCGGAACATGCTGAGGATGTAGCCGGCGTCGTTGTAGACGTAGTCGGCCTCCAAGAGCTGCTGGGTCTGGCGCACCACGAACTTCGTGCCGGGTTCGAAGGAGCCGTCGGGTCGCAGACAGCCGAAGGTCCGGGATATGTCCGCCCAGGCCCGGAAGCGGTTGTCGGGCAGATTCCGGGGCGCTTTCGCTCCCGAGACCCACGGCGGAAGCTCGAATCCGGGCTGGTTGCGCACATTGTGCAGATCGAGCTTGAGTTTGAAGCCGCCGCAGCCGGGGGTCGGCTCGTAGTCGTGATAGGTGTTCAGGCACTTCCGGGGCCCGAAGTAGGCCGTGGGGTCGGGGTTGTAGTGCTGGGGCACCACGGCCTTGTAGTAGGTCGCCGTCATGCCGACCCCGCCCTCGGCGGGGGCGGGTATCTCGTACGAGGTCTCGGCCCGCGCCGCGCCCGGGGCACTGAGCAACAGCCCGAATCCGGCGGTCAGGGAGACGAGCAGCCGGGACCCGGCCCGGTGGACGCGCGGGAATCTCATAGGGGACTCTCCTTCTCGGTGACGACCGCCGGTGAGCTCTTCGACGGAGGGGAACGCTAGGGAGACCCTCAACTCCTCACAAGATGCGCGCATTTCCTCCATGGCGGGAAAGTGCCGGAGGCACCCGCCGGAGGCACAGTCGGCGGGCCGGCCTGAGCGCTCCCGGAGAAGGCCGGCCCCAGACCGTTTCCCGGCCTTTCCCAGGGCTCTCGCCGCTGGTGATCGCACCGCCGCCCCGCCCGGTCACCCGGCGGCGGCCCGTCCCGTACCCCGGGCATGGCCCGGGCCCGCCCGCCCCGGCGACCGAGCTCGCGCGGCCGGAGGAATTGTCCGAACCTGCTCCGTTGCCGGAGCTCTCTCCCCGCGCTGGTCCTTCGTTCCGTCCGGGAACAGACAGGCGGTCAGAGCGCGTCGACGGCGACGCAGCTCCTCGATGCGCTCATCGGTGGCCGCCGGCTCCCGCACCGGGACGGCCCGCGGAAACTCCCGGTTCGGTCTCCGGCCCGCGCACCTCGGGCACACAGCAACACCTCACGGATGACCCCGGTGGACAGCCCAGCCCCGCCGCCGGCAGGGCACGCACCTGGGCATCTCATCGGCCCGTGCGGTGGACTCGTACCTTTTTAGAGCGAGATCCCGCAGGTCCGGCACGACGCGCACGACCGGCACACTGTCCGGGCCGAGCACGGTGTACGGCGGGTGCTGAGTCTCCAACTGAACGACGGAGCCGACACGGGGCAGGTCAGCCCGCCCCTCCATCAGCTGATGGCGCAGATGCGACGTCACACAGAACTCCTGGGGCAGCCGGACATCGCAATGCCCAGCGACCACAAGAAGGCGCGGTTAACAGACCAGCTCTGCACGGCCTGGACCATCACGGGCCGAGCGGCCTCCGGATCTGCGGCGTTCGCCGCCGGGCACCGCGGTTCGTGCGGACAGGACCCGTCGGTCATCGGGCACCTCCCGCCACGACGGTGCGGGAAGGCACCCGCAGGGTGTCCACCGCCGGGCGGGCCAGGAGTGCGAGTTTTTCGCACCGATTCCGCCGCCATCACCAGCGTGACCACTGCGCACAGCCCTCTCTCCGACCGAGAACGGCTGATCAAGTACTCGGCCCTCGCGGCTTCCGCGCGGGCGTCGGCGGCGAACCGCTGTCCACGCCGGCTCTTCGTCTCCGGGAGTGTCATGAATCGTGATAGTCCCCCCGTGGCGGGAGCCGGCGACCCTCACGGGGCGGTGATCGCGTCGAACGGCGGGGACGTACTCTTCGTCGCCGACCGGATCGGGCCGATCCACCGCACCCCGGCCTCCCCGGACGCAGCGGAGTTCGACGAGATCGCCGGCGACCTGCCGCAGTTCCTCGACCACATCCGCCGTTGCGTCCTCGGCTTCATGGAGACCGGCACCCCTCCCGGGGACCTGCTGCGCGTCGTGAGGCTCAGTCGCCCCTGACCGCCGTGCCGCACCCCGGGGACGACCGAGCCGGGCATTCTCCTCAAGAGCCCCTGGCCCGGATGCCCCTGAAGGCGCGGGTCACCCGATCGAGTCACCGGACCGCCAGGGGCGCCACGACCGCCCGGCACCGGCTCTACGGTGAGAGGATGGCCGAGAGCACACGAGGAACCCGCACCGCGATGATCCTCGCGGGCGCGGTCTGGAGCATCCCCCTGGCGGGAAGACGGGTGGAGATCCCCGCGACCATCGACGGCGTCCGCGCGCTCCTGACCGGGCAGCGGCCGGCCGGCTTCGACGCCGCCGTCGCCGACACCCCGGCCAAGCACGTCCTCTACGTCCTCCTCGAACACGCGCTGCCCGCGGACGCGGCGAGCGCCGATCCCGCCACCGTGGCGAGACTGCGCGCGGGGGACTTCGCCGGAGTCCTCGACCACGACGGATCCCCGGTCACACCCTTCGATCCGCCCCGGCAGAAGGGGAACAGGCGGCGCGCGTGTGGACGGTGGACGAGTACGACGGGACTGCCCCCACCGAGTTCCCGGGCACCATCACGGGCGTCCGGGCGGCTCTGCAAGGGCAGAGGCGGGCCCAGTTCGTGCGGGAGATCGGCCGCACCACGGGACGGGACCTGCCGGTCGTGCTCTTCCGCTGGTCCTACCCCGCCGAAACAGCGCGCGAAGGACGCCGCTGCCTCCGACTGGCTCGCCGCCGAGGATCACGCCTCGTGCAGGATCACCGTAAACGGGTGGATCCGGCATCCCCGTTCGACAGTACCACAGTCCGAAGAACCGCGGGCCCTGGGACAGGCTCTGTCGCGGTGGGCCGCCTCCCCGGGTGCTCCGGCCAGACGGTGCGGCGGCGAAGCCGCAAGCCGGTCACGCGAGAAGGGTCCGACAGAACGGCGCCCAGGGGAAAGTGCCACGGCGTCGGGTCCGGTCCGCTTCCGCAACGGAGTCGATCAAGAGGAGTTCACATGACGGTCACCCACGACTGGGCGGCCGGGCTCGATCAGGCCGATCAGACGGCGTTCGACGAGGCCCTCGCCTTCACACGGCGGGCCGACATCGGCGGAGTCCTCGCCTGCCTGCTCCCAGGGCTCGATGAACAGCGCCGGACCTCCGTGGCGTCCCACTGCGCCCTGGCCCACACGGCTGTTCTGGTCTTCCCCGCCTCGTGCGGGGAACTGGTCGCGCGCCTGCGGGAGACGGGGCTGACGGTCGCCGAACCCGTGCCCAGCGTGGTGGTCCGGGACCGGCTCGCTGCCCGCCATAGAGTGCCCGCCGGTGATCTGGACGTATCCATCGTGCGCGTCCGCCTACCACTGGGCGAGCACAGCGGCCGAGTGGTCGAGCTCTTCGTCCTGCCGGTGCCGCCCGGATCGCCGCTGGCCCGGATCGCCGAGCGCGAGCGGATCGAACGCAACGAATCACACCTGGCCCTGGAGGTCGGCACTCAGGACGCCGTCGTCCTGGCCGGTCTCTGCACCCTGGCCGACCAGGGCGGGCTGACGCCCGACGGCGGCGGCCACAATGCCATGGAGGATTGCACGGTGCTGTACTTCCGCAGCACCGGCACCGGCACCGTGCATCCGGAGCACCAGCGTCGGCTGGAGCTGCGGGTGCCAGGCCAGCACCCGGCGGTACTCGCCGCGCACCTGGCGCAAACCATGGACGAGCCGGTGAAGCGGCTGCAGAAGCTGATGACCGGGGCCTGGACCACCCAGGCGATCGCGGTGGCCGCAGAACTGGGCCTGCCCGACCGACTGCCCGCCCGGGCCGGCGAGCTGGCCGAGCAACTCGGCGTCGACCCCGACGCCCTGGCGCGGCTGCTGCGCTATCTCGCGGCCACTGGCTTGGTCGCACCCCAGGGCGACGGCTATACGCTCACCGCGACGGGCGAACCACTACGGCGAGCGGCAGAGCACTCGCTGCACCCGGTCGCCCTGCTCTACGGCGGGCTGTTCTACCAGTCCTTCGGTGCACTGGCACACGCCGTGCGCACCGGGCGGGAGGGCTTCGCCGAGGTCTTCGGCCAAGGGCTCTTCGGCTACCTGGCCGAACACCCCGACCAGGCCGCACTGTTCGACGCGGCGATGGCCGCCAGTACGCCGATGTTCGAACCCGTGCCCGAGCTGGCCGACCTCGGTGATGCCCGCGTGGTGGTGGACATCGCCGGCGGCAACGGCGAGTTGCTCAGCCGGTTCCTCAACCACGATCCCCGCCTGCGTGGCGTGCTGGTGGAGCAGGCCCACGTGCTGGAGCGGGCCCGCACGCACCTGGCCGACGCCGGCTGCGCCGACCGCTGCGAGCTGGTGGCCGGCGACTTCACCCGGGGCATGCCTGCCGACGGCGATGTCTATCTGCTCTCCCGGGTGCTGCACGACTGGGACGACGAGCAGTGCCTGGCCATCCTGCGCAACTGCGCGGCGAGCGTCCGCCCGGGCGGACGGCTGCTGATCGTGGAGCGACTGCTGCCCGTAGACGGCCGGGCCGCCATGGCGGTGGCCTGGGACCTGCACATGCTGTGCACCATGGGAAGCCGGGAGCGCACCGCCGAGCACTACGAACGGCTGCTGGTCGCCGCGGGCTTCGATCTGGTCTCGGTACACGACCTGCCGCTGGACGGCGGCCTGTTGCAGGCCGTGCGCCGCCCGGCCGGGCCCGTCGGCCCGCGCCCGGCCGCCGCCTGACACCCACCGCGCCGACCCGGGGCACGCCTGCCGCCCCGGGTCGGTACACCCACCACCCGGAGTCCGCCGTGCCCACCACCCCGCCCGCGCCCGGCACGTCCGGCCCGCGGCCACCCGAGATCCCCGACACCACACTCGACGAGCTGCTGCTGAGCGTCCCGTCCGGCACCGCGTACCGCACCGCCCTGATCGACGCGGCGACCGGCGAGCGCTGGACCCACCAGGAGCTCAGGGAGCGTGCCCTGACCGCCGCGGCCGGGTTCCGCCGCGCCGGGGTCGCATCCGGTGAGCGGGTTCTGCTCGCCCTGCCCAACAGTGTGGACTTCGCGGCCGGGCTGCTCGGGCTGCTCGCCGCGGGCGCGGTGGTCAGCCCGGTCGGCCACCGCACGCCCGCCCCCGAACTGGCCCGGCTGAGCGCGCTGATCGGCGCTCACCGGCTGCTGGGCGGCGCGGCGGCACAGCTCACCGAGATCACACCGCCCCGGGGCAGGGCCACCGCGGGCACCGCCCCGGCGGCGTCGGCCGGCCTCGCGCTGCTGCCCTGGTCCTCGGGCACCACCGGCGACCCCAAGCCGGTCGCCTTCACCCACCGCAACATCGTGGCCGGCCTGGTTCAGCTGTCCGCCGCCCAGCCGCTCAGGCCGGACGACGTACTGCTGGGCGTCCTGCCGTTCAGCCACCTGTTCGGGATGCAGTACGTCCTCCATCACGCGCTGCTGACCGGCGCGAGCGTGGTACTGCTGCCTCGCTGGGACGCCGCGGAGGCACTGCGCGCGGTCGGCGAGCATCGTGTCACCCTGCTGCACGCCGTCCCACCGATGGTCTACGACCTCGCCGAACAGGCCGGCGCGGGCCGCTGGGAGCTGGGCAGCCTGGAGCAGATCCTCAGCGGCGGCGCCCCACTGCCCGCCGAGACCGCGGCCCGCTGCGAGCACGCGCTCGGCGTCCCGGTGGACGGTGCGTACGGGCTCACCGAGGCTGCCGCCGGCCACTTCACCCGGCGCGACGGAACCCGCCGCCCTGGCTCCAGCGGATACCCCGCGCCGGGCATCGAGTACCGGGTGGTGCGACCGAGCGGGCCTTCCGACACCAGCGGCCACCACAGCCACGGCGAACCGGCCGGCCGGCCCCAGGAGACGGGGGAGCTGCTGCTGCGCGGCCCGCACGTGGCGCAGGGCTATCTCGACGCGGACGGCGGGCTGGTCCGGCTCACCGACGCCGAGGGATGGCTGGCCACCGGCGACCTGGTACGGGTGGACGGGGACGGCTGCCTCTACGTGGCCGACCGCATCAAGGACATCATCAAGTACAAGGGGTACCGGATCTCCCCCGGCGAGGTCGAGGCGGTACTACGCGACCACCCGGCCGTGCATGACGTCGCCCTGGTGCCGGTGCCCGCCCCGAGGGTCGGCGAACTCCCGGTGGCCTGTGTGGTGCCGGCCCCCGGTATCCGGCTCACCCCCGAACTGATCGCCGAACTACAGGATTTCTTCGGAGCCCGGCTAGCCGCCCACAAGAAGCCGCGGCACCTGGCCGAGGTCCCGCGGATCGAACGCACCGCCTCCGGCAAGCCCCTGCGCCGCCTGCTCGCATCCGCCCTGCACGACGCCCAGGCCACCGGCGCGAGACAGCCCGACCTCACGGGGCGAACCGTGCTGATCACCGGCGGCTCGCGCGGACTCGGCCGGGCACTGGCCGAGGCATTCCTCCTCCACGGCGCCAAGGTCGCCGTCACCGGCCGCGACCAGGCGGCGCTGACCGAGGCCCGCGCCGCGCTCGACCCGTACGGCGAACTGCGCACCGCGGCGGTCGACAGCACCGACCACACCGCGCTGCGCGACCTGGCGGCGCAACTGCGAGCAGACTGGGGCGGTGTGGATGTCCTGGTGCCCAACGCCGGAGTGCCCGGGCCGTGCGGCCCCGCCTGGGAGAACAACCCCGCGCAGTGGTGGTCCGCGCAAGAGACGAACGTCCGCGGCACCTTCCTCACCTGCCACGCATTCCTGCCACAGCTGATCGAGCGCCGTGGCCGGATCATCACCGTCGCCAGCCACGCCGGCTTCCACCGCTGGCCACACATGTCGGCCTACTCGGTGTCCAAGGCCGCAGTCATCAAGCTCACCGAGAACCTGGCCGCCGAGCTGCGCCCGCACGGCGTGGCCGTCTTCGCCTACCATCCGGGCATGCTCACCATCGGGATGGCCGCCGTCCATCTCCACAGCCGTCCCGCACCGGACACCTGGGACGAGCGGATCCAGCGCTGGTATCTGAGCGAGCACGCCGCGGGCCGCACCACTCCCACCGGGCTCAGCACCCGCGGCGTCCTCCTCCTCGCGGCAGGCGCGGCCGACCACCTCTCCGGCGGGTACGTGTCCCCCGAGCACCCCGCCCTCACGGGCCACCCGGCGGAACCCGCCCCAGAGCCTGCACCTGCCCCGCCCGCCCGGCACAGCTGACAGCGAAGCCGAAGCCTTCGCTCTCCTGCCCTTCTGCCCTCCGGTCACATCCACGCCAACTCCGTCTGGCTCCTCCTTTGGGTCACGGCCTGCAACCTGCTGCGGGCAAGACCAGGCACAGTTCGCCCTGTTCGCCGACACGACGTCTTCCACCGTGATCGGGCAGTGATGAGCCACGTCGCACGATCAGCGAACCAGGCCGGGCTTTGCCCATGAATCAGCCGCACGGCTCAGCCGCTAGTTCAGAGAAGCCTGCGTCAGGTGCTCCATGCTCCGGCCGGATCGGGCCCAGCGACCTCGCGTGATCGAGATCCGCGACAACCTGATCGCGCGGATTGACGAGAACGCGCCGAGACCTACCTCGGCCAGCTCGGCACCATACGGAAGGCCGAACGCGCCCGGCTCCAGGACGACTACGACCGGGCCTCCGGTTCGTCACCGGGATCGACAGCGCCAACACCATAAACAGGGAATCCGCATGAGAATCTCCGCAGCCCAGCGGGCCGAGATCCAGATGCCGCCGCACGCCCTGCGTCCGTCCGTCTGACCTGGGCCGCCGGAACCCGGTCAAACGGTCAACCACCGGCCCCCGCGCCCCTTCACCGCCTCGACGAGTGATGCAGATCACAGCAGTCGTCGATGGGGTGCCAGTCCCCGGGGACTCCTCAGGGCGCCGGGTGCGAACGATGCCCCGGCCCGCTGACGGGGTGTGGATCCGGCGGCCTCGCCGGACGTCGCGTAGTCCCCGAAGGGAACGCGCA
>NZ_VCLA01000199.1:34741-34890 GCF_009600885.1 Streptomyces jumonjinensis
GCCATCGTCCCGGTGGAGACCACCCGGGAGGTGAAGACGACCTCGATCACCCCGGCCGCCCGGGAGAGGTCGCCCAAGACGTCTCCGGGCTCCCCGATCACCGCCGGGTCCTCGGCCGCGGTCGCCGGTTCGGAGGTGGTGCAGCCGAC
>NZ_VCLA01000199.1:34900-39642 GCF_009600885.1 Streptomyces jumonjinensis
CGAACGCTCCGCCGCCGTAGAGGACGGCGGGGGGGCGTTCGCGTCCGCCGCCCAGGACAGCACCCCGGTGATGACCGGCTACCAGCAGAGGAAAGGTGACTGAGAGGGAGACGAGTAGGGTCCGCGCTGATGGTCCGGAGTACAAGGCCGAAGTCCCTTGGTGAAGGGTGGCCGCTCGAAGACACACGTCTCAGCTCGACCACCGAAAACGGTAGTTGGCTGAGACGGTGTGTCCCCGGGGCGTGGCCGGACCTGGCTGGGCCAAGTCCGGCAACCCCCGGGGGAACACCCTCCGTCAGTTCTCCGATGGTAGGAGCTAGGAGAACTGACGGAGCACACCAAGGGGGCGTCGACCGCTGGCCGGGCCGATGGCCCGGGGTCTGTCAGGGCTGAGAGCCGGCCAGGTCGGTGAGGAATGCGGTGTTGACCTGGGTGTCGTGTCCGAGTGTGACCCCGTGCCGGGGCAGGGCGGACAGCCGGTGGGCGAGGCCGCCGCGCTGGGCCTTGCCGTCGTCGCCCGGGGCGGGGAGGAGGCCGAAGACGTCGGGGTAGCGGTCTTCGGTGCCTTCGGTGCCTTCGGTGCCTTCGGTGCCTTCGGTGAAGAAGTCGGCGGCGGTCAGCTCCCGTCCGTCGTCGACCGCGGCCGGTGCGGTGTCGGGGCGGATGCGGGGGAAGAGGACGCAGGCGGCCCGGCCTTCGGTGGCCAGGGTCATGCCGAGCCAGGTGGTGAGCTGGTCGGGGAAGAACTGGGGCTTGAGTTCCTTGCCCTTGTCGTTGAACGGCGGGGCACGGGTGCCTTCGGCGAGGGCGTCGGTGACGCGCTGGTGCTGGGTGGGGTGCAGTTGCTGACCGGAGATGACCCGGTCGCGTACGCCGTCGTAGAGGCCGAGGGCGTCCAGCAGCCCGAGCCCGATGGCGGCTGCCGCCGACCAGGGCAGCACCTGCAGACCGCCGTTGTCGGTGTCGGGGCGGATGAAGACGCGGTCGTTGGCCAGCAGGGACCAGCCCGCGCGGGCCAGCAGGAGGCCCGTGGTGGTCTTCCCGGCCCCTTTCCCGCCGAGGGTGAGGACCGTGTCGCCGTCCTTGACGGCGGCGGAGGCGTGGAGGATCTGCCAGCCGTCGGCCAGGAGCTTTCCGCGCAGGAGTTCGCGGGCGAGGCGGGCGGCGGCGGTGGCCACCGGGGTGTCCTCGGCCCCGACGACCCGCAGCCGCCCGGCGGCCGGCTCGTACCGGAAGGCGAGGTTCTGTCCCGGCTGGGCGGCGGTCACCGTGCCGTCCACCTCGCGCCGGTGGGCCAGCGTCGATCCGGCGTACGGGATCTGCTCGTGGGGCTGGTCGAGCACGACGGCGATGAGCTGGGACGCCTCGGCCGGGGCGACGTCCGCGGCCACCACGGGCCCCGCCGTGTCCGCGGTGCCGCTGTCGTCGGGGACGGTGGCGTTCCACCAGGGGCCGAAGTAGCGGGTGGACCAGGCCGTGACCGCGAGCAGGCGGCTGGTGACGGTCACCGAGTGCCCGGCGGCGGTGATGCGGGTGGTGTATGGGGTTTCGGTTATGAAGCGGTGTCCTTTTCGGTCTCGGTGTGGTGGCGGACGGTGGTGTGGGCGGCGCGGAGCTTGCAGTCCGCGTCGTTGAGGAGGCGTTGTGCGACGGGGTCGAGTCCGGGATCGACCACAGTGGGCACCCCGGCGGTGAACCGCAACGGCATTCCGCGGCAGGCGGTGTTGCCGGGGTTGACGACGGACAGCTCGGTGACGGTGTCC
The DNA here is from genome assembly GCF_009600885.1 of Streptomyces jumonjinensis. GTDB lineage: Bacteria > Actinomycetota > Actinomycetes > Streptomycetales > Streptomycetaceae > Streptomyces > Streptomyces jumonjinensis. The sequence goes on from NZ_VCLA01000199.1 coordinate 36,664, forward strand.
GTAAGGCCGAGGGCGGCGGTCAGAGCGACGAGGACGGCCCCGGCCGGGCCGGAGCGGGCCCGGCCCAGCCCCTGGTTGATCCGGCGCGGGCGGGCGGTCAGTTCCTCGTGGACGGCCCGCAGCGGGATCGCGGCCGGGAGCCCGCCGACGCGGGTGGCCGCCGCGCAGACGGCGGCGGCGTCCCCGTGCTCGCCGTCACCCGGCCCTCCACGGACTGAACCGGCACCGTGAGGAGGCGGGCGAGGGTGAGGCGGTAGCGGGCGCTGTCGGTGGCGGAGCCGACGCCGTAGACCCGCGAAGGACCCCCGCGCGGGCGGGGACGACAGGCTGCTCGCCCTCTTCGACACGTTGCTGACCGAAGGACCCCCGCGCGGGCGGGGACGACTCCAGGAAGGTCGATCCCTCGACGCCGACCGGGGAAGGACCCCCGCGCGGGCGGGGACGACGCTTCCTGACCTGGGGTGTTGTCACGCGATCATGCCGTTTTCCTTTACCTGCTTCACGACAGCTTCCTGTGCCGGGGTCGGCGTCACTGGCTTCGGTAGCACCGTATCCGTCGGCATGGCTGCCGCGCCGCGGGTTCCCCACACCCGCCACCGACGTCACCGCCAGCCCATCCGAACGACCAGGCACGACCCAGCCAGGACAGACACGGCATCGGTACCGAACGATCCCCGTGCGGGCGGGGACGATGTTTCCTCAGTTAGTGAGGGAACATCATTAATGGAGCTACTCTCGACGACGGTCACTGCCCGGCTGCCCGAGCCATTCACCGAGAGCTCCCCCCGCGGGCGCGGGGTCGACAGACTGCACGCCGGATGCATGACAGCGGGCTGGTTGCCGCGGCTGAATCCCGTGCTGAGGGACAGCGGTTCCTGACCGTCGAAGGGATCACTGTTCAGGACCAGCTGAGCAGAGGTCATGGCCGCCGACGGACACCGGGCGGCAACGGACAGTCCGGCCCAGATCAGCCCTCCGCTGCGCGGTCCGCATCCAGCCGATGTGGGTGAAGAGCGACGGCTCGCTCACCGGAGGCCGCGGACAGGCTGCACAGCTCCTGGAGGCCGCGCTCTGTCGTCTCGCTGATCGGGCGGACCATGTGGGAGGCCGCCGCTCACCGGTCAGAGACCCGGCGACCGCCTGCTTCCGACGCGCACCCCCGTGACGCGTCGGAACCAGGCGGCCTGTTCGGCTGGCGGGTGGGTCAGAAGCTGCAGTAGCTGCTGCTGCCGTAGTCCTCCAGCAGGTCGTCGCGTATCCACCCGGTGTGATTCGTCGTGTCGTTGCGGACGTAGGTCCAGGTGTAGCCGTCGTTCCTGTAGGTGAAGCAGTGGTAGTCCAGGCGGTGGTTCGAGTAGGCGAGACCATTGCTGGCGCAGCTGGTGTTGGAGCCCGTGCGCTGGTTGACATAGTTCACGACGGTCGGGTCCCAGGCGCTGCCGTCCCGGTCCGGTCCCTGCTGTCCGCAGGAGGCGTGGGCCTGGGCGGGGCCCGCCGTGGCGATGGGGACGAGCACAGTGGTCGCAAGCAGGGCGGCGTCGCGAGAGCGGTTTTCTTGAGCGGTTCCACGAAATGTCTCCCTGTGAGATGCCTGACGATTCGACGACGATGCTGCACTGTGCCGGCGTGACGGAGCGGCTGTGGCCTTCTGCCACTGTTTTCTCGCTCCGCCTCACGGCCTTTCCGGAGCCCTGCGCACCTGACCCACCTCAACCGGATGTGGTTCTTCGGCCGCGGGACTCCTCTGACCGACACGGTTCGTTGTCGGCCACCAGACGGCAGCGAGACCCGAGGCTCTAGCCTCCCCGCCCTGGCGCTTCATACGCTAGGGCCTCCAGTGCACTGGAGGTTCAAGTAGATGAGTCACATAACTTGGACGATCGGAGACCTGGCGGCCCGCACCGGACTATCGGTGAAGACGATCCGGTACTACTCCGACACCGGACTGCTCCCGATGGCGCAGCGCAGTGCCGGCGGCCACCGTCGCTATGCGTACGAGGCGCTGGAGCAGCTGCGGCTGGTGCAGCAGCTGCGCGCCCTGGACACTCCGATCGCCACGATCACCCAGCTCGCCACCGGTGAGCGCTCCCTCGGTGACTTGGTCACGCGCGCGCTCAATCTGACTCGGACACGATTAGCCGAACTGAGCTGGCGCCAGGCCACTCTGCAAGCCCTCGACGATTGCTCCGACCAGGAGCGGCTGCGCCGGCTGGCCGTACTGTCCCGGGTGCAACGGCTGTCCGAAGCCCCTCTCGACCTCGGCAGGGCCTGGGAGCGAGTGATCCCCGCCGCTGTGCCCGCGCGCCTGGTTGATCTGATCACCGCGCAAGCCGTTCCGGAACCACCGCAGGACCCTTCGCCCCAGACAGCGCTGGCCTATGCCGAACTGCACGCCCTCATCGCGCAACCGGGCTTTCGGATGTACTGGGCCGCGCCCCATGTGCGGGACAAGGCGTCGCTGTACGCCGAACTGGTCGAAGCCGCCGAGCTCGCCAAAGCCGCAGTCGCCGCCGGTCTGCCGCCACAGCCCGGGGAAGCACTGGACAAGTTCTCCCGAGCCTGTACCCGCGCCCGCGGTGAGGACGACAGTCCCGGCTTTCGCGCCCTCATGGGCGCGGAGTTCCACACCACCGTGCCGTTGTTCCGTTGTTACTGGCAGCACATCGCCACCCTCACCGCCGACCACAGGCCCAATGTAGGCAACACCCACTGCTGGCTCGTGGAAGCCCTCATCACGACGTACCAACACACTGGCTCAACATAGGCAGATGGCTGCTGCCTTCGGCCAGGTTCCACCCCTGCTCCAGAAAGGTCTGGTGCCCGCAGTGAGCACCAGATGGGAGTATCCCCGCGGGCGCGGGGTCGACCCAGAGCCGGCGGGATGTCGCCGGTGGTGCTGGTTCCGTGCTGGTGGTCGTGGCGAACGAGCTGGTCGGAGGCGTCGGTGCGCAGTTCCACGTCCTGTGGCACGGGGTTGGC
>NZ_VCLA01000199.1:39652-97013 GCF_009600885.1 Streptomyces jumonjinensis
GTGTGCGCGGCGACCAGGCCCTGCCGGTCATGACGTGCATGTAGAGCAGTGCCGGGATGAGTTGGCCGATGCGAACCAGGTGCTTTCCGTACGTGGCCTGAGCCGTCCGGCTGGTCGACCAGCCCGACCACGGCTCATCGGGGGAAGCTCGGTGTGCGCTCATACACGGGAAGCTACCGACCTGCCGACGGCAGCGGGGCCGGAACGGATCACCCGGCCCCGTTCCGGCAGCGCGCGCCAGCCTGCACCGCCGACCGCGGCCCGATGGCGCCTGACGCATTCGACAAGTACGTGCCCGAGCTGAAGGGCGGACGACTCGCGCTCGCCGAGCCGACAGGGGCAGTCGCACTGCCCCGCCCAGCGCAGTCGGCAAAGCAACCACAGCATCGCCCCAGGTCAGCGATATCCACTGCCTTTGCGGCCGCTGATCCGGCTCCCCCTCCAGGTGGGCGGAAATCCGCTTGGTGAGCCCTCTTGCCCGTGCTGAAATGCGCGGATGGATACTTCTGAAGTACTCGCCCTCTTCGACCGTCAGATGCGGCGGGATACCCTCGCCGACGCGTCCGGCGCCCGGGTCGAGCGGGTCGGCAAGGTGGTGCGGCAGGTCTGCGTCGAGGGCGGCTGGAGCGCGGTCGTCTGGTCCGGCCTGGACCAGGCCACAGCGCGGTCGGCAATCGCCGAGCAGGTGCGGTACTTCACCGAGCTGGGCCGTGAGTTCGAGTGGAAGCTCTACTCGCACGACCAGCCGGAGGATCTCGGCGAGCTGCTGCTGGCGGCCGGGTTCGAGGCTGAGCCCGACGAGGCCCTGATGATCGCCCGGATCGCCGACCTGCCCGATGGCGGCGGACTGCCCGAGAGTGTCCGGCTGCACCCGGTTACCACCCCGGCCGACGTGGAGCTCATGCTGTCCGCGCACGAGGGGGCGTTCGAGACGAATGCGGACTGGCTGCGGCCGAGCCTGTTCGACATGCTGGCCGAGAGCCCGGGGACGGTCAGCATGGTCGTCGCGATGGCCGGCGACACGCCGGTCTGCGGGGCGCGGATGGAACTGCACCCGGGCACCGAGTTCGCCAGCCTCTGGGGCGGCGGCACCGTACCCGCCTGGCGCGGCCGGGGAATCTACCGGGCGCTGGTTGCGCACCGCGCCAAGATCGCCGCCGAGCACGGCTACCGCTACCTGCAGGTGGACGCCTCCGACCAGAGCCGCCCGATCCTGCAGCGACTCGGCTTCGCCGCTCTGAGCACCACGACCCCGTACGTGTACAAGCCGTAGCCGGTACCCCCTGCTCAACGCTTCTCGCTCGCAGGCTGGAGCACTTCGGCCGGGCAGGGGTGAGGAACCTCCTGGGCCTGGAGCGCGGCAAAGTCGGCGTGCCCCGAATCCGCTCCAGGGCACGCCTGACCTCCAGGTGATCCAATCCGGGCCGGAGGCGGAAACGGTCCCCGGCCCACCGAGCATCATTTGGCTGCAACCGGGGAACGTTACGTCTAGTCTCCATCCGCATGACGCCGAGCCAAAGGCCACAATCGAACCCGAACGTACGGCCGACTCCGAATGATCGGGAGTTACGGTTGTGGCGGGTCGGCCGGGCCTTGACCGTCACTTTCGTCGTTGCGGTCGTGGTTGCAGGTGCTGTCTTCTACGGTCTCGTGGCCCTGCTGGACGTCCGGGAGATCGACAGCAACGCGAAGCTCGATGCGAAGACACTCTTCGACCTGGTGAAGCTCTCCTTCGGGGTGGTCGCCGGGGCCGGTGCGCTCGTTGCCCTGGTCGTCGCCTACCGCCGCCAGCGCGTCGACGAGGCCAGCGCCCATCGCGAGGCCACTCGGCTGCACACAGAACGCTTCTCCCAGGCCGTCGATAAACTCAGCTCGGACTCCCCAGCCGTCCGGCTCGGTGGTGTCCACGCTCTGGCAGGTCTCGCCGACGACGCTCCCGACCACACCCTGCGCCAGACCTGCATCGACGTTCTGTGCGCCTACCTCCAGCTCCCCTTCACACCAGACCCGGGCGACGATCCCGCATACCAGGAGGAACACCACCGCAACCTGGCCCTCCGCAAGGTTCGGCACACCATCCTGCGCCTCGTCGGCGACCACTATCGACGTCCCCGGGGAACCCACCGCTCCTGGCAGGGCTGCGACCTCGACCTCACCGGCGTCACCATCGACGGCATCCTTGACTTCAGCGGCGCAGTGTTCCCGGGCAGAACGATGTCCTTCGGCGGCGCGACGTTCTCGGGCGACACGGTGGACTTCACTCATGCGACTGGTACGGCTCCCGGTGGGCTCGTTGCCGCTGTCGGCCCTTCTGCTTCTGCGACGGTCGCCCTTCCCGCCGCTTGGCTGCCCTCATCCCCGTAGCTGTCGGGCGCGCCACCGGACCACCGCCGACTTTCCCCAGGCCGCCGCACCGAAGGCCCCGTCCGCGCTTCAAGGACGAAGACCGGTTACCCCTGTTGGACCCAATAGGTCTACAGCAGGGCCAGGCAGGCGGCGCGGTCCAGGGCCCGCAGCAGTTCGGGCTCCCATCCGGCGCGCGGGGTGTCTTAGGCGAGCACGCCGGAGGCGGACAGGACGTCGAGTTGCACCTGGTGCTCGATGCCGAGCCGCGACGCCTCGCGCAGAACGTGCCCGGCCTCGTCGCGGGTGGTGCGGCCGGTGGTCGCAGTAGGCGCGGGCGTCGGGCAGGGCGGCGAGCTGGCGGCCGGTCTTCTCCAGCCGGTCCAGGGCGTGGGCGCCGAGGGAATGAGGACGGCCACCAAGTTGCTCGGCCGCCACCGGGACAGGTTCTGGCTGCGGCGGCTCCTGGACCAGGAGCAGGAGCTCACCGCGGCCGCCGACAAGCCGGTGATCGATCGAAGCGGCGGTCGCGGTTCGGCTGAGCCGGAGTTGACGCCACCCGGGGATTCTCCCCGCGCCGAGAAGACTCGGCACGCAGCTGCACGGGGAGCCCAAATGGACATCGACTGGGCTTGGCGATGCCAGGGACAAGTCCGGGACGTGTCCGGGACAAGGTTGTGAGCAGGTCGGACAGCAGCGCCCTGTCCAGGACGGTCCGTTCCTGTTGTTCCGGATCCTCCGAGCCAGGAAGCTCTGGGCATCGCCCAACAGGGCGAGACCCGCCCTCCATCAGAGAGGGCATTCCACTGAAAGGGACACCAGAAAGTGCTTCGTACTCGCAATCTTCTGACGCCTTTGGCCCTGGCAGTTGCGGCCGGAACCCTCGCTATGACCGGAGCAGCCCCTGCGGCGGCTGCCGCCTCTGCGCCGTCCGGAACCGTCCCTGTTGCGTCGTCCGTCGGCTGCGCCTCGCTGACCAGCAACGCGAACGGCAGGGCGCAGGTCAAGAACATATGCAGCCACACGATCAACGCCACCGTCTCCGTCAACTGGGCGTGGGACCCCGACTGCAAGAGCATCGGTGCCGGGAGGTCCGCCACCTTCACCTGGAACTCGACTGCCGGCAGGGCGGAGTACGCCTACGATTGTTGATGCGTCGAGGCTGGCCCTCGTGAGGCCGGTGTCTTCCCGGAACTCCGCTGAAGATCATCGTCGCGGGTGGCAGCGGCACCCTGGCATCCGGTGATCGCGCGGGGCCCTGTAGAGCTAACAGGGCCGACAGGGCCCCGTCTGCGAGTCTGCGAAGAGGGCTGTCGGTGGACCGTCGGGACACGGTTCCCTCTGTGGTGGCCTCAACCCCGGGCGACCTCGATGTCGCGCGACGGGCAAGCGGATCAATGGCCGTAAGCGGCACATCGTGGTGGATACGCAAGGGCTGCTGCTGTTCGTGATGGTCACTCCCGCCTCGGTCCATGACGGCCGGGCCGGGCACGAGGTCCTGTTCCGCCTTCGGCTGATGCATCCGCAGCTGACGGTGGTGTGGGCCGACTCCGCCTATGGCGGCACCCTGATCACCTGGGCGAAGGGCATGCTCCGGCTGACCGTCAGGACGGTCAGCCGGCCTGCGGGAACAGCCGGGTTCGTCCTGCTGCCCCGCAGGTGGGTCGCCGAGCGGACGCTGGCCTGGATGATGCACGCCCGTCGCCTGGTCCGTGACTACGAACGCCTCCCGCAACGCGCCGAGGCCATGGTGACGCTAGCCGCCATCACCCTGATGACTCGACGTCTCACTTGTGTACCCGTCCATCCCGATGCCGCCGCACCGTGGACCGCCCCGACCCTTCAAACCGTCTGAACCCGCGATCCGCTCACACTGCAATGGCGTCCCCCGGCCCAACAGGGACGCTCGGCGTCAGCCGGCGGGCTTCTCCCAGACCGAGACGTGCTGACGGCTCTCACTGGTGAAGGCCTCCCTCGTCCATCCGTCCCACCGCTCGCGCAGCCTCAGCCCGGCCAGCTGGGCCATCAGATCGAGTTCCGACGGCCACACATACCGGAAGGGAATCGATGTGAGCTCACCGCGGCCGTCGACGAACTCGATGTAGTTCGAGCTCGTCGCCTGGGTGGCGACATCGTAGATGTCCACGGCCCATCGCTTCGGGCTCACGTGGTAAGGCACGGCGTTCTGCCCAGCCGGGAGCCTTCGCAGTTCGGGAATCAGAACCTCGATGACGAAGCAGCCACCGGGTTCCAGATGAGCCGCAGCGTTGCGGAAACAGGCCACCTGCTCCGCCTGCGTCGTCAGATTCATGATCGTGTTGAAGAGCAGATACGCGACGGAATACGTTCCGTCCACCCGCGTCGTCGCGAAGTCACCGATCGTGACACCGATCGCGTCACCACCCGGCTTGGCACGCAGCCGGCTGACCATCGCCTGTGACAAGTCGATGCCGTGGACCTGGACTCCGCGCCGGGCCAGTGGCAACGCGATACGCCCCGTCCCGATCCCCAGCTCAAGGGCGCGTCCACCACCGGACAGGCCCGCCAGAAAGTCGACCGTCGTGTCTACGACACCTGCGGCGAACATGTCCCCTTCCTCCTGGTCGTAGACCGCCGCGACACGCTCGCCGAAGTAACCATCCTGATCGTCCATCGCCAGACCGTACTTACGGAGCCCTGCACAGCGCGCGCGATTTCTTTCGGCCACCACAGCTGTCAGACCCCTGCGCCAGCTCCGGCGGGTGATCCTTTGCGGCTGCCGAGGAAGTCGAAGATGTAGAACTGTGGGGTTCAAGGAAGGGTTCTGACAGCATGTCCTCACTGGAGGAGGATCACCGGCCCTGTTCGACCCATTCCCGCACGGAGAGCGCGCCTTCTATACGGGCCGCGATGTCCGCTTTCGCCGACGCGTCCAGCGTCTCCGGCAGCCCCTGGAAAGTGATGGGCAGGACGTCGAGCAGGCTCAACACCTCCTCGCCGGTCCGGACCGTGAGCAGCAACTCGCACCGCCACTGCGGCGACACCTCCGGCCGATGGCTGAGCCGATGCTCCAGCGCTGGGAACAGACAGTGCACTGCCCCAACCGCCGTATGCTCCCGCAGCCACTCGACCGGGAGCCGCTGACTGAAGCCCAACCGCGCTGCCTCCTCCTCCAGAAGCATCAGCTGCTCGGTATCGACGGCCCGGATCGTCCGCAGCAGAACTGCAGTCATACCACGAATCATTCCACCAGCCCCGGTACTCCTGGAGGCCGACCGTGCTCTGGCGGGAATCCAGTGCAGGAGCGGAACGATCCCCCGATCATGATTGGTAGCCTCCGGGATGACTGCGATCTTCGATCAAGTCGTCCGCGCCCGGCTGCAAGCTCCCAACATCTGGTACGTCGGAACCGTGTTCGCCGACGGAGCACCGCAGGTCAGCCCGATGTGGGTGGATCTGGAGGGAGAGGGGGAGCTGACGTTCAACACCTCGGTGGGTCGGGTGAAGGAGGAGAATCTGCGCCGCGACCCCCGTGTCTATCTCTCGCACGCGGACGCCGCAGATCCCTTCGACCGAGTGCAGATCAGTGGTGTGGTGGCCCGGTTCGTCGAGGGCGAGGAGGCGCACGACCGGATGGACCGGCTGGCCCGGAAGTACCTGGGCAGCGAACGGTTCGAGTGGATCATGCCGGGGGAGCAACGGGTCGCGATGATCGTGCGCCCGGTCAAGGTGCGGCACATCGTCGGGGTGGAGCGGTTCCGGCCCGATGGCCTTGTTCCCGCTCCATGAACGGCACACCGAGCGCCGCCCCGCCTCCATTCACCAAGCCCTCGACATCGGACATGAGCCGAAGCTCAGTGGTTGCCACCGGCAGAGCCGACATGGCGAATGGAACCAGCCGAAGCGGCCTGGTTATCACCAGTGAGGCACACGGCTTGCCACAAATGCTCATTCAGCAGACCTGGTGTCACCAGTGGCGAAGATCGACGGGCGGACCTCAACCCGAACGCCCCCCGCGCGAGCAGGGACGACTCCACCGTGGACGTCCAGCGGCCCGCCGACCAGTTCGGCGTAGGTCCGGTGCGGGAGCCGGCCGGGGTTGAGGTCCTCGTGGTCGCGACCGTAGACCCGACCGCGCATCAGCTGCTCATCGCTGTTCATGCGTTCGCCCTTTCAGCCGCCGCTGGTACTCCTGTCGTACGCCCGGCCTCGCGCCGTCGGGTTCGTCGTCCCACACCCCGCGCTCGGGCCTGATGCCATCCTCGGTGGCGCAGGAGCGGCGGTCTACGCGCCGAAGCCCCGCACCCGGACGGCGGTGGAGTCGGCATCCGGCTCCACGCTGCCGCCGGGCGACGGGTTGGTGCCTTGCCAGGGCACCCGGTCAGGGGAAGCGTATGGCTTTGCCGACGGTGACGGTGACGACGGCTTCGCTGACGAGGTAGGTGATGAACGCGGTGTTCGCGATCGTCGCGTCTCTTCGGTCGCGTTCGCCCCGTACCGGGCTGGAGCCGCATCCGTACGAGGCGCGGGCGAGTGCCTGCATGCCCCGGTCGAAGTCCTTGCGCCGCTCCGGTGCCAGGCCGCGGAGTTCGGCGTCGGCGGCCGGGGGTGTATGCGATCCGCATCATCCGGCGCTCCGGTACTCGTCGGCCCGGTCGGCGTAGATGAGCCCGGCCGTCTCGCCGGCGCGGATCCGGGCGATCTGCTCCTCCTCGCCCGAATCATGTGCCTCCGGCGTCCGCAACGCCCACCGGGCCAGGACGCCGGGGAGCTCGTCGGCACCCGCGTCCTCGACCTCCCGGGTGAACTCCTCGGCCAGGTCCGGGGACAGCGCCGACCGGATCGTACGGATCGTGCCCGGCAACTCGACCCGGCGCCCATCACTCAGGGTGGTGGTCAACGTCTTCGCCAACTCCGGCCCCTCCCTTCTCCCGCGCTCGGCAGAGAAACCAGTCTCCCGCCGACACCGACACCGACACCGACACCGACGAACAGCGTCAGCGGAAGCGGAATCACCCGGAGCAGTGATCCGACCGCGCTGCAATTCGACGCCCCGGCCACGGCGCGGAGCTGTCACTCCGGCCACCGGGTGCTGCGCGTGCCGCGTACGGCGAACGTCTCGGAACGGCCGGCGAGTCGGTGGCCGACCAGCCTCCGCCGCCCCGGTGCCCTTGGCCGATCACCCTGGGCGGGAGACTGCACTGTGAAAGGTCGACGGCGATCAGAAGCGGGGAGGCACGGCCCCAGCCAGTGCCGTCACGCTACGGGGGGCCACCGGGATCACGGTGTTCTTGCCACTTTGTGTCCAGCAATGCCGCTTCAGCCCGAAGCCGTTCGGTCATCGCAGGTCCGTCCTCGCCGTGGGTCTTGTTCCGGTGGCAGTTGGGGCACAGTGCGATCATGGCAGCCGGGTGATCGCGACCGCCCTTGGCGTGGTCGTCAATGTGGTCGGCCTCCAGAAGGGGTTCTCCGGCTTTCGTCCGGTACGGCAGGTCGGCCTTGAAGCAATCCGGGTTCTCGCAGCGCCCCCGGCTCCGCAGCAGTACAGCCCGGCGTGCCGCTGCGCTGCGAACCCTGCGCTCGCCCGCCGTAGGACGCCGGTCCTGTGCCCTGCCGGCTCGTTCCTTTGTCTCGACCTGTCTGCATAGCGACCTGTAATCCGCTTCTGTGGACACCGTCGCACGCATCCTTCGGCGCGCGTACGGTAAGGCACGGATGAACGGTTCGCTGGTGCGCGCTGCCCCCGCCGGAGCGCCAGGAACAAGCAGTTCCTGGCGCTCTAGGCTCCTTAGAAGCTCACACACCGCTGAGATCCTGTTCTGCGCGTCAATGAGAACGCCGTGCTGGTCCAGCGGAGAGAACCCCGTGCGCCGTTCACGAATCTGGGGAGCTACAAGCGAAATCACGGCCCTCGTCTTACCCGCGCCCGTCGGCAGGGACAGCAGCGCCTTTCGCTCCGCCGGGTCGCTGTCGGACGATCCGTCCTCCGGCCGGCTCTCGCCATGTGCTGCCTTGCCCTGGGCCCGACTATTCATCAGCCATGTCGGCGGATGCCGTCTCAAGCCACCACTGGGTGCTGTGAGCATGTGTTTCCTCCTTGCCGCGCGGCGCGCAGAGATGCCCGCCAGCGAGCACCAACGTGGGAAGAGGCAGGATGACGGGCATCAGCTGCCTGAGGTTCGGGGTGCTCGTGCTGGTCGTGGGTGCATGACTTCGGCGGAGATCGTCGGTCATCGGGAGACTTCGCGGTTCGTGAGGACCAGCCAGTGCGTCGCCTACAGCACCCACCGGACCGACTCCAGCGTCATCCTGCTGACCCCGGGCTGGGGCGCCTTCATCGGTGCCGGCACCGTCGCCCTGTACTACCTCGGGCAAGCCTTCTGGCTGAACAAGCGAGACCGCACTGCGCCCGACCCCAGCACGGCCAGGGCCGGCGAGGGAGCCGGACAGCCGGAACCCCTCGCGCCGGAGGCCGGCGCCTGAACCGGCACCGCGCTCAGTCCGGGATGCGGCGTTCGTCGTCCAGGTGGGCCATGGCGTAGCCGTGTTCATCGGGGTGACGGGCCAGGCGCGCCATCACCCATGCGGTCCGGGCATCCATCCCCTCACCGAACTCGGCGGCCAAGCACCGCGCCTGCCACGTCGTACGCGGGGCGAACACCCACCGCACGAGCGGGAACCGGACCCGGCCAACGCCAGGTCTCGTCCGGCCTGCCCCGTCAGGGGAGTCCTCGGCAGGGAAATCAGGAGTGATCGGGTCGTGCACGAACGCGAGTCTGGCGACGACCGCCGCCCTCGCGGCGGTGATCAGGCCCAAGGTCACCGAAACGGACGGCGCCGCAGGCCCTCGGTTGACGACATTTCGCGCAACCGCGCCGCCCACCACGAGCCGCTGATCGACGGCGTTCCCTCTCCAGTCCGGACGGACCACCGCGTCCGGACCCGCAGACTCACTCGCACCGACGCTCACACCGAGGTCCTGCGCCTGGTCGAGGTGGCTACGGCGGGGATTCGGCCCAGGTCTCCGGCCCGCCGCCCCGCCAACCACCACCGCCTGGTCGGCAAGGTCCAGGTCCTCCGCGTCGGCCATCCCGTCTGTCGCCAGGAACACCGCGATATCGCTGACCTTGTCGGCAGGGCCAAGGATCTGCCCGTCCCAGCGCACCCGCCGCCACCCGCGCTCGTCGGGCGGGTAGACCACCAGCCGGGGACTCGCCATGACCCGGCCCCGATGGCCCGCACCGCGAGCGCAGGCTCTTGCATCCCCGGGCCGGAACGTCCATGGCTTCTCCAGGGGGCCCGGGGCCGGGTCGTACGCGCTGTGCCGGTGCACCGTCCGCGCGGCGTAGCGTGGTCTGGACGGCACGCATTGTGAGGAAGGGCCCGAGCGATGAGCAACACCCCACCCGCTGAACCCTGGTCGACCCAGGTCCACGGCGAGACCGTCACTCTGCCGAGCACCGCGGCTGACATCCGCGCCGCTCTCCGTCCGGAGCGCCGCACGCAGATCGACACCACGATGCGTTCCACCATCGCCCACGACCCCTACGGCCACGGATCCACCACGCCCCGCTCGCGCGAGCGGGATTACCGGGAGGTCACCCTCCCGGCCGTCAACGCGATCGTCGTCTACTACGTCAGCGCCCCCGGCGGCCGGGCTATTCGATGTGCGCGTCATGATGCCGCCGAGAGCCGGTGCGTGGGAGCCGCGGACTTCCCCCCGCCGTTTGTAGGCAAGCGCGGCCCGCACGCCGGCCTCCAATCGGTCCGAGCCGGGGCCCCTTCAGCGGATCAGCCGCTCAGATGTCTCCCCGCCCCCCGTCCGTACATGTCATCCCGACAGCCTTGGGCATGGCTTTCTCGATCCTGGCACGAACCTCCGCGATGTCGGGCCCTCCATGAGATGTGATGTAGGCGTCGGGACCGTAGGCAGTGACGTGTTCGTCGCGCTCCTGGCTGATCACGATCAGCAGGCGCTCCCCGGGCTTCCAGCGCTTGTACGCGCCGTCTCTCTCGGGGTCGACCACGTTGAAGTCGGCCTGCTTCTTTCCTGTGTCGGGCTTAAGCCAGTCCGTCACCGTGAGGGTCAGGATGACCCGGCCTGGCTGGGGTGCCTCGCGCACGGAAACCACGTCGCCCTCGACCATCGCCTGGGAACAGGCGATCCAGCCCTCCGTGCTGAGCTTGGCATCGCCGCCGGTGCCGGACCGCCCGCCGCTGTCGTCGCCGTCAAGTGCGATACCGAGCCCGATGGCGGCCGCCGCTGCGGCAGCCAGCAGTCCGCCAGCTGCCCCTCGCCGCCTCCACCAGATCACGCGGTTGGGCAGTGCAGGAGGCTTCTCTGACTCCTCCGCACGCCCGGTTTCCTCACCGATCATTCGAAGGGCCGCACGCAACCGTTCCTCCTCGGCGTCCGTGAACTGCACCATCTCAGATCACCTCCTTGTCTTGCAGGCACTTCTTTAGCGCAGCAGTAGCGCTGTGCAGCCGGCTCTTGACGGTGCCCTCGGGGATCTCCAGTAACCGCGCGATGTCGTGAACCGGAAGGTCTGCGTAGTAGCGCAGACACAGCACCTGCCGCTGTCGCACCGGCATGGTCTCCAGCTCGCCGGCCACCGCCAGCGCCAGCACCCGCTGGTCTTCTGCTTCCGGGGGCGGCTGGTCCGCCCATCGGGTGGCCAGCCGCTCCCGCAGCGCGGCGTCGTGGGTGCGGCTGCGGTGCCAGTCGCATGCGACCCGGGAGGCAACCACCGTCAGCCATGCCGCCCAGTTACGGATGGGGTCCTTCCCAGGTGCGGCCCGGGCATCCAGCAACTTCACCCGCACCTGCTGCACTCCGTCGTCCAACTGGTCCCAGGGCACCCCGCCCAGTGCGAGGACCGCGCGCACCCGTGCCAGCTCCGCCGATCCGTCCAGCAGCGACTCTCCGTCCTGGCCGCCCCCGCCAGGTGTGCGTTGCCACCCCATACGCCAGCCCTTCTACGTTTCTTCTACGACGGAGTAGGACCAGGAAACGTTCGCCCCCGTCCCGAGAATTCTCGGGACGGGGGCGAACCCGGCGGGGATGTGTGACGGGAGGATCCGCCGCGCATACCCTCCGCACCCCGCGCCGCTCCGCTCAGCCGCAGTCGGCCACTGCCGCAGATCCGGGTTGCACGGTCTGCGCGGGCTTGGCCGCGTTGAGGGCCTTGGCCAGGTCATCGGCCGAAAGCCCGGCTAGCTGGTCCTCCAGCCGCATGTCGGGTCCGGTTTCGGCCCGGGGTTGTGTTGCTTGCAGGTGGCGCCCCTCCATCTCGCCTTCGCCGATGGTGTTGTTGTCGTAGGGCACGACGGCACCTTCGCCCAGGGTGTGCCATTGGGCGGGCTCGGGCTCGTCGCCCGGGGAGCATTTGGCTTCCTCCCAGTCAAGGGCCAGGATGTAGCGGTGGCCGGTCTCGACCCGCGGCTGGTCTCTCATGGCCATCTTCGTTCGGTTGCTGGTGCTGCCGCCGGTGAAGCGCCAGCCGGTGGAGGCACGTTTCCACTCGGCCGGCGCCGCCCGGGGCGCCCCGCCGCGGGACCAGACCACCTCATCGACCCTCAAGGTCACTTCCCGGCCGGTCAATCCTTCGCCGCGTTCGATCTCGATCAGTGCAGGCGGGGTCTCGCGTTCTGAGACCGCAGTGACGACCACCACGTGGTCGGCATAGGTCACCCAGTCCTCCGCGGTCTGGCTGGGGCGGCGATCCTTGCCCTCGGCAATCAGCACCGTCTCCCCGTCGCCCCGTCTTGCTTCCCCCTGGCCGTCCTGCATGCTGGCCAGCCCACTTGCGACGGCAGCGACAGCAATCACCCCGGTAACGGCGGCACCCGCGCGAAATCTCAATGGAAGTCCTCCCCTGGTCACCGTCAGTACACCGAGTTGATGTTGGCGACGTTGCTGGAGCCGAGGTTGTTGTTCCAGTCAGAGGTAACCATGCAGCCGAGCCGCGGCTCGTTGTTTCCCTTGACGGGGATGGCGTCCATACCGTGGGTCAGGCCGACGGCATGGCCGGTTTCGTGACAGGCAACGCTGGTGTCGTATGTCCCGTTGCCGCGGATGCGGATGTACTGCTGGTCGCATTCCCAGAGTGCGTACCGCCCTGAGCCCTCACCACCGTCCTCGCACCAGGTGACACCGATGGAGTTCTCGCTGAGGTTCTTCGATCCCTCCTGGTAGATGATGTCGGTCTCGCCCGAGCCAGAGAATACGGGCGTCGAATCGTAGTGGATAGCCAAGTTCGTCGGCGCGTACTCATTGCTCATCGTGGATGACACTGCTGCACGATCCGGAGACTCCAGTTCGAACGCTCCGACGCTGTCCATGTAGTAATAGACGTCGGCGTTGTCTGTGAGGCAGTCCACACTCCCGTCTCCGCCATCAGGGTCATTCATGCACTGAGGTGCCGCAATTCCGCCAACGGGGACGATGTTGTCTGTGTAAAATGCCGCCCACGCTCCATTGACCGTCACCATCAGCCCGACGGTGGCCAGAGCAACCACGCTCATGACCTCCCGACGATGCAGTCTCATCAGACGTATCTGCACACTAACTCCCCATTCATCGAATATCGACACTCAGGAAGCGGGAGGCTGGCCTGCTGCCCGCCTCAAGCGAGTCTCCGTCAGCCCCTCCCACAGATTGAACACATAGTGCGATCGGGGGGAGCGCAAAAGAAGTGAGTATTTCTGAGAGATCACGAACCCCCACCGGACCGCGCCCGGGTTGTCCCTGATCTCCGTTCTCATGACTTCTCGCAAAACAGCTTTCGCATAAATGAGCCCCCAGTGCCGCCGCAATCCCCCGACAAGCCCCGCGCCCCGGGGTCTGCGGCAGCCTCAGACGCTACGACCTGACACCGTCCATGGCGATCGACCACCCGCGAACTGACCGGTTCCAAAGAAGAACTTGACCAGAAATCAGGCACGCCCTGATTATCACCAGGCGTTACCGGAAAAAGAGGGCAGGCACTCCGCTTCCTGAGCCGTCCCGGCATCGCAATCCCTGAAAACGTTATAGCCGAAGAACCCTCAACGAGGGTGAAATCACGCAGTAATTACGGGGTGCTCGCGGCATAGTTCACGGCGCGCGCCTGTTTGCAATGGGTGGTGCGCGGCGAGCTGATCGGGCTGATCCGGGTCCGTCCGCTCAAGGTCGGCGAGGACACGCTCACCGGGATCGCGGAGCTCACGAACATAGTCGCTGCGGCCGGTGCGAACGAGGTCGCGGATGTTCTTGTGCTCCTGGTGGGCGGTGAGCGCGGCCATGTATCCGGAGTTCATCTTCCGGGGCCCGACTGACGGTCCGGCCGGAGCCGGCTCCTCGCGCGCCGACGTGGTGCCGGGCACCGGGGCCGCCGGGGTGTCGACGCCGCCGGGCGGCAGGATCCGCAGGGTGCGCATGTGCGCGTCGGGCACCTTCGCGTTGGCCGCGTCGATCAGCTTCGGCGTGCTCCAGCATAGCTTCGTGCCGTACGCGGGGGTGTCGGGGGCGACGTCCAGGCGGCCGGTGTCTGCGTCGAACGTCATGGCCTGGACGTGACCGGTGAGCTCGGGCGTGGCCGCGGCGAGGACGGCCTCCCACCGGGCGGGGACGCTGCCGCCGGCGGCCGGGGCGACCATGCCGCGCTCGGTCATCATCATGCCGATCGCGGCACCGAGCCGAGCGGCTCGCGGCCGTCGCGCCGTACGAGCGTGACGGTTCGCCGCTTCGGCTTCGCCGTGCGGGCGGCACCGTTCTTCTTCGCCGCCTCCCGGGCCGCGACCATGGCCTGGCGCGCGAGGTCGACGCCACTCAGCTCAGTCATGCGATCACCGCCCGGCCGTGTCGCCGTCCAGGGGCCGGGCAGCGAGCTCGGGCAGCCGGTCCGTCCACGGCGCGGGGGGCCTGGACGTGCGAGGGCAGACGGTCCGAGGCGGAACGGCTGCTGTGGTCTGCTCAGGAGAGGGCGGTCGGTTTGCGGGGTGGTGGGACGGCCCGGAGCAGTTCCCACAGGGGGCGTGAGCCGGAGGCCCACACAGCGAGGGTGTGGCGGTCGACGACGTGGAGGCGCTGCTGCTTGGCGAAGGCCAGGGCAGGTGCGGTGACCCGGCCGTTCGTCACGATGACCGCGATGTCGGCGCCGTGGACTTGGCGGGCGGTCCCGTTGAGCACCTGAAGGTCCGGGGTGCCCACGGCGGAGCCGGCGGTGCCGTTGCGGCGGTGTTTGCATTGGATCACCCAGCGCCGCCCGTAGGGGTCGGTGGCCTTCACATCGGCGCCCAGGTCCCCGCCGCCCCCGACGCGGACTGCATCCGGGCAGCCGTCACGGCGCATCAGGTCTCGTACCGCGTCCTCGAACCGGGCGTGATGCAGGGCGTCCAGTTGTGACAGGCCATAGCGCAGGCCCTGTGCGCGGACCGCTTCCCACCGTGCCTGCCGCCGCTTCTGGTAGAGCCAGCCGCCGCCGACCAGCGCCGCGAGCGCGCCGATGATGATCAGGACCCACCAGTGGGCCAGCAGCCAGTTGACGACGGCGACCGCCAGGGCTATGGCCAGGACCCCGGTCACGATGAGGCCGGTCAACCGGTCGTTCGCGCGCTTCCGCTGCCTGCCCGGCCTGCGGGTACGACGCCGTGCCGGCGGGCGCCTTTTGCGCGTTCGGGGGCTCACCGGCTGGCCTGCGTGACGCCGCTCGCGAGCTCCCCCAGGATGTTCTGGATTCCCTGGCCCACCGAGGTCGGAGCGATCAGGACCCCCAGTGCCAGAACGATGACCACGGTCAGCTTCTCGTCGAAGCGACTACGGGCCTGTGTACGCCGCCGCAGCCGCCAGACCACGATGACTGCGAGCAGCACCGCCACGTTGATGGTCAGCAACCGACCAGACCTCCCCCCAGCGCGCCACTCCACACGGGGATGGCAGGACGCCACCCCAGCCCCCTTGTGTAGCGGGACCGCGGCGGCGCTGGAGGCGGGTTGTCGGCGAATGGCACAAAGCGATCCGGGCCTGGCCGAATACCGCACGGCGGATCAATCGACGATTGCCGGGCCCCGTTTGCTTCCGGGGACGGGCGGGCGCGGTGTCTCAGTGGATGACGTCGACGGTGGTGATGGCCAGGACCGTGTCGTGGACCCAGTACAGGACGATGGCGTCCGGGAAGGAGACCACCCGCCGGTCCTTGGTCTGGGGGCGAGCCGGAGCCTGTTTCGATCCGAGCCCGTACGGGGAGGCGGCCAGGCACCGCATCCCGGCATCCAGCGCGTCCCGCACCGAGGGCTTCATCGCCGCGCGCTGCGCACGGGCCCGGTTCGTGAACTGGACCTGGAAGTACCCGGAGCTCACGCGGCCTCGGCCGGGTTGTAGCCGGGCAGGTCTTCCGGCCCACGCGCCCGGTGGCAGCGCCCACATGGCGAGCGTCTGCGCGAGCCGGGCAGCGGGGGTCCGTCCGATCTCGGCCTCGAACTCCGCCAGCCGGTCGGCCTGCGGACCCCGCCGGCACCGCGGCGGGAATCCGGGGCGCCCCGGGGAACGTACCTGGGCTGACGGGCTCTCAGGGCCGCCGGGTCCGGATATCCGGCCCCTCGTCGGAGCGATGGACGGCAGGGGTGGCCGCGGCGAGGCGATTCGCCGAGTGAAGCGGCGGCAGGACCGTTTACCCCCGCCGGGGGCCGGAGTAGGGTGTGTGTCGCAGATCACGTTAACGTTCATGTCGAGAGCGGGGACGGAGATGCCACCAGGATTACGTGCAATATCCACGATGTTGGTGCCGGGCGTGGCGATGACGCTGGCGCTGCTGAGCGGGCCCGGCGCCGTGGCCGACGAGCAGGGCGGGCGCGGTGGACAGGCGTCACCGGCGCGGGCCGTGGAGGTCCGCGTCGGTACGTACAACGTGTGCGGCCACGGCTGCCTGCCGACGAAGGCCGAGTGCGAGCGGGTGATCGGCCGCGACTGCGCCACCAAGCTCAGGCCGTGGGCCGAGAGCCGGGCCGCGGCGGTCGCGGAGGACATCGACGAGGCCGAGGTGGGGGTCGTCGCCACACAGGAGATCGGCAACAACGCGACGCCCACGCAGCCCGGCGTCGACGTCGAGTCCTTCCGGGCCCCGCTCACGGCAGCGCTCGCCGAGCACGACTACGCGGAGGCCCCCGCGGACTACGCCGGCACCCGTCATCCGCAGCACGGGTACCCCCTCAAGTCCGGGGCCGGCCGGTTCACCTACTACGACGCCACGCGGTACTCCCATCTGGACAGGCGCGGGCGCGAGCTGCCCCATGACCTGCTCTGGCTGCCGGACTCGACCGAGATCTACGGCAAGACGATGACCTGGAACGTCCTGCGCGAACGGAAGTCCGGCGCCGGTTTCGTCGTGGTCAACATGCATCTGGAGTACCGGAAGAACGGCGCCACCGACCCCAATGGCTGGACCAAGAACTGGGACGAGGTCCGCTACGCCGACGCCCGGCGCACCGCCGAGGAGCTGACCCGCCACAACCGGCACACCCGCCATCTGCCCATCGTCTTCGTCGGCGACATGAACTCCGGTTCCGCGGCCGAGGGCGCAAGCGCGATCGACGCCTTCGCGGACGTCGGCTTCGTCGACACGCTCTCCACCGCCGACCGCCGCAGCGGCGACGAGTACGCCTCGTTCAACGGTGGGAAGATCCCGCTCCGCGCCGGCGAGAAGATCGACCACCTCTTCGTACGGCAGGGGACGCAGGTCCGGGAGTGGGTGCAGATCCCGCAGACGACCGAGACGTCCGGAGCCCCGGCGGACCTGCTCCGTTCCGACCACAACCTGTCCTACGCCACCGTCCGCCTGATGAAAGAGGACCGGTGACGACTTCACCACACCCCGATCCGCGGCTGCTCGACCCGAAGCTGGCCAAGTTCAACCCCCTGCGCCGCATCCTCGTCCACGACGACTTCAACACCGGAACGCACGGGTGGATCGAGCTGATCGGCAATCACGACCAGCACGGTGACCTCGACACCGTCGACGAGCACATGTCGGACTTCCGGCCGCCGCAGCTCAGCTCCTGCAGCTTCTTCGACGTGGGCACCCACGGCGCCATGTCGGGCACGTACGCCCTGAAGGTCGCCACCCGGCCGGTCACCGGCCACACCGGGGTGGCCATCCGGAGGCTGACGATGGCGGGCCGCGGCCGGGTCCAGTTCGAGACGTATCTGGCGTACAAGGCGGAGGCCGCCTCGGCGGAGAACGGCGCCGCGGCCGCCCCCGGCGGCGGCCGCTGGGACGCCAACAACCACCCGTCGGAGCAGCAGTTCGGCGCCTTCACCGTCGCGACCGACATCTGCGACGGCGTGCGGTACCACAACGTCGTGCGGTACCAGAACACCGACCTGGACCACCGCGTACAGCACCGCTGGATGTACCCCACGGTCCCCGAGCCGACCCCCCGCGAGCACTTCGAGGGCAAGGTGCGGCTCAAGCGGACGGCGGACTTCACCGCCCCCGGCCCCGATGACTGGCAGCAGTTCGGCGAGCTGCAGGACCTGTGCTTCAACGAGGTCCCCACCAAAGTCAACTGGCACTATCTGCGCTGGGTGATCGACACCGGCACCCGCAGGAACGTCGAACTCCAGCTCAACGATGTCGTCCACGACATGTCCGAGGTGCCCGTGCCGCCCTACGACGAGGAGTACGGGTCGCTGCGGAACCTGCTCAACTTCTACGTCTCCGTCCGCACCCACACCGATGTCCGGAACTTCCTGTACCTCGACTCCGTGCTGATCTCGGTGGACTGGTGAGTGCCCCATGACCATGCGGCAGTCGTTCACCGCCGTCATCGAGCGCAACGCAACGCTGACGGGCGAGTTCACCACCGAGCCCTACGAGGCCGCCTGGGCCCGGGAGGCCCGCTGGTTCGTGCGCGTCCTCGGCGCGTCGGGGCGATCCCCCCGGATCCTCGTGCGCACCCAGATATCGCCGGACGGCCTCCACTGGTGCGACCTCGACGGGCCGGAGCGGTCCGTCGCACCCGGCGAGGGCCCGCTGCACAGCTGGTCCGCGACCGACTTCGGCGGCTGGCTCCGGCTTCGGGGCGCCGTCGTCGACGACGCACCCGGCGACCCGGCGGACGGGAGCCCGTCCGTCAAGGTCCTGATCTACCTGGCGCTCAAGGCATGAACGGGAGGCGGTGACGTGTCCGTGGCTCGGAGAGCGGTTCGCGGCGAAGGCCGCCCGGGGCGGCGGGACTTCCTCGCGATGGCCGGCCTGGGGGCCACGGCGGTGCTGCTCTCCGGCTGCGGCGTCGGGAGCGGCGCCCCCCGCGGCGCCCTGCGAGCGGCGTTCGGCCAGCCGGTCACCGACCTGGATCCGTACAACGCCGCGACCGCCGTCGACGAAGCCTCGCTGATCGTCAAGCGGCTGGTCTTCGACACCCTCGTACGACGCGAGGGGAAGACGCTGGTTCCGGGGCTGGCGGCCGAGTGGCGGCGCGACGGCGACACCAGGTGGGTCTTCACGCTCCGCCGCGGGGCCGTCTTCCACGACGGGAGCGCGGTCACCGCCCGCGACGTGGTCGCCTGCCTGGAGCACACCCGGACGGTCGTCTCCGCGCAGACGCCGTTGTGGGCGACGGTCACCGGCGCCGAGGCGCCCGACGACCGCACGGTGGTCTTCACCACCGACGGCCCCCTCGGCTCTCTCCCGGTCAACCTCACGCTCCTCTTCATCGTCCCGGCACGCCGGGTCGCCGACCCGGCGCAGAAGCGGAGCCCGATCGGGTCGGGGCCGTTCCGGGTCACCGGGTTCACCCCGTCCACGTCGGTCGAGCTGGCGCGCTTCGACGACTACTGGGGCGGCCGGGCCGAGTCGCCGGCGGTCTCGATGCCGTACATCGCGGAGACCTCGACGGCGATCACCGCACTGCGCAACGGTGACATCGACCTGCTCTGGCCGGTTCCGCCGGACCAGCTGCCCGAGGTCACCGGGGTGCCCGGCATCGCCGTCGAGTCCATCCCCTCCTGGACGTACTACTTCAACTGGTTCAACTGCTCGCGCAAGCCGTTCACCGACCCCGATGTCCGCCGCGCCCTGTGCCACGCCGTCAATGTGCCGCAGATCGTGGAGTCCCTCTTCGGGCAGGGCGGCTGGCAGATGCGCGCGCCCCTTCCCGCGACCGTCGCCGGACACGCCGCGCAGGAGCCCTGGGCGTACGACCCGGCCGCCGCGCGGCGGCTGCTCGCCCGCGCCGGGCTCGGACGGGGCTTCACCACATCGATGATGTGGTTCGACTCCACCGGGCCGCTCGCCAGGGAGCTGGCCCAGGCCATGATCTCGGCGTGGGCCGGGATCGGCGTCACCGTGCGCCCGCAGAGCATCGAGAAGGCGATGTGGCTGGAGCGGCTGAACAGCCTCGACTGGAACATGAACCTCCAGACGAACACCGTGACCACAGGCGACGCCGCCTTCACGATCGGGCGTCTCTACGACTCGAAGGCCAACCGGCTCGGCTACCGCAACCCGGACCTCGACGCCGTACTCGCGCGTGCCGCGGCGACACCGGAGGGGCCGGAGCGCGACGCCCTCTACGGCGACGCCTGCGCGACCATATGGTCGGACGCCGTCGGTCTCTTCCCCGTCACCCTCGTCACCGGGTACGGGCGCGCGCGGGAGCTGACCGGCTTCACGCCTGCCGCGAACAATCAGCCCGACCTCTCAGTGGTGGGCCGCCGATGACACCGCGCCGGAGAATCCCATGAGCCCACGCCGCCGGCCGACGCTACGCGACATCGCCCTGTCGCTGGACCTGTCGGTCAACACCGTGTCCAGGGCGCTCGCCGACAAGGACGCGGTGAGCCCGGAGACGCGCGAACGCGTCAAAGGGGAGGCAGAACGGCTCGGTTACGTGCCCAACACCATGGCCCGCTCCCTCGTGCTGCGGAACGCCATGACCCTCGGGCTCGTCATCACCAACCCGTCCAACCCCTTCTTCGCCCGCCTCATCTCCGCGATCGAGGAGCGCGGACGCGAGCGCGGATACTCGCTCATGCTGGTGGTCACCGAGGACTCGGCCGAGAACGAGCGCCGCGCCGCCGAGGAGCTCATGCGCTGGGGCGTCGACGGGGTGCTGGCGATCCCGGTCCAGCACGGCGCGGAGCACTGGCGCCGCCTGCGCAAGTCCGGCACGCCCGTCGTGCTGCTCAACCGCCATCTGCCGGAGCTGGACGCCGACGTCGTCGGCGTCGACTACTACGCCGGTGCCCGCGCCGCGACCGAGCATGTGCTGGACAGCGGCGCGAGGGAGCTGTACCTGGTCGAGGAGGACCTGGACATCTCGCCGGTGTCGGAGCGTATCCGCGGGTTCCAGGAGACGCTCGCGGCCCGCGGGATCGGCGCTCCGGACGGTGCGGTGGTGCGCGTGGACGCCCCGGAGGGCGTCCCCGTCTCGGCGCCGTTCGACCCTGGCGCCGCGTACGCCATCGGCGCGGACCTCGCCCGCAGAGCGGGGCGCGGCGCCGTCGTCCTGGCGGGGAACGACTACCACGCGCTCGGCCTCTACCGGGCGTTCACCGAGCGCGGGCTCCGGGTCGGCGTCGACATCGGCGTCGTCGGCCACGGCGACCATCCGTTCTCCGCGTATCTCGATCCGGCGCTGACCACGGTCCGGCTGCCCGCGCCCGACGTGGGCCGGGCCGGCGTCGACCGGCTCCTGGAGCGCGTCCGGTCCGGCGCGGTGGACACGGAGCCGATCCACACGCTGCTGGCTCCCGAACTCGTCGTACGTGCCTCCGCCGGGCCGCTCCGAAGAGGTGAGCGCTGATGGGCGCGTTCCTCGCCAAACGCCTGGCGCAGGCCGTGGTGGTCGCCTTCGGGGCGCTGACGCTGGTGTTCGTCATCGTGCGCGCCGTCCCGGGAGACCCCGCCAAGCTGATCGTGGGGCCCGATGCCTCGGCCGGCCAACTGGAGAGCGTACGGTCCGACTTCGGCCTCGACGACCCGTTGTGGCGGCAGTACGTGGACCACCTGGGCGGGATCGTACGGGGCGACCTCGGCGACTCCTGGCGGCTCGGCGGCTCGGCCCTCACCAACACGCTCGAACGCTTCCCCGCCACCCTGACCCTGGCGCTCGCGGCGCTCGTGCTGACCGTCGCCATCGGGATCCCGCTGGGGATGCTGTGCGCCCGCCGCCCCGGGAAAGTGCTCGACCTGGTGGTCTCCACCGGGTCGCTGGCCGGTCAGGCCATCCCGTCGTTCTGGCTCGGCATCGTCCTGATCCTGCTGTTCGCCCGCCATCTCGACTGGCTGCCCGCGACCGTGGACGGCTCGCCCGCCGCGGTCCTGCTGCCGGCCCTCACGCTGTCGCTGCCCTTCATCGGCTGGCTCGCGCGGCTGGTGCGGAGCAGCGCGCTGGAGGAGGGGGCCAAGGACTACGCCCGTACGGCCCGCGCCAAGGGCGTGCCCGAGGGGACGATCCAGTACGTGCACGTGGGCCGCAACATCGCGATTCCGGTCGTCACCGTACTCGGCCTGCTGATGGGCAACTTCATCGCGAACGCGGTCATCATCGAGGTCGTCTTCTCGTGGCCCGGGATCGGCTCGCTGATGGTCGACGCGATCACCAACCGCGACTACGCGGTCGTCGAAGCCGCCATCCTCACGATCACGTTGTCCTACATCGTCCTGAACCTTTTCGTGGACGTCGTCTACTTCGTCATCGACCCCCGCCTCACCCCGGAGGACGCATGAGCAGCACGGCCGCGGCCGACCGCCCCGCCGCCGCCCGGACCCGCTCCGCCCTCGGCGCCGCGCGGCGGGTGCCGGTCCGCGTGTGGATCGGCGGCGGGGTGCTGGCGCTCTTCGTCCTCGCCGCCGTCGTGGGGCCGGTGCTGCACCCGTACGACCCGGTCGCCACGGACCTGCCGAACCGGCTTCTGGCACCGGGAGAGCGCACCGAGGCGGGGGCTGTCGCCTGGCTGGGCACCGACCAGATGGGGCGCGATCTACTCGCCAACCTGCTGGCCGGGTCGCGGATCTCGCTCCTGGTCGCCTGCGCGACCGTCCTGGTGGGCGGTGCGGTCGGCCTCGTCGTCGGGCTGGTCTCGGGGTACTTCGGCGGCTGGCCGGACACGATCGCCTCGCGCGTCGGCGACATCCAACTGGCTTTCCCGTCGATCCTCCTGGCGATCCTGCTGGCCGGTGTGCTCGGCCCGAGCGTCACCAACATCGTCGTCACCCTGGCGATCACCCGCTGGGTCGTCTTCGCCCGGGTCGCCCGCGCGTCGGCGATGGCGACGCGCCGGCTCGACTTCGTCGACTCCGCGCGGGTGCTGGGCGCCGGGCACATACGCATCATGGTCCGCCATGTGCTGCCGTCCTGCTGGCAGCCGCTGCTCGTCGCGGCGACGGTCCAGGTCGGCCTGGTGATGGTGGCCGAGGCGTCGCTGAGCTTCCTCGGCCTCGGCGTGCCGGTCGACACGTCGTCGTGGGGCGCCACGGTCTCCGTGGGGCGTGACTATCTGGGTTCGGCGTGGTGGATCTCCACAATGCCCGCGGTGGCCCTCGCGCTCGTCGTCACCGCGGTCGGCGTGATCGGCGACGGCTTCCGTGACGTGTCCGATCCGCGGTCCCGGATATGAGCGGAGAGGAGCGGGCGATGCCGGTCCCGGATATGGGCGGAGAGCAGCGGGCGATGCCGGTCCCGGATATGAGCGGAGAGCAGCGGGCGATGCCTTCCACCGCCGGCGACGGCGCGCGCACCACCGGTGCCGAGCGGTCCCCCGCCGCACGGCTTCGCGGCGTCCACATCGGGTTCGGCGGTCGCGGCGACGAACTCCCGGTCGTCCGGGGAGTCGACCTCGACCTCGTACCCGGACGGGTCACCGCCCTGGTCGGGGAGTCGGGCAGCGGCAAGTCGCTGACGGCGCTGGCCCTCATGGGTCTGCTGCCCGCCGGCGCGCGGGTCGGCGCCGGCTCGGTCGAGATCGACGGCCGGGACACGGCCGGGTTCACCGACGCGCAGTGGCGGCGGCTGCGGGGCACGAAGGTGGCCATGGTCTTCCAGGACCCGATGGCCGCCCTGAACCCGTCCTTCACCGTCGGCTGGCAGATCGCCGAGACCCTGCGGCGCCGTCGCGGCACCGGACGCCGTGCCGCCCGGGAGCAGACCGTCGAGCTGATGCGGACGGTCGGCATCCCCGACGCGGAGCACAAGTACCGCGAGTACCCGCACGAGTTCTCCGGCGGAATGCGGCAGCGCGCGGTCATCGCCATGGCGCTCACCCTGGATCCCGCGGTCCTGCTGGCCGACGAGCCCACCACCGCGCTCGATGTCACCGTGCAGGCGCAGATCCTGCGGCTGCTCGCCGCCCGGCAGGCCGACACGGGGATGGCGATGCTGCTCGTCTCGCACGACCTGGGGGTGGTGGCCCGCGTCGCTCAGGACGTGGCGGTGATGTACGCGGGCCGGATCGTCGAGACCGGTGCCCTGGACGACGTCTACACCAGCCCGGCGCACCCGTACACGCGCGGGCTGCTCGACGCGGTGCCCGACCCCGCCCGCCCCGGTCGGCTCGTCCCCATCGACGGTCAGCCGCCGGCCCCCGGACACCGCCCGGCCGGCTGTGCCTTCGCGCCGCGCTGCCCCTACGCGACCGAGACGTGCCGGACCGACGATCCCCCGCTCGTGCCCCTGGCGGCTTCCCGGCCGGGCCCGGCGACTGGGCAGCACTCGGTCGCCTGCCATCACAGCGACCGGGTCCTCGCCCGGGCGACCGGCACGGAGGTTCCCTCATGAGCGCCACCCGTACGAGCCCGCCGGTGGCCGACGCGGACCTGCTGCGGATCCGTGGCCTGCACGCCGGCTACACCGTTCCCGGCCGGTCCGGGCTCAGGCGCCGCCGTGTCGACGCGGTCGCGGGCGTCGACCTGACGGTCCGGGCGGGTCAGACGGTCTGCGTCGTGGGCGAGTCCGGGTGCGGGAAGTCGACGCTGGCCCGCTCGGTGGTGGGGCTGCTGGAGCCGTTCGCCGGGTCCGTCTCGTTCGCCGGTCTCGACCTGGCGTCGGCGGGTCGTCGGCAGCGGCGGCGCGTCGCCCACGACCTGCAGATGGTCTTCCAGGACCCGTACACGTCCCTGAACCCGCGGATGCGCGTGGCGGACATCGTCGCCGAAGGGTGGCGCATCCACCGGGGCCGGGTCGCTCCCGGCGACCACGCCGCCGAGGTGGCACGCCTGCTCGACCTGGTCGGGCTCGACCCGTCGTACGCCGGGCACCGCCTGCACGAACTGTCGGGGGGGCAGTGCCAGCGGGTCAGCATCGCGCGGGCGCTCGCGCTGCGGCCGAGGCTCGTCGTGTGCGACGAGGCGGTCTCCGCCCTGGACGTGTCCGTACGCGCCCAGATCCTCAACCTGCTCGCGGACCTGCAGGGCGAGTTGGGGATCGCGTACCTGTTCATCTCCCACGACCTCGACGTGGTTCGCCATATCGCCGACGAGGTGGCGGTGATGTACCTGGGCACCATCGTGGAGCGCGGCACCGCGGCGCAGGTCTTCGGCGACCCGCAGCACCCCTACACCCGGGCGCTGCTCTCGGCCGCCCCCTCGGTCCGGGACCGTCCGGACAGCGCGACCGAGGTCGCGCTCACCGGCGAGGTCCCCTCCCCCGCGGCCCCGCCCTCGGGGTGCCGGTTCCGGACCCGGTGCCCGCTGGCGGCCGACGTCTGCGCCACCGAAGCACCGGGTCTGCGGGCACGGGGCGATGGCGAGCACCCGGCCGCGTGCCACTTCGCGGGGCAGGGCGCGGCAGCCGCCGCATCGGTGGAGGCCGCGGAGGAGAAGCAAGCCTGATCTCCGGCTGGCTGGCCGGGCCGGCTTGCGTCGGTCCGGCCTTGCTTCCCCGGCACGGAATCACCCTCGGGGACGAGGTGGCAACCAGCACCCCTTTCCTCGCCGAGCTGACCTGCCCGCAGCCCTGGCTGTTCTGTCCAGGGAGGTTGTGGACGGGTGATGCAGTCTCGGCTGAGGAATCTTGAACGGGTGAGGGCCTTCTGTCGCTCGGTGTGGATTGCGACATCTCCACCGAACGACAGAAGGCCCTCATGCCCCACCGTCATGCACCCCTGACCGAGCTCGGACGGCTGCGTCCGGCCCCGCTGCGTGGTCGAGGACGGCTGGCCGCCGCGCCGCGCCGCCGAACGCTTCCAGGTATCGCCCACCACCGCCCAGCGCTGGGCCGCCCGCTATCGGGACCTGGACGAGGCGGGTATGAGCGACCGGTCCTCCCGCCCGCACCGCGGTCCCCGGCGGACACCGACCCGCACCGAGCGCCGGGTCATCAGGATCCGGACCCTGCGCCGCTGGGGCCCGGCCCGCCTCGCCCACCTCCTCGGACTGGCGCCCTCCACCGTCCACCACGTGCTGACCGGCTACCGGCTGGCCAGGCTCACGCACCTGGACCGCGCGACCGGCCGTGTCATACGCCACAACGCGGGGAGCCCGGCGAACTCGTCCACGCCGACATCAAGAATCCCGGCAACGTCCCCGACGGCGGCGGCCACAGGGCACTGGGCCGCCAAGCCGGCCGCGAGCAGCGTTCCTGGACCGGCTACAGCTACATCCACACCGCCGTCGACGACCACTCCCGCCTCGCCTACAGCGAGATCCTCACCGACGAGAAGAAGGAGACCGCCACCGGCTTCTGGCGGCGGGCACAGGCGTTCTTCACCTCATGCGGGATCACCGTCTAACGCGTCCTGACCGACAACGGGGCCTGCTGCAAGTCCCACACCTGGCGGGCACATGGCTCTCCCTCTCTCCCGGCGGGATTGAGCCCATCGACGGAACCCTGCCAAGATCTGGCCGCCGCTGCGAGGAGAACGCACGCCCTGACGAATACGTCCCCGTTCCCGCCCGCCCCGCTCATGAAACTCGTGCCTCCCCGCCGCCTGCCCCTCCTTACCGTCCGGCGGCTCCAGGAAGAGGCATGGCCGATCCTGCTGGCCGGAGCGCCGGGCCGCTTCCCCGGCCCGTCCTGCGCCTGCAACAGCGACTGCTGAGGCGGCTGGGCGATGAGCTGCTCGACACGGGCGCGGTCGGGCACTGGCTGTACGTGCTGGGAATCGCCGGGCCCACCCCGCGAGTCGAGATCGGCCGCAGCAGGGACTTCTGGAACCGCATCCACCAACACCTGCGGGAGATGAACCGCTACCCGTACAGCCTGGTCGACGACAGGTCCGGGCGGCGACGGCCCGAGGGGAATGCGCGAACCGGACGCCGGGGCCCGGTCAGGCCGGCGGCCCGGGCTCCTGCCCGGCGGCGGGGGCGGGGGCCGGGGGTCGCTGCTCCGCGTCCAGTGCGGCCGTGACCGCCCGGCAGTCCTCCGCGAAGCGCGCGAGGTGCTGCGGGCCGAGGACGTCCACGAAGAGGGCGCGGACGTCCGCCGCGTGGGCGGGGGCGGCCCGGCGGATCGCGGCGCGGCCCGCCTCGGTGAGCTGGACGTCGGGGTAGCGGCCGGTCCGTGAGGGCTCGCGGCTGACCAGGCCGCGCCGCTCCATCCGGGTGAGGTGGTGGGACAGCCGGCTCTTCTCCCACTGGGTGGCCTCGGCCAGTTCGCCCGGCCCCATGCGCCCGTGGGCGGCCTCCGAGAGATTCACCAGGATCTCGTAGTCGGCCGCCGAGAGGTCGAAGTCACGCTGCATACGGGAGGAGAGACGGACAGTGAGCAGGCGCTGCATATGGAGGTAGGACCGCCAGGCGCGCTGTTCGGCCTCGTCCAGCCAGGGCTCGTCGGGCATGCCGCCATCCTAGCTCCCGGTTGACGTATCAACCAAGCAGCCCTACCGTGGAGACAGCGAAGTTGATACGTCAACCTAGGGAGAGAGCGATGCCCGAAGCGAAGAAGATCATCGCCGTGGTGGGCGCGACCGGCTCACAGGGCGGCGGCCTCGCCCGCGCAGTCCTGGCCGACCGCGACGGCCCGTTCGCCCTGCGCGCCCTGACCCGTGACCCCGGCTCAGCCTCGGCCCGGGGCCTGGCCGCTGCGGGCGCCGAGGTGGTGGCGGCCGACCTCGACGACGAGGCGTCCGTCCGCGCCGCGTTCGAAGGGGCGTACGGAGCCTTCGTCGTCACCAACTTCTGGGCACCGCGCCCGGAGGCGGACGTACGCCGCCGCACAGCGGCCCGGATGGAGCGGGAACAGGCGGGCAACGCCGCCCGTGCCGCGCGGGCCGCCGGGCTCCGGCATCTGATCTGGTCCACCCTGGAGGACACCCGCGAGGTGCTCCGCGGCGGTGACGGGCAGATGCCGGTGCCGGTGCTCGAAGGCGACTACACCGTGCCCCACTTCGACGCCAAGGCCGAGGCGGACCGGCTCTTCACCGCCGAGGGCGTTCCCACCACCTTCCTGCGCACCACCTTCTTCTACGAGGCGTTCCTGCAGGGCATGGGACCGGTGCGGGCCGGGGACGGCACGCTCATCCTCACCCTGCCGTTGGCCGGCGCCCACCTCGCCGCGATCGCCTCCGAGGACATCGGCCGGACCGCGCTGGGCGTCTTCCGCCACCCCGAGCTGATCGGCGGGACCGTCAGCATCGCGGGCGCCCACCACACCGGCGCGGAGATCGCCGGACTCTTCACGGCGGCCCTGGGCGAGAAGGTCGTCTACCGGCCGGCGAGCCTGGACGAGTACCGCGCCTCCGGCGCCTTCGCGGCGGACGAAGTGGCGAACATGTTCGCGTACTACGTCCGGGCCGCCGACACCTTCACCGGGGACCGCGACCTCGACGCCGTACGCGCGCTCAACCCCGGCCTCCAGTCGCTCCCCGACTGGCTGGCGCAGCACGCGAAGGAGGTTGTCCGGTGAGTACCGGAACGCGGACGACGGACAGCACGCCCCTCACGGCCGGCACGACCGCCACCGGCGTCACGGCCCGTACCGGCGGGGCCGCGCGTCTGGCCGGACGGCGGGCGGTCGTGACCGGCGGGACCCGGGGCATCGGAGCCGCGATCGTGGCGCGGCTGGTCGCCGAGGGCGCCTCGGTGCTCACCACCGCGCGCGCCCCCGGCGGCCGACTCCCCGAGGGAGTGCGCTTCGTGACCGCCGACGCCGCCGTGGCCGACGACGCGGCCCGCGTGGCCCGCGCGGCGGAGACAGAGCTGGGCGGTGTCGACATCCTGATCAACAACGCCGGGGGCACCGTCACCCGTCCCGACAGCGTCCTGGACACCGACGACGAGGAGTGGCGCCACAACCTTGAGACCAATCTGATGGGTGCCGTCCGCCTCGACCGGGCCGTCCTCCCCGGCATGATCGCCCGGGGCGCAGGGGTGATCGTCCATGTCTCCTCGACCGCCGCGCACGAACCGATGGAGGAGGCCGCGGCGTACTCGGCCGCCAAGGCCGCCCTCTCCGCCTACAGCAAGAACCTCGCCGACCGGCTCGGCCCCCGGGGCGTCCGCGTCAACCGGATCTCCCCCGGGCTGACGATCACCTCGGCCGCTGAGGAGCTGCTGGAACGCACCGCCGCACGGGACGGCTCGGATCGCGAGACGGCCCTGGAGACATGGGTGGCCGGACTGGGCGGCATCCCGCTGCAACGCCCCGGGACACCCGAGGACATCGCCGCGCTCGTCGCCTTCCTCGTCTCCGACGAGGCCGCCTGGATCACCGGAGCCGACCATGTCATCGACGGCGGAATGCTGCGCGCACCCTGACCCCGGCCCGGCCCCGGCCTGATCGCGGCTGCGGCCCCCGCCTCAGACTCAGACTCAGACTCAGACTCAGCCGAGGATCCGGCCGCCGTGACAGCGCAGTTCCGGCCTTGCTCGACAAGGCCATGCACCTGCTCGCCGTGGTCGCCCCGGTTGACGACACCTACCGCCGCTTGATGAACCGGCAGCTCACCGTGCAGGAGCCCCGCCACGGGCTGGCCCGCGCGATCTGCCACGGCGGCCGGGGCCAGATCCGCCAGGCGTACCGGGAGGACCAGGAGGACCTGTTGACCGAACTACTGGGGAGTGAGCCGACGAGGCCCCGCAGGTCGACGCACGGTGACTAGAACGGTCCTCAGCCCGGCCAGGCTGCTGCCGAGGCCGCCCCACATCGCCGTCCTGATGTGCTGTCATCACGAGTCGTAGAGACCACGGTGACTTACGGAGGATCAGGTGCAGGAGAGTGCAGAGTTACGGGACGTCACGGCCCTTGCGGTGCCAAGGGTCGGCCGGGTCGAGAAGACCGGCAACCCAACCCCTCCGTACCGGTTGCTCGACGCGGACGGGACCGAAAGTAGCGGCAGTCAGCGAGTTCCTGCGCGACATGCTCGCCAACGACGACAGCCCGACATCTCTCCGCTCGTACGCATACGAGCTGCTGGCATGGTTCCGGTTCCTGCGGGCCGTCGAGGTGGCGTGGGACCGGGCGGGCCGGGCGGAGGCCCGGGACTTCGCGCTGTGGCTCAAGACGGTCAAGAAGCCACCACGGCCCCGGCGCCCGGATACTCCGCCGCCCGGGTCGATCAACCCGGTGACCGGCAAACGGTACATAGGTGAGAACTACGCGCCCCGCACTCGGCGACATGCACGGGCGGTGGTCCGCAGCTTCTACGAGTACCACCGCGACATGCACGGCCGGCCGCTGCTGAATCCGTTCCCGAATGCCAAGCGGGCTGAGGACGAGCACCTCAACGCCCACCACAACCCCATGCACGCCTTCCGGCACCCCACCCGCCGGGCTCCCTACCAGCCGAAGGAGCCCCGGCGAGCCCCGCGTGGCATCCCCGACCAGGCGTTCAACGAGCTGTTCGCAGCCCTGCCCTCGCACCGCGACCGCGCTCTGGTCGCCTTCTACATCTCCGCCGGTCCACGAGCCTCGGAACTGCTCGGCGTGACCCGCGACCGGGTCAGCCCCGGAGACCAGACGATCGGCGTCATCCGCAAGGGCTCCCAGGCTCTGCAATGGATCCCGGCTTCCAGCGACGCATTCGTCTGGCTGCGTCTCTACCAGCAGCAGATCCGCCCGCAGGCCCTCGACGGGCCAGAGGAACCGCTGTGGTGGACCCTGCGGCGCCCGCTCCGACCGCTGAGCTACGACGCCGCGCGCATGGTGTTCACCCCGGCCAACGACACCTTGGGCGCGAACTGGACGCTCCACGACCTGCGGCACAGTGCGGCGAAACGCATGATCCGCGACCCCAAGCTGTCACTCACCGACGTCCAATGGGTCCTCGGACACCTCCACATCAGCACCATCGAGCAGTACCTCGAACCCGCCGAGGACGAAGTCGTCGCGCACGTGCTGGCCCACCACGCCCGACGGGCCGCCGAGCCGGTCAAGCCGGTGATGCCTGCCCCGGGCTACCGCTCCGAGGTCCTCCAGACACTGCTCGGTTCCGCCGCACTCGGCGGAGGCCCGGCATGACCACCGAGACAGTAGCCGTCCGGCCCTCCGCCCCCATCCGCCACGCTCCTTTGCCAGCGGGGCAGGAGCCGCGCGAGGTGCCGACGATCTGGTGGCAGACGCAGGAGACGCGTGAGCAAGTACTGGAACGCACGGTCGCCCTGCCGTTCACCGCGGACACCGACACCAACCAGCGCACACGCCGCCGAGGTCTGGTCAAGCTGCTCGACTGGCTGGAGGACCAGCCCGGCCACACCTGGCAGGAGCGCTGGCTGGCCAGCGGGGCCGAGGAAGCCGGCCGGGAATGGACCCGTCTGCCGATGCAGTGGCTGACCGAACGTCATCGGGAACGCAAGTACGACCGCGCAGATCTGTCCTGCGGCATGATCCCGCTGCTGGGCGGACAGGTCGTACGCCCCGCCTACCCGTGGCTGCTGCGACAGCGGCCTGCCCAACTGCTGGCGCACATCCGCAGCGTCACCGATCCCGACGGGTTCGCGGCGCTCAAGGACCAGTACTCGGCCACCGGCCACTCGGGGTCCAACGACTGCAACAACGCGCTCAACCGGGTTACCTGGATCGTCACCAGCAAGGGCGGGACCGTCCGGGACATCACCATCGGCGACTGCGTCGAGCTCCAGCACGCCATCGGCGAACACCAGACCAACGGCTACCACGGCAAGCACCTCTTCTACGCTCTCCTCGCGGCATTCGGAGTATTCGGACCCGATGCCCCCGCACGGCTCAAGACAGTGATGCTGCCGGGGCAGCTGACGCCGGCGGCCCTGGTCGACCGGCACGGCATCGCCTGCACCGCGATACGCGACCTGCTGGTGGACTACCTCACCGAGCGCGCGGTCGACATCGACTACACCACGCTGGAGGACATGGCCCGCGCGTTGGCCGCACTGTTCTGGCGAGACCTGGAGAAGCACCACCCGGGCATTGATTCGCTCCGGCTGGACGCCGATACCGTCACCGCCTGGCGGGAACGCGTCCGGATGGTCCGCGACCGGCACGGCATTCCCCTCCGCCCGCGGGTGAACGTGCACACCGTGTTCACCTGGGTCAGGGCGTTCTATCAGGACCTCGCCCGTTGGACTGCTGATGAGCCGGCACGCTGGGGCCTCTGGGTGGCGCCGTGTCCTATCCGCGACAGCGACACCGATCACGGCAAGGTCCGGCTCCGACGCAAGGCAGCCATGGACCAGCGCACCCGCACCCTGCTGCCTGCCCTTCCGGCCCTGGTCAGAGCTGTCGAACGGCAGCTCAAGGACGCCGAGAGGTGTCTCGCCGCGGGGCGGGAGACTCCAGCCGGGGCCACGTTCATCACCCCGGCCGGCGAGACTCTCCTCCGCCGGGCCGGGGTATCAACCCGCGTCTATGCGGACGACCCCACCACCGGGCGGCGGCGGGATCTGACCATGGAAGAGGAACGCGCGTTCTGGGCCTGGGCCATAGTCGAGGTCCTCCGCCACACCGGCATGCGCATCGAGGAGGCGCTGGAGCTCACCCACCACAGCTTCGTCGCCTACCAGCTCCCCACCACCGGCGAGATTGTGCCCATGTTGCAGGTCGCCCCCTCCAAGCTCGACCAGGAACGACTGCTGCTGGTCTCCCCGGAACTCGGCGAGGTACTGACGGCGGTCATTCACCGCGTCCGGCGCGGACAGGCGGCCATGCCTCTGGTCTCCGCCTACGACACTCTGGAACGTCTGTCGAGTGCACCGATGCCCTTCCTCTTCCAACGCCGCTACGGCCCGGAGAACCGAGCCATCCCGCGCAACTACATCTACACCTGCCTGGGCGACGCCCTCGTCGCCAGCGGGCTGACCGGGCCCGGCGACATGCCGCTTCGATATACACCTCACGACTTCCGAAGAATCTCCGTGACCGACGCCCTCCGCACCGGCCTGCCCCCGCACATCGCCGCCCGCATCTGCGGCCACCGGACGGTCGACACGACTCTCGGATACGCCGCGATCTACCCCGAAGACGTCATCAACCACCACCGGGCCTTCATCGCCCGACGCCGGTCGCTACGGCCCGGAGAGGAGTACCACGAGCCCACCGCGCAGGAGTGGCAGGACTTCCTGGCCCACTTCGAACTGCGAAAGGGCGCCCTCGGCACCTGCGCCCGCGACTTCGGCACCCCCTGCGTCCACGAACACGCGTGCTTATCCGAACTAGCCCAGCTGGCAGTCTGGCGGGGCGGATCACAGTCGAGTTGCTCAAAGTAGTGGTTGGAAATCTTGGCGCCCGGGAGTATTCGGGCGTGTCGCGCCGCCAACTGCTTGCCGGCCGCCCGCCAGCGTGCGAAGCGCCACGGGCGGTCGCCGCCTCACTTCAGGACGACCTCGACCCCGTGGTCGGCGAAGATCTCAAGGAGAACCTCGAACAAGGTCGCAGTGCCCTGGTGCAGCGAACGCTGTCTCACGAGCCGTGTCCTGGCTACCTCCGAGTGCTGCCATTCCAACGTGAACGGAGGAGAGGCACCCCAGCCTCCGCCGAGGCAGTCGTCCAAGGCGTCGAGGTTCCATCCGAAGTACCCGCCGGGCCCGTCGACCGCTTCGCCCAGCGCACAATAGAAGCTGTCGACGTCGATGACCTGACGGCCGTCCAGCCTGAACACGTGCCCCGGTGCCCGGTCGCCATTGTCGGTCCGGTGCCGGTATCCCCGGGACAACATGGCCACGGACAACCATGCAAGGCGGCCCGCCGGGCCCACGGATCTCCACAGTCCATTTCGGTTCAACTGCCTGGTACGAATCAGCTCCCACACCCCAGCGGAGCCAGGAAACGCATTTTGGCACCAGAGCCGGACCGTGACATCGAAGAGGCCCTTACCGAGAGCTGACGGCTTGACGGCGGTCACGGTGACGCCGCCGACGAAGTAAGACCCCATCGTGGCGCCAGCGGCATCGAGCAAGGTCAAGTAGGCGTTCCCGGCGCAGGCGTCACGTCCACCGACACGGTCGACAGCGGCCAGCAGCCCACCCTCCGGTGCACATCCGCGCAAGTCGACCAACCGGTGGTCATCCTTGAGCGGCGTGAACAAGCCCGTGCAATCGTGAGCGAAACCCCAAGGGGTGTCCTCGTCGTCGTCGCCGGTCAGGGAGTACCTGCACTCTTCCCGTTCGCCTGTCGCTTCCATCTCACCCTCGTCATCTGCCGTTCCTGCAGGAGCTCAGGTCGGGGCCCTTCGAACGAGCTCGCCGTGCGTCCTGTCGGCATGGAGTATCGCCGAGTAGCGTGATGCCGACGCAACTGATTGCGGCGGCACCGTCCGCGCCCAAGCCTTCGATTTCCTCCAAGATCTCTATCCGGGCATCCTGCCAGGCCCGGCACTCCATGAGAGGCTCGGCATTTCGCTGGTCGAAGATAGGGAACGCGCTGGCGCTCAGTCCTCGGACTCGGCGCTGCTCCGTCCGGCATCGCGGCGGAAGTCGGGCATGCCAAGGTGGACGGTGGACGGTTGCGCTGCCCGGTCGCGCATGGCCTCCAGCTTTTGCGCGGCGGCGGCCAGGGTGGTCTCGATGGCGGCGACCTCGCCGAGCCAGCCCTGGTCCTTGGCCTCCTGGAGGCGGTCGATGAGGTTGGCGTGGATCTCCTGGAGGCGTGGCATCTGGGCCGGGTCGACGAGCAGTAGGGGACATCTGACACAGGCGTTTTCATGCTGGCACGGGGTCGCGTAGTCGCGGCCGCAGGTCCCCAGGGCGACCTTGCGCAGTTCGAAGTGGGCCAGGAAGTCGTCCCACTCGGTGGCGGTGAGCTCGCGGTACTCCTCGCTGGGCCGCTCGGTTCTGCGGCGGGCGATGAAGGCCCGGTGATGGGAGATCACCTCCTCCGGGTAGATCGCGGCATAGCCCATGGTCGTGTCCAAAGCGGCGTGGCCGCAGATCTTCGCCGCGATGTGCGGGGGCAGTCCGGAGCGGATGGCGTCGGTCACGAAGATCCTTCTGAAGTCGTGAGGGCGCCATTCGAGCGGGTCGCCGACCGCGGTGATCTGGGCGGACTGCGAGGTCGCGACCAGACACTCGCGGATGTAGCTGCGGGTCAGCGGCCTGTCCTCGGTGCCGTACCGGCGTTGGAACAGGAACGGCATGGGCGGGCTCCAGGTCTGCTCGAACACGTCGTAGGCCGACACCAGCGGCAGAGCGGCGTTCCCAGCCCGGACCCGGAAGATCACCGCGGTCAGCACCTCCGCCAGCTCCGGGGAGACCAGCAGCAGACGCTCCGCATCGGTCTTGGACGGGGCGACCTGCAGCATCGGCACCACCCCGCCGGTGGTCGGCAGGGTGTAGGCGATGAAGCTGTGGTGGGTCAGCTCCAGCATCTCCTCGATCCGGATGCCGGTGTGCCGCAGCACCTCCACCGTCGCCCAGGACCAGAACGCCGCCTCCTCCTCGTGGGTCAGGTTCCGCCGCCTGCCGGCGGCCACCTCGGTGACGTAGACGCGGCGGGCCTGCCCGGACCCGCAGCGCTCGAACTCCTCCCCGGCGACTTGGAACCGTCCACCGGCCGGCGTCGCGCGAGCCGCGGTGATGCGGGCCTCGGCGTCCTTGCGCTGCCGGTCGACGGCACGAAGCAGGGCAGGCAGCAGCGGCAGCTGGGTCCGGGTCCGCTGGTCCATCCGGGACTTCACCCCGGACCGGGACTTCTTCGCCGCGCACTCGTTCGCCTTGATCGGGCACGGCGCCACCCAGGGCGCCCATCGCGCCGGATCGTCGGCGGCCCAGCGGGCGATGTCCTGGTAGAACGCCCGGACGAACACCAGCTCGCTGCGGAAGTTCACCCTTTGCCGCACCGGGTGGCCCTGGGCGTCACGGATGTAGGCCAGGCGTTCCTTCCATGTCTGGGCGACCTCGGGCGCCAGCCGGAGCGAGTCGATGCCCGGATGGTGGATCTCCAGGTCACGCCAGAA
Source organism: Streptomyces jumonjinensis (assembly GCF_009600885.1). Taxonomy (GTDB): domain Bacteria; phylum Actinomycetota; class Actinomycetes; order Streptomycetales; family Streptomycetaceae; genus Streptomyces; species Streptomyces jumonjinensis. The sequence continues at coordinate 75,255 of NZ_VCLA01000199.1, forward strand.
CAACCGGCACAGGTTGCGGGCGATGGAACGCAGCGAGACGTGGTCGAGCTCGGGAGCCCGCTCAGTGAAGTACTCGACCAGCAGGTCACGGACGGCCCGGCACTCGATGCCGTACGCGTCGACGATCTGCTCGACGCTGCGGCGGCCCTCGACGCGAAGCGCCCGCAGCCGCAGCGGTGCGCTGGCCGGGAGCACGCCGGTCTCCTTGAGTAGGGCGTAGAACAGCGGCCGGCCGGCGCTGCCGCGGAAGTGGTGTTCCTCCAGTGCGGCGATCAGCTCGATGCAGTCGCCGACGGTGATGTCGCTGACCAGCCCACCCTTGCGGATCACGATCCAGGTGAGCTTGTTCAGGGCGTCAGACCTCGCTGTCGGGGTCGCGTGCTGGGCCAGTTGTCCGAGCTGCTGGAATGCATCGGGGTCGATGGCGGCCCGTGACTCGCAGAGCATCACCGTCACGCGCTGCCACAGCAGCCACGGGTAGCTGGGGCGGATCGCCTGCCCGGCGACCAGGAACACCAGGCCCGTTGCCAGTTCATCGCGCCAGTGGCTCTTGGGTGTGCCGCGTCCCTAGAGGGGCAGATCGGTCCACTCGAAGCCGGCGTCGTCCACCCCGCTGGCCATCCAGCGATCCTGCCAAGTCTCTCCGGGTTGGCCTTCGAGCCAGTCCAGCAGCTTGCCCAGGCCCCGCCGCCGGGTCTTGTCGCGGGTCAGGCCCGCACCGGGGTCGGTGAACAATCCCAGCAGCCGCTCGACCAGGCTCTCCCGGCTCTGACGGGTCTGCCACCAGCTCGCTTCGCCTACTCGCGGTTCCCACTCCAGCGCTTTGTCTACCTCGTGTGGCTCGACGGCCCTGGCGACGTCGACGCTCGCGGTCGGGTTCACCGGTTTTCGCCGCCCGCAGCCGAAGTGCCGAACAGCGCTGCCAGCACCTCGGGGCGGTAACCCGGCGCCGGCGGGGCCGGCGGTTTGACCTGCTCGGCGCGCTGTCGTTCATGGTGGGCCAGGACGTGGGCGACGACCTCGTCGGGCGTGGGAGCGATGTAGATTTCCGTGGTGGTGATGTGGGCATGTCCCATGACCCACTGCACGTCGGCGAGGGTCAGGTTCGGATCGCGGACCATTCTCTTGGCCGTGCTGTGCCTCAGGTCGTGCAGGGTCCAGTTCGCGCCGAGCAGCTGGTTGGCACGGGTGAAGACCATCCGGGCGGCGTCGTACTCCAGTGGGCGGAAGGGCCGTCGCAGCGTCCACCACAGGGGTTCCGACGGGTGCTTGGGGACCATGCCGCGCAGTTCTTGCTGGTAGAGCCGCAGCCACACGAACGCGTCGGCGGAGGCGGGAAGGTGTTGCAAGACCTGGTTGCCCTTGCGGACCACGCCGATCGTCTGGTCCCCGGGCGCGACCAGGCCCTGCGGGACGCCGAGCAGTTCAGAGGCGCGGGCGCCGATGGAGATGTAGAACGCGATCAGAGCCCTGTCCCGGTTGTACTTCAACCCGGCGAACAGGTCGTTGAATTCCTGCTCAGGAATGATTCTCGGGGTCGGCTTGGGCTCCTTGGCTGATAGGTGCCCCGGCGCGAGGGCTGCCGGAACGGCTGCATCGGGTTGTGATGTGCATTCGGACTCCCCTCGTCGGCAGCCCCGCCCTGCGGGAACGGGTTGATCAGCGGTCGGCCGTGGGTCTCGCGGTGGTACTCGTAAAACGAGCGGATCACCGCGCGAGCGTGCCGCCTGGTCCGAGCGGCATAGTTCTCGCCGGGCGCGGCCTTCCCCGTGACCGGGTTCACCGAGCCCGGGACGGCGCCGCCGGGGCGGCTTCTTCGTGGTCTTCAGCCACAGTGCGAAGTCACGGGCCTCGACGCGGCTCGCCAGATGCCAGGGAACGTCCACGGCGCGTAAGAACCGGACCCACGCCAACAGCTCATAGGCGCAGGACCGCAGCGACGTCGGACTCGCGTCGTCGGCGAGCATGTGGTGCAGGAATTCACTGACCGCCGCCGCCTCGGTGCCATCAGCGTCTACGAACCGGAACGGCCGCAGAGGGTCATCGGTCTTCTCGACACGGCCGACCCTCGCAACCTTCAGCGTCGCCACGTCCCGGACCGTCGTGTTGTGCTCTGGCATCCATTCCTCCACGGGCCGACCTACTGGACGACACGCGATGAAACCAGATCCACCACCACACGCGCAGTCACTACGATCCGCCATTGGGAGTCACAACCCCATTGTCGTCACTGTGAGTTGACCTCGAAGGGAGCCCAATCTAGTTCGGTCAACGGGACATCCGCTGCCCCGTCCTGCGGCCCGACCCCGAGCAGATGCCCAGGCTGGAGGAGATCCGCGCCAACCTGGTCGACCGCTTCCAGGAGGCCAAGGAACAGGGCTGGCTCGGCGAGGTCGCGGCGATCGAGGCAAGCCTCGCCGCCGCCGAGCAGAAGCTCACCGCGATGCGCGACGTGTCCGCCCGGCACACCGCCGTGCACCTCGGGATGCCCGACTTCCGAACCAGCGCAGGCCGTCTCACCTCCGACCCGGCCAGCGGCTACTGAGGTTTGATGCGTGATGTCGCTGGTCGAAGTCTTGAACTGCGAAGACGAGGGTTTGCCGCGCGCGGCATCATGCGAAGATCACCAGTAACGGGCTCTCCCGGATGGGTCGTGCGGCGTGTTGGCCTGGCTCCTGAGGGAAGCCCCGCTTCGCGGAGCTGCGCTAGTAGTAGCCCTTCGTGCCGTCAAGTAGCTCCCGGACGATGTCCGCGTGCCCTGCGTGTCGCCCCGTCTCCTCGACGAGGTGAATCAGCATCCAGCGGAGGTTGGCGCTGCCGTCGCGGAAGTCGGGGTGGCGGCCGGTGTCGTCCAGGTCGGCCGCGGCAATGATCGCGTTGCTGCGGGTGCACTGGGCCTCGTACTCCGCAAGGAGCTCTGCGAGGGGGCGGCCGTCGGTGTGCCAGTCGGCGTTCTTGCTTGACTCGTCGAATGCGGGGTTCTGCTTCTTGTCGCCGCCGAGGAACAGCACTTCCAGCCATATGTGCTCGGTCCAGCGCATGTGGGAGATGAGACCGGCCATCGTCATGTCCGGTGAGGTCGGGATGACTGGGCGGCGCGCGTCCTCGTCGCTCAGCCCTTCGCATTTCCAGCGCAGAATCTGCCGCTGCAGGTCCAGCCAGCCGATGAGCGCAGTGCGTTCATCCGCTTGGCGCGGGGGGCGTTCCAGTTCCAGTGACATGGTGGCGCACGCTACCAGGGCGGTCGGGAGGGGGCACCTGGGTGACGGGCTCGTCCGCGATTTACTGGTGATCTTCGAATGATGCCGCGGGGCGCGCCCTCGTCTTCGCAGTTCAAGGCGTCGACCCAGCGACATCACCCATCAAACCTCAGCAACACCACAAGGGGCTTCCGCGACACGCCCGACGAGCCGCGGAGCCCAACTTTCCTAAAGTCGCGTTCCGTTACGGAGCCCGAGGAATCGGCAACTCTCCGTTGTGCTGGGCTAGTTCGGATAAGACCAACTCGCCGCCCTCGGCGTGGTCCTCAACGCCGTTGTCCGTACTGGTGGGCCGTCGGCGAGGTGCCTGCTGAGCAGGTCCTTCTCCGAAGCCCCCAGCCCGAACGACGCATGCGACCTTCACCGCACGTCGCTCTCCAGCGACTGCCCCGTGATGGTGCGGGAGGGCTTCCCGGCGTGAGCCTCCGTGTGGCACGGCGTGCAGAGCACGAGGCCCTTGCGCCGCCGATTCACCATGGCGATAGCCCACTCCGGCTTTGGTTCCAGCTTCGCGAGGTCGGTGGGCTTGGCGACGTGATGGACCACCATCTCGCCCGTGCGCCCGCAGAGTTCGCATCGTCCGGCCAGGAGCCGGCCAACCAGTTCCCGACGCCGGGCGACTGCCGGAACCGCTGGACCGTCATGGATGACTGCCCCTATCTGCCTCCTCAGCGGAAAGCCACCGAACCGTCCGACCAGTGGTTTCCTGCCAGGGCGTTCGACCTTGGCCTCGAAGCACTTGCGGGGCCCGTGTGGGGTGTCCACCTCGGCTCCGTACTTCGTGGCCGCGCTTGCCACCGACGAGCGGTGCGGACGACCCCCGCACGGGCGGGGACGACGCCTTGTCGGAGCAGGGGAGAAACCCGCCCAGCTTGATGCCCGCCAGGAGTGCAGGTCATCGAAGGTTTTCCTCGGAGTCCCCTCGCCCGACCAAAACGGATCTCGAACGGACGGTGAGCCCTGATCAGGAGCCGCTGCCCGGAGCCTGACGGCTCCCCGTCCGGCAGGTTGGATGCGGTCATGCGTTCGGTCAGGCAGCCTCTGTCTGGGCTTTGCGGGCGAGCAGTTGAATCTCCTGGAACTGCCGTCGGTCGGTGGGCCGGGGCTCGCGAACCATCCGGGCCACCTCGGCCAACCCGGACTTGCGCAGCATCGCGGCGAGGTGATCAGGCGACCGCCGATAGGCCGGCGCGACTGTGTGATCGAAGACCTGCGTCGGGTGAGACGGATCATCGCTTGCCGAAAAGCCGATCAGAAGGTGGCCGCCAGGTGCCAGCACGCGGTGGAACTCCGTGAGGATGACGGGGAGTTCTCGCGGCGGAGTGTGGATGACGGACCAACGTGAGAGTACGCCGCCCAGCACGCCGTCAGCGATGTTCAACGCGGCCATCGAGCCCACGTCGAACCGCAGGCCCGGATAGGCCTGTCGAGCCAACTTGATCATCGCAGGAGAGGCATCAACGCCAAACGCCGCCAGCCCCAGCTCATCCAAATGTGCGGTGACATGGCCAGGTCCACACCCCAGGTCCGCGACCTGACCGTCCCCACTCGCACTGACCACCTCGGCAAAGGCACTCAAGATCGCGCGGTCCAGGGGACTGTCACGCAGCGTGTCGCGGAACAGCTGCGCATAGGTGAGGGCAGCAGCGTCGGTGAGCCTCGCGGGTGGCACTGAGGGCATCGTGTTCGACCATGCTCGCGACAGTAGTTCCTGGTGCTGGGGCGAGCCGAGAGAACCACGGTCTTCCCTCCCGCCCATTCGCCCGGGCTATCGCCAGTTCGGAGAAGGCCGGTGTAGAGCTTGGCCGTCAGGCGGACGCCGCAGCCGCCGAGGAGCAGCCGCGTTCGCCGGAGACTGCAGCGGCCTACAGCCCGTCCAGGTCAGCGCGGGCGACCCGCAGCAGCGCGAGGGCGGCGGCGATGTCCTCGGTGCGGCCCTCCAGTTGGGTGAGCCGTTGACGAACAGCGAACCAGGTGACAGGTAGCCGTATATGACGTTTACGGAGTTGTCGTCACGGAGGGCGTCCGGGCGTCCGGTGAAGGTATGGCCGGGCGGGCGTATCAGTGCGCTGATGTGATCAGCGCATATCGGGAGGCCCGGAAAGGCCACGGAATGATCTTGAAGCCTGAAGGGCCGGCCGGAGTGTGCCGGAGACTCGCGGTCTGCAGAAGCCCCGGATTCCCCTTCGTGGCCGCCGGCTGTCAGTCCTCGTCCGGGATGGCCTGGGCGCCGTCCCGTCCAGGCATCCGGACGAAGGCCGGGTTGGTCGAGATCGCTGAAGACTCCATGTGGTCGGCCTCATCGGACGCGCCGTCGGCACGCAGTACCCGGATCAGATCATGCAGGACCGCCGCCTGGTTCCAGTCGTACGCCCCGCCCTGGTAAATGGCCAGTGTTGCCTCCAGGTCGCTGCGTGCTTCGTCCAGCCGGCCCAGTTCGCGGTGGGCGACCCCGCGCAGGTGCCTGGCCATGGCCTCCGCGTACGCGTCGCCGGCCCGCCGGGTCACCTCGATAGCCTCGTCGAGGGGTGCCAGTGCCTCGCCCGGTCGGCCCTGCCTCAGGTGCAGCAGGCCGACGTCCCGCTGGGTGTGGGCGTACCACATGTCGTCCCCGAGCTGCCGGAACAGGCCGAGGGCCGCCTGTGCCGAGGCCCAGGCGTCGTCGAACCGTTCCATACCGGCGTACACACGGATCCGCGCGTTGTCGATGCGGCCGATCCACTGCCGCTCGCCCATCGGGCCCAGGATGTCCTCGGCCTTGTCGTAGGCCACCAGAGCGTCCTGGCGGCGGGCGAGCAATCGGTAGATCTTGCCCAGCGCGTACTGGCTCCGTGCTTCCCACACCCTGTCATTCAGGACGCCGAAGTCACGGATCGCCTGCTCCAGGAGCAGGGCGGCCTCCTCGAGCTTGCGCAGGTAGCCGAGCGTCTCGGCCAGGGTGCGCCGAAGGCGTGCCTGCGCCCGTCTGTCCCCGAACCCGTCGGTCAGCCGCAGTGCCTCCCGTTGGCTCTCCTCCGCCTTCTCGGGTTGCCCGCGCCACCGCTGGAACTCGCCCAGCTTCTCCAGAGATGCCTGGACGTGCCACAGGTCGTTCTCCGCGCGCAGTTCCTCGACGACCGTGGTCATGTGGTCCAAGGCTGCCGGATAGTCGCTCTTGGCCCCGTAGGCACGCGCGATGACCATTCGGTCCCGTGCCGTCAGCGTGACGGCGGGATCCGGGGATCCGCCCGGCAGGAGCAGCTCCAGGGCAGCGTCCGGCAACTGGTTCCCCAGGGCGACCACGGCGCGGCCGCGACGCAGGCTCCGGACCACCCGGGCCCGCTGCTCGGCCCTCGCGTCGAAGAGATACCGGGCCGAGTCCGGGGACAGGTTCACGTCGTCGAGGAAGTACGTCAGGCCCTCGGCGATCTCCACCCCCTCGGGCTCCATGCCCAGGCGGCGGGCGCGGGTGATCGCCCACTGGATGCGTTCGCTCTCCTCCGCTACCCAGGAGCCGGCTGTCTTGCGCTCCAGGTCTCCCGCCCGCTGGCCGGATGCTTCGGTGCCGAGTTCCGGGGCCCGGCCCGCCGCCAGGTAGACGACGGCTTCCCGGTAGGCGCCGACCAGACGCTGCTCGGCGCTGCGGCGCTCCGCCGGGGGCAGAGCTTCGTACTGCTCCCGGGCGAAGACGCGCACCAGGTCGTGGAGGCTGTAGGAGGGCTCCACGTCGTCGCTCCGGTGGGCCTCCATCAGGCCTACGCCGACGAGTTCGTCGCACACTCTTCCCGCCATCGCCGGAGTCGGCAGGATCCGCCCGACATGCCAGTCGGTCAGCCTACTCACGGGTAGGGAGGACATCAGCCCGAACGCCTGCCGTGCGCTCTCCGGCAGGTCCCGGTAGATGAGGGAGAGACATGCCTGGAGGCTGTCGTTCTCGTGGACCAGCTCGTGCAGCCGTGCGTGTTCGTCCGCGAGCCTCGCTCGCATCCGCCGGAGCGTCAGGTCCTCCCGTGCGCAGATCTTCCCGCCGACGATGCGCAGCGCCAGCGGAAGCCTGTCGCAGAACTTCACGATGTCCAGGGCCGCGCCGGGTTCCGCCGCGACGCGTTCCCGGCCCGCGTGGGCGCTGAGGATCTCCAACGCCTGTTCCTCTGCGGGGAGTTCCACCTTCAGCGGGTGGCGCCTGGTGATGTTCCCCGCCGACAGGTTCCTTCTGCTCGTCACGAGTACCGAGCATCCGGCCCCCACGGGCAGAAGCGGCTGGATCTGCTCCGTGCTGTGCGCGTTGTCGAGCACGATCAGCAGGCGCATGGCGTTCGTGAGACTTCGGAAGCGGGTGGCGCGGTCGTCGACGCTGCGGGGGATGTCCTCCTGCGCCGTCCCCAGGTTCCGGAGGAACACCTCCAGGACCTCCCCGCTGTCGCGCGGCGTGGCGGTGCCGCCTCTCAGGTCGACGTACAGCTGACCGTCGGGGTAGTGCTCCTTGACGCGGTGCGCCGCGTGCAGGGCGAGGGCCGTCTTCCCAGTGCCGGCCGCGCCGTGGACGACGGTCACAGCACACTGCCCGGCGGACGGGTCCGCGGGCAGTGTGCCGCTCGTCGGGGTCGGCACATCCCGGAGCCGCTCGATGAGGCTGCTGCTGAGCACCTCCCGCCCCACCAGTAACTGTTCCGGGGGGAGCTGGTGGCGCTCTTCCAGCCCGGCCCGTACCGACACGGCCAGGTCGTCCGCCGAGTGGCGGTACAGGAATACGGTCAGGCCGGCCATGACCACGGCCGCGCCCGCGAAGGCACCGAGCGCCCACTCGTCCTTCAGCTCACTGAAGATCAGGTCTCCGGTCATCCCGCAGACGGCCGCGACCGCCGTGGCACTCCCGAGCAGGAGCCGCTTGCGACGGGTCTGCGCCTGAACCGACACCCTGTCCCCCCGGAGTCAATGTGGGCGGATGATGGCACAAATCAACCGCCCACGACATGCGGAGGACTGAATCGAGACAGGCAGTCCGCATGCCCCCCGCGCCACACTGTCGGCAACAGGCAACGGCCGACAATCAGCGAAGAATGCGCATGGATGAGATCTTGTTGCTGGCGTTACCGAGATCGCTGCTTACTGATCGTGCGCCAGCAGCGATCGAAGTTCCGGTGGAGTTCGCCCCGTAGTAGAGCACAACACGGTGGTAGGTGTTGTCGATGTACGAATCTGCCCTGCCGTCGAATCCCCATGTCGAGCCCAGGTTCTGACAGCCGTACTCGCGGAACTTCAGCATCCTTCCTTCGAACCCATTTTCGTCGAAGAGGCAGAGAGCAGGGTCCTCCACCGGATGCGCGACCGAGCGCGGGCACTCACTGGGCACAGCAGGCGCGGTAGGGGCAGCCACCATGCCACCGGTGAGGAGAGCGACGACTGCCCCACCTCCGGACACGAACGCCCGTGCTGGATGTGCATCCAGAACACCGGGGTGAGCGCGCGGCGGTCCTCGTCGGTGAGCAGGCTGACCCAAAAGGATGGACAGTTCCTGCTGGTCATGGCGGCTGGAGGCGAGTTCGCCGCTCTTGCCGAAGAACAGCATGGCCGACCTGATGGCCCGCCGCCTCACCGGCGAAGCCACCCCGAACCGGCGCGGAACCTGACCCGGGGCCGAACACAAACCACCAGACCGAACACTCAGTAAGGGGTGGCTTGGGCGAGGAAGGCCATGAGGTTCGAATGGCGGGGTGCCACTCCCCCGGGAGGCCACAGTTACGCGCCCCTGATCGCCAACCCCTATGCCTGCGGGCAGGTGGCGTGTATCGCTGCGTAACTCATCTGGGTTGTAGGCACCCCGAACGGGTGAAGGGCTCGCGTGGGCCCGGCAGGGGCCGGTGGGGACTGGCACTCTCGTCCCCAGGTCTATCTGGTGGGGGTAATCAATGGGCATGAGCGGTGCTGAGCGGACCTGCTGGTTAGGAGCGAGGGCGCTGTCCGGGCCGTCCGGGCTGGGGACCGCCGCCGCGCGGATGTTCCGCCCCCGGCCGGCGTCGGTGCGTGACGACGACGGGCTGGACGGGCCGCCCCCGTTCCGGGTCGACGAGGGGCTTGGCAGGCAGATCAACGCCATGCTGCTGTCCTGGGCCGAGGGGATCGGCCTCTACGGCGGGCACCTCGACTATCTGGAGAAGTGCGACTTCGGCCGGTACGTGATGCTGACCCATCCGAACACCGACGACCGGGACCGGCTGTTCCTGGCCGGGCAATCCATGGCGGCGCTGTTCGCCCTGGACGACTACTACGTCGACGACGTCCGGGCCGGTGCCGCCCTCGACCAGGTCGCCCGGCGGCTGTCGGTGGCCATGTCGGCCATCGACCGCCCCTACCTGACCGACCGCTACGACCGCGACACCGACCGCGCGATGCGCGCGGACCCGGTCCTGGTGGCCCTGCGCGACTACATCGATCACACGGCCCGGTACGCCACACCGCAGCAGGTCGCCCGGGTCCGCCATGAGGACCTGGCCCTCTTCGTCGCGATGGCCCAGGAATCCAACTGGCACATGCGCAAAGAGATCGCACCTGTCTGGGAGTACCTCGGATCACGCCAGGCCAACAGTTTCACCCCGTGCCTGACGCTCATCGACATCGTCGACGGCTATGAGCTCTCCCACGACCTGTATTCCCACCCGCCCGTACGCCGGGCCGTGAAACTGGCGGGTCTCATCACCGTCGTCGTCAACGACCTGCACTCCACGCTTAAGGAGAGCGACGCAGGCGTCTACCAGTTCGGTGTCCGCGAGGCGATCGCCGCCGAGGAAGGCTGCTCGTACCAGGAAGCGCACGCCCAGGGCGTGCGTCTGCACAATGACCTGATGGCCGCCTTCGACGACCAGTGCCGCGACCTCATGCGCTGCGCGACTCCGCAGCTGGGACTGTTCCTGAACGGGCTGGAAGCCTGGCTCGCCGGGAACCGGGAATGGCACCGCACCAGCGCCCGCTACCACGACACCCGGGGCCACGACTGAACCGGACCGATGCCGAAGAGCCGGGCCCCGGAGGATGTCATGGCTGGTCCCCCGGGGCCTATCGTGTGCCCTGGGCTGGTGTCAGTTCTCTTCGGTCGGCGTGGTGGTGAGCCAGTCGGCGGCTTCGGCATCAGCCATGAGCAGCGCCTGGGTGGGGTGGGCGGTGCCCCCCTGGATGACGTGGACGCGGCCCGGGTGCGGACGGCCCTTCGGGGCGGGGCCGGCCTGCGGGGCGAGTGCGCCGGGTGTCGGCCGCGGCCCGGGCGAGGATTCGTGAGGACCTTGCCCTCGCCGTAGTCCTTGAAGCATGCCTGACCCGCCACAGCGGACGCCGCACCGTCATCGGCGTCACCGGGAAACTCCCCGCGCCTGCCGCTGGGACAGCGTACTCACCGGCCTCTCTTCGTCTCCGCACCGGCCGCATTGTCGTGGACGAAGTCCTCTACAACCGCGACGGCGCGCCCGCCCTGCCGAAGTCGTTCACGACCCACCTGGGTGGACTGTGGTGGGACACGGACACCGGACAGCGGGAGTTCAACCTCAAGGGCGCCTCGCGCATCGAGTCCGGGCACAGCTACATCGCGGTGCTGGTCAAGGACGAGGACACGAGCGAGTACGAGCCGGCCGCATACGGCGGCGTACTCCCCTTCGACGGGGGGCAGTGTCGGCCTTGGCGAGGTCGAAGGCAGCGCCCGTAGCACCCTCTCGGCTGCCAAGACCGTGGGTGACATGTACCAGACGCTGAAGGGTAGGACCGCCACCGAGGTCAAAGAGCTTCTGAAGGGCGCCGATCTCTACCCGGCTGCAGCTGCCAATCCCGAGCTTCCCGCAGGTCAGCGCTATGAAGAAGTGATCAAGGCCGAAGAGGCCGGCAAGCAGTAAGCAGGCCCACCAGATGGCCGGCGCAGCCGACAGAAAGGTCGGGCCAGTCATCCTTCTTCCGCCACCTCTTCCTCTGGCCCGGCCGCCGCCGTGCGGCCGGTGGAACCGGCGGGTCGGGTGATCCGTCCGACCACCGCGGACATCGAACTCCTAGGGGGCGGACATATGCGCAAGAGTCTGGGCGGCGCGCTGGCGGCAGTGCTCGCGGTCACGGCGACGGTCGCGGGATGCGGCGAGACCGCGTACGACGACGCGGCGCGGGGGCCGGTGATCGGGGGCACGCCCCCGGCGAAGCCGTACGACGGGCCGCTGGACGTGCCGGTCGAGGAGGTCAGCGGGGACGACGAGGACGACCCCCGGCAGATCCGGGACGCCTCCGGCGCCGCCGGGCGGGCGCTGGAGTGCGACGGGGAGGTGTACGGCGGCGGGAACAGCGACCCCTGGAGCAAGGGTGACGGCGGATCGACCCCAGAGGAGGGCCTGCAGGTCTACTTCGACATCGAGCAGCCCGATGTCCCGAGGAGCGGCTATCGCGTGGAGCGCACGGAAGGGGAGCGGGTGCTGTACTCCTTCGACGTGAAGGGCGAGACCAAGGTCGCGGTCGTCGTCGCCAAGGACCGGCCGGACCGTCCGGGCTGGGGCCCGGAGACCAGCGCCTCCTGCGACCCGGCCGAACTGCCGGCGAGCTACACCGACTCCAGGGACTACGAGATCTGGACCGACGCCCAGGGTCGCCGGGTCCCCATCACCCGGATGACCGGCTACGCCGGGGCCGAGCACTGCGACTGGCAGTCGGCGCACTTCCTGAGCCTCAACGACGGGCGGGAGGAGCAGACATACGTCCGTGACCCCGAGGGGGTGTTCTCCCCCGAGGAGTTCACCACCCGGTACGACGGGGATGTCACCCTCCCGCGCGACGCCCGCGACACCGGCTTCCGGCTGGGCGAGCGCGCCCTCTTCCGTACGCCCGACACCTCCCGGGTGTACATCCGCACCCCCAACGGCGTCGAGCTGTGGCCCGCGCCCAAACGGAGGCTCGGCTGCGCCTGACAGCTTCGGGGCGGTGGTGGCGATGACCGCGCCGTCGGGACGGTCATCGGTGGGCTGCGCGGCAAGCCGGTCCCTGGCCACCTCGGGGATACGGACGCCTGCGGCAGAGTCTGCGAACGGGCACACGGGCCGGAGGCCGGCCCCGGAGCCGCCGTGAGACGATCCGCTGGTTGATCTTGAGAGGGGCGTCGGAGCTGTGGGCGACGTGAGGAGCCGGGTGTGAGTGTGGGTGGGGGGCAGGGCGGTTCGTCCGTGTCCGACGAGGAGTGGGAGCGGTTTCTGCGGGAATCGGTGGACGGCGCGCCGGGTGCGCCCGAGGAGCCGTCGGCGCGGGCCCGGGTGGTGGCGCGGCGGCTGCGCGAGAACCCCGGGAAGCCGGAGACGTGGCGCGCGTACTCTCCGGCCCGGCCGAAGCGGAGGAAGGCGTGGTACGCGGTCGGGCTGCTGTCCGCGGTCGCCCTGCTCGTGGTGGCGGTGGATCCGGGGCGGGTCGCGGGCTGGTTCGGTGCTGGCGACGGGGCTGGGGAGCCGCTCGCCGCGGAGTCGGAGCGCCCCGGCGGACCGCCGTCCGCGGAGACAGCCCTGCGGCCGTCACTGGAGGAGCCGTTCAGGGGGTCGCCTGCGGCGCGCTGGGCGAGCGGCACGGTCGGGATCACGGTGCCCGCGGCCAAGGCCACCGGGTGGATGAGCACAGCTCAGGTGGAGCAGGCCCTCAACCGGACCCGGGACTTTCTCGCCGCGTCCAGCCTGGACCCGGGGGTGCTGCGCGGTGAGCGCCCCGGACGGGCGATCGCCCTGATCAACCCGCGTCAGCAGGACGTCAAGGACTTCCTGTCGACCGCGTTCCGCGCGCCGGACGAGGAGAACAACCCGCTGCTGCTCTTCAGCCGGTTCGACGACGCGCGTGTGCGCCTCGTGGGGGACGAGGTCAGGACCCGGGGCCGCATCACCTATCGGGAGGGTGAGCGCGGCGCCCTCCAGGTGGCCGCCGATGTCACCTATGTGTACCCGGTCACTCCGGCGGCGGGCGGCGGCGAGGTCGCGCGCACGGTCGTGCGGCGCGAGGTGGTGGTGAACTGGGACGATCCCGCGAAGGTGGTCACCGTGCCCGGGACGCTGTCCCTCGTCTCGTACTCGGTCGACATGACCAACGGCGGCTGCGGCGCCGTCACCGGCTATCTCACCCCGCAGTTCGGCGCCGAGCAGCCGGTCGACGCGGGGGCCGGTCGACGCGTCGACCCGTACGACCGCAGCACGCCGATGGACGAACGGATGCGGAAGTCCGCCGGCGAGGAATGCGGAACCGCCACACGATCCTGAGCGTGTACTCTCCCGGCGTTCGTCATGCTGCCCGCTGCGCCAGTCGGGCTCAGTGCTTCTCTCAGGCGAGGACGGCTTGGACGCGGCCCGGGTGCGAGGGCGACTTGGAGACGGGGCGGGCCAGTGCGGGGCCCCGGGTGCCGTCGGGCAGAGGCCCCGTCGTTCTGCGGCCTGCTCTCGGTTCTGTCACCCATGAGGGTTGAAATCACCGGAGCCCAGACGGTCACGTGCCGCCGGCCTGCGGAGGACGAAGGGCCCTGGTGTGACCGCTCCCCAGACGCAGGACCACCGGCCGGATGGGGCCATCAGGTGAGCGTGTGCTCGATCACGAGGTAGTGGGCCGGGGTGATGACCGTGGTGATCTCGACGGCGTGCCGGTCAGCGGTCCGGCCGGTGCGCAGGATGTCGGTGACTGTGCGTTCCGGGGAGATTTCCAGGGCGCGGATCTCGGCTTCGATGAGCAGGCGGCTTCGGTGCCGGGCCTGCACCTTCCGACGCGGCCGGCGGCGTCACGGACGAGGTCTGGGCACGTGCCGCCGAGCACTTCGACGAGGAGCAGCTCGCCGCCCTGGTGTGCGCCATCGCACTCATCAACGCCTTCAACCGCTTGAACGTCATCGTCCAGCAGCCCGCCGGTGACTGCCGACCCGGCCAGTTCGCATAACCCGGAGTTCCCGGGTCCGGCCGCCGGTGCCTCCCCACGGCTGCAGCATCGCACGCCCCGGCACTCCTCACCGGGGCCCGGGGCATCGTTCCCGTCCGCCCCGGCGGCCCGGCTGATCCAGCGCGCCGGCCTGGCTGAGCTGGGCTTTCAACCCTTCTCTTACCCACTTTCTGGTGGGCCGGACGCTGGTAGGGCGGGCCGGGGAGCCGTCCTCGGGACCACGTGATCAGGACGGCCGCCATGGCGGGATCCGGCTCGGAGCAGGCGGGCGGCCGGGGCCGGTCGGCAACACCGGGGGCAGTCCTTGCCGGCTTTGATCTTGTGGTTATCCACGATGGCAAGCGCCCGGGCAGGCGGCAAGGATGGGTTGCGTCGCGGGACGATCTTCGTCGGCCCGGCCTGGCGTCGTGAGAGTGGGCCTCCTGTGGGTCTCTCACAGCGGCAGGGACCGAGTCATCCGGGAGGGTGGGGGCGGTGTCGTGTTCCGTCCCCGACCTTTCTCCATGATGCGTCGTCTGGCTCGCGACTGGAGCGACATCACGTGTTCCGACACCCGGTCCCACCTTCCATGAGCGATCCACTGAAGACATCCGACTCGGCACGCTGCCAGTACATCCCGGCCCAGACCACCAGCCGTTGCGCTGCTTCCTGGCCGTGCCTGAACAGGTGACCCGGCGGCGGCCGGCCCACACGTATTGAGTCCTAAGGAGCGTTGTGCAAAGCATCAACTCGACCGCGGGGTGGACCGCGGCTGCCAGGGAACTGGAGACCGTCCGGGCGGACCGCATCCTGGAGGATCCCTTCACGCTGTGCACCGACACCGAACGCCAGCAGTGGCAGGACGTCGTGGTGTCCGTGCTCGGGTACTCGCCTCCCGTCGTCGCGATACGGGCCCGGATGGGGGACGAGGCAGTCCGGATGGCCGTCGAGGACGGCATCCGGCAGGTCGTCTCGCTGGCCGCGGGCCTCGAATCCCGCGCCTTCAGGCTGGAACTGCCCACCGACCTCCTCTACATGGAGGTCGACCTCCCCGCTCTCCTGGAAGCCAGGCAGCGTCGGCTGGCCCAGGCCGGGCTCTCCCTCCAGCCGGGCTGTCGCCGGGTCGAGGTCGCCGCCGACCTGAGCGGTCAGTGGAGGCAACAGCTCGAAGACGCCGGATTCGACCCCACGGCCCGGACACTGTGGATCGTCGAAGGGCTGCTGCCCTATCTGGACTCCGAGACCTGCCACACCCTGCTGCGCACCGTACGGGACATGTCGGCCCCTGACAGCCGGCTGTGGTGCGATCACGTCCACCCCGATGTCTTCACCGCGACGCATTACTCGCCGGTCCTCGCAAGCCTGGACGAGCTCGGGGTGCTGTGGGCCAGTGGCTGGACGGATCCCGTGGCACAGCTCAAGGCGGAGGGCTGGGAGGCCCGTACCTGGACGGTCAAGGACCTGGCACGCCCCCAGGCCGACAATCCGCCCGCGGCGTGGATGCCGCCGGTGCCCGCCAGAGCGGACACCTCCGACTCCGGATACCACTGGCTGATCTGGGCGCACACCGCCTGACCATGCCCCCGCTTCTCGTTTTGGAGAGAGCATGAGCCTGCCCACCGGCAGCACAGCGGCCCCCGGCACGGCGGTCGCCGAACACCACGAGATCCTGCGCGCACTGACCGGCACACCCAAGCGCCTCGCCACCAAGTGGCTCTACGATGCCCGGGGCAGTGAGCTCTACGCGGCCATCTCCCAGCAGCCCGAGTACTACCTCGACGAGGCCGAATGGGAGATCATCGCCCGGCGCGGCGCGGACATCGCGGCCCTGACGCGCGCCCGCACCTTGGTGGATCTCGGCGCGGGCTCCGGCCGCAAGACCCGGCTGCTGCTCGACGCCCTCCATGCGGAGGGCTGCCTGGAGCAGTACGTGCCCGTCGACGTCAGCGACGCCGGTCTGCGCAGCGCCGAGCAAGCCCTGCGCGCCAGCCATCCGCAGCTGGACGTCCGGCCGCGCGTCGCCGACTTCACCGCACCGCTGGGCCTGGACAAGGCGGACGCCCCCGTCCTGCTCACCCTCTTCGGCGCCACCTACGGCAATTTCCAGCCCGCCGGGGGGCGACAGCTCCTGGCCACCCTGAGGGCCCAGCTGCGGCCGGGCGACGGACTGCTGCTGGGCATCGACCTGGTCAAGGACGAGAAGACCCTGATAGCCGCCTACGACGACCGGGCGGGAGTGACCAATGCCTTCGTCAAGAACGGCCTGACGGTCCTCAACCGGAAGCTCGGTGCGAACTTCCGCCTTCACGACTTCGACCACGATGTCACGTGGGACCCGCGGCAGAAACGTATCGAGAACGCATTACGGGCCCGGCGCTCCCACACCGTCACACTCGCCGCGCTGGACCGCGTCGTGTCCTTCACGGCCGGAGAGCGACTGCACGTGGGGATATCGGCCAAGTTCTCCCAGGAAAGAATCAGTTCCGAACTGGAGGCGGCGGGCCTGCGGCTGGACCGCTGGTGGACCGACGACGCACACCGCTACGCCGTGGCACTCGCCTCGGTCGATGACGGCCTCGCCCCTCTTCGATGAAGCCGACGCCGGGACAACCCTCGCCGGCACCACGTATCACCGGCCACGCAGAGGGTTGCGCCGAGGGCGGCTGAACCGTTGGCCGGACGGTTGCTTTCATCGGGGGACTGGAGGTACTGCCGGACGTATGCCCCCTGGCTGTTCCCGGAGGGACACCCAGGGCTCCCCCTCACCGACAGCCGGATCGGCAAATGCCTTCACAAGATCGGGATCCAGCCGCGGCACCGGGTGGCCCTTCCCATCCCATGTTCGCGGGGAGAGGGAAGGGCGCAACCGTGGCACCGCGGCCCCTGTCCGGCCCAGTCAGCCAAGTACCCCTGCGAGCGGGGTGACAGCCGTGGTGCGCACCGTCTCCGCGTCCCGTGCCAGTATCGCCACCAGTTGTGTACGCCGGGTGATCTGCAGCTTTTTGTAGGCGCTGGTGAGGTGTGACTCCACGGTGCGGCGGGTGAGGCACAGCACGGAGGAGATCTGGGCGTTGGTGTGCCCTTCGGCCGCCAGTTCGGCAATGCGCCGCTCGGCGGCGGTCAGCGCTTCACCGCCGTCCCCGGTCTGCGGCCGTCTGCGCGCCCGGCCCTCGCGCAGCGCCTTCTCCGTCATGTCGAGGAGACGACCGGAGAGTGCCGGGCCCCCGGTCCCGGGAGCGGGCGCGGCCAGCCGCAGCGCCACGGCGTCCGCTTCACGCAGCGCCTCGCGTCCCTTGCGGCCGTTGCCGGCCCCGATGTGGGCCCGGCCGAGATCGACCAGGGTCTCCGCGCACTCCACGGCCGCGGGGCTCGGCCTGAGCAGCTCGGCGGCCTCGGTCAGCGACTCCAGGGCCAGCCTGCCGCCCACGGCTGCGGCGTACGCCCGCAGCGCCCGGCCGACCGTACGCGCGGTTCCCCAGGTCCGGGCGTGGTGCAGCTCCTCCTCGGCAAGCTCGCGGGCCTCCTTCCGCAGCCCGAGCCGCCCCAGAGCGAGCGCCGCTCCGGAACGCCACGGCGTGGCGATCGGACTGACGAAGTCATGGGCGCTCTGGCCGGCTCCGCAGGCCAGGTAGTCGTCGACAGCCGCCTGCCAGTTGCCGTCCGCCGCGTGCAGCAGGGCCCGCGTGTAGCTGAGCTCGTTCCACTCCCAGGAACTGTCGCCACCGGACGGGCCGACGGCGGTCACCGCCTCCCACGCCTCGGCACGCCGGCCGACCTCGAAACGGGCGGTCGCCACCATCGCCGTCAGATGCGGCAGGCGGACGCCCTGCCCGGCGGATGCCTCCACCAGGGCGGCGTTCTCGGCGATGACGCGGTGGAATTCACCCGCCCAGAGTGCCGCTTCGGCCCGGACGCTGAGGAGGCACTGCAGGCCCACGTCCGTCAGGTCCGGGGGTGTGGGCGGTGCGGGCAGGCACATGTCGGCCAGCTCGCGGGCCTCGGGCAAGCAGTCCGCCCACTGCAGGAGGGTGGCCGCGCTGCCCAGCCAGGCGGTCCGCAGACGCGGGTCCACCGGTGCCGCAAGGCGCGGCCGGACCCGGGCGAGTACCTCGGCCGCCGAGCAGAGCCCGGCTCCGGCTTCGTACTCGGTGATCAGTCCGCACACCAGCGGCTCGATGGCGGCGGGTGCCGTCGGCGCGAGCGCGCGCAGGCCGGCGATGGCGCCGCGCCAGGCGGCGGTGTCGTGCGAGGAGACGAGGGCGGTGAGGGTCTGCAGAACCTTCACGAGCTCGTCGTCATCCGCAATGCGGCTGGCCTGGTGCAGGACCCGTAGCGCGGTGTCGGGACTTCGGCCCGCGACGAGGGCCGCGCTCAGGGCGGTCGCCGCAGTCGCCCGCTCCTGGACATCGGTGTGCAGTTCCAGTCCGGTGCGGAGCCTGCGGATACCGGCAGCCGCACTGTGCGGGAGCTCCAGGGCACCGAGGCGCATGGTGAAGGTCGCGCGCCGGTCCGGATCGAGCGGACCGCTCAGCGCGTGGCGCAGGTACGCGGCGGCCTCGGCGACACGACCGGCGCGCACCGCGTCTTCCGCGGCCTCATCCAGGGAGCGGGCCATCCACACTTCGCCGGGCCGGTCGACGTGCAGGAGCCGGGAGGCCACGGCCGTCGCGGCTGCCCCGCTCTCGTCGAGCAGTTCGGCGATGCGTGTGTGCAGTGCGGCGATCTCTCCCGGCTCGGCGGCGGCGAGGACGGCTTCCCGCGCGAGGGGATGGCTCAGCAGCCTGCCGAGACGGAGCATCGAACTCGGGCTCGGGGGGCGCTCGTGCGGGCAGAGGTCAAGGATCCGTTCGAGGAGATCGGGCTCGGCGGGCGTCCCGTCCTCGGATGCGACGGCGAGGGCGAGGCAGACCTGGCGTGAGTGCGGATCGACCCGGTGCCGGATCCAGTCGGTGATCGTGTCGCGATAAAGGCTCTGTGCGGGGGCGGACGACGAGTTGGGAAGTGGCCCGTCACCGAGGTCGGCGACGAGCGCCTGCACCAGGGCCGGATTGCCGGCACTCGCGTCAACGCAGGTCACAGCCTGATCCTCACCCAGGCCGGCGGCTCGGGCGAAGCGGACGACGGCGGACGCGCTGAGTGAGCGGAGGTCGACGGACGTGCCCGTGGCGGGCGGGAGCGGTATCGGACCGGACGGGTCGGCGCACGCGGTGAGCACCAGCAGGACAGGAAGTTCGGCGATACGGCGCGCGAGATAGCCGATCCAGCGCTGGGAAGCCTCGTCGGCATGGTGCAGGTCGTCCACCGCAAGCAACATCGGACGCTCAGCGGCGGACCGGGCCACACACGTCACCAGCCGGTGGAACACCCGTTGTTCGTCCGGCCCGGCGAGAGCCGAGAAGGGAACGTCGACATCGTCCGCGAAGAGCTGCCGGACGAGCCCGAACGGGAACGCCGTCTCCTCCGGCACGCCACGCGCGCACCCGATCCGCATGGCGCCGTCGGCGGCCTGCCGCCGGACGATCGCATCGAGCGCGGCGGTCCGGCCCATGCCGGCCACCGCCGCCGAGAGCAGCATCCAGCGTCCGTTGCCCGCCCGCGCGGCTTCCGCAGCCGCCACGGCCGTGCCCAACACCTCGTCGCGCTCCATCAGCACCTGTGCCCGCTCCCCTTTCTTGCGCTGTGCCGGCATCCGCAGGCACCGCTCGTCTCCTAGTCGGAGTCTCAGCTTCCGCAATGAAATGACAGCGAGCGGCCATCGGGAAGCCGGGCGTCGGCCAGGCACCGTGCCATTCCGGTCAGTTCGCGCCCGGGCGGGTGCGGTACATCGCGGCCCCGTGCTGGTCGGGGCCGGTCCGGAGATGCCATGCCTCCGCCGTCCCGGCCCGTTTCCCCATGTGCCCTGACGTCACCCGGGTATTCATGCCACCGCGGCCCTCATGGTGCCGCTTCGGGCCCGCGACCGCTCACCGCGGCCGTCCTGCGCCATGTGCACCGCCGGCGGCGGCAGGGGCTTCAGCCGGGCAGGCCGAAGCGGGGTTCCTCGGTGCGGGGGCGTTTGAACTCGTAGAAGCCCGGAACACCGGCCATCAGCAGGAAGCCGTCCCACAGCCGTCCGGCCGTCTCCCCGACAGGGGCCGGAGAGACGACTGGGCCGAAGAAGCCGACCCGTTCGCCGTCCTGTCCGGCGACCGACAGCACCGGGGTGCCGACATCGCCGCCGGCCAGGGCGATCGCCTGCGCATGTGAGGAGCGGACCGCCTCGTCGTACTCGGTGGATCCGGCGACTTCGGCGATCTCCCGGGGCAACCCGGCGTCGGCGAGGGCCGCCGCGAGACCTCCCCAGTCGCCCTGGAGGTGGAAGCGCGTGCCCAACGCGGTGAAGAGGTCACCGAGCGCCCGCCGGCCGAACCGCTGTTCCACCGCGGCGCACACCCGCACCGGCGCCCACATGTACTCCTCCCATTCGCCCTCGGGTTCGTCGTCCCGGTGCTCGTTGAGCACCGAGAGACTCATCACCCGCCAGCGGATGGCCACCGGTCGTACCTTGCTGACCTCCACCAGCCATCGTGAGGTGATCCATGTGTACGGGCAGACGGGGTCGAACCAGAAGTCGACGGTCCACAGCACGCCGTCGCCGTCTGCCGTGAACGCCGGACCGAACACCCCGCCCGTGGCCACCGACTCGAACTCGCCGCTCATTGCGCCCCCTTGCCGCTCTCCGGCCTCGCCGGCCAAGCTTGACACACCAGGGTTCGGCACCATCCCTTGCGCATCACCGCTTCGCAGGAGAAGCCGATCACGGCCGACCACAGCGACCGCACCCCCCATACCCCGGTGCCCCGGTGCCCATGCCCTCAGTTTCAGCAGTTCGCGGGCGAGCGCCTCACCCCACCACCGCTCGACGCGCTCGGGCGTCCAGCCTCGTTCGCCGGTGAACGTCGTGAAGACGTCGATGGAGCACAGCGCGGCGTCGTCCGAACGCCGCCGTCGCGAGGCGTCCGCTCCGGGTGGACCGCCGTCCGACCGGCCGGCGGTCCGGAGGGGCCCACCTCACAGGGCACGGTAGACAGAACGGCAGGTTCGGCACATCGGAGTTACAGGGCGCTGACACCATCGTGAAACCACGCTGAGTGCACACTGCCGCAACCTCGGCGGCATGACGACAACGACATCACCCTCACTCGCCATCGCGGCGAAGGGGCTGCGTAAGTCCTATGGCGACAAGGTCGTTCTCGACGGTGTCGACCTGACCGTCCCCGAAGGGACGATCTTCTCCCTGCTCGGGCCGAACGGCGCGGGCAAGACCACCGCCGTGAAGATCCTCTCCACCCTCGTCTCCGCCGGCCCGGGCACCGGCGACATCCGCATCGGCGGCCACGACCTGGCCACCGACCCCCAGGCCGTGCGGGCCGCGATCGGCGTCACCGGCCAGTTCTCCGCCGTCGACGGCCTGATCACAGGCGAGGAGAACATGCTCCTCATGGCCGACCTGCACCACCTCCCCCGCAACGAGGGACGGCGCACCGCAGCCGAGCTCCTGGAGCGCTTCGACCTCACCGAGGCGGCGAAGAGGCCCGCCTCCACCTACTCCGGCGGCATGAAGCGCCGTCTGGACATCGCCATGACGCTG
>NZ_VCLA01000199.1:97023-108555 GCF_009600885.1 Streptomyces jumonjinensis
AGCCGTGCCGCCAGCTGGCCGAGAACCGCCGGTACCGGATCGGGCCGGGCCGCGGCCGTCGCCAGCCCCTGCTGCGCCTCGGCCACCCGGCGCAGCTCCCGGTGCCGCGCCTCGGCCATCAGCCGCCACACCGCGCGGGCCACCGCCGTGAAGGTCGTCTCCGGCGGCACTTCGAGCAGCGGCAGACCGTACCGGTCGCAGGCCGCCGCCAGCCCCGCCGGAACCGTGTCGTGCACCGGTCGGACCCCGAACCCCAGCGCCGCCGCCCGCGCCGCCGTGATCCGCGAGACATAGGCGTCGGGGTCGGTCAGCAGCACCCCGGCGGAGAGCAGCAGCTCGCCGCCGAGCAGATACGGAAAGGGGTCCGCCATCTCCGATGTGTGCACCCAGTGCACCACCGTGTCCTCGGCCGGGGGCCCCGCGATCCGGCGAAGCCCCAGCCCCTCATGGGCCAGCAGCGCGGTCAGCGGGACCGGAGGGGTCGGTGGTGCCGTTGCGGTGTCCGACATGGACGATCCATCCATAGAAGTCGCTGACAAGAGATAAAACGTACACTTCAGCGCCGCATTCCAGCCACCTACCGTCATCAGGCAACGAGACCTCGGCGACCCGGGGCCGAGACGGAGGGAAAGCCGATGGCTGTCGACTACGCGGTGATCGTCGTCTATCTGGCCGGCATGCTCGCCATGGGCTGGTGGGGCATGCGCCGCGCCAAGTCCAAGAGCGAGTTCCTCGTCGCAGGCCGCCGCCTCGGCCCCTGGATGTACTCCGGGACCATGGCCGCCATCGTCCTCGGCGGAGCCTCCACCATCGGCGGCGTCGGCCTCGGCTACAAGTACGGACTCTCCGGCGCCTGGATGGTCCTCACCATCGGCCTCGGGCTCCTCGCCCTCTCCGTCTTCTTCTCGGCGCGCATCGCCCGGCTGAAGGTCTACACCGTCTCCGAGATGCTCGACCTCCGCTACGGCGGCCGGGCCGGGATGATCTCGGGCCTGGTGATGTGGGCGTACACCCTGATGCTCGCGGTCACCTCGACCATCGCGTACGCCACGATCTTCGACGTCCTCTTCGACATCGACCGGACCGTGTCGATCATCCTCGGCGGCGCGATCGTCGTCGCCTACTCCACCCTCGGCGGCATGTGGTCGATCACCCTCACCGACATGGTGCAGTTCGTCGTCAAGACGGTCGGCGTGCTGTTGCTGCTGCTGCCCATCGCCGTCGTCAAAGCGGGCGGCTTCGCCGAGATGAAGGCCCAGCTGCCCACCGAGTACTTCGCCCCGCTCGGCATCGGCGGCGAGACGATCTTCACCTATGTACTGATCTACACCTTCGGCATGCTCATCGGACAGGACATCTGGCAGCGGGTCTTCACCGCCCGCAGCGACCGCACGGCCCGCTGGGGCGGCACCGCCGCCGGTACGTACTGCCTGGTCTACGCCATCGCCGGAGCCATGATCGGCACCGCCGCCAAGGTGCTCTACCCCAAGCTCGACAACCCCGATGACGCCTTCGCGATGATCGTCAAGGACGAGCTGCCCATGGGCGTGCGCGGACTCGTCCTCGCCGCCGCGCTCGCCGCCGTGATGTCCACCTCCTCCGGCGCGCTCATCGCCTGCGCCACCGTCGCCAACAACGACATCTGGTCCCGGCTGCGCGGACTCACCTCCCGCGCCGCCCCCGAGGACGGACACGACGAGGTGAAGGGCAACCGCGCCTTCATCCTCGCCATGGGCGTCGCCGTCATCGCCATCGCCATCGTGCTCAACGACGTCGTCGAGGCGCTGACCGTCGCGTACAACCTGCTCGTCGGCGGACTGCTCGTACCCATCCTCGGCGGGCTGCTGTGGAAGCGCGGCACCGTCCAGGGCGCGCTCGCCGCGGTGGGCGTCGGCGGGGTCGCCGTGATCGGCCTGATGGCGGCGTACGGCATCCTCGCCGAGGAGCCCGTCTACTACGGGCTCCTCGCCTCGCTCGCCGTGTACGTCACCGTCAGCCTGCTGACCCGGCCGACCGACGCCGCCGTCCTCGCCCACTGGCGCGAGCGGCTCGCCGGGCGCGGCTCGGACGACGACGCCCCTGTGACAGCCACCTCCGCCGCCACCCTGGGCCAGGACGCCCAGGCCCGGTGACGGCTACCGCCACCACCCCGGGCGATGACGCCCACCCCGTGTCCTAGAGTCGAAACGCACCAGCGCAGGAAAGAAGGCAACCCCTATGAGCAGCAATGAGCAGCCGCGCGGCCCGGTCGACTCGTCCCGGGTCCCGCGGTACGCCGGACCCGCCACGTTCGCCCGGCTGCCCCGGCTCGACGAGGTCGGCAGCACCGATGTCGCCGTGGTCGGCGTGCCCTTCGACGCCGGGGTCTCCTACCGGCCCGGCGCACGCTTCGGCGGCAACGCCATCCGCGAGGCGTCCCGGCTGCTGCGCCCCTACAACCCGGCGCAGGACGCGTCCCCCTTCGCGCTCGCGCAGGTCGCCGACGCGGGCGACATCGCGGCCAACCCCTTCAACATCAACGAAGCGGTCGAGACCATCGAAGCGGCGGCCGACGAGCTGCTCGGCACCGGCGCGCGGCTGATGACGCTGGGCGGCGACCACACCATCGCCCTGCCGCTGCTGCGCTCCGTCGCCAAGAAGCACGGACCGGTCGCCCTCCTCCACTTCGACGCCCACCTCGACACCTGGGACACCTACTTCGGCGCGGAGTACACCCACGGCACCCCGTTCCGCCGGGCCGTGGAAGAGGGCATCCTCGACACCTCCGCCCTCTCCCACGTCGGCATCCGGGGCCCCCTCTACGGCCGGCAGGACCTGACCGAGGACGAGAAGCTCGGCTTCGGCATCGTCACCTCCGCCGACGTCTACCGGCGCGGCGCGGACGAGATCGCCGACCAGCTGCGCCAGCGGATCGGCGACCGTCCGCTCTACATCTCCATCGACATCGACTGCCTCGACCCGGCGCACGCGCCCGGCACCGGCACCCCGGAGGCGGGCGGCATGACCTCCCGCGAACTCCTGGAGATCCTGCGCGGCCTCGCCTCCTGCCACCTGGTCTCCGCCGATGTGGTGGAGGTCGCGCCCGCCTACGACCACGCCGAGATCACCTCGGTCGCCGCGTCCCACACCGCGTACGAGCTGACCACGATCATGAGCCGGCAGATCGCCGCTTCAAGGGACGGGCGATGACCCACGACCACGACCTGGTGCTGCGGCCCACCGCCCGCCAGACCGAGGCCGCGCTCAACCCTCCCCCCGGACGGAACGGCGGCGACCTCGTCGTCGAGACCCTCCAGGGCCTCGGCGCGACCACCGTCTTCGGACTCCCCGGACAGCACGCCCTCGGCATGTTCGACGCGCTGCGCCGCTCCTCGCTCTCGTACATCGGGCTGCGCGTCGAGAACAACACGGGCTTCGCCGCCGACGCGTACGGACGGATCACCGGCGAGGTCGCCCCGCTGCTGCTGTCCACCGGACCCGGGGCGCTGACATCGCTCGCCGCGCTCCAGGAGGCGGCAGCCGCCAGCGCTCCGGTGCTGGCGATCTCCAGCCAGATCCCGGCCGCGGGGCTCGGCGGCGGCCGGCACGGCTATCTCCATGAACTCCGCGACCAGCAGGCGTCGTTCCGCGACATCGTGAAGTCCGTCCACACCGCCCGTACCGCCTCCCAGATCCCGTCCGCGATCGCGGCGGCCTGGCAGTCGGCGCTCACCGCCCCGCACGGCCCGGTGTGGGTGGAGATCCCGCAGGACGTCCTTCTCGCGGAGACGGTCCTGCCGGTGGTCACGGCGGTGGACGCCACACCGGAGGCGATCCTTCCGCGCCCCGAGCTGACGGCGCTCGCCGCCCATCTGCTGGCGAACGCCGAGCGCCCGGCCATCATCGCGGGCGGCGGAGTCGTACGTTCCGACGCCTCCGGGAAGCTGCTCGCGCTCGCCGAGCGGATCAGCGCGCCGGTGATCACCACCTTCGGCGGCAAGGGGGCGTTCCCCTGGGAGCATCCGCTCTCGCTCCAGTCCTGGCTGGAGGACCGGCATACGACCGACTTCCTGGAGGACGCCGACGTCCTGCTGGTGGTCGGCTCGGGACTGGGCGAACTCTCCTCGAACTACCACACCTTCGCCCCGCGCGGCCGGGTGATCCAGATCGAGGCGGACGCCGGGAAGCTGGAGTCCAACCACCCGGGCATCGGCGTCCACGCGGACGCCAGGCTCGCCCTGTCGGCGCTGCTCGAAACGGTGGCGGAGCGGACCGACGCCGGGGCCCCGGAGCGGGTGCGCACCGTCCTCGGCCTGGTCCGGGAGCGCATCGCCGCTCAGGGCCGCACCCTGGAACAGGGGATTCTGGAGTCGATCCGCCGGGCCCTGCCCGACGATTCGCCCAGCTTCTGGGACATGACGATCCTGGCCTACTGGGCCTGGTCCGCCTTCGACGCCCGCCGCCCCAACACCATGCACTCCGCGCAGGGCGCGGGCGGCCTCGGCTACGGCTTCCCGGCGGCGCTGGGAGCGGCTGCCGCCGACCCCGCCCGCCCGGTGCTCGCGGTCTCCGGCGACGGCGGCGCGATGTACTCGATCGCGGAACTGGCGACGGCCAGGCAGTACGGCCTGCCGGTGACCTGGCTGATCGTCGACGACGGCGGCTACGGCATTCTGCGCGAGTACATGACGGAGGCGTTCGGCGAGGCGACCGGGACGGAGCTGGCACGCCCGGACTTCGTGGCGCTCGCGGAGTCGTTCGGGGTGCCTGCGGTACGCACGGACCCGGCGCGGCTGGCCGAGGACCTGACGAAGGCGCTGGCGGAGCCGGGGCCTTCGGTGGTGGTGCTTCCGGCGCTGCTGAGGATGTTCGCGCCGACGCACCTCTGATCGGTGGGGCCCGGGTCCGGGCGCGCGTCCGGGGGCGTCCCGGGCACGGGCGGCCCGCCGGGCGGTTGCGCTAGGTCGTTGCGCCGGGCCGTCACGCCAGGCCGTTTTACGCCGGGCGGTTGCGCCGGGCCGTTGCGCCAGGCCGTTTTACGCCGGGGCGACGAAACCGGACTCGTAGGCCGCGATGACCGCCTGGGTGCGGTCGCGCGCGCCCAGTTTGGCGAGGACCGCGCTCACATGCGTCTTCACGGTCTCCGTGCCGACGACGAGCTGTCCGGCGATCTCGGCGTTGGTCATGCCGCGCGCCATCAGCCGCAGTACGGCCGCCTCCCGCTCGGTCAGCGCGGCCCGCTCCATGGCCGTACGGGCGGCGCCGCTGCCGTACTCGGCGGCCAGCGACCGCACCGCCGCCGGGAACAGCAGCGAATCGCCCTCCGCGATCAGCCGCACGGCGTGCACGATCTCGGCCGGGCGGGCCCGCTTGAGGAGAAACCCGTCCGCGCCTGCGCGCAGCGCCTCGTACACGTACTCGTCGTTCTCGAAGGTGGTGACGACCAGGATCTTCGGCGGGTCGGCGACGGTGCGCAGCAGGGCGCGGGTGGCCTCGATGCCGTCCAGCAGCGGCATCCGGACGTCCATCGCGACGACATCGGGCCGCAGTTGCCGCACCAGCGGGATCACGGCCGCGCCGTCGGCCGCCTCACCCGTCACCTCGATATCCGGCTGCGCTTCCAGAACGGCGCGCAGCCCGGCGCGTACGAGGGGTTCGTCGTCGACGAGGAGTACGGAGATCGGCACCCGCTCAGCCTAGGCGGTGCCCCGCAGGCGCCCGTGGCCGGGAGCGCCGGCCGGCGGGCGGCGGGCCCGCCAGCGGGAGTTCGACCCGTACCCGCCACCGCCCCTCGTACGGTCCGGTGACGGCCTCTCCGCCGAGCAGCGCCGCCCGCTCCCGCATGCCCCGCAGTCCGCTGCCTCCGCCGCGCGCCGCCGCCGCGTCCGCGGACAGCGGATTGGACACCTCCAGATCGAGCCGTTCCCCGGCGACGGCGATCCGCACCCGGGTGGGCACCGGCCCCGCGTGCCGCAGCACATTGGTCAGCGCCTCCTGCACGATGCGGTAGCCCTCCCGGGAGACGGGGCCCGGCACCAGCGTCAGCGGGCCGGTGACCTCCGCGTCGATCTCCGCGCCGGAGGCCCGCGCGGACTCCAGCAGCCGGTCGGCGTCGGCGAGCGTGGGACGGCCGCTGGCGGGCTGTTCGGACTCCCGCAGCACGCGCAGCACCCGCTCCAGGTCCTCCAGCGCGGCCCGGCCCGTCTCCTCGATCGCGGCCAGCGCCCGGTCGGTGAACTCCGGGCTCTTGGCCGTCCGCGCCGCGCCCGCCTGCACCACGGCCACCGTCAGCGCGTGCCCGATCGAGTCGTGCAGCTCCCGGGCGATCCGGTTGCGCTCCAGGAGCTGCTCGGTGCGCTCCTCCAGGGCGGCGAGCCGCTCCTGGGCGGACGGCCCGAGCAGCCGCAGGGCGACGGCGGTGGTCAGCGCCCCGGCCCCGACCACGACCGCCAGCAGGACCACGATCGGCAGCGGCGCGAGCAGCGCGTACCACCACTGTCCGCCCGGCAGCCACAGCACGTCCTTGTACGGCTCGCCCCCGGTGGCCGCGACCACCAGATTGACGGAGAGCCCCGGCAGTTGGACGGTGAGAAAGCTGGTGGCGAAGCCCAGCACCAGCCGGATCTCCAGCCACAGCGCGGTACGCCAGCGATCGCCCCAGGTGACCGAGGGCGCGGCGGCGATGCCCGACTCGGGGTCCTTGAAGCCGTGCCCGGTCAGCAGCAGCCGCGCTTGAAGCCCTTCGACCAGCCGTACCCCCGGGATGAGGCCCACGAGCGCCAGCAGCGCGAGGGGGATGTGGAGGTTCCCCTCGTCGATGAAGAACCACATGCCGATGTAGATGACGCCGATGAACAGATGCAGCCACCGGGTGTAGGTGACCGAGCGGGCCAGCGGGCGGAGGACAGCGGACAGATACGGCATCCGGCCATCGTGCCAGGGCGGCCCGGCGCTGCCCTCCCCCGTGCGGGGGAGGTCCCGTGCTGGTCCGGTGGGTGGGGCCAGGCCGCCCTGGCGCCTGCCGGGACGGCCCGTTCGAGTTCGCTCGGCCGGGGGGCTAGGCGGGCTTCCCGTTCCACAGGAGGCACCAGCCGTCTTCCACGCTCTGCACGGCCTCATGGAACGCATAGGGTCCTACGGCGCGCGCCTGGTCGGGGACGGTGGCACCGTGGCGCTCGGCGATGTCGAGCGCGAGACCGTAGATCAGCCCCCATGCCATCTGATCCGACATCGGGCCGGAGACCAGGGGGGCCGGTTCCGGGGTCACCACTCGGCTCCGCGGTCCATGCGGTACTGCTTGCCGTTCGGCTTCATGATCACGCTTCTGTGTCCGCTGGGACAGATCTTCCGTAACGGACGGGGCGATTCTGGCTCTTCGTTCATAGTTCCCTCCACTCGTCGGGTCGGCCGCCGTGTTGGTCCTGTGGCCATGCCACACGGCAGTCGAGGCAGGTGTAGCGCCAGTACGACTGGTTGGCACGGGGATCTCTGGCGTAGGACAGGATGACGGCGATCCCGCCGCATTTGATGCATTGAGCCGGCGACGGTGGTTTCACGCGCCCAGTCTGGCGGAAGGGGGCCGGGGTTCGCCCGCCTTGCCGGGATTCCGCCGTGGGGGATGCGTCCACGGAAGAGCCGTGAGGTCCGACGGCTCCGGCATCCGGCCATTGTGTTAGCCCGCCCCGGTGCCGCTCTCCCCCGTGCGGGGGAGCGGAACTCCCCGGGCAGGGGAGGTCCAGCGCTGGTCCGGCGGGCGAGGCTAAAGCCATGACCTGCATCGATGTAGTGAACCTGACCAAGGAGTACGGGGCGGCCCGGGCCGTGGACGAGCTGACGTTCAGCGTGCTGCCCGGCCGGGTCACCGGCTTTCTCGGCCCGAACGGGGCGGGGAAGTCCACCACCATGCGACTGGTCCTGGGCCTCGACCGGCCGACCTCCGGCACCGCCACGATCGGCGGGCGTGCCTATGCCGCGCTGGACGATCCGCAGCGGGAGGTCGGGGCGCTGCTGGACGCGCACGCCGCCATGGGCTCCCGTACCGGCCGCGACCATCTGCGCATCCTCGCGGCGGCGGGCCGGATCCCCCGTCGCAGGGTGGACGAGGTGCTGGAGCAGACGGGGATCGCGAGCGCGGCGGGCCGCAGGATCCGGACGTACTCGCTCGGCATGCGCCAGCGGCTGGGCATCGCGGCGGCCCTGCTCGGCGACCCCCGGGTGCTGATCCTCGACGAGCCGTCCAACGGGCTGGACCCCGAGGGGATCATCTGGATCCGCGAACTGCTGCTCGGGCTGGCGCGGGAGGGCCGGGCGGTGCTGGTCTCCAGCCATCTGATGGGCGAGACGGCGTCGTTCGCCGACCATCTCGTGGTCCTCGGCAGGGGCAGGCTCCTCGCCGACACCGGGACGGCCGACTTCATCGAGAGCTGGACCACCCGCCGGGTCAGGCTGCGGACCACGGAGGGCGAGCGGCTGCGCAAGGCGCTCGCGGCCAAGGGCTTCATCGCCGTCCAGGGCGACGACGGCCGCTGGACGGTCGAGGGCGCGCGGGTGGACGACATCGGACCGCTCGCGGCGTACGAAGGCATTCCGATTCTCGAACTGGCGGGGGACGAACCCTCGCTGGAGCAGGCTTACCTCGCCCTGACGGCGGGCGAGGCCGAGTACACCGCCACCCAGGAGGCATGATCGTGTCCATCGGTTCCGTGGTCCGTTCCGAGCTGCTGAAGATCGGCTCCGTACGGTCCCTGTGCATCGCCCTGGCGGCGGTCTTCGCCGCGACGGTCGGCTTCTCCCTGCTGATGAGCGGTACGTTCACCGCGCAGGACATGGCGAAGCCGGACTTCGATCCGCTGCGGTCCTCGTTCTACGGTCTCAACTTCGGCCAGGTGGGCGCGATCTGTTTCGGCGCGATCGCGGTGGCGGGGGAGTACAAGAACGGCGCGATCCGCGTCTCCCTGGCGGCGGTGCCGCGCCGGGGCCTCTTCTACACCGGGAAGATCGCAGTCATCGGCGTGCTGTCGCTCGCGATGGGCATGGTCACCAGCGTGACCTGCTTCGTCGCCGGTCAGATCCTCATGGACGACCGCGGCGTGGGCATCGGCGACCCGGGCGCGCTGCGCGCGGTGGTGGGGTGCGGGGTGTATCTGGCGCTGATCACCCTGTTCTCGGCGGGCCTGGGGATGGTGCTGCGCAGCGCACCGGCCGTGATGGGCATTCTGATCCCGTTCCTGATGATGATGTCGTTCATCATCGGCGACATCGAGGACAACGGCGGCGTGGCGGACTTCCTCCCGGACCGCGCGGGCCAGCAGATCCTCCTCCAGGACCCGACGGGCTCCCTGGGCCCCTGGGCCGGCCTGGGCGTCCTGGCCCTCTGGTCGGGCGCGGCGCTCTGGGCGGGCGCGGTGGTGCTGAGGCGGCGGGACGCTTGAGCTGGTGGGGGCCTGGGCCCGGAGGGCCCGGGGGCGCGGGCTCGGCCCGGTGCGGGGAGCCCGCGCGGGCGGGGCCCATGTGCCCACAACAGGAGCCAGCGTGCCGTACCGGATCATCCCCGCTCGCGCGGGGCCGACATGACGACGACGGACAGTGCGCTCGGCCTCTGGGGACCATCCCCGCTCGCGCGGGGCCGACGCCGGCCGGGCACATGTGCTGGACCGGCTCAGCGGACCATCCCCGCAGGCGCGGGGCCGACAGATCTGCCTGGGCGTCCACCGCCATCCACAGAGGACCATCCCCGCACGCGCGGGGACCACGCCAGACCCCGGGCGACCCATTTACCCTGTTCCGGACCACCCCCGCACGCGCGGGGACCACGCACCTGGATACCGTCCAGTTGGCCCTCGCCCGGGACCACCCCCGCACGCGCGGGGACCACATGTAGACGTTTCTACCGATGCTCACAGGAGAAGGACCACCCCCGCACGCGCGGGGACCACGCCGGCCCCGCCCGGCCCGTGAACCACATCGGAGGACCACCCCCGCACGCGCGGGGACCACGCGTACTCCTTGCCTACCGTGCCACCCCCCAGCGGACCACCCCCGCACGCGCGGGGACCACCCGACGAGCGCTGCTGCCGCCGTGATCGCGTCCGGACCACCCCCGCACGCGCGGGGACCACCCTTCCTGACCTGCGCGTTCACATTGCGGAGTAGCGGTTTTCATTCACTTGCGAGCAGTCGGGCATCGGGGCCTCCCGGTGTGAAGAGGTGTCAGGCGCAGCCTGATGGGGCGGATGAGGAAACGCGGCCCATGTCGGTCAACTCTCCCATGACACGACCCCTTGGGGGCATTCCCTGTCAGAGATCCCTGGGGGCTACCCCGCCCCCGCACACCGGTTCCCCGGATGGGCCGGAGAACCAGGAGCGGCGAGGCTTCAGGGGGGACGACGACCTGCGCCGCACGTGCTTTCACTCTCGCTCTCTTCGGTGCTGTCGGGGCCGGGGGGCCCGGGGCGACGAGGGAGCCCGTGTGCGCGGGGACCACCTCGGCGGGATCTATGAACGTGGCCGTTCCGCAGGCTCCCGCATGCGCGGGGACCACGCGCGGGCAGGTCGGGGCGGTCTCGGGGGTCAGTTCGTGACGTGTGCTGTCTCGGTTCGCAGTGCGACGAGCCTGCGTTGGTACAGCTGGCCAGAGTAGTAGGACGTCTCCGCCGGGGTGGCCGCGTTGGTCTCGATGATGTGCTGGGCGGCGGCTTTCAGCGCGGCGGCCCACGCGAGGGTGTGCTGTCGGCCGTCGCGTCCGCACTCCTGGGGCTCTCCGGGCAGGCACAGAGGGAGCGGAGGGCCGGCCTTGCTCGCCGCCTGCCGCATGAAGCGCGCCATCTGCTCCCAGTACTCGTCGGTTCGCTTCACCGGCTCCCTCTGGCCGTGGAGCCATGCGGTGAAGTCGTCTCCGTGGTCGTCGTTCATGGGCTGCCTGCCTTGGCTCGATCGGGATGGGGCAGCGATCGTAGTCACCCTTGCTGCGGGGTATCGGCCGTCTCCGGATCGCAATGGCTGAACATGGGCGGGCAGGGCTGGCACGGGGCGCAGAACGGCAGGAACTGGGGTGGCGTGCACGCCTGTGTGCCGTCGCCGTGTACGGCGTCGATTCTGGCCTTCGCCCGTGCCATCGCGCTGCCGCCCCAGATGGCCGTCAGCGCGGCCGTCCGGACGTTGCCGACGTTGATGAAACGGGAGAGCACGCACGGCCATACGTCTCCGTCGGGGCCGATCGCGAGCTTCCCGCGCCCGCAGTGCCCGCACAGGTCCTCGACAGCGGGCACTGCGCCGAGGCTCGCGCGGCCGAAGGCGCGCTGTCGGTCGGTGTCGACACTTCGCAGCCCGAGGTCCTTCAGGTCCTGGTGGGCTTCCTCGACCCGCTGGTCCTGGCGGACCTGGACGATTCCGCCTCGGAGGTTCAAGCCCAGAACCTGGGCCTTCTCGATGTTGGCGCGAGTGCGGGTGTGGGAGCCCCGGCGGGCCGTGACGGCGTCGTGTTCGGCGGCCTGGTCCGAGTAATAGGAGGTGGCGAGATCGACCCTGTGCTCGGTGAAGCAGGTCCAGAGGGAA
>NZ_VCLA01000199.1:108565-111956 GCF_009600885.1 Streptomyces jumonjinensis
GGGTCATGGTGCCGTGAGTGCCCTTGGGGCTGGAGTCGGCGTAGCAGTGCGTGCATTCGAGGTTGCAGAACCCGGTGACCTCCAGCCAGGCGAACCCGAGCGTGGATGTGGGCGGTAAGACGGCAGCACTCATCAGAACTCCTTGAGGAAAGCTGGCTTTGGGGGCGGAACAGGGGTCAGTGAGACGACTCGTCGTCTACGACGGTGCGTTCAGCGGGCCCCGGAGCGTCGGGTGCCATGACCTGGGTGACGTGGTCGATGCGGTCGTGGAGGCTGATCGCGGGCCCGGTGAGGCCGAGTAGCGCGAGGGCTGTGAGGGCGGCTCCGAGGGCGCGGTCGTAGGCGTACATGAGGGCCTCCAGGGGGTGTGGTTCAGCCTGTACCCGCCGTGGCCGACCGGGACGGGCCGTTCCCCGCCGGGCTGGGAGGGGGCCTGGGTATGGCAGCCGTGTGTGCAGCGGAGCGTCAGCACCGGTGGCTCAACTGGACTCTGGCCCTGGAGACGTATCTCGCCGGGCCCGTCGCAGTGGGCGCATTCGTCCCGGCCGCACTCGGGCGACTCGTACGCCTGGGTCACCTGGGGTGCCGGAATTCGGTGCGCTCGGGGGTGAGCTGTCCGTGGCCGCGTTCGATCAACGCGGCCACCGCACCGGGGTCGCACAGGCGGGCCGGGTATTCCATGGGGACGCACCAGTGCAGATGAGCGTGTTCGGTGAGGTCGGTGCGGGGCACGCCGAGCCAGGCTCCCCGGCTGAGGCAGCGGGCGAGCCCGGAAGCCCACGTCTCAGAGGTCTGCGGCGGTACGAGCGCGTAGTACCAGCGCGCCGGGTCGCAGATGACCGGGCCGCCGAAGTCTGCGAGGTGTTCGGCGAGGGTGGAGTGGATCGCGCTGTCGGCTGCGGCGTGGACGAGCTCGGCCGGGATCCGAACGGTGTCGAAACGCCAGCCCGCCGGGAGTATGGCGTGGGAGCCGTCGTCCCAAGCGGCCAGGGCGTCTGCCGGGTCATCAAGTGCCTCGGCGAGCCAGACGCCGGTCACTGCGATCGGCGTCTTCCGGGGGTACGGCGGTGCGGCGGCTCGACCGATGAAGCCGGCAGGCTGCGCGGGGGTGGTCATCATCATGCTCCCCAGTCGTATGGGCGAAGCGATGCCGACGACCCTAGGGAGGCTGGTTGCGCACTCGCATGACGATTGCGCGGGATTGTGCAGGCGGCGCTATGGATGTGCCGGATTGCTCACACCGCGTCGAGGAAGCTGCGCGCCCGGCCGATGGCTCGCTGCGCTTGCCGCCCGAACACGGCTGACTCGGCCAGCCATTCCCACGCCCGCTCGTACAGCCGGATCGACTCCTCATCATCCAGCCACATCTCCGTGGAGATCGTCTCCACGATGACGAGCCGCTGGTCATAGATCCAAAACGCGTGACTCGGAGTGCGCCGAAGCTGAGCATCGAACGGAATGATCCCCAGCTCTACGGTGTCCAGGCCGATCAACGAGACGAGCCGGTCCAGCTGGGCCGCATGGACACCGTCCGGGCAGGTCCGCACGTATAGAGCGCCCTCCCAGACCAGGAATCTGAACTGCTTCCCCGGCTGGTACAGGGCCTCCTGACGGCGGATTCGGGCCCGTACGGCACCCTCGACATCCTTGGTGATCTGCCGGAATTCGGCGCTCGCCTCGAACCCATGGCGAGCGTACTCCGCCGTCTGGAACATGCCCGGAATCCGGGCGATCTCCAGACCCCGGATCGTCTGCGTAGCGGCAGTTTGCGCAATCGCCAGCTCCTGCCGCGCGCGATGCCCGCCCGCGAGCTGGCGACGCCAAGAGCGGTACTTCGTCTCCAGTCCCATCAGTCGGCCCTTGAGCTCGCCCGCGAGTTCTGGGTGCCCGACCGCAATCGCCCACGCTGTGAGGTCGGTGGGCGAGGGGGTCTGCTTACCGTTCTCCAGACGGGAGATCTTCGATCGCTGCCAGCCGAGCACCTCGGCGAGACCCTTGCCCGTGAGCCCGGCATCGGTGCGCAGCTCACGGAGCCGGGCACCGAGAGCGACCCGGGCGGTCTGAAAATCTGTGGTCACATCGTGGAACGTACCTGGCGCGTGAAGTCGGCGGTACGGGCGTAATGCCAAGCGGCATCCCGAGCCTGGCAGGCAGCGAGAACCTCCGCCGGGTCCTCGGTGACGTATACACCCAGGGTGGTGTCCTCCTCATCGAAGGCGAATCGCACCAGCGTGCGGGAGTCGAAGAGCCAGAAGTCGAAGTCCGGCAGGCGCAGCTCCTGAGCACGAGCGCGGGTCAGGTGCCGGATGTCCTCGCCCGCTGCGATGTTGGTCGCCGCCCGCGCTCGGAGGAACTGCTGCCCCTCGGTGGCTGGCTCGTCCAGGATGCGTACCCGTTCGATCCGCTTGCCCAGTGCGACCTGGGCGGCGACGTTCTGCCGCCAGGCGTTGGGCGGATCGCCGGTGATGTCCTGGCCGTCGAGGAACTGTTGCCACAGCGGGGACTTGCGGTCGGACGCGTATCCGCGTCGCGTCTCCAGCCGCCAGGCTGTGTGCTGGAACTCGCGAAACATGTGGGAGACGGAAGGGAATGGTTGCAGCTCAGGCGCGGTGAGGCGCGGCGCGTAGCGGACGAGGAGGTCTCTCGGAACCCGGACGAACGTCTCGGATTCCTTCACATCACGGAGCTGCGCGAGATGGCCCGGGTCGGTCTCCCGGTCACCCTGAACGAGGATCTCGTCTGTGCCCTCGATCTCGTAGAGAGTGGGGCAGTCACCATCGTCGCTGGTCGTGCCAATGAACCTGAGCGGCATGTGGCCCTCCGGTGAATGAGGTTGGGGCTTCAGGATGCTGTGGATGGCTTCCCGGCGCCCAAAGATTGCGTCTGGTTGCTGAACGCGTGAACCAGTCAGCGAGATTGCGCGCAATCAAAACCAAGACCGCCCCCGCCGCGTAGGGCGAAGGGGGTGTTGATCTTCGGACCGCCCCCGCACACGCGGGGCCGACTCGCCCCCGTCGAGTCCGAAGTAGACGTGGGCGGGACCACCCCCGCATGGGCGGGGCCGACACCAGCCTCGGCGGCATCGGATCCGTCCTGTGGGGACCATCCCCGCAGGCGCGGGGCCGACACGCAGTCCAAATGCGGTTCCGCACGGTCACGAGGACCATCCCCGCAGGCGCGGGGCCGACACAGCGACCGCCACTGGGCCCATGGTGGACGCCGGACCATCCCCGCAGGCGCGGGGCCGACCCCGGCGGCCCCACCTGGGGGATGAACGGCGGCGGACCATCCCCGCAGGCGCGGGGCCGACACTTCCTGACCTGCGCGTTCACATCGTGGAGTGGCGGTTTTCATTCACTTGCGAGCAGTCGGGCATCGGGGTCTCCCGGTG
>NZ_VCLA01000199.1:111966-115256 GCF_009600885.1 Streptomyces jumonjinensis
GTGGACGGGTGAGGAAACGGGGCCCGTGTCCGTTAACTCTCCCATGAACGCGCCACCTTGGGGGCACCCCTGGCCAGGGGCCTGTCGGGGTTGGCGACGGCCATCTCGATGCCCTCCACCTCCGCCAGGGCGCCCTCGACAGCGCCCTCACAGTCTGGGCCCGGTTCCTGGACGCCGCCGAGGGCGTTCAGGAACCGGGTCCGCGACTCCGCCCAGGACCTGGGTGTCCGCCTCGCCCGGTACCCCGACGCCCAACACCGTGCCGAACGGGCAGTTGACCTCCTCGCCCGGCAGCCCTGAACGACTCAGGCCCGCCCGGGTGTGGGCGGGCCTGCGGGTGTCAGATATGGACGATCTGGACGGCTGTCACGATCAGGAGCGGCGGCCCGCTGATGTAGTAGCGGACGATCGCACCCGCGATCGTGGCCAGCCTTCGCGTCGGTTCCTCTCCCGGGGTCGCCGGGGTCGAGCCGTGACCGTACGGGTCCCTCGCCAGCGTCTTGGCCATCTCCGCGTCGAAACGGGACCTGAACTGCGGGTCCATCCCCCGGTAGACCTTCTCGGCCTCGCCCGAATACTGAATGCGGTACCGGCTCATCCCCCCACCTCCGGCCGGGCAGTCAGGCGGGCCTCTTCCGCCTTCAGATCCGCGATCAGCGCGTCCTCCGCCAGCAGTTCCTCCGGGGGAGTCGCCCAGCGCAGAAGGGCGTAGATCAGTTCATGACCCGGGGTCCGGGCGATCTCCGCCTCGAACTCCGCCCGCCGGCCCTCCTCCAGCACGGCCCGGATGCTCTCGATCGTGGCCGGGAAGGTCTTCGACCCCACCGGGAAACCCGCCGAGTACACCGTGGGCGCACTCTCGCCCGCTGTCTCGTCCAGCGGCGGGTGCGAAGGGGCGACCGGATTGCCGTCCCCGTCCACGACCCCGGTGAAGTCACCGCCCTTCAGCCGACGGACCACCGGCACGTCCGCCGCCCCCGCCACGGGCGGCAAGGCCCAGTCGAGGACCACGTACACGAGGTGCTTCGCCGAGGTCCGTGCCGTAACGGCATCGAACTTCGCTGCCCTCTCAGGCTCCAGACCCGCACGGACGCCCCCTATGCTCGACGGCACCTCCACACGCCCACGCTCCAGCGGGATGCTCCACACCGGCCCCATGCCTGGACCTCGCCTTCCTCCGTAAAACCACCGAAGTCCTTCACCGTAGGCCCCGGCCGGGAACCCGGAACGGCTCAGCAGGCCCCCTCAACACGATCGAGTGCCCCCCATCACGAGGCCCACGGTGCCGGCTTCAGGAAACGAACGCGCCTCACATGCCAGAAAGGCAGGACCACCCCCGCACGCGCGGGGACCACGTGCGCGCCGGCCTGGCGCTGCCGATCTCCGAGGGACCACCCCCGCACGCGCGGGGACCACCCCGGACCGGTCCTGACCGTGGACACCACCGACGGACCACCCCCGCACGCGCGGGGACCACTCTGCTGCGTCGACCCGTGCCTCTGCGGCGTTCGGACCACCCCTGCACGCGCGGGGACCACTTCCCCGCCGGGCCGGGCCGCAACGCCACCCACGGACCACCCCCGCACGCGCGGGGCCCACACGATCGGCGCGGCGAGCATCAAGTTCGACCTGTGGACCACCCCCGCACGCGCGGGGCCCACTCGATCTGTCCGCCGAGGAGCGCTCCATCACCGGGACCACCCCCGCACGCGCGGGGCCCACCTCCCGCTCAACCTCCGCAACGCGGTGTCTGTGGGACCACCCCCGCACGCGCGGGGCCCACTGACCAACGGGGCCTTCCTGGGGCAGTACGCCAGGACCACCCCCGCACGCGCGGGGCCCACACTTCCTGACCTGCGCGTTTACATCGTGGAGTAGCGGTTTTCATTCAATTGCGAGCAGTTGGGCATCGGGACCTCCCGGGGTGAAGAGGTGTCAGGCGCAGCCTGATGGGCGGCGGAGTCGGTGGGGCTCGGGGCCGTGCTCTACAGCTCGGCGGACTGAGCGAGGACGACCAGTCCGGCGAATGCGTCGGCGGAGACCATCAGGACCGGTCCGGTCGGGCGCTTGCTGTCCCGGACAGGGACGACGCCGGTAGCGGACACGGTCGCGGGGGCCCATTCGACGCACTGACCGCCGTTGCCGCTGTATGAGGACTTGATCCAGTTGAGAGGTTCGGTCGTGGTCGTCACGGGGTGCCCTTTCGTACCTCATTGATCATGGCCACAGAGTCCGCCTGTGGAAGCGCGTACTTCTGTAGCTGATAGTAGGCCGAAAGCGTGGGCCCCACGAAGCGGCTGTCCCGCTCAAGGTGCCCCCGTGCTGCGGACTCTGCGTAGAACATGAGTGAACGGTCAGGCAGAGTCAAGAGCGTTATCGGCAGGTTGAACGGACGGCGCTCCCCCATGGTGAACGGGGCGATCTGGAGCATCGCGTTCGGCTGCTCCGCGAACTCCAGCAGCCGATCGTACTGAGCGCACATGATCTCAGGGCTGCCCACCTGTCGGCGGATGCAGCTCTCATCTACAACCGCATGAATCAGTGGCCCTGGGGTCCGGTCGATGGCGGCTTGCCGGTCCGCAACTATGGCCACCCGCTCGCGGGCTTGCTCAGGAGTGATCGCGCCCCGCGTCACGCTGTGCTCTTCGATGGTCGCCGCGTACTCAAGCGTCTGAAACAGACCAGGGATGACACCCACCTCGTACAACCGGATCTCCACGGCCCGGCTCTCGTACCCGATGAACCCCGGGAAGCCTTCCAACAGCGCGCCGTATGTCATCCCTAGCCACTCGCGCTCGAACGACTTGTCGGTTCCCGCGAGCCCTAACACGACATCAACGGCGCGACAGAACGGCAATGTCGCAATCTTCAGAGCAGTTTCACCGTGCGAAACCTGTGTTGGCGAATATTTCATCCGGGCACCCAACTCACGTTGCTTCCATCCGCGTTGCTCGCGTTCGCGGCGTAGACGTGCCCCCATGGCCGCCTGCGGACTAGCGTCCGGATTCAGTTCCTTCCGGTTCGCCATGGGCGTTCCTCCACAACATTGTTTGCTGGTTCTCCTCGTTGAACCACCCTCGACTCTAGGTCACTCTGAATGCCCTCGGTGGCGGAACGGCTACGGAGAGGAGTGGTTGGTGTCTAGCAAGAATGTTCGCCCGATGCGGCAAATCCCCCCGCCCGCCCACGGTGCGCTCATGCTGACCGCACAGGTGCGGGTCGTTGAGCGTCCCAATGAACGTCTGCGGTGGGTGTCCGTGGATCCGGTCGGCGGATGGTCGCCGGTATCA
>NZ_VCLA01000199.1:115266-116098 GCF_009600885.1 Streptomyces jumonjinensis
TTGGTGTCTAGCAAGAATGTTCGCCCGATGCAGCAAATCCCCCCGCCCGCCCACGGTGAGCTCGTGCTGACCGCAGAGGTGCGGGTCGTTGAGCGTCCCAATGAACGGCTGCGGTGGGTGTCCGTGGATCCGGTCGGCGGATGGTCGCCGGTATCACGGCCCCTGGTCCAGGGTGTGTTGACCGGGCTGGAGGGCTACCGGAGACACCTCGCCGCCAGGGGTGAGCGTGCGTCGGCTCCGTCTCCGGCCCCTGCGACCGAGACTGAGCCCGAGCCCGCGCCTGTCCGTGGATGCCGGATCTGCGTCGCACATGCACGGCTGCGCCGAAGGTCGCGGGAAATCGGCCGCGCCACCCAAGCCGAGCACTGTGACGAGATGATCCGGCAGCACCCGCACCGGCCGGGGGACGCGACATGAACGAGGCTCTCGCGGTCGGGTCCCTCGCGTATGACACGCGCATGAAACGTGTGGGGGAGGTCATGGAGGAGTACGGGACGCGCTACATGCTCCGGCCGGTCCACGGCGGGTGCGAGTGGGACGTGCTGCGGGAGCACGTTCGCCCCGCCACTACGGCCGACCGGCTTTCGGCGGCACTCGCCGAGCGGAACGCCAACAGCGTTCGAGAGGGTGCGGTATGGGGATGATCAGGCGGCTCCGTCGCCTCTTATGGACTCTGCCGCATGTCGAGGCCGCAGGGGTCCGTGCGTGGATCGCGTGCGTGTCCGGCACCCCGCCGTGCGGCGCTGAACCCCCGGACGCCGCACGGGAGCTCACCCCGGGCGACGTGCACGCGTGGGCCGAGTACCACTTCCGCAGGACCGGCCACCGCCGC
>NZ_VCLA01000199.1:116108-116344 GCF_009600885.1 Streptomyces jumonjinensis
ATCCAGGGCGTGTTGACCGGGCTGGAGAGCTATCGGAGACGCCTCGCCGCCAGGGGTGAGCGCGCGGCGGCTCCGTCTCCGACCCCTGCATACGAGCCCGAGCCCGCGCCTGTCCGTGGATGCCGGATCTGCGTCGCGCATGCGCGACTGCGCCGAAGCTCGCGCGAGTTGGGCGGTGCCACCCAGGTCGAGCACTGTGACGAGATGATCCGGCAGCACCCGCACCGGCCGGGGGA
>NZ_VCLA01000199.1:116354-116620 GCF_009600885.1 Streptomyces jumonjinensis
TCACGTCCCGGCAGGGGAAGAAGGGGGTGCCCCCGCACCCCCTTGGCCCCGGTCGATCCAGTCCCCCGCAACGACCGGGGCCACCCCCACACCCCCTCCAGAAGCACGAGGAGACAGACACAGTGCCCCACACCCAGCCGACAGACCGGGCAGCCGCCCGGGAACACGTCCTCGCCGACAAGGACAACGTCATCAAGCGATACACCGACGAAGAATCGCTGGCGTCCATCGCCCGCGCCTACGGCGTCCTCGACGCCTGGCTCACC
>NZ_VCLA01000199.1:116630-121395 GCF_009600885.1 Streptomyces jumonjinensis
TTCGAGAAGGTGCGGTATGGGGGTGATCAGGCGGTTCTGTCGCCTCTTATGGACTCTGACGCACACGGAGGCCGCGGGGGTCCGTGCGCGGATCGCGTGCGTGTCCGGCACTCCGCCCTGCGGCGCTGAACCCCCGGACGCGGCACGGGAGCTCACCCCGGGGGATGTGCAGGCGTGGGCCGAGTACCACTTCCGCAGGACCGGTCACCGCCGGTACGCCCGGGCCGTCTGCGACACCGTGCAGTGGGACCCGCCCGGGACCGATGCCCTGCTGCTGATGTCGGCCCGGTACCGGCTCTGAAGCGTCCGCCCCCTGAACACCCGGCCACCAGATCAGCGGGTTCATCAGTGGGGCGGCGAAAAGGGTCCGTCCGGCCGGCAGGGCGTCACGCATCCAGGCCCGGCCGGACGGACCACCCCATGAACCCCCCTGACCGGTGCCGTGTCCCGGCAGGGGAAGAAGGGGGTGCCCCCGCACCCCCTTGGCCCCGGTCGGTCCAGTCCCCCGCAACGACCGGGGCCACCCCAGAACCCCCCTCCAGAAGCACGAGGAGACCGCCAGTGCCCCACGCCCAGCCGGTGGACCGGGCAGCCGCCCGGGAACGTGTCCTCGCCGACAAGGACACCGTCATCAAGCGGTACGCCGACGAAGAATCGCTGGCGTCCATCGCCCGCGCCTACGGCGTGCTCGACGCCTGGCTCACCAACCAGTTCATCACCTGGGGCGTACCGCTCCGCACACACGCCCAGGCGATGGCCCTCTGGCGACAACAACGCGCCGCCGACACCGAATCGACCTTCCGCCGATAACCCAACGACACGGAAGCGCCACCACAGGCTCCGCCCTCGGCGAGGGCCCCGGTACCACTCACGCCGGGCCCGACCGAGGACGGACCGCCGCCCCCGCGCTGATAGCAGGGAGCAAGGCCCGACACGGCCAACCGGTCTGGGCGACAATCTCCTACCCCTGGACGCCGGCCCCTAGGCTGGGGACACTTGGACGGAAGGACGGTGACGATTCCTTGCAGCGACGCAGGCTGCTCGCGAGCCTGGCCGCCGCAGCAGCGGCAAGCGCCTCACTTCCCGGAACCCGGGCCGCCGAGGCGGACGAGGCCCTTCTCGGCGGACTGCTCACCGCCCGCCTGCGGGACGCCATGCTCGGCCTGGGCACGGCCACCACCGTTGCACCGCCTGAGCTTCTCGCCGTCGACGTCAACCAAGCGGTCGTCGACTTCGACGCCTGCCGCTACGCCTCCCTCGCCGTGCGCCTGCCCCGCGTCATCCGTAACGGACACGCCCTCACTGCTGCCGAAGGCACGCGCAACGGCTACCGGCTTCTGGCCCGGAGCTACCTGCTCGCTACTCGCATGCTCGTCAAACTCGACGAACAGCAGCTCGGCTGGATGGCCGCCGACCGCGCCCGCCAGGTCGCCGAAACCGCCCAGGATCCCATCCAGGCTGCCGAGTCGGCCCGTCAGCTCGCCGTCCTCGCCCGCCGCGCCGGATGGCACGACGAAGCGCTGTCGATCGCGCTGTCGGCAGCCGACCACCCAGACCTCCGGAGCGCCGGCCGAGCCGGGAACGCGCTCCGGGGGCTCCTCGTCCAGAGCGCCGCGTACACCGCGGCACGGGGCGGAGACCGGGACGGGATGCGTGAGCTCACCGACGAAGCCGCCGCCATCGCCAAGGAACTCGGCACCGGCACCTCCCCGCCGTCCGACCACGCAGCCTTCAGCCCTCTGACCGTCCAACTCCACCGGATCAGTGCCGAGAACCACGCGGGCGACCCTCTTGCCGCCCTCGACGCCGCCCGCGCCGTTCCCCTCAGAGCCCTCCCCAGCATCGAACGCCGTTCCCGCGCCCTCAGCGATATCGCCTTCACCTACCACCGCCTCGGCCGCCGAACCGACTGCCTCCGCACCCTTCTTGCTGCGGAACGCTCCGCCCCGGAGGAGACCCACGCCCGCCCGGCCACCAGAACCCTCATCGCCGACCTGCTGGCATCCGGGCCCACCACGACGGACCTGCGCGGCCTCGCCGCCCGCAGTGGCCTCCTCCGCTGATACGGCGGGTGTCGCACTCATTTGTCCCTCTCTCTCCCGGCGTTACCAGCGTTGGCGTCCGCGTCCAGTGGGGTCCAGAGCGAGTGCGATTACGAGTGGGCCCGGACCACCCCCGCACGCGCGGGGCCGACAACAGCGTCACGGACTGGAGCGGGTCGATCAGGGGACCACCCCCGCTCGCGCGGGGCCGACGCGTGGCCGATCAGGTGGAGCGCCGTCCTGGGGGGACCACCCCCGCGCGCGCGGGGCCGACGGGGGTCCTGCCTTATGGCAGGGCGGTCGCCGGGGACCATCCCCGCACGCGCGGGGCCGACATCGCAATCCAGTCGATCGCTGTGCTCACCGTAGGACCATCCCCGCTCGCGCGGGGCCGACCTGCTGGCGCTCGGGGCGCTGGCGGTCGTTCAGGGACCATCCCCGCTCGCGCGGGGCCGACAACCTCGGCGTCGTCCCAGAAATCAATCTCGGCGGACCATCCCCGCTCGCGCGGGGCCGACGGCGTCCCGACCCCGGGGTGAGGCTCAGTCACCGGACCATCCCCGCTCGCGCGGGGCCGACACTTCCTGACCTGCGCGTTCACATCGCGGAGCAGCGGTTTTCATTCACTTGCGAGCAGTCGGGCATCGAGGTCTCCCGGTGTGAAGAGGTGCCAGGCGCAGCCTTATGGACGGGTGAGGAAACGCGGCCCGTGTCCGGCAACTCTCCCATGACTACGCCACCTTGGGGGCATTCCCTGCCGGGGGTTACCCCGCTCCCGCACACCGGCTCCCCGGATGGGCCGGAGAGCCAGGAGCGGCGAGTTCAGACGCGCTCGTCGGGGCCGGGCTCCCGGGGCGCAGGTACAGGCGGTGGCGGCAGGGGAGAGAGAGGGGGCGGCACCCCCTGGTTCCCTGCCCCTGGGCTCCGGCGGGGGCCGCCGGTCGATCAGCCGGGGAGCTGGGTTGAGGGATGAGCCGGCTCCGGGGCGTGCGAGGTCGTGTCGGGTTTTGTGTGGAGGATGTCGCGGGCCTGGTCTGCGGCGCGGGCGATGCTCTCGGAGACGAAGTCGACGAAGCGGGCGATGTTTTCGAGGCGGGCGGCGGCCGGGGTGTCGGGGCCGAGGACGCTGACGCCCTGGCGTGCGGTCTCGGCGAGTTGGGCGGTGGATCGGGCGCTGGACATCA
Source organism: Streptomyces jumonjinensis (assembly GCF_009600885.1). Classification (GTDB taxonomy): domain Bacteria; phylum Actinomycetota; class Actinomycetes; order Streptomycetales; family Streptomycetaceae; genus Streptomyces; species Streptomyces jumonjinensis. The sequence goes on from NZ_VCLA01000199.1 coordinate 119,857, forward strand.
TGGCCTGGTACCAGACGTCGTCGTCGACGATGTAGCGCTCGCGGCGGCGTTCGTCGCGTTCCCGGCGGATGAGGCCCTGGCTTTCGAGGAACGCGATCGCTTTGGAGACGGACGCCGGGCTGACCTGGAGGCGCTGGACGAGTTCGGACGCGGTGAGGCTGCCCGCGTCGCTGGTGCAGAGGCAGGCCAGCACCCGGGACGTCATCTTGGGCATGCCCGAACCCATGAGGACGGTCGTGAACGTCTCCTCGTACTCACGCACCGCTTCGGGGTCGCGTCCGTGGGCCTGCGAGGTCGCCTCTGACCCTCGGGGTGCGGTCTGCCTGCGCCGGTGGGCGCGGTGTTCGGTGGCGCGGTGGGCGAGGTCGGCGCGGTAGGCGGTGGGGCCGCCGTTGCGGATGACTTCGCGGGTGACGGTCGAGGTCGGGCGGTCGAGGCGTCTGGCGATCTCCGCGTAGGCGAGGCCGTCGGCCAGTCCCAGCGCGATCTGACGGCGTTCCTGCTGAGTGAGCCTGCCTCCCGGCATCGCGGTCTCCCTTCGTGTGTCCCTGACGCCTCCACTATAGCGTTCACTCTCAGATCATTGCAACGCACGAGGGGATCGTTGTTGCGTTAGGGTCCAAATCATTGCAACGATTACCCGTCATTTACCTGCACTGATGGCGAGTACGCGCAATGATCGTGTTGTCAGATCTTTGAATGCAACGTAGCGTTTCTGTCATCGGAAACAGCGCGCCGGAAGGGCGCACGCTGCAGAAGAAGGAGAGCGCCATGCAGAAGTTCGACACCCCCGCCCCGGTCACCGCAGTCCTCGACATCCCCGCGGGACACATCCGGTTCATCGCCGCCGACCGCGCCGACACCACGGTCGAGGTCCTCCCCGCGAACGCCTCCAAGAGCCGCGACGTGAAGGCGGCGGAGCAGACCACGGTCGACTACGGCGACGGCGTCCTGCGGATCGAGACCCCGGCGGCGAAGAACCAGATCCTCGGCGCTTCCGGAGCCATCGAGGTGACCGTCCAGCTGCCCGTCGGCTCCCGCGTCGAAGCGAAGGCGGCCAGCGCCGAGCTCCGGGGCGTCGGACGGCTCGGCGACATCGTCTTCGAGGGCGCGCAGGGCTCGGTCAAGCTCGACGAGACCGCGAGCGCCCGCCTCGCCCTCCTCGCCGGTGACATCTCGGTCGGCCGCCTGAACGGCCCCGCGGAGATCAGTACGCAGAAGGGCGACATCAGCATCGCCGAGGCCGTGCGCGGCACGGTCACGCTGCGCACCGAGGCCGGCGACCTCTCGGTCGGCGCTGCCCGCGGAGTCTCCGCCTCCCTGGACGCCGGCACCGCCCACGGCCGGATCCACAACGCGCTCAAGAACACCGACGGCGCCGCCGCCGGCCTGAACATCCACGCGACCACGTCCTACGGCGACATCACCGCCCGCAGCCTCTGAGGAGCACCCACCATGACCAACCTGGCCATCACCGCGAACGGGCTGCGCAAGTCCTATGGCGACAAGGTCGTTCTCGACGGTGTCGACCTGACCGTC
>NZ_VCLA01000199.1:122010-131753 GCF_009600885.1 Streptomyces jumonjinensis
GACCCGCGGATCATCTTCCTCGACGAGCCGACCACCGGTCTCGACCCCCGCTCCCGCCACAATATGTGGCAGATCATCCGCGAGCTCGTCTCCGGCGGCGTGACCGTCTTCCTCACCACGCAGTACCTGGAGGAGGCCGACGAACTCGCCGACCGCATCGCCGTGCTCAACGACGGCACGGTCGCCGCCGAGGGCACCGCCGCCGAGCTCAAACGCCTCATCCCGGGCGGGCACGTCCGCCTCCGCTTCACCGACCCGGCCGCATACCAGACCGCCGCCCGCACCCTCCGCGAGACCACCCGGGACGACGAAGCGCTCTCGCTCCAGATCCCCAGCGACGGCAGCCAGCGCGAGCTGCGCTCCCTCCTCGACTGGCTGGACTCCGCCGGCGTCGAAGCCGACGAGCTGACCGTCCACACCCCCGACCTCGACGACGTCTTCTTCGCCCTCACCGGCACCGCCAACATCCCCGCCCAGTCCGCCCAGCCCAAGGAGACCGTCCGATGAGCTCCCTCTCCCTCGCCGTACGCGACGCGAACACCATGCTGCGCCGCAACCTCCTGCACGCACGGCGCTACCCGTCCCTCACCCTGAACCTGCTGCTCACCCCGATCATGCTGCTGCTGCTCTTCGTCTACATCTTCGGCGAGGCGATGAGCGCGGGCATCGGCGGCGGCCCGGACCGCTCCGCGTACATCGCCTACATCGTCCCGGGCCTGCTGCTGATGACCATCGGCAGCACCGTCGTCGGAACCGCGGTCTCCGTCTCCAACGACATGAGCGAGGGCATCATCGCCCGCTTCCGCACCATGGCGATCCACCGCCCCTCGGTCCTCGTCGGGCACGTCGCCGGCAGCGTCCTCCAGTCGATCGCCAGCGTGGTCCTCGTCGGCGCCGTCGCCGTCGCCATCGGCTTCCGGTCCACCAACGCGACAGCCCTGGAATGGCTGGCGGCGTTCGGACTGCTCGCGCTCTTCGCCCTCGCGTTCACCTGGATCGCCGTCGGCATGGGCCTGATCAGCCCCAACGCCGAGGCCGCCAGCAACAACGCGATGCCGATGATCCTGCTGCCGCTCCTCTCCAGCGCCTTCACCCCGGTCGACTCCATGCCCGGCTGGTTCCAGCCGATCGCCGAGTACCAGCCCTTCACACCCGCCATCGAAACCCTGCGCGGCCTGCTCCTCGGCACCGAGATCGGCCACAACGGATGGCTCGCCATCGCCTGGTGCCTCGGCCTCGCGGTACTCGGCTACTCCTGGTCGACCTCGACGTTCAACCGCGACCCGCAATGAGCGCGCGGGCTGCATCCCGCAGCTCGTCCCGCTTCAGGGCGGCGTACTCCGACACCGCGTCGGCGTACGCCACCCTGACAGCGTGCCCGGCGGCCTCGACCGCCTGCCGGGCGCGGGCCTCCGACATCGTCGGCTGGAACTCGCGCAGCACCCGCAGCCGTTCGGCCAGCACGATCATCCGTACGGCACAGGCGTCGCCGGACGCGAGCCCCGCCATGCCAAGGGCGTGCAGCACCGTCCCGAACACAGGGAGCTCCGTGGGCGAGCGGGACGGACCGGAGAGCAGGGTTCGCAGCCCCTGCCGCAGCCGGTCGACCGGCTCCGCGACCAGCTCGAGACGGCCGGCGTGCGCGTGCGCCGTCACCGCCGCCGACTGGATCACCAGCGCCCACGGGTCGAGCCAAGGATCACTGCTGTGCATGGAGTCGGCCTCGGTCAGCCGCTCCATGGCGCTGCGCCACAGGCCGAGCCCGACCTCCGTCAGTCCGCGGGTGAGCGCGAGCTCGGCGTGCCCGCCGATGTCGGGCCTGTAGAAGGAGTCCTGCTGCGGGGGGTTGTCGCTCTCCGCCTGCCGTAGCCAGTACTCGGCCTCGTCGGGGTCGCCGCGCTGCAGGCAGGCGAGGACGAGAGCCGAGCGGATGCCGATGTAGTCGTGCCCGTCGCCGAGCTGCGGCAGCGTCTTGAGCGCCACCTTGATGTGCTCGTACGCCGCCTCGCCCTGCCCCGACTGCAAGCACAGGTCGCTCAGCCGGGAATGAACCATGAGCTGCACGGACGGGTTGTCGACCGGAGCCAGCGCGGCGACCGCCCGCCGAGCCGAGGCGAGCGCGCGGTCGATCTCGTGCTCGTACTCCCAGACGTAGGTGGCGATGCACTCAGCGATGCCGGCGACCAGCGGCTGCTCGCTGTCCCCGTCCCTGTCCCTGTCCCTGTCGCAGAGCTTGTGCAGCACGTCGTAGTCAGGAGGCCGCATCTCGGGGATCGCGCTCAGCACCACCGCGGTGGCGCGCAGCAGCGTGTCCGGCGGGGCCGGGGGCAGCCGCCGGAGGGTGACGAGCTGGCGTACGGCGCGCGGGCCGTAGCCCATGAGCAGGCTCGCCGTGCACACCACCGCAGCCGCTCGGGCGACTTCGACGAATTCGGGCCCGGGGTAGTAGTGCGACAGCGGCGGGCCGGTGTCCGCGGCGAGGGCGACGAGGCGGGGAAAGTCGGAGCCGGTGGACCACAGAGCGGCGAGGGCGGCGGTGATGGCGGCGATGGTGGAGCCGTCCGTACGGGCCAGGGCATGGCGCAGGGCCAGCACGAGGTTGTCCTGCTCGGCCCTGACCCGCTCCCAGGCTGTCCGCGGTTCCGGGCCGAAGAGGATGTCGTGGTGCGCGACCCCGAAGTCCCGAGCCCAGGCGAGGAACCGGCCGACGGCCTCGTCCTCCTCGCCCGCCTCCGTACGCCGGGCCGCACAGAACTCCCGTACGGTCTCCAGCATCCGAAACCGCACGCCGACCGGGGCGTCGGCGACGGTGAGCAGCGACTGGCCGGCCAACTGCTCCAACAGAAACAGCGCGTCATCGCCCAGCACCTGCTCCGCCGCTTCGCCGGAGAAGCCGCCGGGGAAGACGGACAGCGTGCGCAGCGCCGCCCTGGCGTCCTCCACGAGCAGGTTCCAGCTCCACTCCACGACCGCGTGCAGCGTGCGGTGGCGCTCCGGCGTGTCCCGGGCTCCGCCGCGCAGCAGCGCGAACCGGTCGCCGATGCGGCGGGCGATCTCCGGCACCGACAGCACCCGCACCCGCGCCGCGGCCAGCTCCACGGCGAGCGGCAGCCCGTCGAGGTGGCGGCAGAGCTCGGCCACCGCGTCCGGCGGCAGCTTCACACCGGGCCGGGCGGCCCGGGCCCGCTGCGTGAACAGCTCGACGGAGGTGTCGGGACCGAGCTCCGGCAGCACGTACACCGCCTCCGACGTGAGGCCCAGCGGGGCCCGGCTGGTGGCGAGCACCCGCAGATCCTTCGAGGACGAGACCAGGGCCTGTACGAGGTCGGCGACGCCCTGGACGACCTGCTCGCAGTTGTCCAGCATCAGCAGAGCGGGCCCGGATCCGAGCACACCGAGGATGCCGGACAAGGGGTCGGCCGAGGCGTGGCCGCTCACGGTGCCGTGCCGCCCCTCGCCCGCCCCGAGCGCGGAGGCCACCGCAGCGGCCACGTCCTCGTCCGCGGTGACGCCGGCGAGCGGCACGAGATGCACCACGCGCTGCTCGGCCCGGCGGCCGACCGCGTACGCGAGCCGGGTCTTGCCGAGGCCGCCGGGACCGACGACGGCGACGGCGCGGGAGGCGCGCAGCAGCCCCTCCACCGCCGCGATGTCCTCGTCCCGTCCCAGCAGCGGGTTGGGCTCGTGCGGCACGCCGCGTCTGACCGCGGGCGCCTCGCCGCGCAGCAGCTCCTGCTGTACGGCCTTGAGCCCGTAACCTGGATCCGTGCCGAGCTCGTCCCGCAGCTCACGGCGGTACGCCTCGTACCGCGTCAGCGCGGCGGACGGGCCCGCCGTCGCCGCCTCGCCGCGCAGCAGTTCGGCGAGCACCTCCTCGTCGCGCGGATGCGCCGAGGCGGCCACGGCCAGGGGCTCGGCCGCCTCCGCGTGCCGCCCCAGGCGGGCGAGCGCGAGCGCCTGCGCGCGTATGAGCGCGCCGCGGACGGGGGCGCGCTCGGTGCGCAGTACGGCTACGGGGTCGCAGGCGTCGCCGCCGTCGCCGTCAGGGGCGCCCTCCCACAGCGCCAGCCCGGCCTGGGCCGCAGTCAGCGATCCCGCGTGGTCCCCGGCCCTGGCCCGGTCCGCGCTCGCGGCGGCGTGCAGCAGCAGGGCGGAGCTGTCGACCTGCTCCTCGGCGAGGGTGAGCCGGTATCCGGTCGGCGTGCTCGCGACGACGTCGGCGCCCAGCTGCGTCCGCACTCTGAACACGAGCACCTGCACCGCCTTTCCCGGACGCTCGGGCAACTCGTCCGGCCACAGCCCTGCCACAAGTCGCTCGACGCTGCACCCCGCGCGCAGGTCGCCCGCGAGCAGCGCGAGGAGGCCGCGGAGCCGGGGCGCGGTGACTTCTCGCCCGCGATAGGCGACACGCGGCAGCAGGGTCAGAGCGACGGTCATCCGTGCAGATTAACCGAGGTGCCGGCCGCCCGAACTCCCGCCGCAGTGCCCGCAGTCCGTGCCGTCGTGCGTCTTGCCGGCTCCGCATGCCGTCGCCCTCCCGGCGCTGATTTCGCGAGAGTTCCGTGAGACGCCGGTCGCGTCTGGTGGGCCCCCGCCGCCCTGCTTCGGCTCTCGAAGCCGAACACCCGTCACGGTGGTCATGTCCACTGCTCTCCTGCGGCCCCATCACTGGCACTGACCCGTGCGTGCCCCGGCAGAGCCGGAGCAGGGGTGGGAGCCGAGCAGGCCAGCCCGGCGACCAGCCAGGCGTGGGCGGCGCCCATCGTCGCCGGGCCGCCGCCCTGAAGGTCGTGGACGAGCCGCCAGTACAGCCCGAGGCGGGGGTCGTCGGAGGCACGGATCATCGTCAGCAGGCCGACCCGGAACTCCGGGGTGTCGGCCTCGCCGTGTCCCTGGGCGAAGGCGCCGGCGAAGGCGTCCAATGCCTCGCCCGGCTCGGGTTCGATGCCCGCGTCCAGCTTGGCCGCACCCAGCGCGTAGGCGTTGCCCAGCCCGTCGTACAACCGCACCAGGTCGCCGCGTCCGACGGTCCGGCCGTTGGCCCGCCGTACATCGGCGGCGAAGCCGGAGTCGGACGCGAGTGTGTGCAGCCGTGCGGCCGTGACGGCCTGACCGGGCGTCGGATCGCGCGGCAGGTCGGGAACCGCGGCGTCCACGACCGCCTCCCGGACCCGGGAGGGCAGGCGCACGGGCAGAACTCGGCGCCAGAAGCGCGCCAGAGCGCCGGTGTCCGGTGGTTGCGGCAGCGCACCGAGCTGCCGCAGCAGTGCGGGCCGTTCGGAACCGGGTGCCTCGGCCAGCGCGCGCAGTGCCGCCTCACGCCACCGCAGCGCCGAGAGCCGGCCGCTGACCTCGGCCAGCCGGGCCGTCAGCGCCGCGGCCAGCCCCGTACCGCCCGGTTCGTCTTCGAGCACGGCGGCGACCTCGGGCAACGGCATCTCCAACGCCCGTAGATCCCGGATGCCGCGCAGCCGCTCCAGTGCCTGTCGCCCGTACCGCCGGTGGCCGCCGGAGGAGCGCTCGGCGATCGGCAGCAGTCCCTCGTCGGAGTAGAAGCGCACCGTTTTGACCGACACCCCGGCCAGCCGGGCCAGCTCGCCGATGCCCATCGTGGCGTCGTCGTCCACGGCCGCCCTCCGTCGCCCGCTCCGGTTTGCATCTCCCCCTGCGGGAGTTCCTAGCGTAAGCGGCGTTCGACGTGACCGGGGAAACCGGCGGAAGGAGCATGGTCATGACGGAGTTCGTCCTGGTCCCGGGCGGCTGGCTGGGCGGCTGGGCGTGGCGGGAGGTGGCGGCGGAGCTGCGCGCCGCCGGGCATGGGGCGCACCCGGTGACGCTGACCGGGCTGGGTGACCGGCGTCACTTGGCCGGCCCGCAGGTCGGCCTGTCCACTCATGTCGAGGACGTCGTCGCGGTGCTGGAGAGCGAGGAGCTGACGGACGCGGTGGTCGTCGGTCACAGTTACGGCATCCTCCCTGCGACCGGCGCCGTGGACCGCGTCGCCGAGCGGACGGCCCGCCTGGTCCATCTCGACAGCGTCGTCCCCCAGGACGGGAAGTCGCTGCTGGATCTGCTCGTCGCTCCGCAGCAGGCCGAAGAGATCACCGCCTGGGTCGCCGAGCACGGCGAGGGGTGGCGCTGGCCGATGCCTCCGGTGGACCAGATCGACGCCATCGCCAGGCTCGACGGCGTGTCGCGGGCCGACCGTGAGCGACTGGCCCGGCTGGGGGCGCCGCAGCCGCTCGGCACCGCCACCGAACCACTGCGTCTCACCGGCGCGGTCCTGACCGTCCCGGCCACCGGTGTCTTCTGCACCCGCAACGGCAACAGCATCGCCAGGGCACAGGAGCTGCACGACAGCGGCGACCCGGCCTACATGGGCCTCGCGGCCCGCGGAATCACCTGCTTCGAGCTGGACACCGGCCACTGGCCGATGTTCTCGGCCCCCGCGGAACTGGCCCGGGTGCTCTGCGCCGCCGCGGCAGGGCACGGCCACAGCCTGCTGCCACGCCGGCTCGGATGATCCGGTCGGCGAGACGCCCGCACGAACCCTCGGCAGCGCTTGACGCCTCCATGTGATGCGGGGCCTCCGCCCCGCACCCATATGCCTCATTGACATGTAATCACCACGGACTCAACATGCCCCACAAATAGGTGGATTATATTTGCGCATCCGTACCCAACGGTGACTGGACCGACCTCGTCGCACGATACGTACAGCGTCAGCACGGCCGGCGCGGAAGGATCAGACCAGGCATCTCCACCCGCCCGTGACCGTGCGCTCCTTCCGTCCCAGGGGGATCCCGCCATGACCACAGCCTCGGCACAACAGCCTCTGCCCTCAGTGGTGTTCAGCAGCCTGGACGTCGCTGCGCCCGAACGCTTCGCCCGCTGGCGCGAATTGCTGGGCAGCACCCACGCCCCGATGGATCTGCACAGCGACCACGCCGCCGACTTCCGGGCACGCCAGCGGGTCATCGGCCTCGGTGATGTGGCGGTGTGGCCCGCCGCCTTCCCACCCGTGATGTTCCGCCGCACCGCGAAGCTCATCCGGCAGTCCGATCCCGAGAACTACCACCTCTCCCTCATGCTGCGCGGGGGCGGCGCAGTCACCTGGCACGGCCGGGAGCTGCGCACCAGACCCGGGGTCTACCACAGCAATGACTCCTCGCGGCCGGTCGAGATCCGCACCGGGGCCCAGCCGCGCCGGATCGTGATGATCGGAGTCGAGGTGCCCAAAGCGGTCCTGCCGTTACCCAGGCAGCTCGCGGACCGGGCCGTCGGGCTGCCCATGCCGGACGGCCACGGCGTCGGGGCGCTGCTGGCACAGTTCCTCACGCAGTTCGTACGGAGTCTCACCGACTACCGGCTCTCCGACGCGCCCCGGCTGGGAGCGGTGGTCACGGACCTGGTGGCGACGGTGTTCGCACACACGCTGGACAGGGAGAACGCCCTCCCGCCGCACACCCACCGGTATACGACGGTCCTGCGGATCAAGGCGTTCATCCAGCAGAACCTGGCCGACCCCCGGCTGACTCCGACCGCCGTCGCCGCCGCGCACAACATCTCCACCGGCTATCTGCACCGGATCTTCCGCGACGAGGGCGTCACCGTGGCGGCGCTGATCCGCCGCACCCGCCTGGAGCGCGCCCGCGCCGAACTCGCCGATCCGATCCGGGCCGGCGAGCACATCCACACCATCGCGGCGCGATGGGGCCTGACAGCGGCGGAGTTCAGCCGGTCCTTCCGGGCGGCGTACGGCATGACACCGAGCGATCACCGCCACCTGCACCTGCACCTGCGCCGCCCTTGAGGAGTCTGGCTCCCCCGCCCCCCGCTCCCTCTTCCGGAACGGCCGCGGCCCGGCTCCCGGAAGAGGGAGCCGGGCCCGTACGGGCGCAGCGGTCTCAGGTGCGGGCGCCCTGGAGGTCCCACATCGTTTTGACGCCGTCGCCGAAGTAGGAGCTGCGGTTCCATCCGTCGGCGATGAGTGTGCTCACCACGCCGTTGACGAATCCGAGCCCGGAGCCGGCGTGGTTCCGCAGCCAGGGACCGCCACCGCCCCGGAAGGCGCACTTGATCTGGACCCGGTTGTCCGGGGCGCCGACCGGGGACGCCGTGCTCTGGCAGGATCGCTGGATCTGGGAGTTGTTGTGGTCGGCCGAGTAACCGAAGGCCGTCACCGTCTGCTGGTGGTCGTAGTTCCAGCTCAGCCCGTTGCCGCCGGTGACGTCGGTCAGCTTCTTCCCGTTGAGGGGGTGGGTGGTCACCATGGCGATGTCCACCTGGAGGTCACTGTTGTTCACCCATCCGGTGAACGCCCGGAACTCCTTGGCCTGGAAGGTGCCGTACGGGCGGGTTCCCGAGCGGAACGCCGGTATGTACACCCAGTTGCGTACATACGCGCCGGGCTTGCCCGCCGTACCGCCGTCGTTGACGCAGTGGCCCGCGGTGATCACCAGCTGCTTGGACGGGCTGGCGAGGGCGGCGGCCGAGCAGAAGTAGTCCTTGTTGTCGGAGGGGCTGGTGTAGAAGACCTTGCCAACGCCGGGGCTCTCCAACAGCGCCCCCCGGGCGGGCGGTACGGGCGGGGTGCTGCCGGGGGTTCCGGCGGGCCCCGGGGTCATGGCGGCCCGCACGCTGTGCGCGGGGGGTTCGGCGGGGGTGGCTTCGGCCATCCGCTCCGGTGTCCAGTACCGCTCCAGCGCGGTGGCGGCGGCCGGGGTGCCGGCGGTGGTGCCGTCAGCGAGCCGGGCGGTCGCGGTGACGGTGTCGGGTCCAGGACCCTGCGCACCACTGCCCGCCTGGGCCGGGGTGGTGACGCCCGCCCCGAGGGCCAGCAGGGCGGCGGCGGAAGACAGTAGAGCGCGTCGGATACGGCGCACGTGGCGTTCCCTTTCCAGCAGAAGGAGTGGGGTGCGTACGGTGCGGTCGCGCTGTTCCGTTGGGCAGCGTTGACTTGCCTCGCCCAACGAAAGGAAAACTAACAAGTTCCAACGCAGTCAAACAGCCTGAATTCACGCCAGTGGGGCCCTCTCTGAGCGGCCCTCAACGGCCGATGGACCGCGTATGGCATGGGTCGCCCCAGGTCAGCGAGGTGCCGGCGGCGCGGCTACTCCGGTACCGGGTCGACACGGCCCCGGCGGCGGGCGGTTGAAGGGCGGCAGCGCAGCAGCCGGGCAGCTATGAGCCGGGAGCCGCGGACGGCTCCGTGCCGGTGGAGCGCCTTGACCGCGTACGTGGAGCAGCTGGGGGTGTAGGGGCAACGGGCGGGCTGGGTGGGGCTGATGTGGGTACGGTAGTGGCGGACGGCGCCGTACAGCGCGGCGGCGACCCGTCCGTCGGGTCGGGGGGCCGCCGGGTCCGCCGTGCCGATCGGGGAGAGGGCGGGGCGCCACAGGGCGAGAAAGATCGCGTTGACCGCGGTGACGGGACAGGCGGGGCCGCAGTAGTACCCGCATGTGTCGATCGTGCCCATGCAGCAGCCCTCCTCCTCTTTCCGCTTCTTCCGATCAACGTGTCGGTTCCGCCGTGATCGCGCCATTTCTCCCCCTGGGGTTGTCCTCGTCGCGGCATCGTACGCGGGAGCCGCGGACCCGCCCGCCGCTGGGTCGCCCGGGACCGTGCTGCCCGGGGTGTCGTCCTAGGGCAGCCGCACAGCACCGTGGCGCGGGCGGCGCTCAGGTGATCGCCGACTACTACCGGCCGCGGGCCCGGAGACGCTGCGGAGTCGTGACCGTGAC
>NZ_VCLA01000200.1:0-18588 GCF_009600885.1 Streptomyces jumonjinensis
GGTCACATCCGTTCGCGCCATTCGCTGTGTTGTCCACCTGCCACCCCGTGCGGCAGCGTCCTCTGCCATGGACACCGACCGGAGCTCCGCCCCCGTCCCCCGTCCCTTCCCCTTCCCCTTCTCCCTCTCCCGCCGTGAGCTGCTCGCCGCCGCCGGAGTCGCCGGAGCCGCCACCGCCCTCGGTCCCGCCCCGGCGGCGGCGCGGACCTCTGCCGGGACCTCGCTGATCCTCCGCCGGGCCACCAACGGCTCGGCCACCCTCTCGCCCGCCGGAGACCGGCTGATCGCCGAGGTCCAGAGCGTCCTGTGGTCGCTGCCGGGCAGCGGCGGCAGAGCCGTGCCCCTCACCCCGGCGGACCTCGAACCCGGCAGACCCGCCCACTCCCCGGACGGCGCGCTCATCGCGTTCAGCGCCTACCGGGACGGCGGCTTCCACCTGTGGACCATGCGCCCCGACGGAACGGAGCTGCGGCAGCGCACCGAAGGCCCCTGGGACGACCGGGGCCCCGCCTGGTCGCCGGACGGAACCCGAATCGCCTTCGCCTCCGAGCGCGCGGGGGACCCGGTGACCGGCGGCCCCTACCGCATCCATGTGCTGGAGCTGCGGACCGGCGCACTGACCCGGATCACCGGGACGGCCGGACAGGACGGCCCCGTACAGGACGGCCCCTGGGAGGACTTCGACCCCGTCTGGTCGCCGGACGGCGAACGGATCCTCTTCGTCCGGGCGCACGCCGTCACCACCCCCACCGGCCCCGCCCTGGCGGCCCGCACCATCGCCGCCGTCCCGGCCCGGGGCGCGGGCCCGGTCACCACCGTCCACACCGGGCCCGCGGACGCGCAGCTGATGACCCCGGCCCTCGCCCGCGACGGCCGGCTCGCCCATCTGCGGACCACCCCCGCGCCGAACGGCTCCTGCGTTCTCGTCGTCGACGGCGCACCCGTCGCGGTGGACGGGGACCTCGCGGCCGTGCCGCCGCGCTGGACGGCCGGCGGCGAGCTGCTGCTCACCGTGGACGGCCGGTTCACCCTCGTACGCCCCGACCGGCCGGGACAGCCCCGGCGGATCCCCTTCGAGGGCGTACTCCCCGTGACCCGGCCGCGCTACCGGGTCAAGGAGTACGACATCGGCGGCGCACGCGTACGCCCGGTGCGGGGCATCCATCTGCCCGCGCTCTCACCCGACGGGAAGAGCATCGCCTTCGCCGCGCTCAACACCCTCTGGCTGGCGGACGCCTCGGGCGCCCGCCCGCCCCGGAGTCTGCGCCGCTCGTCCCCCGTCCGCTATCTGCTCGGCCCCGTCTGGGCGCGCGACGGACGCTCCCTGCTGTACGCCGACGACCGCGACGGACTCCTCGGCGTCTACCGCCGCGATCTCGCCACGGGCGAGGAGCGCGCCCTCGCCACGGGCGGCCGGGTGCACCCCGCGCTCTCCCCGGACGGGGAACGGCTCGCCTGCCTCGACATGACCGGCGGACTGCGGGTGCGGGATCTGACGACCGGCGCCGAGCGGGTGCTCGCCGCCCCGCTCGGCGGCGGTGGCCTGCCCGGTCGCCCGAGCTGGTCGCCGGACGGCCGCTTCATCGCCCTCTGCGACCGCAACCGTCTCAATCTGCGCTTCCGCGAGGGCTACAACCTGATCCGGATCGTCGACTCCCGCACCGGCGACGACCGGCTCCACGCCGTGGCCCCCCATGGGTCCGTCTCCGACCGCTATGACTCCGGGCCCGTCTGGTCGCCCGACGGACGGCAGCTGGCGGTGATCGTCGAATCGGCGCTCTGTCTGCTGCCCGTCGCGCCCGACGGCTCCCCCCGAGGAGCGCTGCGCACCCTCACCGAGGAACCGGCCGACCATCCCTCCTGGTCCGGCGACTCACGGACGCTGCTCTATCTCTCGGGCGCCCGGCTCAGACTCATCGACGCGGCGGGCGGCCCGGCCCGTACCGTCCGCGTCCCCCTGGACGCGCGCAGACCCACGCCCGCCGACACGGTCATCCACGCCGGCCGGCTGTGGGACGGTACCGGCGACTCCGTACGGGACGACGCCGACATCGTCGTACGCGACGGCCGGATCGCCGCCGTCGAACCGCACCGCGCCCACCGCACCGCCGCGCTCCGGCGGATCGACGCCTCCCGGCGCACGGTCGTCCCGGGACTGTGGGACACCCACACCCACCCCTGGCAGAGCACCTACGGCGCCCGCCAGAGCGTCGGCCAGCTCACCTATGGCATCACCACCGCCGTCTCCCTCGGCGGATTCGCCTATGAACAGGCCCGAATACGCGAGGCGGTGACCTCCGGACAGCTCGCCGGACCCCGGCTGCTGACCACCGGGGAGCTGCTCGACGGCTCCCGTGTCGCGTACAGCATGGGACGCGCCCACCGCACCCGGGCGGGACTGCGGCGCAGCCTGGAACGCGGCGCCGCGCTCGACTGGGACAGCGTCAAGACCTATGTACGGGCCCCGGGCTGGATCATGGCGGAGGCCGCGCGGTTCGCCCATGAACGCCTCGGCGTGCGCGCCGGGAGCCATCTGCTGTCGCCCGGGATCCAGCTCGGACAGGATCTGACGACCCATCTCCAGGCCACCCAGCGAGCGGAGACCGGGCACGCGGTCACCGCCTCGGGACGCGCCTACGACGATCTGCTGGAGATCTACAGCGCGCGGGGAGCGGAATTCGGCCTCATCGCGACCCCGTTCACCGCCGCCGCCCTGGCCGGTCTGGACCCGGGGCTCGCCGACGACCCCCGGGTCACCAGGGTGATGCCGCCCTGGGACATCGCCGTCGTACGGCAGCAGACGAGCCGGCCGCCGAGCCCCGCGCAGCTGGAGACGCTGCGGGTGGAGACCGACGTGTACCGGCGGGTGCTGGACCGGGGCGGACTGGTCGCCCTCGGCACGGACGCGCCGCTCACCCCGGTCGGTCTCGCCCTCCATCTGGGGCTGCGCGCCCTGCACCGGGCGGGGCTGTCCCCGGCGGCGGCGCTGCGCACGGTGACCGTGCTGCCCGCCCGGCTCTTCGGGGCCGAGCGGGACCTCGGCACGGTGGAGCCGGGCAAGGCCGCCGATCTGACGGTGGTGGACGGCGATCCGTTCGACGACTTCGACACCATGGTCCGGACGGTCTCGGTGCTCAGGGGCGGGGTGCCGTATACGACCGGGGAGCTGGTGGCCGCGATGGAGCCGCCGCCGGAGCGGGCCCCGCGCGGGGAGGACGACTGGCTGCGGGTGGGGCGGCTGATGCTGGGCGGCGGCTGCTGTGACGCCCGTGACTGAGCCGCCGTCATCCGGCCGGCGCACCGGGGCTCCCTGAGCCGCCGCGCCGGGCCGGGCCGACGGCTGAACCAGGGGTGGACCGGGCCGCTGCCCGGTCCACCCCTCAGCAGATCCGCGGCAGCTGCTCCCCGAGGGGCAGATCGACGACCCTGGTGCCGCCGAACGCGGTCCGCGCCACCACCATTCCGGGATGGTCCGGCACACACGCGCCGATGACGGCCGCCGCCGCGCCCAGCGGATGGGCCCGCATCGCGGCGAGCACCCCGTCCGCGTGCTCACGCGGCACGAAGGCGACGAGCTTGCCCTCATTCGCCACATACATCGGGTCGAGACCGAGGACCGCGCAGGCGCTCGCGACCTGGGGCGGCACCGGCACCGCGCGCTCGTCGACGACCACTCCCGCACCGGCGGCGGCGGCGATCTCGTTGAGAGCGGCGGCCAGTCCGCCCCGGGTGGGGTCGCGCAGCACATGCAGATCGGGGGTGACGGCGAGCATCGCGTCCACCAGCCCGCCCAGGGCCGCGCAGTCGCTCTCGATCTCCACCCCGAACTCCAGGCCCTGCCGCATGCTCATGACCGCCACACCGTGCAGCCCGATCTCGCCGCTGAGGAGCACCACGTCGCCGGGTCTGGCGCGCTGCGGCCGGATGTCGACTCCCGGCGGGATCAGCCCGATGCCCGCGGTGTTGACGTAGACGCCGTCGCCGCGGCCCGACTCCACGACCTTGGTGTCGCCGGTCACCACCTCCACCCCCGCCGCGCGGGCGGCGTCCCCGAGCGCCCCGGCGATCCGGCCGACCACGGAGGTCTCCACCCCTTCCTCCAGAATGAAGGCGCAGGAGAGATAGGCCGCCCGGGCGCCGCTCATGGCGAGATCGTTGACCGTGCCGTTGACCGCGAGATCGCCGATGCAGCCGCCGGGGAAGAAGAGCGGGCGCACCACGAACGAGTCGGTGGAGAAGGCGAGCCGCGCCCCGCCGAGGCTGAGCGCGGCCGAGTCGCCGAGCGCGGCGAGCGTACGCCCGCCGAAGGCCGGCAGAAAGACGTTCTCCACCAGTTCGGCGGAGAGCGCGCCGCCCCCGCCGTGGCCCATCACCACCCGGGGGCTGTCCCGCAGCGGGGCCGGACAGGTCCAGCCGGAGGGGTCCGGCGCGATGGTGGTCAGGGTGTCGGCGTCAGACAACGGGAGTCGCCTCCTGAGGAGTCGCGGGAGCGCCGAGACGGCGGTAGAGGTAGTACGCGGCGCAGGCGCCCTCGGAGGACACCATGGTCGCGCCGAGCGGGGTGCGGGGGGTGCACTCGCCGCCGAACGCCTCGCACTGGTTCGGTTTGAGCAGCCCCTGGAGCACCTCGCCGCTGCGGCACCGTTCGGGCTCGCGGGTGCTGATGCCCGCCACGTCGAAGCGGTGCTCGGCGTCCTGCTCGCGGTAGCGGGGGGAGAGCCGCCAGCCGCTGCGCGGAATCGTCCCGATCCCGCGCCAGGCCCGGTCGGTGACCTCGAAGACATCCGCCAGCATGGCGCGCGCGGCGGGGTTGCCCTCCGGCCGTACCGCGCGCGGATAGGCGTTGTCGACGGTGTGCTCGCCGCGTTCCAGCTGGCGTACGGTCCGCCGGATGCCCTCCAGGATGTCCAGCGGCTCGAAGCCGGTGACGACGATCGGCACCCGGTGCCGGGCGGCCAGCTCCGGATACTCGTCCACGCCCATCACGCTGCACACATGCCCGGCGGCGAGAAAGCCCTGCACCCGGCAGTCGGGCGAGGTCATGACGGCCTCGATGGCGGGCGGCACCCGGACGTGCGAGACCAGCATGCTGAAGTTGCGGATGCCGTGCCGCCGGGCCTGATGCACGGTCATGGCGTTCGGCGGGGCGGTGGTCTCGAACCCGATGCCGAAGAACACGACCTCACGGTCCGGGTTCTCCCGCGCGATCCGCAGCGCGTCCAGCGGCGAGTACACCACCCGCACATCGCCGCCCTCGCTCCGGACCCGGAACAGATCGCGGTCGCTGCCCGGAACCCGGAGCATGTCCCCGAAGGAACAGAAGATCACCCCGGGTCTCGCGGCGATCTCCAGCGCCTTGTCGATGATCTCCAACGGGGTCACACAGACCGGGCACCCCGGGCCGTGGATCAGCTCGATCCCCTCGGGCAGCAGCTGGTCGATGCCGTGGCGGATGATGGTGTGCGTCTGCCCGCCGCACACCTCCATGAGCGCCCACGGCCGGGTCACCGCCGCCCTGATGTCGTCGAGCAGACCCCGCGCCAGCGCCGGGTCCGAGAACTCCTCCAGATATCTCACGGCTTCGCCTCCCCTCGCGGGCCGGCGTCCGCCGCCGCTTCCCATGGATCGCCGAACTCCTCCTGGAGCAGGCCGAGCTCGGCGAAGAGGGCGAGCGTTCTGCGCGCCGACTCCTCGTCCAGCCGCTGGAGCGCGAACCCGACGTGCACGATGGCGTACTCGCCCACCGCCAGATCCGGCAGATACTCCAGGCATACGTCCTTGACGACCCCGCCGAAGTCGACGACGGCCATCCGCGTGCCGTCCCGCTCGGCGATCTCCACCACCCTGCCGGGCACCGCCAGGCACATGGGGCGCTCTCCTCTCAGTCTTCAGCCTTCAGCCTTCGGGCTCCGGCGCCCGTGCGGCCACCATCAGCTGGCCCAGCGCCAGCCCTCCGTCGTTGGGCGGCACCAGCCGGTGCCGCAGCACGGTGAATCCGTCCGCCGCGAGCCCCTTTCCACAGGCGGAGAGCAGTACGGCGTTGCCGAAGACGCCGCCGGTGAGCGCGACCGTCTCCAGCCCGTGCCGCTCCCGGGCCGCCGCGCACAGCCGCCGTACGAGATCGGCGACCGCGGTATGGAAGCGGGCCGCCACCACTCCCGCGGGCGCTCCCGCCCGCAGCTCGGCGACCGCTTCGGCGAGCACGGGCGCGGGCTCGGCGATCAGCGGTCCGCCCGGGTCCCGCAGCGCGAAGCGGTAACCGTCCGCCGGGCCGTGGGCGTGGGCCGCCGCCTCCAGCTCGATGGCGGGCTGGGCCTCGTAACCGGCCCGCTGACAGACCCCGGCGAGCGCGGACACCGCGTCGAAGAGCCGGCCCATGCTGGAGGTGGGGACGGAGTGCAGCCCCGACGCCAGCTGATGCGCCAGCACCCGCCGCTCGTCGTCGGGGCAGGCCGCCGCGCACGCCAGATCGGCCGTCCAGGCGATCCCCGCCGCGCGCAGATGGGAGAGCGCCATCCGGTACGGCCGCGCCACCGCGGCGTCGCCGCCGGGCAGCGGCACATAGCCGAGATGGGCGAAGCGCCGGTAGCCGTCGTAGTCGGCGATGAGCACCTCGCCGCCCCAGACCGCGCCGTCGTCGCCGTACCCGGTGCCGTCGAAGGCGACGCCGATGACCCGCCGCCCGCCGTCCAGTCCGTTCTCCGCCATCGCCGCCGCGATATGCGCGTGATGGTGCTGCACCCGCGGCACGGGAGCGCCGGGCAGCAGCCGGGCGGTGCGCCGGGCCGAGCGGTAGCCGGGGTGGCGGTCGACGACCGCCGCCGTGGGCTCGACGCCGGTGACGGCGGTGAGATGCGCCACCGCGCGGTCGAAGGCGGTGAGCGTCGCCAGGTCGTCCATGTCGCCGATGTGGCCGGACAGCCAGGCCCGGCGGCCCTCGGCCACCGCGAACACGTTCTTGAGGTCGCCGCCCGCCGCGAGCACCGGCCGCACCGGCAGCGGCAGCGGTACGGGCGTGGGCACACAGCCGCGCGAACGCCGCAGCGGCAGCGGCAGACCGTCCACGACCCGCATCACGGAGTCGTCGCAGGGGACATGGATCCGCCGGTCGTGCGCCAGCCAGGCGTCGACCAGCGGAGCGAGCCGCTCCAGCGCCTCGCCGTCATCGGTGACGATGGGCTCGCCCGCGAGATTGGCGCTGGTCATCACGAGCAGCCGGGGCCCGTCGGGATCGCCCGGCAGCCCGAGCAGCAGCTGGTGCAGCGGGGTGTAGGGCAGCATCACCCCGAGGTCGGGGCCGCCCGGCGCGACCGCGTCCAGCGTCCGGTCCGCCCGGTCCCGGCGCAGCAGCACCACCGGCCGGACCGGGCCGGTCAGCAGCGCGCGTTCGGCCGGGCCGGGGCGGACCAGCTCCTCGACGTCCGCCAGTTCGCGCGCCATCAGCGCGAACGGCTTGTCGCCCCGGTTCTTGCGGCGGCGCAGCAGCGCGACCGTCGCCGCGTTCCGCGCGTCGCACGCCAGGTGGTAGCCGCCGACGCCCTTGACGGCCAGGATCGCCCCGTCCGCGAGGAGCCGCCGGGCGCCCGTGAGCGCCGCGTCCCCGCCGACCGGCGCACCCCCTTTGGCGCGGAGGGTGAGGCGCGGGCCGCAGGAGTGACAGGAGACGGGCTGCGCGTGGAAGCGGCGGTCGGCCGGATCGCGGTACTCCCGGGCGCACTCCGGGCACATCGGGAACTCCGCCATGGTCGTCCGCGTCCGGTCGTACGGCAGCGCGGTGACGATGGTGAAGCGCGGGCCGCAGTCGGTGCAGGTGATGAACGGATGGCGGTACCGCCGGTTCGCCGGGTCCGCGAGCTCGGCGAGACAGGCCGCGCAGGTCGCGGTGTCCGGCGGGATCAGCGACCGTCCCGGACCGCCGCCCGTCCGGGACGGGGCGATCGTGAACCCGGCGCCGCCCGTGACGGCGATGGCCTCATGGCGTACGGACGCCACCTGGGCCAGCGGCGGGGCGTCGGCCGCCACCCGGCGGCAGAAGGCGTCCACCGCCCGCGGCGGGCCCTCGACCTCGGCGAGCACCCCGTCCCCGGTGTTGACGACATGGCCGCGGAGCCCGAGCTCGGCGGCGAGCGTGACGACGAAGGGCCTGAACCCCACCCCCTGCACCACACCCTGGACGGCGACCCTGCGCCGCGACGGGGCAGCGGTCACAGCCGGTCCACCATCGGATGCCCGTGCCCGTGCCCGTGCCCGTGCTCGTGCTCGTGCTCGTGGTGCGGACGCGGACCCGCCCCGGCCGCCGTGGCGGGGTGCGGCGCGGAGTGCGCGTGCGCGCCGCTCTCCCCGAGCGGCCCGCCCGGGGAGTACCCCGGCGCGGCCTGGGCGGCGGCCATCACCGGGCGGTGCGCCGCGGCCCCGTCCCGTACGGCCAGGGCCCGCTCCAGCAGCGTCCCGACGCCGCGCCCTTCGCGAGCCGAGGTGAACACCACGTCCACCCCGGGGTTGACCCGCGCCACATTCCCGAGGAACGCGTCCTCGTCGAAGCCGACGGCCGCCGCGAGATCCGTCTTGGTCACCATCACCAGCTGGGCCAGCCCGAACGCGGTCGGATACTTCAGCGGCTTGTCCTCCCCCTCGGTCACCGCCGCGAGCGTCACCCGCAGCGTCTCGCCGAGGTCGTACACGGCCGGACAGACCAGATTCCCGACGTTCTCCACGAACAGCACCCGGGTGTCCGCGGGCAGCCAGCCCGCCAGATACCCGCGCAGCATCACGGCCTCCAGATGACAGAGCCCGTCCGTGCACACCTGCTGGACCGGGACCCCCGTACGGGCGAGGCGCCGCGCGTCGTTCTCGGTGGCCAGATCGGCCGTGAGCGCCGCCACCGGCACCTCGCGCGCCCGCGCCAGGGCGAGTTCGGCCTCCAGCAGCGCCGTCTTCCCGCTCCCCGGGCTGGAGAGCAGATTGACGGCGACCGTTCCCCTGGCGGCCAGCTCGGCCCGCAGCGCCCGCGCGCTGTCGTCGTTGCGGGCGAGGACCGCCTGCCGGAGATCGGTCGTACGGCACATGGGGTTTCCGCCTTTCGGGTCAGCCCTGGGCGGGCAGCGGGCCCTCGGCCCACTCCACACCGCGGATTCGCAGTTCACGTCCCGTCAGCAGCTCCACCCGGGTCCCGCCGCCGCAGCCCGGACAGCCCAGGTCGGGCGGCATGCCCGCGTACCACTCGACGGCGCAGCCGGCACAGCGCGCCCTGGCCCGGACGCTCCGTGTCGTCAGCGTCGCCCCCTCCAAGGCCGTGCCCTCGCAGACCAGGGAGAAGCAGAAGTCCAGCGCCCGGGGCACCACCCCGGCGAGCTCGCCGACGTCCAGCCGTACCGTCGCCACGGCCGTGAAGCCCTGCTCCCGGGCCGCCCGTTCCACCTGGTCCACGACGGCCGCCGCGATCGACATCTCGTGCATCGGCACTCCCACGGCGGTCCACGGCGGCTGACAGCGGCTCCCTTGCGGCCCGGGTTCCCTTGCACGGCCCGGGCTCCATTGCACGGCCCGGCGGCGGCGCGGGCCGGGAGCCACGCCGCCGGGCCGTCCCCGTCGGCCCCATTCGCAGCAGCGCGGCCGGCGGCACGGGGAGCGGGGGAGCGGGGGAGCGGCCCCGCGCCTCACATCCGGGAGATCTGTAGATAGCGCTTGATATCGGGCAGGGTCTGCCAGATCAGCACCCCGACCACGGCCGCGAGGGCCGTACCGAACACGGTTTTCAGCATGATGACGCCTTTCTCTCGGACCGCTCGGACTGCTCTGACCGCTCGGACCGTTCGGCCCCCGAGCTCATTCCCTGGTCCCGCGCGCCCTCCTCCAGGACGATCCGCAGGACCAGCCGCGCCGCCTCCTCGACGGCCGCCGCGACCGGGGCGCTCAGCCCGATGCCCTCGTCCAGCGAGGCGGGCTCGCACCCCACGACCAGCACCCGCTGCGGCGGCAGCCCCCCGGTGCCCGCGCTCAGCGTGGCGAGCAGCCCCAGCACCGCGTCCGGGCCCATCCGGTGCCCGTCCAGCGCCGCCGGGCCGGCCCCGCACTCCACCGGGCCGGTCTCCGCCTCGATCAGATACACCGTGCCGGGGGGCCCGCCCCGGGCCGTGGCGTCGACCAGCACCAGCGTCCGGTAACCGTCGAGGAGCTGATACGCCAGATGGACCCCGCGCACCCCGAAGTCGACCGCCTCGACCCCGTCCGGGACCCCGAGCTCGCCCAGCCGCCGGACGGTCTCGACCCCGAACCCGTCGTCGCCGAGGAAGACATTGCCCACCCCCGCCACCAGCACCCGCCGACCGCTCACGACGCCTCCACCGGAGCGACCTCATCCGGCTGGAAGTACCGGAACCGGCCTTGCAGACGCCAGAGATCCGCGCCCGGATCGCCCTCCACCGTCACTGCCAGATGCACCGAGCCGTCGACGTCGTGCAGCACCGCCTCGACCAGCCCGGTGCACCCGTGCAGAAAGAGATCCTGCGCGTCGGTGCGGCGGCGGCCCGGCTTCAGCAGCACCCGGCTGCCCGCGCCGACCGGATGACCGTCGATCAGCACCCGGTCCCGGCCCGGATCCACCTCCCGGTCCGCGCCCGGATCCCACCAGGGCTGCTCCGGCGCCCCGGACGCGGGGGCCGCGCGCAGCTCCCGCACCGCGCCGTGCAGCCGCTCCAGCACCTCGGGCGGCAGCGAGTCGGCGAGGTCGATCACCGCGCCCGCCCGGGCGTCGGTCCCCCGGGCCTCGCGCTTCTCCCGGTCGGTCAGGGCCGCCGTGCGCAGCGCGAGGATCTCGTCGATCTCGGTGGCGTCATAGAGCGCCCCCGGGCTCTCCGGGGCGATCCGCGGATGGTCCTCCAGAATGATCGGCGAGGAGAGCAGCACATCGCCTCGGCCGTCCGCCCCGGCCAGCACCGGCCAGGTGTGCTCATTGCGGCACTCGGCCACCGCCCCGGCCGCCCACCGGGGCGGGTCGGCCGACGACAGAAAGGTGCCCCGGTCGAGGGCGAGCAGCAGATGCGCCGAGACCAGCGAGTGCGGCAGCGCGGACTCCCGGGACGCGCCGTCCCACGGGTCCCACGCCCCGGTGTTCTCCACCACGGCGGTCAGCCGCAGCGCCCCGTACGGGCCGGGGAGCTCCCGGGCGCTCAGCCGGATCACCCCGCTGACCTCCTCCCGCGCGCACAGCAGCCGTCCCGCCCGGACGCCCGCCTCGTCGAGCGGCTCCTCCTCCCGCCGCGCGGGCAGCCGGAAGCGGTGCACGGCGCCGCCGTCCCGGGTCAGCCCCGCCACCGGGACCAGCAGCGCGATCCGCTCCTCCAACCCCTCGTCCCAGGGCAGCACCACCCGGTCGGCCAGCGCCAGTTCCGGGACCGTCTCATAGCCGCCGTCGTCCAGCGCGCGCTGCACGGTTCTGCGCCGCGCCCGCAGAAAGCGCAGCTCGACCGCGAGGAGCGAGCCGTGCCGGGGCTCGATCAGACACTCGGTCCGCTGATGGGAGTGCTCGCCGCTGTCCGCGCCGTAGGAGGGCGGCACCAGGACGCCGAACTGCCAGCGCAGCCGGTTCTTGGCGGCGGACGCCCGGTACGGATAGAGGACATAGCCTTCGAACAGCACCGCGTCGGCGATCTGCCGCGCCTGGGCGAGCCCGGCCTCCAGCGCGGCGGGAAAGCCGCCCGGCACGGCCGCGTACGGCTGCCGCGCCGGCTCGCCGGGGTCCGGGGCCGCGTCGCGTTCCGGGGCGAGGCCCGTCACCGTACGCCCTCCGCCGTCTCCGCGGTTTCTGCCGTCTCCGCCGTCTCCGCCGTGGTGAGCAGCGTCCGTACGGTCTCCTCCCAGGAGGGCAGCGCCCGCCGTGCGCGGAAGGCGAGCAGCCCGTCGATGACGTCGCCGGGCAGCCGCAGCCAGCCACAGCCCGGGAAGTGCTGCTCGATCATCTCCCGCCACACCCGCACCGGGAGCCTGACGGCCGCCTCCCGGTCCCAGGGCACCGGACTGACCTGGAAGCCGCTGGGGCCGCTGAACGCGGTGCCGGAGAACAGCAGCAGCAGCGGTACGTCTCCCTCGTCCAGGGCCCGGAAGTACCGGGTGGCGGCGATGTCCAGGTCATAGGTGCACGGCACCGGCACATCGACCTCGGTCTCGCCGGTGAAGCCGGGCACCATCAGCGGCACCTGGGCGAACTGGATGGGGTGGAGCGTGCTGCCCCAGCGGGAGCGTTCGCCGAACAGATCGGTGAGCCGTTCGCCCTCGGCCTCCGCGTAGAACCGGCGCGCGGGCTCGATCCGCAGCTGGCAGCGGAGCGCCAGCGCGTGCACCCGGGTCTCCTGGGGCGCGGTGATCCGCAGCCGGAAGACCAGGGTGGGCCCGGCGGCGTGCCGGTCGGCCCGGACGTCCGTACAGATGAAATCCAGGTCCGTCATGCCGGAGCCTCCTTCGGCAGGGGCCGCGCCCGGGCTTCCAGCGCGGCGAAGAAGGCGTCGAGCTCGGCATGGGCCTCGGCCCCGCCGTCGAAGCCCTGCCAGCGCAGCCGCATCCGGCCCACCAGTTCGTAACAGAGGTCCACCGGGACCAGCAGGCACTGGATGCGGTCCCGGGTGCGGCGCAGCAGCAGCGCCTCCACATCGGGCTCCAGGGCCGCCGCCAGCCGGCTGCGGCCGAACACCGTCCGCCAGACGGCCGGTTCCAGTTCGGCCTCGGTGGCTCCGGCCGGGCTGGGGTAGCAGAGCACCGGTCGCGCCGAGTCCGCGCCGCGCAGCAGGAACGCGGTGGTGACGGGGATGCGCAGGGCCGCCCAGGCGGCGTCGTCGAGGCCGTTGACGGGGTCGGTGAGGACCCGGTCGGGGACGGCGCGATAGCGCCCGCCGCCCGCGCCGGGCTGCTGGAACAGCAGGGCGCAGGCGGTACAGGCGCAGGCCAGGGCGCGTTCCCCGGTGTCCGCGAGATGCCGGTGGCCGGCGGGCAGGCCCGTGCCGCAGAAGGCGCAGCGCTCCGGCCGCGGGGGCGCGGGGCGGCGCAGGCCGCGCAGCAGATCGGCGCCGGGGCGGGAGAGCTGACGCACGCTCACCGTGCCTCCGCCGGTTGTGCCGACTGCGCCGGTTGCGCCGACTGCGCCGGTTGCGCTGTGGCCCTCCCGCCGGGCCCCGGCCGGTCCGCCCGCGGCGGACCGGCCCCGATCTGGAGCAGGGCGGGCTCCCGCTCCCAGACGATCGACGTCACCTCCGGCGCATGGCAGGCGAGCAGCCCCTCCAGCTCCTCCGCACCGCCTGCGCAGCCGCAGCCCCCGCCGCCCGCCCGCCGCAGGGTGAGGGCGCCGCTGCCGGGGTCGAAGCCGACGAGCCCGGCGTGCGCGCGCGGCAGCGCGGCGAGCGCCCGCTCGACGCGTGCGCCCACCGGCTCCGGATGCAGCTCGTGCAGCACCAGCAGCCCGGCCGCCGCCGGATCGTCGAGCACGGAGTCCAGGGCGTGCGGCGGCAGCCCCCGGACGATCCCGGCGAGCCCCTCGCCGTAGAACGACATCAGCTCGCGGACCAGCTCCTCGCCCGCCTCCCGCGCCCCGCCGCCCGCCAGCCGGTCGAGGGCCAGCTGCACCCGTACGCCGGTCTGTTCCGCGGTCATCCGCCCAGTCCGCTCAGACCGGTCGGCACATGCAGCTGCTTGAGGGTGCGGCCCCCGCCCACGTACATATGCACCCCGCAGGGCAGACAGGGGTCGAAGCTGCGTACGGCGCGCATGATGTCGATGCCCTTGAAGGAGTCCGGGGAGTTCTCCTCGAAGATCGGGGTGTTCTGCACGGCGTCCTCGTAGGGGCCGGGGGTGCCGAAGCTGTCCCGGACGCTGGCGTTCCAGGGCGTCGGCGGATACGGATGGTAGTTGGCGATCTTCCCGTCGCGGATGACCATGTGGTGGGAGAGCACCCCGCGCACCGCCTCGGTGAAGCCGCAGCCGATGGACTCGTCCGGCACCTCGAACTTCTCCCAGGTCTGGCTGCGCCCGGCCCGTACCTCGGCGAGCGCCTTCTCGGTGAAGTGGAGCGCCGCGGCAGCCGCGTACGCCTGGAAGTAGGTACGGGCGCGGTTGCGCTCGATGGCGTTGCTCCAGGCGGGGATCTTCCACTCGAAGGTGGTCTCCGGCTTGGTCATCGAGCGGGGCAGGGTGATCCGCACGCTGTGCCCGGTGGCCTTGATGTAGCCGATGTCGACCAGCCCGGAGAGCGCGGTGGACCAGAGCCGGGCGAGCGGGCCGCCGCCGGTGTCCAGCGCGAGATAGTCCTTGCCGTCGAACCAGCGGGGGGACATCACCCAGCTGTATTTGTCGTCGAAGTCGCGCTTCTGCGGGGCGGGGATGGTGTGCTGGTTCCATGGATGCCGCGGGTCGACCGGGTTGCCCAGCGGGTCATGGGTGACGAAGAGCTCCTTGCCCTCCCAGTCCTGGTAGTAGGAGCTGCCCAGCAGGATCCGGATGCCGAGGTTGATCTCGGTGAGATCGTTGGTGATCAGCTTGCCGTCCACGATGACGCCCGGGGTGACGAACATCTTCCGGCCCCAGTCCGTCATATTGCGGTAGGTGAAGTCGCAGTGGTCCGGGTCGTTGAGGCTGCCCCAGCAGCCCAGCAGCACACGGCGGCGGCCGACCTCCTCATAGCCGGGGAGCGCCTCGTAGAAGAAGTCGAAGAGATCGTCGTGGAGCGGCACGACCTTCTTCATGAACTCCACATAGCGCATCAGCCGGGTGAGGTAGTCGGTGAACAGCTGCACCGTCGCCACCGTGCCGACGCCGCCGGGGTAGAGCGTGGAGGGGTGCACATGGCGTCCCTCCATCAGACAGAACATCTCCCGGGTGTAGCGGCTGACCTGGAGCGCCTCCCGGTAGAACTCGCCCTCGATCGGGTTGAGCGAGCGCATGATGTCGGCGATGGTCCGGTAGCCGTGCTCCCCGGCGTGCGGAGCCTCGGTGCGCTCGGCCATCTCCAGTACGCCCGGGTTGGTCTCGCGGACCATCCGCTCGCAGTAGTCGACCCCGACCAGGTTCTCCTGGAAGATGTTGTGATCGAACATGTACTCGGCCGATTCGCCGAGGTTGATGATCCATTCACCGAGGTGCGGCGGCTTCACCCCGTACGCCATGTTCTGGGTGTAGACCGAGCACGTGGCGTGGTTGTCACCGCAGATGCCGCAGATCCGGCTGGTGATGAAGTGGGCGTCGCGCGGGTCCTTGCCGCGCATGAAGACGCTGTAGCCGCGGAAGACCGATGAGGTGCTGTAGCACTCCGCGACCTTCTTCTGCTTGAAGTCGATCTTCGTATGGATGCCCAGGCTGCCCACGATCCGGGTGATCGGATCCCAGTTCATCTCCACGAGGCCGTCGCCGGCCGCCTTCGTCGTCGCTGTCATCGTGCCTTGAGTGCCTTCCGTACCTTGAGTGCCTTGAGTGCCTTACGTGCTCTACGGGACCGGGCGGCGGGCAGGCGCCCGCCCCTGCGGTCACCAGGGGGTGCGGTATCCGGTCGCCAGCCGGCGTCCGGTGTGACGCCACTTGGGCTCCTTGTCGACCGTCTTCAGCGTGATCGAGCGCAGCCGGCGGATCAGCGCGCCGTACGCGGCGCTGGCGTCGCTCGACACATGCGATCCGGGCGGGGGGTCCATGAACGGCATGAACTTGTCGGGGAAGCCCGGCATGGTGCAGGCGATGCAGATGCCGCCGACGTTGGGGCAGCCGCCGACGCCGTTGATCCAGCCGCGTTTGGCGACATTGCACTTGACCACGGGACCCCAGCAGCCCAGCCGCACCAGGCACTCCGGGGTGCCGTACTCCGTGGCGAACTGACCCTGCTCGTAGTAGCCGCCCCGGTCACAGCCCTCGTGCACGGTCGCGCCGAACAGCCAGGCGGGGCGGAGCTTGTCGTCCAGCGGGATCATCGGGGCGGAGCCGGCCAGCTGATAGAGCAGATAGGTGAGGGTCTCCGCGAAGTTGTCGGGCTGGATCGGGCAGCCGGGCACACAGACGATCGGCAGCCCGGCCTTGGACTTCCAGTCCCAGCCGAGATAGTCGGGCACCCCCATTGCGCCGGTCGGGTTACCCGCCATGGCGTGGATGCCGCCGTAGGTCGCGCAGGTGCCGATGGCGACGACGGCGGTGGCCTTGGCGGCGAGCCGGTCCAGCCACTCGCTGGTGGTGATGGGCTGACCGGTGGCGGGATCGTCGCCGAAGCCGCACCAGTAACCCTCCGCCTTGATCTCCTCATTGGGAATGGAGCCCTCGACGACCAGGACGAAGGGGTCGAGCTCGCCCCGGTCCGCCCTGAAGAACCACTCGATGAAACTGTCCGCGCCCTGGACGGGGCCGCACTCGAAGTCGATGAGGGGCCAGTGCACGGCGATCTTCGGCAGACCCGGCAGAGCGCCGGTGACGATCTCCTCGATGCTGGGCTGCATGGCGGCGGTCAGGGAGACCGAGTCTCCGTCGCAGCTGAGGCCCGCGTTGATCCAGAGGATGTGCACCACGTCGGTCTCGGTGTCGCCTGCGGCTGTCGTGGTCATGAGAGTGCCTCCCTGAAAAGGGATGAGTTATGCGAAACAGCTCATAAGCTTCATAGCATCTCATCGGCGAGCGCGTCGGCCGGAAGAGCCGGGGTGGTCGCCCGGAAAGCCGCGAACCCGCAGAGCCGTCCGGATGACCGGACGGCTCTGCGGGTCTCCCGGCCGTCAGGCCGGGCGGGTGGGGTCGGGCCGGGGCACGGCCGGCGGGGGGAGCCCCCCCCCGACGGTGCGCCCGGGCGCTGCTCTCAGACGCGTACGTCCACGGAGGCGCGGCGCAGCGCGTGCAGCGCGGCGCGGACCTCGGCGGCGCACACCACGGCGATGCCCACGCTCATCACCACGGCGAACGCGCCGATCACCGTGTCCGGGCCGAAGGTCTCCGTGGCCGCGTACGCCAGGAAGGAGGCGGCGATCGCCAGTTCCCCGAGGGCCAGACAGACCAGCCACGCGGTGCGGAGCAGGCCGTGGACGCCCTCACGGACCCGCTCCACCGCCAGCAGCGCGGCCCCGCCGGCCATGACGACCAGAATCCCGATGACGACCGTGCCGTACAGCAGCAGCCCGGAGGCGGAGGGCGCGTTGTGGTCCACCGCCGCGGTGTCCGGCCCGAGCGCGCCGAGCAGGATCTGGGTCAGGGCGACATAGGCGACCTGCCCGATGAGCAGCGTCGCCGCGATGCGGCGGCCGAGCGGATGTGTCATGCCGTACTCCTCCGGGGATGTGCGCCGAGCTTGATCCACATCCTGCCCGCCGCCTCCGCGCGCCGTGCGGGCGGCCCCGGGTACCCGCTCCGTCCGGCCCCGCGGGCTCCCGGTCCGGCGACGCGCGGAACGGGGCGGTCGCCCGCTCCGCGCGCCGCTCCGCCGGGGTCAACGGCCCTGGAGAGCCCTGACGTTGTCGCCGAAGGTCCAGTTCCGTGCGCCGTCCCAGTTGAGGGACCAGGTCATCAGGCCCTTCAGCTGGTTGTTGTAGGAGTTCCAGGCCTGCGCCACCAGACTCGGCGACATATGGCCGCCGCCCGCGCCCTGCTGCGCCGGAAGCCCGGGGGCCTGCTTGTCGTAGGGCACCCTGATGGTGGTCCCCTGGATGACCAGACCCCGGTTGAGACAGTCCGTCTGCGCCTTGAATCCGGCCACGGTCCCGGCGGCGTACGAGTCGCCGGAACAGCCGTACATGCTGCCGTTGTAGTACTGCATGTTCAGCCACCAGAGCCGGCCGTTGTCCGCGTACTTCTTGACGATGGGCAGATACGAGCCCCAGATCGAGCCGTAGGCCACGCTGCCGCCGGTGACATAGGCCGTCTCCGGCGCCATCGTCAGACCGAAGTTCGACGGCATCTGGGCGAGCACCCCGTCGATGATGCGGATCAGATTCGACTGCGAGGCCGACAGCTGGTTGATGTTGCCGCTGCCGACCAGACCGGTCTCGATGTCGATGTCGATTCCGTCGAAATTGAACTTCTTCAGGATCGGGACGATGGTCGCCACGAAGCGGTCGGCGACGGCGCTGGAGCTGAGGTCGATCCCGGCCGCCGCACCGCCGATGGACATCAGGATGGTGAGACCGTCCTGTTTGGCCTGGCACATCTCGGCGGGGGTCGGGACCTTCACCGTGTTGTCCATCCCGTTCTCCCACAGGACGGTGCCGTCCGAGCGGATGACCGGGAAGGCGGCGTTGATCACGTTGTAACCGTGGGCGCGGATACGTGAGTCGGTGACCGGGATCCAGCCGAGCGGCGGATGGACCCCGTTCGCCGCGCCGTCCCAGTTCTCCCAGTATCCCTGGAGCACCTTGCCCGCGGGCTTCGACTTGACCGCGCAGGTGTCGGCCAGGGGCGCCGCGGCGGGTGCGGGGGCCGCCGCGGCCGGGAGTTGTACGAGGAATGCCATCGCCAGTCCGGCGCCGAGCAGACGGAGCGTCCTGTGGAACATGCCGAGCTCCCTTCGAACCATTGGTGCCATGGATGCCGTTCAGGTGTGACGGGCCGGCCGGACCACGGTGCGCAGGAGGGGAAGGGGGCGGTGGGGGG
>NZ_VCLA01000200.1:18950-25073 GCF_009600885.1 Streptomyces jumonjinensis
CGTACGCGGTGTGACGGGCCAAACGGTAAGTTGGTCCAGACCAACCGTCAATGGGGCCGGGGCGAACCGCTGCACGCGCGGTCCAGCCCGGCCCGGAACCCTGACCCGGGCGGGCCGCCTCGGCCCGGGGGACGGGCCTGCGGAGGCGGCTCTCCTCAGGGGACGGGGCCTATGGAGTCGGCCCTCCTCCGAGGGCGGGTCCTGCGGAGACGGTCCTCCCCAGGGGACGCCGACTGGGGAGGACCCGACTCGGGCGGACTCGACTGGGGAGGACCCGAGTGGGGAGGACCCGAGTGGGGAGGACCCGGCCGGGGCGGACCTGGCCCGGGGAGGGCTGTCCTCCGACCGTCAGTGACCGCCGCCCGAGGCGACGTCGAGACGCTTGGCGAAGGTCCTGCCGCCGTCCTTCGACTCGTAGACGCCGTCCTGAGTGGCCGCGATCAGACGCTTCGCGTCGATCGCGGTGAGCGCCTGGGGGGCTCCGCCGGGCACGGTCCCGGTCTCCTTCCAGCTCTTGCCCCCGTCCGCGCTGCGGCTCAGCTTCCCGGCCGGATCGACGCCGTACAGCGCGTCCTTCGCGGCCCAGGAGACGAAGGCGGTCACGGGCTGCGCGCCCTCGCCGAAGGTCCTGCCCCCGTCCGTGCTGCGGACGAGCCCGGATTCGGTGGTGGCGAGCACCGTGTCGGGGTCATCGGGGCTGACGGCGATGTCGAGCGCCGTCAGCTCGGCGCGCTTCTCCCACCGTTCGCCGTTCTCGCTGACGCGCAGCAGGCCGTTGGTGCTGTCGTAGCCGTAGATCGTGTCATGGGCGTATTCGAGCGAGTGGAAGTCGACCTCCCCGGTCAGCGACCGGTCCTTCCAGGACACGCCGGAGTCGGTGCTCTCTATGAGACCGAGATTGGCGGGCGCGTCCCGGCCGGGCGCGGGGTGGCCGCTGGCCAGGAACCGGCCCTTCCCGGCGATGGTGAAGCCCATGAAGTCGTCCTTGCGGTCGCCGACGAGCTGAGGGGCGCCCTTCTTGTCCGGGGTGTAGACGCCGTCATGCGTCGCCACATAGAGCTTTCCGTCCAGGGGGTCGATGCCGACGCCGTGGATATGGCTGATCCTGGCGCCGGACGAGTGTCCCGCGCCGTCCCCGCCTCCGTCACCTCCGTCGGATCCGTCGTTCGAGCAGGCGCTGAGAGCGAGGGTGAGGGTGAGGACGGCGGCGGACGCCGATATCAGGGAATGACGCTTCTTCATGGTGTCCTGATCAGAGGTGTGAGGGGGCTCGTGCCCCGCTGCCATGGGGTGGGGCCGCGTCCGGCGGCCGGGTGACCCGGCCGCCGGACGCGGGGAAGCCGGGCTCAGAGCCGCTTGAGGAGCCCGTCGAACCGGTCGATCTCGGCGGACTGGGTCCTGACCACGTCATCGGCGAGCTTCTTCGCCGTGGCGTTGCGGCCGTTCCGCTGCTCGTCCCGGGCCATGTCGACCGCGCCCTTGTGGTGGTCGATCATCAACTGGGCGAACCGCCGGTCGAACTTCTCGCCCTTGGCGGCTGCCAGCTCCTTCATGTCCTTCTCGGACATCATGCCGGACATGCCCGAGCCGTGGTCCATGCCTTCCATGCCTTCCGTGCCCTCCATGTCGTCCATGGAGTGACCCGATGCGGCCGATTCGGGCTTGCCCCAGGCCTTGAGCCAGGACTTCATCTTCCGGATCTCGGGGTCCTGGGCTTTCGCGATCTCCGCCGCGAGCTCGGCCACTTCGCTGTCCCCGGCGCGGCCGTCGGCCAGCGCGGACATCTCCAGCGCCTGCTCATGGTGCGGGATCATCATCTGCGCGAACATCACGTCCGCGTCGTTGAACGCGCCCGGCGCGGGGTTCTTCCCGCCCGCCGGGGCGCTCGCCGCGGTGGGCTTCTCCTTGTCGCCGTGGTCCATGCCGTCCATGCCGTCCGTGGCGCCGCCGCAGGCGGTGAGCGCCAGTCCGGCGGCGGCGACGGTGGCGACCAGGGCGATACGGCGGCGTGCCCGCGGCCCGCGCGCCGTGCTGGTGATAGCTGTCATGACAAACCTCGTGCTGTCGTGTTGCTGCGTGGTGAGGGCCGGACGGTGCGCGGGCAGCGTGGAGCGCCCGCGGTGGGTTCGGCTTAGATCCGCAGGACCGAGAGACGGCCGAGGTCGGGTATGAGAGGCGGGGGCCCACGGCGCAGTACGGCCAGGGCGCTCTCCGGCAGCGTCGCCGGCCGGCCCGTTCCACGCCTGAGCGCGACCCGCAGCAGCACGGCGAGGATCCAGGAGACGAGAACGGCCACACAGAGTGTGGTCATGTCCATCGCCATGTCCGGATCGTGTGCAGTCCCGGAGCCCTGTGCGCCGTGCGCGTCCACCGGGGCGGCGGCGTGCGAGGCGAGGCCGGTGTCCACGGGGGAGACGGGTGCGATGTCCGCCGGGGTGACGGTATGGGAGACGGGGGCGGTGTCAGCCGGGACGATGCCGGAGTCACCGCTCGCGGAGTGGCCCGCCGTACCGCCGGAGCCATGGCCGGTGGAGTGGGCCGCAGTGCCGGAGCCGCTGTCGGGGTGGCCCGTCGTGTGCATCGCGAAGACGCCCAGCGCGAGGACGACGAGCAGCAGATGCCCCCAGGCGCCGGCCGCTCGGACCCTTCCGCTCGCGCTCCGCACTCCGACCTCCGGACCCGACACTATCGCTTTCCGCTAATCTTCTTGGCACTGTACGGGAGGGAGGGGTGAGCATGCGGAACTGGCCGCCACGGCAGTGGGCGGTGGCGGTGCTCGTGGCCGCGGTCTCGGCGCTCGCGATCGGGGCGCCGACGGGTGTGGTGCCCACCGGTCTCTTCACCCGGATGACGCCGGTGCTCTGGTGGAACTACCCGGTATGGGCGGGCAGCTCGATCCTCATGGGCCTGCTGGCCGCGACGTACGCGGGCGGCGGCGCGCGGCAGGGATCCGCAGGGCCGCGCGGGGCGAGAGCGCTGGCGGCCGGGGCGCTCTCCGTCTTCGCCGTCGGCTGCCCGGTCTGCAACAAGCTCGTCGTGCTGGCGCTCGGCATGAGCGGGGCGATGTCGTACTGGGCCCCGGCGCAGCCGGTGCTGGCGCTGCTGTCGCTCGGACTGCTCGCGCACGCGCTGGTCCGGCGGCTGCGGACGGCCGCCGCCTGCTCCGTGCCGGGTCGGGAGGCGCCGGGCCCGGGGACCGCGCCGGCTGTGGACGGTTCGGCGGCTACCATGAACGGCCGCTGAAGCCGGGACGCCGAGGAACCGGCGGCGAGGGGGAGCGGACGTGCGACAGCTGGGCGAACTGGAAGCCGAGATCATGGACCGGCTGTGGACCTGGGGCCGTCCCGCCACGGCCCGCGAGATACGCGACGACCTCAACCGGAAGCGCCCGATCGCCTACAGCACGGTGAAGACCGTCGCCGAGATCCTCTTCGGCAAGGGCATGCTCGCCCGCGAGAAGGACGGCCGGGCCTGGCTCTACACAGCCGCCTGCACCCGTCAGCGGTACACCGCCGCCCGGATGGCAGACGCCCTCGAAGGCAGCCCCGACCCGGCCGGGGCGCTGCTGAGCTTCGTGGAGCAAATCTCGGCCGACGAGGTCCAGGCGCTGCGCTCGGCGCTCCGCGCCGCCAGGCGGCGGAGCGGCTCATGACCGCCGCCGCGGCGATGGCGGCGTACGCCCTGCTGGTCGGCGCAGTGGCGCCGTACGCCCTGGCGCGCGCCCGCTGGGCGCACCGGGCGCCCGGGATCGCCGTACTGGCCTGGCAGGGGCTCTCCCTCACCTTCGTCGTGGCCACCGTCCTCGGTGTGGGGCATCTGGCCTGCTCCGGGCAGGGAGTCCACCACGGGCTGCTCGGACTGCTCGGCGTCTGCGGGCCGGCCGGCCTGGCCGCCGTCCCCTTCCCGGCGACCCCCGCCGGCGCGGCATCGCTGCTGGCGCCCGCCACCGTCGCGCTGCTCCCGGTCGGCGCGCTCGTCCGCACGGTCCGGCGTGCCCGCCGCGAGCGGCGCGAGCACGCCGATCTGCTCAGGATGATCGGTTCCGAGGCCGTGGAGCACGGTGTGACGGTCGTGGAGCACGCCAGAGCGGCGGTGTACTGCCTGCCCGGCCGGGGCGGTCGCATCGTGGCGACCCGGGGCGCGCTCACCGCGCTGACGGAGGAGCAGTTCCGGGCCGTGCTGGAGCATGAGAGGGCCCATATGAGGGGACGGCACCATCTGCCGCGGATGGCGGCGCAGGGGTTCGCCGCGGCGTTTCCCTGGCTGCCGCTCGCCCGCCTCGCCCGGGAGCAGACGGCGCTGCTGTTGGAGATGGTCGCGGACGACCGGGCCCTGCGGTTCCACTCGCGCGACGCTTTGGCCACCGCCATGTGCGAGGTGGCGGCCGGGAGTGTGCCCCGGCCCGCGCTGGGGGCGGGGGGACCGGGCGCTCTGATCCGGCTCCGGCGCATTCTCTCCCCGCAGGGCGTACCGTCCCGGGCGGCCCGGCTCGGCCTGGTCGCCGCGTCGGCCGCCGCGCCCGCGCTGCCTCTGCTGCTGGCCTGCGGCTCCCTCTGATCCGGATACGGGGCCTGATCCGGATACGGGCACGGATACGGGGTCGGTCCGGCGGGCTGGGGCGGCCGGTGGCCCTCCCGCTTCCTGTGATCGCGCGTACGGCCGATCCGGGAGAGCCCCCGGTCGGCAGCTGCCGCGCGTCACACTACCCGCTAAGTCGCTTAGCGGATAGCGGCGGTCGACGGCCCCCGCCGGGGCGAATCCGGTGTAGGCGTCCCGGGTCCGAGGTACGAGAACTCCGGGGTGGGGGCCGGGTATGCCCGGCTCGCACGCGGTTCTGAGCGAGGGGTGGGGTATGAGCCGGATCGTGCTGGTCCATGGGATCGGTCAGGAACTGGAGTCGGCGGACGCTCTGGAGGCCGCATGGCTTCCCGCGCTCGCCGGCGGCATCCGGATCGCCGGGCATCCGGCCACGGCGGACCGGGTGTGGCGCGGCGCGCGGCCGGGGGAGGACGAGTACCGGATGGCGTTCTACGGTGATCTGTTCCGCGCCGCGGGGCAGATGGGCGGCGGCGCCGAGCGGGTCGCCGCCCTGACGCCGGAGCAGGAGGAGCTCGCCCAGGCGCTGGCACTGGAGTGGCTGCGGAGCGCGCGGGATCGCGCGCCGGGGCCGGAGGACCGCGCGGAGGCGGGCAGACGGCTGCGCGCGCTGGACGCGGCCGGGACCGGGCGGATGGGGCCCCGGGAGGCGGGGCGGCGACCGCTCAACGGGCTGGCGCGGCTGCGCTGGTTCGCCCCGGCGGGCATGCGGTTCGCCCAGACCTTCGCCGAGCGGGCGCTGGTGCAGGTGACCCGCTATCTGACCGAGGAACCGCTGCGCGAGGAGATACAGGGGCGGGTCGCCGCACTGGTGGGTACGGAGACGGTGGCGCTGGTGGGGCACTCGCTCGGCTCGGTGGTGGCGTTCCAGGCCGCCCACCGGCTGAAGCGGGAGCTGCCGCTGCTGCTGACGCTGGGCTCACCGCTGGGTCTGCGGACCGTGGTGTACGACAGGCTGCCCCAGCCCCGGGCGGTGCCGGCCACGACGCGGCGGTGGGTGAATCTGGCCGATCGCGACGATCTCGCCGCGGCCCTGCTCGATCTCGCCGAGCTCTTCGCCGACCCCTATGACGCCCTGGAATCGGACTGGACCGTCGACAACGGCGCTCAGCCCCACCGCGCCGAGTCCTATCTGCACACCCGGCAGGCCGGCTCGGCCCTGGCCGCCGTCCTCGGCTGACGGCGCGCGTGCCCCGTCGGTCCGCTCACTCCGGCTCCGGCTCCGGCCGTTCGCCTTCGGTCGCCGCTATCCGTTCCCGGAGGAGGCGGGTGCGTGGATGATCCTCGCCGTACACGCTCAGCCACCGGGGCATCAGCTCCCGCCACAGCGCCAGCGCGGCGAGGGGGTCGCCCGCCCGCTCCGTCCAGCGGGCGATGTTGTGGCGGGTCGTGAGCGTGGTCGGATGGTCCGGGCCGAGTGTCCCGGTCATATCGGGGAGGAGTGCGGTCAGCAGGTCGCGGGCGGTCGCCGCGTCTCCCGTCTTCCCGGTCCAGGCGGCGATGTTGTTGCGGATGACGAGTGTCTCG
>NZ_VCLA01000200.1:25083-36891 GCF_009600885.1 Streptomyces jumonjinensis
TTGCGGGTGACGAGGGTGCTGATATGGCTGGGGCCCAGTACCCGTATCCGGTCGGGGAGCAGTGCGGTGAAGAGGTCGCGGGCCGTCGTCGCGTCCCCGGTCTCCCCGGTCCAGGCGGCGATGTTGTTGCGGATGACGAGAGTGTCGGGGTGGTGGGGGCCGAGGGCTTCGGTCATGTCGGGCAGGAGTGCGGTGGACAGTTCGAGGGCGGCTGTGGCGTCTCCCGCCTCTCCGGTCCAGTTCGCGATGTTGCTGCGGATGATGAGGGTGTCGGAGTGGCCCGGTCCCAGCACCCGCACCAGGTCGGGGAGGAGTTCGGCGCACAGATCGCGGGCCGTGGCCGCGTCCCCCGCCATCCCCGTCCAGGCGGCGATGTTGCCGCGGGTGTCCAGCGTGTGCTGGTCGTCGGGGCCCAGTACCCGTATCCGGTCGGGGAGGAGCGCGGTGAAGAGGTCGCGGGCCGCCGCCGCGTCCCCCGCCTCTCCGGTCCAGGTGGCGACATGGCCGCGGGTGCTGAGCGTATCGGGGTGGTCGGGGCCCAGCAGCCGGACGGCCTCACCCTGCCAGCGCTGCCAGCGGAGCAGATTCTCCGCCGGTACGGTCACCGGCCGGGCCTGAAGGCTCTCCAGCGCCCGGCCCGGGGACCCGGAGTGCCAGAGATGGTCGGGCTCGGCGCGGTCGGCGTACTCCTGGAGGGGCTGACGGGAGGTCACCGGGGTGCGCTCGTCCGCCGGGGCCAGCGCGGCGATCGCCTCGGCGATGGCGCGGTGGCCCGCCGCCGCGTCCACCGTGTAACCGCTCTCCGGCCCGGCGGTGGACCGGCGGGTCAGATGGTCGGCCAGGGACTGGTGGAACAGCCCGTACAGCTCGGTGGCGGTGCGTCCGTCGCCCGCCGGAGCGCGTACCGTCAGCCGGCGCAGCGGCGCGGGCAGCCCGCCGCGCAGCCACCGCCCGGACGCCTCCGGGGACCCCAGCCGGGCGCACGCGTCGGCCAGGAACTCGGCGGGCAGCACCGCTCCGGGCCCGGCGGCGGCCAGGACGGTGAACACCGCCCGCTCGGGGCCGCCGTCCAGGTCCCAGGCGGCGCCGCCGTCCAGCGCGGCGTCGAAGATCTGGTCGTAGACCGAGGCCAGACCGTGCGGGACCCGGTCCGCGGTCAGACCGGGGGTGGCGCGGGCGTGGTCGGCCAGCAGCGAGGCCACCAGCCAGCTGCCGCGGGCGGCCCCGGTGATCGTCTCCAGCAGAGCGCCGGGCACGCCCTGGGCGTCCAGATGGGCGCGGATCTCGGTGTCGGCGGCGGCGTCGAGCGGGATCTCGGTGTCGGCGGCCGGCGGCGCGGCCCCGGGACGGGAGGAGACCACCACCCGCACCTCGGCTCCCCGCGACGCCGGAGCGCGCAACTCCTCGACGAGACCGGCCAGGTCGGCGGCGGCGGTCTCGGACAGCTGGTCGAAGCCGTCCAGCGCCAGCCGCACCACGGAGTGCGCGGGAAGCAGCCGGAGCGGGCCCAGCAGTGCGCGCTCCGCCTCCGGCAGCGTCTCCCACCGCGCGCGCGGCACCGACGCCTCGAACGCCTCGCTCGCGGCCCGGAAGCCGTCGACGGTGACGGTGAGCTGGGCGGCCAGATCGCGGGCCACCCGAGCGGCGCTCTCATGGAGTTTGAGCAGCCGCAGCCCGTGGACGAACCCCTCGGGCACCGCACCCGCGCCCACCTCGGGCCGGGACAGCGCTCCCAGCAGTGTGGTCTTGCCGAACCCGGCGGGCCCGCGCACCACCACGTAATGGTGTGCCCGCGACGCGCTGACCACCTCCGCGAGAGCCGGGGCCGGACGGTAGTGCCGGAGCCCCGCCCGCAGCAGCGGCAGATCGGCCCGGGAGAACGCGGGCAGCGATCCGGCCTCCCGCAGCAGCGCCGCGTTCCGCGCCACCCACAGCCCCCGTGCCTCGCCGCCCGAGCCGCCCGCGCCGTCCGCGGCGCCGTCCCAGGCGATGAGCACGGGCTGCTGACGGTCCCCGCCGGCCCGCTCCGCCGCCCGTTTGACGTCCGCCGTGAACAGCCGGTCCCCGGCCGTGATGTCGCCGCCTCGCAGCAGGGCCGCCGCCGCGCGGGTGAACGCGCAGTCCCAGGCCGGCTCGTCGGTGTTCGCCGCCGACAGCACCTGGAACCGGCGGCGCGCGTCCTGGTTGAGCCGGGTCCATCCGGCCGCGGCCTGCACCGGCGCGTCTCCCGACTCGCAGGCGTCCACCAGCACGACCGCCTCCAGACCCGGCAGGCCGCGGAGGAGTTCCCGCAGATGCTGGGTCAGGTGGTACGGCCCCGCCGGATGGCCCGGAACCGGAACAGATCCCTCCGGCAGGACGTAGAAGTCCCCGTCCATGGCCATCCCGTGCCCCGCCCAGGCCAGCACGAGCAGGCCCTCCGCACCGGCCGCGCGCTCCGCCGCCTCCCACACCGCCGCGTAGGTCGCCCCCCGGTCCTGATCGAGCAGCAGCGACCGCCCGTCCGCGAGGGCCGCCGCACAGCCGCCGCGCAGCGGATCCCTGAGCGCCGTGTCCAAAGCCCCGGCGGCCTCCGCCAGTCCGGCGATCCGCGCACCCTCACCCATCGCCGCGCACTGTGACGCCAGCACCAGCGAGAACCTGTTCGCATCCCCCATACCCGCAGCATTCACCCACTCCGCCCGTATGACAATCGATTCGGGCGATTCAGAGCGTTCCGCTTTCCGCCGCGCCGCGGGGCCGCCGGGATGCCGGGATGCCGCGCCGCGGGACCCCGGCCAGGGCACGCCGGGCGGACGGGACTCACGGCTTCAGCGACCTCAGCCAGTCGTACGCCGCGCGTGCCCTGAAGTCGCGCTGCCCGCCCGCGTACAGCAGATCCGCCGACGCGAACACCGGATCGACGGCCGTCGCCGCGACATAGGGGACGGCGACACAGCGCATCCCCGCCGCGCGGGCCGCCGCCACGCCCGGCGCGGCGTCCTCCAGGACCACGCAGTCGGCCGGTGCCGCGCCGATCCGCCGGGCCGCCTCCAGGAAGACATCGGGCGCGGGCTTGCCCCGGGGCACCTCGTCGGCGGAGACGACCGTGGGGATGAACGCGCCCAGGCCCGTGCCGTCGAGCACGGCATCGATGGCCGCGCGCGACGAGCCGGACGCCACGGCCATCGCCACCCCGTCCGAGTGCAGCAGCTCCACGAACGCCCGCATCTGGGGGAACACCTCGGTCCCGGTCCGGGCCAGCTCCAGATAGTGCCGGTTCTTGCCCGCGAGCAGCTCCGCCACGGGCACGTCGATCCCGTACTCCTCGCGCAGCGTCTCCAGGGTCTCCCGGGTGCTGATGCCGATGAAGTCGGTATGACGCTCCCAGCCGAAGCCGGTCACTCCGTACTGGGCCAGCAGTCTCCGCCCCGCTTCGTAATAGTTCGGCTCGCTGTCCACCAGAGTGCCGTCGAGATCGAAGATGACCGAGAGGGCGCCGAATTCGCTCATGGGACCAGCATGCCAAGCCGGGTTCCCGCAGGGCTCCGCCGACCCCACCGGCCGGCGCGGGCTCAGCGGGCGGCGGAGGCGTCCCGGCCCACCGACTCGACCAGCGGCAGCAGCCGGTACGGCACCCGCTCCCGCAGCGCCATCTCGGTCCGGGTGCGCACCACCCCCGGCAACTGGATCAGCTGCTGGATGACGTCTTCGAGATGCCCGTTGTCCCGTGCGACCACCCTGGTCAGCAGATCCCCGCCGCCGGTGATCGAGAACGCCTCGATGATCTCCGGTACGGCCGAGAGCGCCTCGCCGACCTCGTCGAGATGCCCCTGGGTGACCTCGATGTGCACGAACGCGAGCACCGGGTGCCCCAGCGCCGAGGGGGAGAGCCGGGGTCCCGTACCGGTGATCACGCCCGCGCGCTCCAGCCGGTCGATCCGGGCCTGAAGGGTGCCGCGCGCGACGCCCAGCAGCCGGGCGTACTCCCGCACGCTGGTGCGCGGCTGCTCGATCATGAGCCGCAGAATGCGGGTGTCGAGGGAGTCCACCGCCATGGTCCACCGGGCCTTTCACGATCAGCCAGTCCGGGGCCGACCGTACCAAGGGCCGTGCCCGGGCCCGGACCACCCCGGGCCCGGGCACCAAGGCCCCGGCCACCTCCGGGCACGGCGCGAAGCCGGACCACCCCCGGGGCACGACGCGAACGTACGGACGCCCACCGTCCGGCGCATCCGGGGAACCGCCGGACGGGGAATCATGGGAAGAGTTCCCTGCTCTCCCAGGAGTGGCGCCATGACGGTCTCCGTCGTCCTGTTCACCTCGGATCTGCGGCTGCACGACCATCCGCCGCTGCGGGCCGCACTCGGCTCATCGGACGAGGTGGTGCCGCTGTTCGTCCTCGACCGGGGCATCCAGGACACGGGATTCGACGTGCCCAACCGCCGTGCCTTCCTCGCCGACTGCCTCACCGGCCTCGACGCCGGGCTCCGGGAGCGCGGCGGCCGGCTGGTGGTCAGATCCGGCCGTACGGCCCAGGTGGCAGCGGCCGTCGCCGCCGAGACGGGAGCCGCCGAGGTCCATGTCGCGGCGGGCGTCACCCGGTACGCCTCCCGCCGTGAGGAGAGCCTCGGGCGGGAGCTGCGGAGCCAGGGCCGCCGGCTGGTGGTGCACGACGGTGTGATCACCGCCGTCCCGCCGGGCGCGCTCGTTCCGGCGGGCTCCGACCACTACGCCGTCTTCACCCCGTACTTCAGACGCTGGTCGCGGGAGCGGCTGCGGGACCCCTACGGAGCGCCCCGCCGGGTGACGGTTCCGGACGGGGTCGGCTCGGAGCCGATTCCGGCGCGGCGGGAGGTCACCGGGACGGCCGGGGGCCTCGCCCGGGGCGGGGAGCGCGAGGGCCGCGCCCGGCTGGCCGCCTGGCGGCGCGGCGGCCTCGGCGACTATGCGGACCGGCACGACGATCTGCCGGGCGACGCGACCTCCGGACTCTCCCCGTTTCTGCACTTCGGCGCGGTCTCGCCGGTCGAGGTCGTCCATCGCGCGCGTACGGCGGGCGGCCCGGGGGCCGAGGCGTTCGTACGGCAGCTGTGCTGGCGCGACTTCCATCACCAGATGCTCGCGGCCCGGCCCGCGGCGGCCGACGAGGAGTACCGGGACCGGCACGACCACTGGCGCTCCGAGCGCGAGGCCGCCGGTGAGATCGCCGCCTGGAAGGCGGGCCGCACCGGATATCCGGTGGTCGACGCGGCGATGCGCCAGCTGCGCC
The DNA here is from genome assembly GCF_009600885.1 of Streptomyces jumonjinensis. GTDB lineage: Bacteria > Actinomycetota > Actinomycetes > Streptomycetales > Streptomycetaceae > Streptomyces > Streptomyces jumonjinensis. Next base: position 30,335 of record NZ_VCLA01000200.1, read on the forward strand.
ACGAGGGCTGGATGCACAACCGGGGACGGCTGCTGACCGCCTCCTTCCTCGCCAAGTCGCTCTATGTCGACTGGCGCGTCGGCGCGCGGCACTTCCTCGATCATCTGGTGGACGGGGACATCGCCGACAATCAGCTGAACTGGCAGTGGGTGGCGGGCACGGGCGCCGACACCCGCCCGGGCCGGGTGCTCAACCCGGTTCGCCAGGGCAGACGGTTCGACCCCGAGGGGGCGTACGTCCGCCGCTGGGTGCCGGAGCTGGCGGGACTGGCCGGTCCCGCCGTACACGAGCCATGGCGGCTGACGGACAGCGAGCGGGCGCGGTACGACTACCCCGAACCGGTGGTCGACCTCTCCGACGCGCTGGCCCGCTTCCGGCGGGCCCGCGGCGGGTGAGCTCCGTCCCGGGGTGATGACGCGCGTACGCACGACACTCCGCCACCGGGGTACGCGGGGATGGCGCATTCATGGCGTACGGATGAGCGAATCGAGTCGCTGGGCTCAAGAACTGTGACCACCGGTACCGGTGAGGCGTCCGTTGCCATCGTCCGGGTCCGCCGGACCGATTCGCCGGGGTGGTTCGCCGGGCCCGGCCCCGGCCCCGGCCGCGTCCCGGGTCAGGCCGGACCGGTCCGGGCCAGATCGCGGTACTCGCTGGGCGGCAGCCCGTAGGCGGTGTGGAACGCCCTGCTGAAGTGGGCGCCGCTGGTGAAACCCCAGCGGGCGGCGATGGCGTGGATGGTGCGGAACGACTGCCCGGGGTCGGCCAGATCGCGACGGCACCGCTCCAGCCGGCACTGCCGTATCCACCCGGCGACGGTCACCTCCTGCTCCCGGAAGAGCTGGTACAGATAGCGCAGCGAGATGCTGTGCGCCCGGGCGACCGAGGCCGGGGAGAGCTCCGGATCGGCGAGATGCCGCCGGATGTGATCCTGGATCTGCCGCCGGAGGGCCCCTCTGCGGTCCTCCGCGCTCTCCGGTCCCCCGCCGGCGCGGTGCGACCGCCCCAACAGCGGGACGAGCAGATCCACGGTGACCGACGCGAGCGCGGAGAGGTCCGCCGGGGCGAACTCGTCCGCGCGGGCGCAGACATCGGTCAGCCAGTGCGAGAGCGCCCCGCCCAGGCCCCGGTCCAGCGCGACGGGACGGGCGAGCAGCTCCCGGACCGCCCCCGGCGGCAGCGGCAGCAGGGCCCTCGGGACATGGACGACGAGGGCGCGCAGCAGCTCGGGCGGGCCCTGGAGCCACCCCCGGCAGGGCAGGGAGCCGTCCACCACGACCAGCTCGCCGGCCCGCAGCCGGGCGGTCCGTCCGGCCTGCTCCAGGCTGCCCGTCCCCCCGTGCAGCAGACAGAGGATCTGATGGACGTCGGGATCGCCACGCCCGACCAGCCGGGGAGTCCGCACGATCTCCAGCCGTGGACAGTCCGGCGCGGTCCGCCGGGGACTCTCCGGCGGAGATCCCTTCGCCGCGGCTCCATGGCCGCCATCCGGACGATCCGAATGATCCGGTTCATCCGGGTCATCCGGGTCATTCTGGCGTTCCCGATCATCCGGACATCGGCCGGCCGACCGCCATAGCTCTGTCACGGCCCCGAACCGGCCGAATCGATTCCGTCCGCTTCCGGTCTTCGCACCGGCATCGGTCACCAGCATCGCCCCACGCCCCCTGTACGCATACGCCCCCGAGGCAGCAAGGCTGGATCCCCGGGCCGTGCCCGGGCAAGCGTTCGGCCTGTCCCGGACATGTCCCGGACACCATCCGGCCAGGGATGTCACCGCAGTCGGCGTGCCTGCTCACGGACCGTGTGGATCACCTGCCGCACGGTGCCCGGGCCCCAGACGGGCCCGGGCGGGGTCCGGATGGTCCGTTGGCCCGCCCGCCGGACGCGACATCCGATCACAGCTGGTCCATTGGCACAGTGAATCCGCGCGCACTTGAGCCAGTGGGGTTCCGAATGCTCTCATGGGCCTGTCGATGGCGCTGCGGATCACCCGCGGCGCCTTTTCCATGCCGTGCATCGCGCACCCGCACCGGTCGCCGCAGACCGGGCGTTCGCTGTGCCACGGCTCCCGTGTCACAGCAGAGAGGGGCGGCCCGCCGTGCTCAAAGGGATGCTCACGGCTCCGGATCCGGGGCGGCTGCGGCTGCGTACCGCTGCCCGGGCCGTCCTCGGCGTCGCCCTGGCGGTGCTCCTCGGCGCACTCACCGGCCATACGCTCACCGCGGTGATCACCGGCGGCCTCGCCGCCCTGCTCGCCCTCTTCACCGTCACCGACGCCACCGTCCGAGCCCAGGCGCTGACCACCGCGCTGCTGCCCGCCGCCGGATTCCCCGTGCTCGCGCTCGCCGCCGCGCTCCACGACCGCTCCCTGGCGCGCGACACGGCCTTCCTCGCCGTGGCCGTGGCCGGGGTCTACGCCCGCAGATGGGGCCCGCGCGGCCACACCCTCGGGGTCTTCGCGTTCATGACCTTCTTCGTGGCGCAGTTCCTCGGCACGGTCCCCGGGGAGCTGCCCGGCCTCTGCTCCGCCATGCTCATCGGCCTGCTCGCCGCCTCGGCGGTCCGCTTCGGCCTCTGGTGCATCGAGCGCAGGCAGCCGCCGCCCGCCGTGCCCGCCCCGCCCGCCGCCTCGGGCCTCGCCCGGGTCACCACCCGCCAGGCCGTCCAGGTGGCCGTCGCCGGAGCGCTCGCGCTGACGCTCGGGCAGCTCCTGTCACAGGAGCGCTGGTACTGGGCGGTCGGCGCGGCCTGGTGGATCTTCGTCAACACCGCCTCGCGGGGCGAGACCCTGGTCCGGGGCTTCCGCCGGGTCGCCGGCACCGTGACCGGCATCGCCGCCGGGCTGCTCGTCGCCGTGCCCGCCCAGGGGGAGACGATCCCCACCGCCGTCATGGCCGCCCTCTGCGTCTTCGGGATCTTCTACACCGCCGCGGTCTCCTACACCTGGATGATGGCCTTCGTCACCGTCCTGGTCAGCCTGCTCTACGGACTGCTCGGCGTCCTCGACGGGGCACTGCTCGCCCTGCGGGTCGCGGAGACCGGCGTCGGCGCGCTCTGCGCGGCCGTCGCCGTCGTACTGGTGCTGCCCGTCACCACCCACGCCACCACCGACGCCTGGATCCAGCAGGCGCTGCGCTCCGTCCACCGCTGCACCGCCGAGGCCGCCGCCCGGCTGGCCGGGTCCCCCGCCGCCGACCCCGCGCCGCGCGTCGCGGAGCTGGAGACGCTCCTCGGCCGGGTCCGGCTCTCCGTCACCCCGCTGGTGCATCCGCTCAGCCCGCTGCGGGCCCGCAAGGAGCGCGCCCGCAAGGTGCTCGCCCTGCTGGACGACTGCGCGCGCGAACTGCGCGGACTCGCCTCCGTCGCGGCCGACCCGGCCGCCTCGCACGACGCCCGGCTCGCCGCCGCCTGCCGACGGGTCGAGACCGCCGTCCACGCCCTCGTACCCCCGGCACAGCGCGAGCCGGGCCGGCACACCGCCGGGGCGCCGGCCGCCCACCCCGGGGCGGAGGCGGCCCTCGCCCACCTCCACGCCCTGGAACGCGCGCTCGCGGACCTCGCCGCGCCCCTGCGCGCATCCGCCGTGCCCGCCTGACCGGGGATCTCGCCGCGCCCCCCGCGCGTACTCCCCCCGGCCACGGACCTCGCCGCGCCCCCGCGCGTACCTCCCCCGTGCCTGCCTGACCGCGTCCCCCACGTACCCCTGACCGCGAGGTCCGCCGCCGCCCCAGCGGCGGAAATCCGGTGCAGACACTTGGTCTAGACCGCTGCTACCGTCGGCTCGCCAACGAAAGATCAATGAGGGGAAGACCGTGGGCCACAAGACCACCGGACGGGCATTCATCGGGTCGTTCACCTCGGCCGGGGGACGCGGAGTCATCGCCGCCGCCGTCGACGGGGAGACCGGCGCGCTGACCGAGACAGGGGCCAGCGACGCCATCGCCGACCCCTCGTATCTCGCGCTCGCGCCCTCCGGCGGCGCACCGGTCCTCTACGCCGTATCGGAGACCGAGGAAGGCGCCGTAGCCGCCTTCGACATCGGGGGAGCCGCCCCCCGGCCCCTCGGCACGCCGGCGTCGGTGCTCGGCGCGAGCCCGACCCATCTCGCCGTCTTCGCCGGCTCTCTGCTGACCGCCAACTACGGTTCCGGCAGCCTCAGCGTGCTCCCCGTCCGCGACGGCGGCGAACCCGGCGCGGCCAGGGTCGTCCAGCACCACGGCCAGGGGCCCGACCCGGACCGCCAGCGCGGCCCGCACGCCCACCAGGTGCTGCCCGACCCCAGCGGACGCTGGGTGCTCGGCGTGGACCTCGGCACCGACTCCGTGCACATCCACGCCCTCGACGCCGCGTCGGGCGAGCTGACCCCGCACGGCGAGACCGCGCTGCGCCCCGGCGCCGGGCCGCGCCATCTCGCCTTCCACCCGGCGGGGACCCACGCCTATGTGCTCAACGAACTGGAGCCCACGCTCACCGTCTGCCGCTGGGACGCCGTCGCGGGCGTACTGGAGCCGCTCGGCGAGTCCCCCGTACTCCCGGACGGCACGGACGGCCCCTGCTACCCCTCGGAGATCGTGGTGTCGCACGACGGCCGGTGGCTGTGGGCCGCCAACCGGGGACACGACAGCATCGCCGTGCTCTCCCTCGACGAGACCGGCGAACGGGCCGAGCTGATCACCACCGTGCCGTGCGGCGGCGACTGGCCGCGCGATCTCGCGCTGGACCCGACCGGCCGCAGGCTCTACGCGGCCAATGAGCGCTCCGGCGACGTCACCTGGTTCGACATCGACCCGGCGACGGGGATTCCGCGGCGGGCGGGCTCCCTGGACGCCCCCGCGGCCTCCTGTGTGATCTTCTGCTGATCCCGCGGGGCGGCCGGGCGGCGGTACGACACCCGCCGCCCAGGAGGCCGCTGGGCCCCCGCCCCGCCCGGCTCAGTGCGCGGGCGAGCCCTGCGGACGCGGGGTGATGCCCAGCGTGGACGTGTACTGCGACAGCACCAGCTTGCCGATCGCGGGATACGCGCCCAGCGGCTCGGACGCCGCACAGCCCGCGTCCTTGACGGCGGCCTCCAGCAGTCCCTCCGGCAGCTCGGGGCCGACCAGATAGGGGGCGAGCGCCAGCTGCATGGAGCCGGAGTCGCGCAGCTGCTCGGCGATCGCGCCGACCGAGCCCTCCCGGTCGAGCGCCGCGGCCATCACGGGCACCGCGAGGCGCGCGGCCAGCAGCATCCCGGTGATCCCGGCGGCCTGCACGGCCTCGTCGCCTCCGACCGTGGCCAGGATGATGCCGTCGGCCGCCGTGGCCACGGTGAACAGCCGGGCCCGGTCGGCACGGGCCAGACCCGCCTCGGAGAGCCGCACATGCACGGCCTCGGCGAGCAGCGGGTGCGGACCGAGGACATCGGTCAGCTCGGCGGCGGAGCCGCTGTCCAGGACCGCCTGGCGGATGCGCCCCATCAGCACATGGTCCGGGCCGGCGAGCAGCGGCACCACGACCGAGGCCGGGCCCTCGGGCTCGGTCACCTCGCGGCCCGCCGCCCTGGCGATCGCGTACCGCTCCGTACGCCGGGCCGCCGTCCCGGCGAGCACGCCCTCCAGCGAGGGGTACTCGTGGTCGTCGCCGTAGAGATAACCGATGCCGACGTCGAGGCCCGGCAGCTCGGACCGAGCGATGCTTATCGTCTCCTCGGCCAGTCCGCGGGCGGCGGGCCCGGGAGTGCCGGGGACGGCGAGAACGAGCGCGGGCGCGCCCTCGGGAGCGGCCACCGGTTCCGGGCGGCGGTGCCGACCGGACTGACGGGGTCGCGGCATTCGTACTGGCAGGCCGGATGCGGGCCCAGTGGGGGAGCTCATGGCGCCGCATGCTACTGGCTTTGAGGGCGCCACTGTTCGGGGAGGGGGTGGTCAAGCGTCATCTGTCCGTATTTATCCGATGGATATCGTCCATCTGGGTACCCCCCGTCTCATCTGCCCCGCTCTGCTGTGACATGAACCCTGGAGGGGACGGGATGTGAAGCAGCGTCGGATGGCGCGGCAGCCGCAGCGTCCCGGTCGCCAGCGCCGACGCCAGCAGCACCGCACCGGCCAGCGGATCGCCGTCCGGGGAGAGGGGCCGCACCCCGGGCAGCCGTCGCGACAACTCGGCCCGCAGCGGTACGGTCAGCGGGTCGCCCAGCTTGAACAGACCGCCCGTCAGGGCGACTTCCCCCGGCGGGACGCCCTCGCCGGCGGGTGGGCACACGGCCTGCGCCGCCTCGGCGATATGACGGGCCGCCAGCGCGAGCACCTCCGCCGCCACCGGGTCCCCGGCGGCGGCGCAGCGGGCCACCTCCGGTGCGAAGGAGGCCAGCACGGCGGGCCGGTCCGTCCGCGGATACACCCGGCCCGGCAACTCGCCCGCCGGGCCGAACACCGCCTCGGCGGCCTCCAGCAGCGCCGCGGAGCCGCCGGCCCGGCCGTCATGGGCGCGGAGCGCGGCCTCCAGACCGGCCCGGCCGATCCAGGAGCCGCCGCCGCAGTCGCCCAGCAGATGACCCCAGCCGTCCGCCCGCCGCC
>NZ_VCLA01000031.1 GCF_009600885.1 Streptomyces jumonjinensis
TGGCGCCGCTCACGTACTCCTCATAATCCCGGACATCGCCTTGTCGGGCCCATGTCAGAACGTGCTCTCTGGCCTGGGTCCCCGACTCCGGCGTGATGTTCGCGTACCCCCCACGAAAGGCAGATCGTTGAAGCTTCTCCGAACCCTCAAGCGCTGTGCCGCGGCCGGTGCCGTGCTGCTCGCTGCGGTCAGTCTCCAGCCCACCTCGGCCTTCGCCGCCCCGCCGCCGGTCGTGGGCGGAACCCGCGCGGCTCAGGGTGAGTTCCCCTTCATGGTCCGGCTCTCCATGGGCTGCGGCGGCTCGCTGATCAGCCCGCAGGTCGTGCTCACCGCCGCGCACTGCGTCGGTGCCACCGGCAACAACACCAGCATCACCGCCACCGCCGGTGTCGTGGACCTCCAGAGCGCCAGCGCGATAAGGGTGAGATCCACCAAGATCCACCGCGCGCCGGGCTACAACGGCACCGGCAAGGACTGGGCGCTGGTCAAGCTCGCGACCCCGATCAACCTGCCGACGCTGAAGATCGCCGAGGACGCCTCGTACAACAGCGGCGACTTCACCGTGGCCGGCTGGGGCGCGGCCCGTGAGGGCGGGGCGCAGCAGCGCTACATGCTCAAGGCCCAGGTCCCGTTCGTCTCGGACGATTCCTGTGGACAGTCGTACCCGGAGCTGGTGGCGGGCGAGGAGATCTGTGCGGGCTTCACCCAGGGCGGGGTCGACACCTGCCAGGGTGACTCCGGCGGCCCGATGTTCCGCCGCGACAACGCGGGCGCCTACATCCAGGTCGGCATCGTGAGCTGGGGCCTGGGCTGCGCCCGGCCCAACTACCCCGGTGTCTACACCGAGGTCTCCACCTTCGCCGCGGAGATCAAGGCGGCTGCGGCGACCCTGTAAACGGTAGCGGTAACGGGTGGGGCAGGTGTGAGGACGCTTTAGTCCAACACCTGCCCCACCTTTGTCCATGGGCCCGCTCCTCTTCCCGGCGCAGATTGTCGTGTGCGACAAAGCACCGCGACCGAGGAGGACGAGCGTGTACGGATCAGATGCCGGTCCCAGCCGCCGAACCGTGGTGGCGGCCACCGCCCTGGCCGGCGCGGGCGTCGCGGTCGGCGGCGGCCCCTCGGCGGCGTTCGCGTCGGCCCGGTCGGAGACCGTGCTCCGCTCGGACGAGCTCGAAGTCCGAGTCGACAGCGGTTTCCCGCGCGTCGTCTCGTACACCGATCGTGACACCGGGGCGGTGCTGTACGGCGAGCGGGACCCGGTCGCCTCGGTGCTGATCGACTCCGTCGCCCGCACCCCCGGGAAGGTCACCGCGAAGGCACGCGGCGACCGTGTCGCGTACACCCTCGCCTTCGGCCCCACCGAGATCGGCGTCGAGATCCGGGTGGCGGGACGGCGGGTCCACTGGCGGGTGACCCGGATCGCGGACACCGAGGCGCTGCGGGTGGGCACCCTGCGGATTCCGTCGCTGGCGCTGCTCTCGGTCCGCAGCGACCAGCCGGGCGCGGCCCTGCTGGCGGCCCGTATCCAGCTCGACAAGTCGGCGAGCGGCGACACTCTGATCGAGCTCAGTGCGCAGACCCCGCCGGAGGAGAAGCCCACGGGCTGCGCGTACGCGGTCGTCTCCCATGATCGGCTCGGCGGCGCGATCGAGACCAACACCGTGTGGGACAAGCCCGCCGGGGCGTCCGGCACCACCTGGGAGAACGGCAGGCTCTGGCGGCAGACGGTCGCCCGGGAGGGCTATACGGAGGCCCGGCTGGTCCTCGGGGAGTGGACGCACCGGGCGGCGACCGCGCCCGTCGACCAGGTCGAACCCCTGCCGTACGCCACGGTCGTCATCACGGGCGACCGCAACGGCGACGGGGTCGTGGACTGGCAGGACGCGGCCATCGCGTTCCGCGATGTGATGGTGAACCCGCTCGGCGCGGAGGAGCAGCATCTGCGGGTGGTCCCGCACATCCCCTTCAATTTTGCTTCGCAGGCCACCAATCCCTTTCTCGCCACTCTCGACCAGGTGAAGCGGATCTCGCTGGCGACGGACGGGCTGCGGCAGTACACCCTGCTGAAGGGCTATCAGTCGGAGGGCCACGACTCGGCCCACCCCGATTACGCGGGGAATCACAACAAAAGGGCGGGCGGGCTGGCCGACCTCAACACCCTGGTGCGCGAGGGCCGCGCCTGGGGCAGCGACTTCGGCGTCCATGTCAACGCCACGGAGTCGTATCCGGTGGCCGACGCGTTCTCCGAGACGCTGGTCGACAAGAAGAACGAACAGTGGGACTGGCTGGACCAGTCCTACCGTATCGATCAGCGCAGGGATCTGGTCAGCGGCGACATCATCAAGCGGTTCGCCGATCTGCGGGCCGAGACCGATCCCGCGCTGAACATGCTGTACATCGATGTCTTCCGCGAGTCCGGCTGGACCTCGGACCGGTTGCAGCGGGCGCTGCGCGAGCAGGGCTGGCAGGTGACCACCGAGTGGGGTCACGGTCTGGAGCGCTCGGCGCTGTGGGCGCACTGGGCCACCGAGACCGATTACGGCCCCGACTCCTCGCGCGGCATCAACTCGAAACTCATCCGGTTCATCCGCAACCACCAGAAGGACGTCTTCGCCGACAAGTGGCCGACACTGCTGGGCATTCCGCGCACGGGGAACTTCGAGGGCTGGGTGGGGAAGACGGACTGGACCGTCTTCTACCGGCTGATCTGGACGGAGTCGCTGCCCGCGAAGTATCTCCAGGCGTATCCCGTCAAGCGCTGGACCGATCACGAGATCACCTTCTTCGGTCCGAGCACGGTGTCGGACACCGGCGGCGTACGGCGGATCGAGACCGATGGCCGGACGGTGTACGAGGGCGGCTCGTATCTCCTCCCCTGGGAGCCGCGCCGGGCGACGGATCCCGCGAAGCTGTACCACTACAACCCGGAGGGCGGCGCGACCAGTTGGCGGTTGCCGCGCGGCTGGGCGGGTGCGTCGAAGGCGGTGCTGTACCGCCTCACCGATCAGGGCCGGGTGTTCGAGCGGGAGCTGAGGGTACGCGCGGGCCGGGTGACCATCGAGGCGGCGGCGGATCAGCCGTACGTGGTCTACCGCACCCGGGCGCGGGCGGTGCCGGACCCGGGGTGGGGCGAGGCGACTCCGGTGTACGACCCCGGTTTCCACTCCGGTTCGCTGGAGGGCTGGCGGGTCGCGGGCGCGGCGTCGGTGGTGCTCAGCCCGCTCGGGGACTACGAGCTGGTGATGGGCGCGGGGGGCTGCTCGGTGAGCCAGCGGCTCGGCCGTCTCAAGCCGGGGGCGTACGCGGCGTCCGTGCAGGTCGAGGTGGGGGAGCGGGCGGGGGAGCGCCGCCGGGCGAGCCTGGAGGTCCGCACCGCGGACGGCGTCACGGCGGAGAACTGGACGGATGTCTCCACGGCGGTCAACTATGTCGCGGCCGACCGCAAGCATGGCACCCGCTTCCAGCGGATGTTCACGTACTTCACGGTCCCGGAGGGCGGTGGCCCGGTGACGCTCGCGCTGCGGGCGGCGGCGGGTGCGGCCCGGGTCCGTTTCGACAACGTCCGGGTGGTGCCGGCTGTCCCGACCCGGAAGGCGGGGACGGTGGCGTACGAGGACTTCCAGAACGTCCCCCAGGGCTGGGGCGTCTTCGTGAAGGGCGACGCGGGCGGGGCGACGGACCCGCGCACCCATATCGCCCAGCGCCATGCGCCGTTCACCCAGCGTGGCTGGAACGGGAAGGCGATCGACGATGTGATCGACGGGACCGAGTCGCTGAAATCACGCGGTGAGAACGTCGGCCTGGTCTACCGGACGGTCCAGCACATGGTCCGTTTCGAGCCGGGGAAGCGGTACCGGGTGACCTTCCGGTACGAGAACGAGCACGCGGGCCAGTACGCGTGGGTCACGGGCGTGGACGACCGCGAACTGACCCGCGAGCCGGTGCCGGTGGCGACCGGGCCGACGGTGTGGGAGGACGAGTTCACCGCACCGGACGAGGGCGAGGCCTGGGTGGGCCTGCGGAAGGTCGCCGACGCCTGGAAGTCCGAGTTCGTCCTGGACTCCTTCGAGGTCCGCGAGGCGTAGCCACCCCCCTGAACCGGTCCGCCCGGGACGGCCCTCCGCCGTCGGCCCGCCCCGGGCGGACCATCACGACGGGCCCCGCTTCTCCGCCGCTTCCCCCCGGGGCGGAGGGGCGGGGCCCTGCCCGTACGCCGGGTCAGACGGGCCGCGCGTACTCCTCACCGGCCGTGGCGATCTCCGCCCAGACGGCTTTCCCGGGCCCGTCCCGCCGGGATACGCCCCACTTCGCGGCGAGCGCCTCCACCAGCAGCAGCCCGCGCCCACTGGTGGCGTCCGGTGCGGGCACGCCGAGCAGCGGCAGGGTGTCGGAGGCGTCGTGCACCTCGATCCGCAGCCCGTCGTGGAGCCGCTCGTACCGGGTTTCGATGTCGCGGCCCGGGGAGACCTGGGCGTGCTGGACGGCGTTGGAGAGCAGTTCGGAGAGAACAAGAAGGGCGGAGTCCTCGATGCAGGCCAGCCCCCAACTCGCGAGCAGGGTCCGCAGCTCGGCCCGCGCCCGCCCGACGGAGCGGACCCGCCGGCTCCAGCGGGAGACCACGAGCGTCGCCGCGATGTCGTGACACGGCTCGGTCATCATGCCACCGCCTCCCCGGAGACGAATGCGAGGGTGACTAAATCCGGGGTGGGCAGGCCGAAGGAATGGGCGATAAGCTCCGCCATGTTGACGCTCCTTGGAAAGCGTTGGCCAAAGCCCCCGGACCGGTTGCGTCGGTTGCGGGGGCCCTCTTCGGGCCACTGTTATCGAATGAGGGATTCCGCCGCGTGGGGAGGGATTCCGCTATTACCATCGCTGAAACGGCACGTCAGGTGTCGGTCTCGTCTGTCACCAACAGAACTCTGTGGACAGCGATGTGAAAGCGAGTTCGATTGTGGAGCTGAACAACGAAGACCCTGGGAAGCCGACTCCGCGTACGGTGCTGGGGCGGCGCTTGCAGCGCCTGCGTACGGAGGGGGAGCTGTCGCAGCGCGGCTTGGCGGAGCGGGTGAAGTATCCGCACACATATCTGAGCCGGGTGGAGCGGGGGGAGCAGCTGCCGTCGGAGGGGTTGGCGGAGGCGTTGGACGCGTACTTCGGTACGTTGGGGCTTTTTGCGGAGCTGCTGGAGCTGGCGCAGCACTCGACGATTCCCGACTATGGCCAAAAGATCGTGGAGAACGAGGAGAAGGCGGCGCGCATCCAGGTATTCGATAGCAGTGTGGTCCCTGGTCTGCTGCAAACCGAGGACTATGCGCGCGCCCTGATCCGGATCTCGCTGCCCGGGGTGTCGGCGGACGACATAGAGGAGCGAGTCGCCATTCGGATGCGTCGCAGACGGATCTTCGAGAAGCAGGACAAACCTCTCTACTGGGCAATCATGGATGAAGCGGCCATCAAGCGCCCAGTTGGGGGCGTAGGCTGCATGATGGGGCAAGTCGGCCACATTTTGAAGGCTGTCGAGGCTTCACACATCTCCGTCCAGGTGCTGCCGTTTACGCGTGGGGAGCATTCCCTGATGGGCGGTTGCCTGTATCTGCTGACTCTTGAGAACGGCGCTACGATCGGTTATGCCGAGAGCTTTGCCTCGGGCGAGTTGGTGGAGGCACCACGACGCCTTCTCCAACTCACGCAGCGCTTCGATGAGGCTCGTTCTCAGGCCCTGCCGAAGGACGAGACGCTCGACCTGCTCCACAGCTACCTGAAAGGGTATGAAGATGACGACGATTCCTGACTCCTCCGCGCTGACCGGCTGGCGCAAGTCGAGCTATAGCAATGGTGAGGGAGCCGTGTGCGTCGAGGTGGTCGATGGCATCCCCGGCGTGCTCCCGGTGCGCGACAGCAAGAACCCGCACGGCCCGGCGCTGGCCTTCGGCACCGGAGCGTGGACCGCTTTCGTCAACGAGGTGAAGCATGGTGACGATTCCTGACTCGACCGCCGTGACCAGCTGGTGCAAGTCGAGCTACAGCAACGGCGAAGGAGCCGAGTGCGTCGAGGTGGCGACGAGCCTCTGGCGCAAGTCGAGCTACAGCAACGGTGAGGGAGCCTCGTGTGTCGAGGTCGCCGACGGCGTCCCCGGCGTGCTCCCGGTGCGCGACAGCAAGAACCCCCACGGCCCGGCCCTGACCTTCACCCCCGGCCCGTGGACCGCCTTCATCCGCGACCTCAAGGCCCACCCGGCCCTCTGACCGCCCCACCCCCCGCCCCCGGCGTCCCACCCGACGCCGGGGGCGCGTGTTACCGGGGCTGCCCCAGCCAGAACGCCGCAACGGACGGCAGCGCGATACCGGCCGTGGAGCCGTCATGCGGCAGAAACTCGGTCGGCGCGATGTATCCGTCGCCCGGATCGAGGCGGATGCGCAGGCAGCGCAGCGGAAGACCCTCCGTCACATAGCGGCGTACATCCTCGGTGTGGGGCCAGTGTTGCTCCAGATCGCGTTTCAGGGCCCGACAGATGTGCTCGATGTCCTGGCCGCCGAGGAGCAGATAGCGCGAGCCGGGCCCCAGGTTGAGGCACAGCCGTCGTCGTCCTTCGTGGCGTCTGCCATAAGGAAGCCGGTCGAAATTGTCGACGTGCAGTCCGATGCGCCGCCCGGTGGTCGAGTCCTCGGTGGTGGTCCGCCGATCGCCATGGCTGACGGTGCAGCCCAGGAGCTTGCTGGGCCAGCGGCCGGGCAGCGGGTCGAGAGAGGACGCGGCTTCGAGGCGGCCCGCAATGTCCTGTGGTTCGAAGGCGGGCAGGCGGCGTCGGACAAGCTCGATCCGCACACTGGCGGGAATCGACGCATCAGGCCGCAGCCGCTCAGCGGCCTCGCGGCTCAGCGGATGCCAGTCATCACGGGGGACGACAGCTCCCTCGTCGTAGCCGCATTCGCAGCTGGTCGTCCGTACCGCAGTGGTGTCGATCCGCCCCCAGATGCCGTCGAATCGGCCGAAGACCAGTCGTGGTCCCATTGAGCCTCCCGAATCGGCGCACCACCTACGCGCTGTCGAGGTCTTCGCCGTACGTAAGTTCCAGCTCGGCCGCGAGAGCCTCGGCCAGCTGAAGTGTCTGGGACCGGTTGACGATGACGTGCTTGAGGGCACCGACCCCGCGCACCTGGGACAGGTCGTTTCCGCGTAGATCGAGATCCCGGTATCTGCCCGTGTCGAACTCGGTCAGCCGGAGGTCGCAGTCGGCGAAGAGGCCGGCACCGAGATCGGTCCTGGTGAACGTCGCCTCGCGCAGAGAGCACCTTGAGAAGATCACAGGGCCCTTGGTCTGCACCCCGGTGAAGGTGCAGTAGTCGAGTCGGCAGTCCTCGAAGACGACGTTGTCGAGGGTGAGCCCGTCGAGCGAGGCCCCCATCAGTTTGCAGCCGGTGAAGACCACACGGGAGATCTTGCTATCGCTCCACTGGAGCGAGGACAGATCGCAGCCGGTGAACTCCACCGAGTCGACCCGGAGCCGGTCGAATCGGGTGCGCTGCGCCGTGAGCCCGGTGATTCGGCCGTCCATGAGATGGGTGTCGGCCAGGTCGAGATCACGCAGGCCGGCATCCGCGTACTGGAACTCCGCGATCCGGCCCCGGCCTCCCTCCAGGGAAGAGATGTTGGACAAGTACAGGCCGGGTTCGTTGAGGGAGGGCAGGGTGACGCTTGTGCGGCGGATGATGCGGGTGTTCATCGAGATGCCTTTCAGCGGAAGCGTCCCGGTGGTGTCGGGTCCCCGTGGCACTGGGCCGACAGGGCGGGGCTACTTCTTCTTGTTCCAGTTGTCCCAGGTCGGACGGTTGTCGAAGGGAGCAGGGGTCTTCGTCCAGTTGTCCCAGGTGGGGTTGTTGTCCCATGCCGCTCGGTCGGTTGCCGACACGAAGCCGCCATGTGATTCCACCAGCTCTGTCACGACGACCGCGTCGGATGCCGCGAGCTGTTCCAGAAGCGTCATGTCGATGTCTCCTCTGCTGCAAGACCGGACAGTGCCGTGACCAGGGCCTGCCGGGAGACCCGGCAATAGTTGGTCTCCGTGGAGGTGAGACTGCCGTTCTCGAAATATCGGTTGGCGGCCTGAGCCCCACGGCAGAAGTCGAAGAACTCACACTCTGCCCGGCAGCGCTCAAGCCCAGTCAGGAATTCACGGACGTAGCGGAGACGGTGCGCGCCACGGAGGATCTCGGGTAAGGGATTTTCGAGGAGGCTGCCAGCCAGGAAGTCGTCGTAGACGGGGTCGACGGTGTCGGCCAGCTCTGGCGAGAGCAGGACCACATCGCCGTTCCAGGACACGGTGGGTATCGGGTCGAGACGCCGCCGCTCCCACTCGGGCCGATTCCCGGTGCGCATCAGTCGAAGGTACTCGGCGAGCCGCTCCACTTCCCGAAACCTGGGCCCGCCGTCGTGTCCCAGCGTCCAGGTGAGCACATGACGCCAGAAGACCTCGGCCTGCTCGGGGCCGGGCGATGGTCTGCCGAGATTCACGCCCTCGGCCTCCTCGATGTTGAAGCCTGCCGAGTGGCAGCCCAGTGTCGTCAGAAACTCCAGCAGCTCTTCCGGCATCACGATGCCCTGGTCTCCGACCACCGCGATGGTGGAGAAGGGGATGTCCCGCTCACGCAGCCGCTCGATCCCCCGCAGAGTCCGTTCGAAGGTGGGTTTGCCCCGCAGATCGACGCGCTCGGCATTCAGCGCTGCTGGGCCGTCGATGCTTACGCCCACCTGTACGTCATGCGCGATGAGCAGATCGCACCATGCGTCGCTGATCAGGGTGGCGTTGGTCTGGACGTAGTGGTGCACTCTGCCCTCACGGCGCAGGGCCTCGAAGGGAGCGAGGAGCGTGGTGAACCGCCGTGGACCGACGGCCAACGGCTCCCCGCCGTGCCAGACCACGCCCATTGGGTGCCCGCTCTCCGTGAGCGTGGCGACCGAGGCCGCCAGGGCACCGGCGACCTCGGGAGACATCTGGTGGCTGAGCCGACGGAAAGGGAGATAGCAGTACGCGCAGTCGAGATTGCACCAGGTGGTGGGCTGGACCACGACGGTCTGCGGGGCTGCGAACCACTGGTGGTAGCGCGAGTGCCAATCAGAGATATGGGTACGCACAGGCATCCCTTCTGCCCGCTGCGGGCTACGACCGATCCGTGTCGTACTCCGTGAACGGGGTCGCCAGCGAGAGAGCCAGCTCTCTCCATCGGCGGAACAGCGCGAGGTCCGGGTTCTCCAGAAGCTCGCGGCCGATCTGGGTGCCGTCCGCCCG
Source organism: Streptomyces jumonjinensis (assembly GCF_009600885.1). Taxonomy (GTDB): domain Bacteria; phylum Actinomycetota; class Actinomycetes; order Streptomycetales; family Streptomycetaceae; genus Streptomyces; species Streptomyces jumonjinensis. The sequence continues at coordinate 9,291 of NZ_VCLA01000031.1, forward strand.
GTAGTTCATGGCCACGACCCTGGACTCGTCGAACATCCAGAAGTCCTGATCGGGCAGGCCCGGGTTGTCGCGGTCGGTGAGGTCGAGAATGCGTACGTCCTCCCCGGCGGCGACGTTGTAGCGGTACGCCGCGAACTCGTACCGCAGGTACTCGGAGAGCGGGCGGGTGACGGTATGCACCCGCCGGATTTGACGCCCGGAATCGCCGAAGGCCCGGACTTTGAGCAGCCACGGGTCGTCCTCGGGGAGATCCAGCTTCCCCGTGGCCAGGAACTCCTCGTACTCCTCCTTTTCGCCCTCTACGGAATACGCCGGGAGGGTTTCGAGTCGGAAAGCCTCCCGCTCGAACGAATCGAACAAAGTGGCCCACTGACCACCGTCCAGGTACATACGCGGTCTCCCTCGCCCCGGCCGTTCACCACGGCTCTGTGCGGATATGCGACCAGGACACTAGGGGGCCCCGGGGGCCGGGGCAAGGGCTGCCCGCGTTCCCGCATAGACCCGTGCGGCGCACTCCGCGCGGGCCGGGCCGGCCTCCGGGTCGCAGGCCTGGCCCTGACCTTCACCCCCGGGCGTCCCACCCCGACGCCGGGGGCGCACCCTTCACGCGCTGTCGGGATCCTCGCCGTACGTGAGCTCCAGCTCGGCGGCGAGCGCCTCGGCCAGCTGAAGTGTCTGGGACCGGTCGACGATGACGCGCTGGAGAGCGCCGACCCCGCGTACCTGGGACAGGTCGTTTCCGCGTAGATCGAGATCCCGGTATCCGCCCGCGCCGAACTCGGTCAGCCGGAGGTCGCAGTCGGCGAAGAGGCCGCCCCCGAGGTCGGTCCCGGTGAAGGTCGCCTCGCGCAGAGAGCACCTTGAGAAGATCACGGGGCCCTTGGCCCGCACCCCGGCGACTGCATGCCCGCTCTCCGACAGCAAGTGCCGCCCGCGCTACCGGGACCGTGTCACTCAGCTCTGGTCGGATGCGAGCCCGGTAGCGAGCGCGTTGTCTTTCTGCCCTGGCGGAGTGGTTCGATGCTTCGGGCCGGGTACGCCGGGCCTGCCTTGCGAAGGTACGGATCCAGGTCCTGCCGATCGCCCGGGTGCCGGCCGCCGCATGCCTGTCCGCTGTGCTGCGCGTCGGCACAGGTGAGGCAGGAAGGTGTAGAAGCGGTCGGGAAGGAACACGGCGTCCGCAACGATCATCGCGCCGGAGAAGAGAGGCAGTCCCATGAGCACCGCGATGCCGATGTGCATGCCCAGCAGCATGACGAGAACGGGGTACTTGAGCCTGCCGAAGAGCACGAACGGGAAGGCCACCTGCAAGAGCACCGTCATGTAGCCGACGATCGAGATCAGGATCGTCTGCTCGTCCACGAGGTGGGAGAGGGCGGGCCAGGGCTGGAAGAGTTCGAGGTTCAGGACGTAGTGGAGAGCGGTGCCTCCGCCCCAGGAAGCACCCTGGACCTTGTACAGGCCGGCTGCTCCGTAGAGGACACAGACTTGTGCCGCGATGACGAAGATGCCGCAGTTGTGCACGACCGTGGTCAAGGTTGTCCGGGCATCCAGGAGTTGCTGCACGGAGAAGCGCCTCACCAGCTTTGGCGCGTTGCCCGCACGAGCCGCCTTGAGCCGGTCTCTGCGCGCGTCCAGGGACCAGCGCCGTCCGCACGCGGTGAGGACGAGGTAGAGGGCCATCAGCAGGGTCAGGTTGTCGCCCCCGTCCGTCATGAAGATCGCTCGGGCATGGAACGAGGTCACCACGAGGGCGAAGAGGATGGACATGACGCGGGTCCGCCAGCCCAGCATGAACAGCGCGGACGTGACGAGGGCCATCACGTAGCAGAGCTCGAAGTAGGCACGGCTGTCGGACAGGGTCAGGATGCTGTTCCAGCCCGTCTGGTCGAAGAGCTGTTGCGCCAGCGCGGGAGTCCACGGCGAGTCGGCACCCCAGATCTCATGACGGTGGGGGAACTCGCGCAGCAGGAAGATCAGGTAGAGCGATCCGTAGCCGATGCGCAGCGCCGACGCGGCGTACAGGGACACCGGCCTGTCGGTGAGAAGCGCCCACAGGGCACTGATCCGGTCGAGGAGCCACCGGTGGGCTGTGCCGGCGAACCCGGTCTGTCGACCCGTTGGCCGGCGGGGCGCCGGTGGCGTGGGGGCGGTCTGGGGGATCTGCTCATTTCCCATGGGTGGTCACCTTCCACCAGGGCAGCAGCCGGTTCTCGACGGGTGTCGGGGGGCGGTTGCCGACTGCGGCGCCGGGTGCGGCGATGGGCAGTGTGACGACGCGGAGCTGAATGAAGTCGACTGTGCCGGCGTTGCGGGCGGCGACGCGGTCCGCGGCGATGTTGCTCAGATACTTCTGCATCATCACGGCGCGTTCGGTGCGCGCATTGTCGTCTCCTCCGTGTGAATCGGTATAGGAGGTCCAGGCGCGGCGCAGGAGGTTCTGTGCCGTGTGGCTCGGAAACACACTGTGCTCGACTGCGGAGTTGTCCTCGGCAACCAGGTCGAACCAGGCGCTCACCTTCATCGATCCGTCGGAGCGTGTGTGTGCGGCTCTCGCCAGGACCTGCCGGTTGACGGAGTCGGGTTCCGGGGCGAACAGCCGCCAGTTCTGTTCGAAAAAGGGATACACCCATGCGTTGATCTGCGGGCTGAATCGCTTGGAGACGGTGCTGGCGGGTGCCACATGAAGGAATACCAGAGCGACGTGGGCGAGAGTCGTCGCCAGGCACAGAATCACGGCGGTGTACAGCCCTGCTTTCAGCGCGCGGGCACCCCCCGGCCGCTTGACCGGTGTGGCCACGGCGTCAGGACATTCCTGTGCGACCGGACCGGAATCGGACTGCTGGATTTCCTTCACGTCCGCTGATTCAATTCCGCTCGACACCGCTCACCCTGACTTTCTCATATCAGCTACTACTCGCGCGCGCCTGACTCTTCCTGCGGACTGTCACCGAGACGGCGCGCGGCGGATTCGATGAGGAATCCGCCGTGCGCTGTCACCCGAGCGGGCCTACCGCAGTGTGCTGCCTAGTAGGCCTCTTGCTCCTGGGGGCCCTCATGACCCTCATGACCCTCATGGTCGTTGGGCTTGTCGCCGTAGCCGTAGTGGTCGCCGTGGCCTGGCTTGCCGGGCCCTTCATCGTGCCCGTGGCCCGGCCCGCCGGGGTGGTCGCCGTGGCCAGGCCCACCGGGGTGGTCGCCGTGGTCCGGTCCACCAGGCTTCTCACCGTGGCCGGGCCCGTGGTCACCGTGCCCGCCGGTGATGTTCCCGCCGGCGGTGTTTCCGAGGGTGGCATTCCCGGCGGTGTTGCCCTTCGTGTTCCCGGAGGTGCTGTTCCCGGCGGTGGTCCCCACGGTGTTCCCGGAGGTATTGCCGGAGATGTTGCCCGAGGTGCCTCCGCTCACGACGCCGACGATGGGTCCGCCCAGGAGGCCGCCGCTTACCAGACCGCCACTCACCAGACCGCCGCTGAGCAGACCGCCGGTGGTCGCACCGGCGATGGTTCCTGTCGTCGTCCCCGTGGTGGTTCCAGCGGTCGTACCGGTGGTGGTTCCGGTGGTGGTTCCGGTGGTCGTACCGGTCGTCGTCCCACCGGTGGTGGTGGTCGCGCACCCGCCGAGGAAGATTCTGTTGGTGTCGAGCGTCACGGCGCCGTTACGGGCCAGCGCCCGGCCCTCGATGTTCGTCCCCGTGGTCACACTGATCGAAGTCAGAGCCATGATGGTGCCCACGAAGGTGGAGTTGGTGCCGAGAGTGGCCGAACTCCCGATCTGCCAGTACACGTTGCACGCCGAAGCGCCGTTCGTGAGGAGCACCCGGCTGGAGGACGCCGTCGTCAGGGCTTCAGGAATCTGGAACACCCAGACCGAGTTCGGGTTCCCCCCGGCGTCCAGGATCAGGTCGCCGGTGAGCCCGACACCGGATACGGCGGTGTGGACGCCCGGGAGCAGCGTGTTGCCCATGCCGATTCCCGCCGGAAGCGCGAAGTCCGTGGCCTGGCCGGCCGCGTTGTTGTACGCCTGGACCAGGTCGGACTTGGCCTGGAGTGCGACAGCGTCCGCGGAGTGCACGGCGCCGAGTACCTGGCCGGGCGGGAATCCGGTGATGGCTGTCCCCGGGTGCACCCCGAGGTCGTGGCTGATCAGGGAGGGGCCGGTGTTGGTTACTTGCGAACCTGCCAGAACGGAGAAGCTCGCGGCCGTAGCGAGAGGTACGGGTGTCGCGATGGCCAGCGCCTGCGTCGGCGTCAGGGCGACCATCGCGGTGGCAATCGTTGCGGCAAGGGCCGAGGCCAGCAAGCCGGACAAACTACGGCGGTGAGCCGTTTGAGGGATCTTCAGCTTCACTCGAAAGGCCATTTTCTGTGGGGGGCCGTGGCATTCCGGGCCCTACCGATCGCCCGGGAATCCTTGTTGCTGTCGCTGCATATTACGCAGGGAAATCCATGTGTCAACAATAAGTAAGAGCATGGGGGGAATGATTGCGCATTCGACGGCGCAGCGCGCGATGAAAATACTTGAATTCATATTGTCGATCATCCGACATTCCCCGCATGTGCAGGGTTCGATTAACTCACATGAGGCAGCGCCGCCCACCTGTTCAGAAGTCCAATCCCGCCGCATGTGAAGGAGTGCCGCCAGCCAGGTGATCTCGCGAACTCGCCGCGCGGCGGGCGTGGCGGTCGATTCATCGTCAATTCGCTTGACCCTCGAAGCGGAATCGAGATATTCGTGATCCCGTCCTTCAGGAACTCTTGGTATTCCAGCCCGCAACACTCTCCACGCCCAAGCCGTTGACCAGCGCTGATGAAGAAGTCCGGCTGGATTACGAGCGGTCAACCGCCCCGGCCCTGACCTTCACCGGGCGTCCCACCCCGACGCCGGGGGCGCACCCTTCAGGCGCTGTCGGGATCCTCGCCGGGGTGAGCTGTCGGGGGCTTCCTCCGTCTCCGCCTGCCCTCTTGCGCCGATCACGCGCAGGGGTGAGGCTCGTGCGCATCGGTGCAGCCCACTCGGCAGAGGAGTGCCCAATGGCCCTGAAGTTCCTGGGGATTTGGCCCAACACCCCCGATGACGGCTCGCCCACGAGGTGGCTGGACGACACGACCGGTGACCTGATCATCCAGTCATGGAGGGCGGACGAGGAGACGATCCGGCAGGCTCAGGAAGTCGGCTCAGTACCGGGCCACTCCACGGACGTACCGGCACACGAGACCGTGATCCGGCTGCCCGCCGGCATGCTCCAGTTCATCCCCCGCCCGGACAGTGAGGACAACGGTGACAACAGCGGTACGTGAAGCACTCGCCAAGGCGCGGCGCGCAGCCATGCACCTTGAGATGCGGGACAGCTACATGCGGGATGACCCGGAGTTCATCCGCTGGCAGCAAGGGCGCCGGTACGACCCGGACGACCGCGCGTCATGGTGGCGCTCGTGGCTGGACGTGGTGGCCGAGACGACCGGCCGGGGTGTGGTCATGCGACGGCTACGCGTCGTGTCCGAGCCTCTGAGCGACTATGTGCGATACGAGTACGACGGCACGTTCACGAACGTCGCAGCGGGTGAGGACGTTCGTTGGCTGCCCCGTTCCCGAGCCCGGGGCCTGTTGCTCCCCGCGCTGGACGGCTGGGTCATGGACGAGGGAACCGTGATCCTGCACCACTTCAGCGGCGAGGGTCAGTGGACCGGTCCGCGTATGGAGGTCCACCACGACTCGGCATTGGCCACGCAGTACGCGACGGCCTACGAAGCAGCATGGGAGCGGGCTGTCCCGCACGCGGAGTACCGGCCGGTCTGACGCATACGGGAGACCCCGGGACCCGGCCGGTCAACCGGCCCGGCCCGCGCCGCCCTCCCGGTGCTCCACCCCCGGCCCCCGCCCTCGCCCCCGCAGCCCCGCCCGGCGGAGCTTCCCGGAGTGGGTGCGTGGCAGCGCGTCGTGGAACTCCAGCAGTCGGACCCGGAGTTCGGGCGACAGCTCCTCCCGGAGTCCGGCGAAGACCCGGGCCGCCGTGGTCGCGTCCGCCGGGATGCCGGGGGCCGGGACGACGTACGCCTTCGGCACCCAGAGGCCCACCGGATCGGCCACCGGCACCACCGCCGCCTCCGCGATCTCCGGCTGACGCAGCAGGGCCGCCTCCAGCTCCCCCGGCGACACCCGGTGGCCGAAGGACAGGAACAGATCGTCCGCGCGGCCCAGATAGCGCAGGCTCCCGTCCGGGGACCGGACCACCAGGTCTCCCGAGTGGTAGTGGCCGTCCGCGAACACCTCGGCCGTCCGCCCCGGATCGTCCGCGTAGCCGCGCATCAGCCCGGCGGGCCGCTCGGCGAGATCGATACAGAGCTCACCGGGGGCGCCGTCCGGGACCGTGCGCCCGGTCGCCGGGTCCAGCAGCGCCACCCGGTATCCGGGCAGCACCCGCCCGAGGACGCCCGGCACCGGCGCGCGGCCCGGCGGCTGGCCGATCAAGCCTGTGGTCTCCGTCTGGCCGAACCCGTCCCGTACCGCGACGCCCCACGCGTCCTGAAAGCCCCGGACCAGCCCGGGTTCCAGCGGCTCACCCGCCGATACCGCTTCCCGCAGCGCCGCCGGGCGCTCCCCGGGACCCGCCGCGAGCAGCCCCCGCCACACCGTCGGCGGGGCGCAGAAGGAGGTGATCCCCCGGGTGCGCAGCACCTCCAGCACGGTCTCCGGACGCGCCGCCGCCGGGGAGTCCACGGCCACCACCGTGGCCTCCGCGTTCCAGGGCACGAAGAACGAACTCCAGGCGTGTTTCGCCCAGCCCGGCGCGGAGACATGGAAGTGCCGGTCCCCGGGCAGCAGTCCGTTCCAGTACATCCCGGAGAGATGACCGATCGGATAGCTGGTGTGGGTGTGCTCCACCAGCTTGGGCCGGGACGTGGTGCCGGAGGTGAAGTACCGCAGCAGCGGATCATCCGCCCGCGTGGGGCCGTCCGGGCGGAACTCCGAGGGAGCCGCCCGGGACTCCCCGTACGGAATCCAGCCCGGCATCGCGTCCCCTGCGGGACTCCCGACCGCGATCCCGGTCCACGGCCGGGGCCGCGCCGTGGCGAAGCGCCCGGTGAGCGACGCATCGGCGACGACACAGCGCACATCCGCCCGGACGATCCGGTCCGCCAGCTCGACGGGGGTGAGGCTGGTGTACGCCGGGACCAGCACCGCGCCCAGCTTGATCGCGGCGAGCATCGTCTCCCACAGCTCCTCGCGGTTGCCGAGCAGCAGTAGTACGGGGTCGCCGCGCCGCACCCCGAGGCCGCGCAGCCAGTTCGCCGTCCGCGCCGAGCGGCGGGCGAGCTCGCCCCACCCCACGGCCCGGTCGTCCGCCGGATCGGAGCCGTCACGATACGGAGCGCGGTCCGCTCCCGCAGGGCGGGCTCGGCCGCGACCACGTCGAACCAGTCGAGCGCCCAGTTGAAGCAGGCGGGCCGGGGCCAGCGGAACGCCCGGCACGCGGCCTCCGGATCGGTGCGGTGCCGCAGCAGCACATCGCGGGCCGACCGGAATTCGGCGGTGGCACGGGAGTTCATACGACCATCTCCTCGACGGTCCGCGCCGGTGTCCGCCGCTCCGGTGTCCGCCGCTCCGTTGTCCGCCGCTCCGGCGTACCCCGCTCCGGCGTGCCCCGCCGCTCGCCGCCGTCGAGCAGCAGCGCGGCGGCGACCCGGTCGGCGTCCCGGTGGAATCCGGTCTCCGCGCCGGGCCTGCCGCTGCCGACCTGGGTAAACCAGCGGGTGTGCTCGGTGGGGATGCCCAGGGCGTGGACGCCCGGCAGCGGCTCCCCGTGGGCGTCCACCACCTGACCGCTGCCCGGGGTGACGTCCAGTCCGCCGGTCCGGTGGCGCTCCCCGTCCGTCCCGACGGTGACGAACTCCCGGATCAGCCCGTCGCGGAGCAGCCCCCGGATCAGCGGTGCGGTGTCCCGCCGCAGATCAGGCGTGGGGATGCGGGCGTCCACCAGCACCGCCACCGTCCGGGCCGAGCCCCGCACCCGGGGCGAGGAGACCAGGAACCCGCCGCCCGCCGGGTCCGGGGCGAAGACCGTCTCGGGTCCCGCGATCTCGACCAGCCCCTGCCGTATCAGCGCGTGGAGCTGCTCGACCCGCTCGGCGGGCGGTCCCGCCGACAGCAGGGAGTTCAGCGGCAGAAAGCGTCCGGCGAAGGCGTCCCGGTGGGACCCCGGCAGCAGTCCGCCGTGGTCGACGGCGTCGCGTACGGCGGAACGCAGATCCCGCAGCACATCGAGGGCCGCCTTCCGGGGTCCGCGCACATTGCCCAGCGCGGCCTCGGCGAGATCCCGTTCCATCACCCGCAGCAGCCGGTCGCGGAACTCCCCGGGGCCGGTGAAGTCCTCCCCGGCGAACGGCCGGGCGAGCGCCGCCGGGTCCAGCCCGGGGACGCCGCCGAGGCCCTCGCGGGCCAGCAGCGCCGCGGTGTCCCGCCCGTCCCGTACCGCAGCGGCGTGCCGTTTCGCGAACCGGGCGGCCCGCCGGGGCCCGGACCGGGCCCGTACCAGCGCCGTCCAGTACACCTGGTCCAGCTCCCGCAGCAGCGGCGGCAGCACGTCCTCGGCGAAGTCCAGCCGGCCGTCCCCGGTCGCGCGGGCCCGCCGGGCCCGCGCGGCGGCCAGCGCCTGGGCCGTCAGGAAGAGCGGCTGATGGCGGTGGCCGGGGCTCTTCTCGTTCCGTCCCCGCGCGGGGATGGGCAGTCCGCCGCGCGATCCGGCGACGATGCGCGGCTCCCGGCCGCTGGGCAGATAGCGCAGCGCGCCGCCGGGGTCCCGGGCGTACCGGCCGCCCCGGCCCACGGTGAGGGTGAGCAGCACATCGTGGAAGGAGAGCCCGAGTCCGCGGACGCCCACCGCCGCCCCGGGCGGCACCCGCGTCTCGTCGAGTTCGTCCTCCAGATCGGCCGCCGAGTCGCCGCGCACATAGCGGACGCCGGGGTGCCGCCGCGCGAAGTCCAGCAGCGCCCGCTCGGCGTCGTCGGGCTCCTTGAGCGGATGGCCGGTGGCGAGCAGCACCCGGTCGGCGAGGAGGGTGTGCGGCGGCCGGTCGAGGCCGAGGCGGTAGCCGCCCCCGTCGGCGGGGGTCAGCGAGAGGACCCGGGCGGTGACGGACTCCAGGGCCGCGTGGGGCGGCAGATGCCCGGCGACCGCGCGGTGGACGGAGCGCAGATACTGCCCGTAGACGGCCCGGGGGGCGTAGTCGTCGGGGCCGGGGACCCGCTCCCCGGGCCGTCTGCGGCCGGCCAGCCACTCGCCGAGCGAGGGGCCCGCGCCGGGCCGGGCGGGGCCGCCGTCGGGGCCGCCGGAGTACATGGTGACCTGCCCGGCGACGGTGTTCATCGTGTACCAGGGGGACTGGTCCGTACGCCAGATCCGCCCGGCCCCCACTTCGCGGGCGTCGATCGCGTAGATCCGTACGGGCCGTGGCGCGCAGCCGTCCCGGCGGGACTGTTCGTCCAGCCGTACGGCCAGCCGCTCCAGCACGGAGACTCCGCGCGGTCCGGTGCCGACGACGGCGAGGGTGAGGGGGGTCCGGGTGGTCATGATCTCTCCTTCAGCGGGGTGGGGGCGGGGGTGCCGAGCCGTGCCCCCTGGTCGTAGGCGCGCTGGACGTACGAGAGCATGTCGATCAGCTCCTCGGCGCGCGGTGCCCGTGCCTCCGGTCCGGCGGCCGTCCGTACCGGCATCGCGCCGGCGGTACGCCACTGGAGGCTGCCGAGCCCGTCGATGAAGCCGCGGCTGCGGTTGGCGTTGTCGGCGTGGAGGCAGTACGGCACGTCGAGCAGGCCGGTGCGGAAGGCCCGGATGAGGGCGGTGCCGATGTCGGGGGCGAGCTCCAGCACGGCTTCCACCAGGGCGCGGGCCTCGGCGAGCACACCGAACTCCCTGTCGTCCGGGGCCCCGTACGACGGGGGAGTGGACCGGGCGGCGGCAGCCGCGACCTCCAGCGCCAGCACACTGTCCTGAACGGCCGGGATGCGATGGGCCTCCGCCGGGGTCTTCACGATGAGCCGCTCGACGCCGGTACGGGCGGCGAGTTCCGCGCCCGCGCGCAGCAGGGCGAGCGCGCCGTGCCGGGAGCGCGGGAACACGCCCATATAGCTGTAGAGGACCAGATGCCGGTCGAGGCCGGGCAGATACTCGGCCGCGAGCAGCCGCAGCGCGGCCAGCGCCTCGGCGTCCTGGGCGGGGCTGGTCTGCTGGGCGTAGCTCAGGGAGACGCTGCGCAGCCCGTACCGCCGGAAGAACAGCCCTTCGAGCACGCTCATGGCGACCAGGAGGGAGGGCGGGCAGAGCTGTCCGAGCAGACAGCCGCCGAAGCTCTCCAGATGGGCCGTGCCGCCGGAGCGCTCGGCCAGCAGCTCACAGGCGCGGGCCCACGCGCTGACCGCGTCGGCGAGCGGGGTGCGGCTGTACGGCAGACAGTAGGAGACCGGTCCGCCCTCGGTGGCGTCGAGCCCGGCGGCCAGCAGGGTCTCCACGATGGGGAGCGGGTCGGCGGAGCCGTGGCGTATCTGGACGGCGAAACCGGGCTCGTTGTCGCCGGGTTCGCCGTCGCAGGGCTCGTCGTTGCCGGGCTTGCCGTCGTCGGACGCTCCGCCGAGCAGGCCGTCGAGCATCCGCCGGACGGCGGCCGGGCCGTGGGCGACGATCGGGTAGCCGTTGAGATCGGTTCCGGCGTCGAGCGCGGCGCGGGCGGAGGCGTGGTCGCCGACCCGGGTGTAGCTGTCCACGGTGACCGTGCCGACGGTACGGGCGCGCGCGGCGCGCACCGCGAGCAGCCCTTCCCGCATCCGTCCGGTGTCCGGGAAGCCCATCCGGGGCTGGACCACGAGTTCGCCGTCCCGGTGTGCCGCGCCGACTGCGGCGGCGAAGGGGGAGAGCGGCGGGCGCGGGGTGCTCATGACACGCCTGCCGGGGAGACGGGTGCCGGGGGAGCGGCTTCCGTCCCCGGAGCGGGCTCCGGGGACACGGCTTCCAGCGCGGGAGGGGCCTCCCCGACCAGACGCCGGAACGCCTCCGTCCCGTCCGCCTCCTCGAAGACCGCGTCGAACCCGGCGGCGAGCAACGCGGGCCCGAAGGAGCCCGCTTCGGCCCCCGCGACCCCCAGCTTGCCGCCGATGACGGCGGGGAGCGCGCGCAGCTCCGGCAGCTCCCGCAGCAGGGCGATCATCCGGCCGCCGTCCAGCGCGCCATGGCCGTTGACACTGCTGATCACCAGCAGATCGGGGCGGAGCCGGCGGCACTCGTCGATGAGCAGCCGGTCGGGGACGCAGCTGCCGAGATTGGTGACCTGGTGCCCCATCTCCTCCAGCAGCAGCTGAAGGAAGACGAGATTCCAGGTGTGGGCGTCGGACGACACCCCGGAGACGACGACATGACGGCGGCGGCGCTCGACAAGGGTGGAGTTCATGAGGGATCACTCCTGGTGGGGCTCCGGGGACCCGGGCGGTGGGCCCGGTGGGCTCGGTGGGTCTGGTGAGCCCGGTGGGTCTGGCGGGTCCGCTCCGGAGCGGGTATCACTTGCTCTCTGAGTCTGATCCCGGCCCACGACCGGGGGTATCCCCAGATCAAGGGGGGTGCCCTCACGCCTGCGCCCTCACACCCCCCTGCCACCACCCGGGCCCCCGCGACCGGTCACACGGGCCCCAGCAGGACCTCCCCGCCCGCCTCCTCCAGCTCCAGCACCCAGACGTCGTTGACGCCCTCCCTCAGCACCGGACCCGGCACGAAGAGGGAGTCCTGCGGCCCGGCCGACCAGTAGCGGCCCAGGCACACCCCGTTCACCCAGACGAAGCCCCTCGTCCAGCCGGGCAGCTCCAGCCGCGCGTCCCCGGGGGACGCCACCCGCGCCGCGCCCCGGTACAGACCGGCCGCCCCGCCCGGCGGCGTACGGAAGGACACCCGGTCCACCGCCTCCGCGCCGAAGGCGGACAGCCGCAGCCCCCGGGCCCGTACCCCGTGCAGATACTGCCGTTCGTGCAGTATCCCGCCCGTGATGCCCTTCGGCTCACCGGTCCTCGGGCCGTAGTTGACCCGCCCCAGGGACTCCACCCACAGCTCCACCTCCGCAGGCCCCGCCACCGGCTCCGGAAGCGTCCCGGACTCCTCCGTCAGCACCCCCGCCCGCACTCCGTCGACGTACGCCACCGCACGGTCCCGCAGCCCGGTCACCCGCAGGGAGAAGGGGCGGCGCGGCCCCGGCACCCGTACCCGGTAGCGCACCAGGCCACGGTCCACGCCCAGCTCCTCGAAGGTCGGCGGGACCGGGCTCTCGATCTCGTCGTCGCCGAGCCGCTCCAGCACCTCCGCCAGCGGCGCCCACGCGTCCGGCACGGCCCGCACCGGCCCGCCCAGCACGGGGAGCGCGGGCGGCACCGCCGGAAGCGGACCGTCCGCGTACTCCTCCAGCACCTCACGGAAGCGCCAGAACTTCTCGGTGGGACGGCCCGCCTCGTCGATCGGCGCGTCATAGTCGTACGAGGTGACCGTCGGCTCGATCGTCCGGTCCTGGAGCTCGCCGGAGCGGTTCGCCCCCGCCCAGCCGCCGAAGTTGGTCCCTCCGTGCGCCATGTACACATTCACCGACGCACCGAGCGCGAGGATCTCCCGCAGCGTCCCCGCCGCGTCCCGCGCGTCCCGTACGGCGTGCTCCTCGCCCCAGTGGTCGAACCAGCCGCACCAGAACTCCATGCACATCAGCGGCCCGTCGGGCCGGTGGCGGCGCAGTGTGTCGAAGGCGTCCCGCGCCTTCGAGCCGAAGTTCACCGTCGCGAGGACGCCCGGCAGCGAACCGCCGGTCAGCATATGGTCCTCGGGCCCGTCGGAGGTGAACAGCGGGACCCGTATCCCGCACTCCCGCACGATCTCCGCGAGCTGCCGCAGATACTCCGCGTCGCTGCCCCAGCTGCCGTACTCGTTCTCGATCTGCACCATGATCACCGGACCGCCACGGCCGATCTCCCGCTCCGCCGCCTGCGGCAGCAGCCGGGCGAACCAGCGCCGTACCAGGGCGAGATACTCCGGGTCCGCCGTGCGCATCCGCCGCCCCAGCGCGCCGGTCAGCCAGTGCGGCAGCCCGCCGTTCTCCCACTCGGCGCAGATGTACGGGCCCGGCCGCACGATCGCCCAGAGCCCGGCCCGCCGCGCCGCGTCCAGAAACCGGCCGAGCGCCCCGGGGTCGTCCCACTCGCCCGGCGCGGGCTCATGGAGATTCCAGGGGACGTACGTCTCCACGCAGTTGAGCCCCATGGCGCGCAGCATCGCCAGCCGGTGGTCCCACTGCTCCTCGCGCACCCGGAAGTAGTGGAGCGCGCCCGACAGCAGCCGCACCGGCCGGCCGTCCACCAGGAAGTCCGTCTCACCCACCCTGAAATCCGCCATTTCCCCACCATCGGCTCTGGCGGCGGACCGGTCCATGGACAAAGATCGGCGCTGTTTGGACACAACCCCGGAGGCGGAGGCGGATGTACCACACCTGGATGCGCTACTTCACTCCCGGCCCGGTCCATCACCGTCTGGGCCTGGTCTGTCTCGGTGTCGGGCTTCAGCACGGCGCGCTGCCCACGGTCGGCCCCCGCACCCTCGACCACCATGTCGCCGTCGTCATCGGCGCGGGCCGGGGCTGGTACCGCACCCCGGACGGGGAGCGCACCGAGATCATCGCGCCCGCGCTGATCTGGCTCGTCCCGGGAGTGCCGCATCACTACGGCCCCGACCCCGGCGGCTGGGACGAGAGCTTCGTCGACTTCACCGGATCGGCCACCGCCACCTACACCGAGCTCGGCTACATCGAGACCGAGCGGACCGTCGTCCCGCTCTCCGACACGGCGGGGCCGCGCGCCGCAGTCGGCCGGATCGCCAGGGCCGCCCGCCGGGGCAATCCGCTCCTCGAAGTCGAGACCGCCGCCGCCGTCCATGAGCTGCTCGTCGCCCTGCGCCGGGCCCGGGCCGACACCAACCCGGCGGGAGACCCGGTGCTCACCGCGCTCGCCCGGGACGCCTTCCTCCCGCTCTCCGTCGCCGAGCACGCGGCGCGCAACCGGATGACCCCCGCCGAGCTGCGGGCCGCCGTGCGCCGGGGCGCCGGATGCAGCCCCAAGGACTATCTGCTCTCGCTCCGCCTCGGCCGCGCCAAGGAGCTCCTCGCCGCCACCGAACTGCCCGTCGCCGCCGTCGCCCGCCGGGTCGGCTACGAGGACCCGGCCTACTTCTCCCGGCTCTTCACCCGCCGGGTGGGAACGGCCCCCATACGCTTCCGCCGCCAGCAGGGACGCGCCGTCCCCGGCGGCTGGAGCGACCGCGTCCCGCATCCCGAGCACCCCCCGACGATCCCCACCGCGTCCACGTAAGCTCGCAGACCATGACCACCAGGCACATCGACGCGAGCGTACGGGCCGAGCTGGAGAGGCTCCGGGGAAGCATCGACAACATCGACGCGGCCCTCGTCCATATGCTCGCCGAACGGTTCAAGAGCACTCAGCAGGTCGGCCGGCTCAAGGCCCAGCACCAGCTGCCCCCCGCCGATCCGGAGCGCGAGGCCCGGCAGATCGAACGGCTGCGGGAGCTCGCGGTGAGCGCGAGGCTCGACCCGGCGTTCGCCGAGAAGCTGCTCAACTTCATCATCGCCGAGGTGATCCGCCACCACGAGACGATCGCGGCCAACCCGGACGGCTCCGATCCGGAGCCCACCGGCTGAACGCCCGGCCTGTCTGCCCGGCTGCCGGTACCGGCTTCGTCACAGTACGTAGCCGATCCGGTGGCCGGGAAGCATACCGCGCTCGAAGCCCGTACGGGGCCTGTGAGCGCCGAGGCACACTCCGATGCGCTGACAGCGCAATCGATACCCCGTGTGCTCGGCGGCTCCCATCAGGCAGCATTGCCCTCATGTCCGTACTCACGCGCGACGAAGCGCAGAACAGAGCCCAGCTTCTCGACGTCCACCGGTACCTGATCGACCTCGATCTGACCAGTGGAACCGAGGTCCCTCCCGAATCATCCGGGGGCGGGGAGGAGACTTTCGGCTCCCGTACTGTCATACAGTTCACCGCCCGCGCGGACGCGGACACCTTCGTCGAGCTCAAGCCGGCCGTACTGCGCTCCATCGCCCTGGACGGAGAGCCCCTCGATCCCGCCCTGCTCGACGGCAGCCGGTTCCCGCTCACCGCGCTGAGCGCGGGCGAGCACGAGCTGGTGGTCGAGGCGGACATGCGGTACTCGCGCACCGGCGAGGGCATGCACCGTTTCACCGACCCCAGCGACGGTGAGACCTATGTCTACACCCAGATGTTCCTGGACGACGTCCAGCGGGTCTTCGCCGCCTTCGACCAGCCGGACCTCAAAGCCGTCTTCGAGGTGACGGTGAAGGCGCCGGAAGGCTGGAGCGTCCTCGGCAACGGCGTCGCCGCCCACGACGGCGACGGCGTCTGGACCTGTGCCCCCACCCCTCCGCTGGCCACCTACTTCGTCGCCGTCGCGGCCGGACCCTGGCACTCGGTGCGCACCGAGCACGCCGGGCTCCCCTTCGGGCTGCACTGCCGCCGCTCGCTCGCCGAGTACCTCGACGTGGACGCCGAGGAACTCTTCGAGGTCACCCGCCAGTGCTTCGACCGCTTCCACGAGAGGTTCGAGGAGCCGTACCCCTTCGACTCCTACGACCAGGCGTTCGTCCCCGAGTTCAACGCGGGCGCGATGGAGAACCCCGGACTGGTCACCTTCCGCGACGACTTCGTCTTCCGCTCCGCCGTCACCGACACCGAGCGGCAGACCCGGGCCATGGTCGTCGCCCATGAGATGGCCCATATGTGGTTCGGCGACCTCGTCACCATGGTGTGGTGGGACGACCTCTGGCTGAACGAGTCCTTCGCCGAGTACATGGGCTTCCAGATCCTCACCGAGGCCACCCGGTACACCGACACCTGGGTCGACTTCGCGGTCAACCGCAAGGGCTGGGGGTACGACGCCGACCAGCGGCCCTCCACCCACCCCGTCGCCCCCGACCCGGACGCCGTCCCCGACACCGCGTCCGCGATGCTCAACTTCGACGGCATCTCCTACGCCAAGGGCGCGTCGGCGCTGCGGCAGCTGGTGGTGTGGATGGGGGAGAAGGACTTCCTCGCCGGGATCAACATCCACTTCGCCCGGCACCGGTTCGGCAACGCGACCCTGGCCGACTTCATCGACTCCCTCGCCGAGGCCACCGACCGCGATGTCCACTCCTGGGCACGGGCCTGGCTGCGCACCAGCGGGGTGGACACCCTGCGCCCCTCGGTCACCGAGTCGGGCGGCACCTGGTCGCTCGCCGTCGCCCAGGACGGCGAGAGGCCGCACCGGGTCGCGGTGGCCGCCTACGACCTCGATCCGGTCGACCCGGACCGGCTGGCGCTGCGCGAGCGCTTCGAACTGGACGTGCCCCAGAGCGAGCCGGACGGGCCCCACCCCGGCCGCCGCCCCGCGCTCGTGGTCCTCAACGACAACGACACCACCTATGCCAAGATCCGCTTCGACGCGGCCTCCTGGGAGACCGCACGCCGGGTGCTCTCCTGCATCCCCGACCCGCTGACCCGCGCCGTCGTCTGGAACGCGGCCCGGGACATGGTCCGCGACGGCGAACTCGCCCCCATGGAGTATCTGGAGACCGCCCGCGCCCAGCTGCCGCGCGAGTCGGATCTCGCGATCGTGCAGGGGGTGCTCGCCTTCGCGGTCGGGCAGATCGGCGGCTGCTATCTGCCCGCCGAGGAGCGGCCCGCGGCGCTCGGGGTCATCAGGGAGATCTGCCGCGCGCTGATGCGCCGTACGGAGGACGGCAGCGACCCCGGGCTCCGGCTGATCGCGGTACGCCACTTCATCGCGGCGGCGGCCCAGCCGGAGACGATCCAGGAGTGGCTCGCCGACGGCAGCGTCACCGGCGGCCCCGAGCTCGACCCGGAGCTGCGCTGGCGGATTCTCTTCCGGCTCGCGGTCCTCGGCGCGACGGACGAGCGGGCGATCGCGGCGGAGCTGGAGCTCGACCCGAGCGCCATGGGCCGCGAGGGCGCGGCCCGCTGCCGGGCGGCACTGCCGGACCCGGAGGCCAAGGCCGCGGCCTGGGAACGGATGTTCGCCGACGACTCCCTCTCCAACTACCTCTTCACGGCGACGGCCCAGGGCTTCTGGCAGCCGGAACAGGCCGAGCTGGTACGGGAGTGGATTCCGCGCTACTTCCCGGCGGCGGTGGAGCTGGCGGCCCGCCGCGGCCCGGCGATAGCGGAGCTGGCGGGCCGTTTCGCCTTCCCCCTGCACACGGTGGACAAGGAGACGCTGGACCTGGGCGAACGGTGCCTGCGGGACATGGAGATGACCCCGGCCCTCCGCCGCCGCCTGGTGGACCAGCTGGACGACGTCCGCCGGGCGCTCTCGGTCCGGGGGGCCTGACCCGGACGCCGCGCCGTACCGGTGGGCGAGCCCTGCCCGCCCACCGGTCGCGGGGACCACGGCTTCAGACGGTCGCGGAGACATGGCCTCAGGCCGTCGCGGGGACATGGGCCTCGGGCTGTCGCGGGGACATGGGCCTCGGGCTGTCGTGGGGACATGGGCCTCGGGCTGTCGTGGGGACTACGGCTTCAGACCGTCGCGGGGACCACGGCCCACACCTGTCGCCCCTCGACCGTGCTCTCCGTGCCGCAGCTCAGCGCGCCGAGCCCCTGGAGCCGGGTCAGGACGCCCTCGCTCAGGGGCGGCGGGTCCGCCCGGTGGCTGAGCGCCAGCGCGAGGATCCGGCGGTTCTCCTCGGCGAGGTGAAGGCTGATGTGCCGGCCGCCGTCGGCCGCGGTGGTGGAGACGAGAAGCCGGACGACGGCCTCCAGACCGGCCGGCATGGGCAGGCCCCACCGGGTGAGCTGCCGCTCGACGTTGCGCACCGCCCGTGCTTCGGCCCAGGGCCGGGCCTCCAGCGTCCACGCGGCGCCCTGCCGGTTCGCCATGATCCGGCGGGCCCGGCTGCCGGTCGTCGTACGGACCGGCTCGGCTGCCCCTGCCCCGATGGGCCGCTCGGACGGCCGGGGCGGGTTCGGCGGCTTCTTCGGCGGCGGCGGGGTCTTGGGGGGATGGTCCGGCGGATTCGGTGAGTTCGACGGGTTCGGTGAGTTCGACGGATTCGGCGGATTCGGTGAGTTCGGCGGATTTGATGGGTTCGACGGATTCACTGACGAGCTCCGTGGCTCCATATCCCCATCGTAAGGGGCAAATTGGGCCTCTGCCCAATGAGTTGCGCGGACAGCCGCGAAGCACGCGCGCTCAGCTCGCCCCGCCGGATGAGCGCCCTCGCCGGACCAGCGCCCTCGCCGGACGCGTACTCCCGCCGTACGTGCGCCCCGGGCTCATGCCCCGGCCAGGTGCGGGCGTCCCGGGTCCCTGGTCCCTGGTCCGGGCCCCTGATTCG
>NZ_VCLA01000032.1 GCF_009600885.1 Streptomyces jumonjinensis
TTTTACGTCCCGGCACCACCCCTGCGCGGCCCCCTCCCATGAGACCCCAACTGCCCGCCGTCTATCCCGGGTGCGGGGGAACGGTCGGCCCAGCCCTGAGGAGCGCGGCCCCCTCCCATGCAAGTCGAAACCCGCCCCGCCCGGACCGTGTGCCGGGCCGTGCGGCCCTCCTGCCGGTGGGCTGCTGCTGTCCGGGCGGGTGTGGCGTGGGGTGTACGGGGGTGGAGATTCGTCCGGAAAACGCCTCTGGGATGGGCTAGCTGACGCTGCGGCGGGCGGTGGCGGATACGCGAACGGTCCGCCGGCTGCGGGGAAGCCGCAGTCGGCGGACCGTGGTCGAAGATGGTCCGGAGTCCGTTGTCCGGTCTGGCTCGGGGTATGCGCTCGGTTTTCAGACGGCGGCCTTCTTCAGTCGTCGCCGCTCCCGCTCGGAGAGCCCGCCCCAGATACCGAATCGCTCATCATTGGCCAGCGCGTACTCAAGGCATTCCGAACGGACTTCACACGCGAGACAGACTTTCTTCGCCTCACGCGTGGAACCTCCTTTTTCGGGGAAGAAGGACTCAGGATCGGTCTGGGCGCACAACGCGCGCTCCTGCCACCCGATTTCGTCGTCCGCGTCCTCGACCAGCAGTTGTTCGAACAGCTCGGTCATGTGCGCCCCTCGTCTGTCTCTGCGTCCCCGTGATGTTGCCGTGAATCGATTTCGGCCAAACGACACGAGTGAAATTACAAGTACGTGATCTGCCCCAGTCAAGCCGGGATCTGCTATTAGGTCCCGTATTCACTCTGCGGAACCAAGGCTATGCGGAAAGTGTTCAAATCACCAAAAACCTGACACATGCCAGCGGCCTACCCCACGCCCAGGCACGCCCTCCCTTCTCCTGAGTGAAGACGACACCGGGATCGATCTTGTTGCGATCCGGCCATCGAAGCGACCCGGATCACAGTCAGGTCACGGGTCCGCGACAGCGCTCTCCGCCACGGCCTGGTGCGGCTCCCACGGCTGCTGCGCCTTGTCTCCGGCATGCCGCGCGAGTAAACCGCCCTCCGGATTCCGTAACCGTATGAGGTGAAACATTGCCGCCATATCGGTCATTGAGTTGACATGGAAGGGGTCACCCGTCACTTTGGATGGCATGCCAGCGACCTCAGCCTCCTTCGTGACCCCCGTACGCGGGTTCCGTAGCGCTGTCCAGGCCCGCTGTCGCTGTTCCAGCTGTTGATGCCCTAGCGCTCCGGCTTCCCTTCCCCGTACTGCCGTACCCGGCCGCCCGTGCCCCCGTACACCCCCGTGCTCCGGCGAACACCCGCCGGAGCGCCCCCGCACCGTTCGCTCTCCGCCGAGGAACCACCGCACCCATGAACAGCGACAGCGACCTCCAGATCGCCGGCGACATCCTCGCCGTCCAGCACCTTCTCCAGCCCGCCCGCGAACACCCGGCCACCGTCGCCGACTTCGTCGGGCTCGCCCGCTCCATCGCCGCCGACCGCGCGCACTGGGCGCCCCTGGTCGAGTACGACGCCGCCAGCCGCTGGTACCACCGGCTGCGCACCGGTCCGGGATATGAGGTGTGGCTGCTCTCCTGGGTGCCCGGACAGGGCACCGGACCGCATGACCACGGACCGTCGTCCGGAGTGCTCACCGTGCTCGAAGGACAGCTCACCGAACGCACCCGGCGAGGGCCGATCACGCTGGCGGCGGGGGCACAGCGAGTGTTCGCACCGGGGTACGCCCACGACCTGGTCAACGATTCGCTCGAACCGGCGGTCTCGCTGCACATCTACTACCCGGGGCTGACCGAGATGCCGATGCACCCGGAGCCGGTCGCGCAGGCGCGGCGGGAGACGCCCCGGGAGACGCCCCGGGTGGCTGTGGAGTCCCTCGCCGGCTGACGGCCGACCACCACCTCTCATGCGACCATCCCTCATACGACCACCCCGCATACGGTCAGGCTCCGCCTGACAGACTTATGGGCATGCGCATTGTGGTTCTGGCCGGCGGCATCGGTGGTGCCCGTTTTCTTCGCGGTCTCAAGCAGGCCGCGCCGGAAGCGGACATCACGGTGATCGGCAACACCGGTGACGACATCCATCTGTTCGGACTGAAGGTCTGCCCCGACCTCGACACCGTCATGTACACCCTCGGCGGCGGCATCAACGAGGAGCAGGGCTGGGGGCGTACGGACGAGAGCTTCCGGGTCAAGGAGGAGCTCGCGGCCTACGGGGTGGGACCCGAGTGGTTCGGCCTCGGCGACCGTGACTTCGCGACGCATATCGTCCGCACCCAGATGCTGTCCGCGGGCTATCCGCTCAGCGCCGTCACCGAGGCGCTCTGCACCCGCTGGAACCCCGGCGTACGGCTGCTGCCGATGTCGGACGACCGGGTCGAGACGCATGTGGCCGTGGAGCTGGACGGCGAGCGGAAGGTCATCCACTTCCAGGAGTACTGGGTGAAGCTGCGGGCCTCGCTGCCCGCGGACGCGGTCGTACCCGTAGGGGCCGATCAGGCGAAGCCCGCACCGGGGGTGCTGGAGGCCATCGCCGCCGCCGATGTGATCCTCTTCCCGCCGTCGAACCCGGTCGTCAGCGTCGGCACGATCCTGGCGGTGCCCGGCATCCGGGAGGCCATCGCCGAAGCGGGCGTACCGGTGGTGGGGCTCTCCCCCATCGTCGGGGACGCGCCCGTGCGCGGAATGGCCGACAAGGTGCTCGCGGCGGTCGGAGTGGAGGCGACGGCCGAGGCCGTCGCCCGGCACTACGGCTCCGGGCTGCTGGACGGCTGGCTGGTCGACACCGTGGACGCGGGAGCCGTCGCCGGCGTCGAGGACGCCGGGATCCGCTGCCGTGCCGTACCGCTGATGATGACGGACCTCGACGCGACGGCCGAGATGGCGCGGCAGGCGCTGGCGCTGGCGCTGGAGGTGCGGGCATGACGCTCCACGAGACGGCGGCGGGCGCCGCGACGATGACCGCCGCCCCCGCCTTCACGGTGCGCGCCCTCACCGGGCTGCCGGAGGTCCGGCCCGGCGACGACCTCGCCCAGCTGATCGCCGCCACCGGTCCCGAGCTGATCGACGGGGACATCCTGGTCGTCACCTCCAAGATCGTCAGCAAGGCCGAGGGGCGGCTGCTCGCCGCCGACGACCGCGAGGCCGCCATAGACGCCGAGACCGTACGCGTGGTGGCCCGGCGCGGCCCGCTGCGGATCGTCCAGAACCGGCAGGGGCTGGTGATGGCCGCCGCCGGGGTCGACGCCTCCAACACCCCCGCCGGGACGGTTCTGCTGCTGCCCGAGGACCCCGACGCGTCCGCGCGGGCGATCCGCGCGGGGCTGCGCACCGCACTCGGGGTGGACGTCGGCGTGATCGTCACGGACACCTTCGGACGGCCCTGGCGCTCCGGGCTCACCGATGTCGCCATCGGAGCCGCCGGAGTGCGGGTCCTGGACGATCTGCGCGGCGGCACGGACGCCCACGGCAATCCGCTGAGCGCGACGGTCGTCGCCACCGCCGATGAACTCGCCGCCGCCGCCGACCTGGTCAAGGGCAAGACGGCGGGGCTGCCGGTCGCCGTGCTGCGCGGACTCCCCCAGCTGGTGGGCGAGGACGGCGCAAGCGGTGACGGGGCCCGCGCGCTGGTGCGGAGCCCGGAGGACGACATGTTCCGGCTCGGCACCTCCGAGGCGGTACGGGAGGCGGTGACCCAGCGGCGTACCGTACGGGAGTTCACCGACCAGCCGGTTGACCCGGCGGCGGTACGCCGTGCCGTCGCCGCCGCGGTGACCGCGCCCGCACCGCACCACACCACTCCCTGGCGTTTCGTCCTGCTGGAATCGGCAGCGTCGCGCACCGGACTGCTCGACGCGATGCGGGACGCGTGGATCGCGGATCTGCGACGCGACGGGAAGTCCGAGGAGTCCATCGCCAAGCGGGTGCGCCGGGGCGAGGTGCTGCGCCGGGCGCCGTATCTCGTGGTGCCCTGTCTGGTGATGGACGGCTCGCACCACTACGGCGACGAGCGGCGCGACGCGGCCGAGCGGGAGATGTTCGTGGTCGCGACGGGCGCGGGCGTACAGAACTTCCTGGTGGCGCTGGCGGGCGAGCGGCTGGGCTCGGCGTGGGTGTCGTCCACGATGTTCTGCCGCGAGGTCGTCCGCGAGGTGCTGGGGCTGCCCGCCGCGTGGGACCCGATGGGGGCGGTCGCGGTGGGGCATGCCGCCGCGCCGCCGAAGGACCGTCCGGCACGGGACGCCGCCGCCTTCATCCAGGTGCGGTAGCTCCTAGGGAGTGTCGTCGAAGTAGCGTCGTCCGCCCGGATGGGGGTGCCCCCGGGCGAAGCCCAGGGGGAGAGCCACTGCGGTGGGGGCACTCCCCCTGGGCCTTCGGCCCGGGTGCACCCCCACCCGTGCCGCTAGGCACAGGGGGCCATTGGCGACTGACGACAACGCAGCGTGGGGGCACCTCCCGGGCCGAAGGCCCAGGGGGAGTGCGTGCCAGGGCACGGCAGACAGACGGGACTTCGACGACACGACCTACAGCAGGCCGATGTCGGCGCGGGGCATCTTGGGGACGCGCCGCGCCGGGGTACGGCCGCTGAGCAGGATCAGACGGGCGGCGCGATGGCGCTGGCCGGCGTACGGGGCGAGGAGGCCCAGCATCGCCGCGTCGTCCGCGTCACGGTCGCCCGCCAGCGCGTAGCCCACGATGCCGGGGAGGTGGAGATCGCCGACGGTGACGGCGTCAGGGGCTCCATTGCTGCGCTGAACGGTCTCCGCCGAGGTCCACGGGCCGATGCCGGGGATCAGCTCCAGGCGTGCCTGGGCCCGCTCGGGCTCCATCGCGGCGGCTTCCTCCATCCGGCGGGCGGCGCGGACGGCGCGGATGACCGTGGCGGCGCGCTTGTCGTCGACGCCCGCGCGGTGCCACTCCCAGGACGGGATGAGCGCCCAGGCGCGGGCATCGGGCATCACATACAGCCCGGGCGCCGGGCCGGGGGCGGGCTCGCCGTACTTCCGCACCAGGAGCCGCCAGGCGCGGTACGCCTCATCCGTGGTGACCTTCTGTTCCAGGACCGAGGGGATCAGGGACTCCAGGACCAGTCCGGTACGGGTGAGGCGCAGCCCGGGCCGGCGGTGGTGGGTGTGGGCGAGCAGCCGGTGCCGGGGAGTGAAGGCGCCGGGGTCGTCATGGGCCCCCAGCAGGGCGGGGAGGCCGTCCAGCAGCCACTCGGCCCCGGGGCCCCATGCCTCCGCGGCCACCTCGCCGGTCCGCTGGGCCGTCACCCGCAGCGTGCCGGGGCCCAGCGGTGTGCGGCTGGCCCGCCAGAAGCTTCCGTCCGGGGCGGCCCGGTAGGTGGGGTCGGCGGGACCCCGCCGCAGCGGTGTGAGCACCAGCCCCAGATCGACCGGGCCGGGCGGCGTCCAGGTCCGGGCCGTGCCGGGGGCGCTCCGCAGCGTGGCGCGGACGCCGGGGGCGGCGGTGGGGCGGGGGGAGAAACGGCCTGACACGGGGGTCCTCGGGACGGGGGCTGACGCTACGAGGGTAGGCGCTCGGCGGGGTGGGCGGAGCGCCCCGGCCGCCCCGTCACCACCGGATCTCCGCCCAGACGACCTTACCCAGGGGCCGGTCGTCGGTTCCCCACCGGGTGAGGGCGTTGAGGACGACCAGTCCGCGGCCCCGTTCACGGCGCGCGGACTCCGGTCTCGGACGCGGTGTACGCCGTACCGGATCGTGCACCTCGATACGGAGCCGGTCCACCCCGGCCTCGACGACGACGAGCAGGGAGTCGCCGGGCTCGGTCCCGTACCGTACGGCGTTCGTCACCAGCTCCGACACGACGAGCTCCACATCGCTCATGCGCTCCGGGCTGAGCTCCGGCGCCAGGAAGGCGACCATGTCGCGGGCGTACGCGCGGGCCGCGGCGACCGATTCGGGGGTGCTCTCCAGTGTCAGCGGCGAGGACGGCTGGGCGGGGGGTGCGGCGTCCTCCCGGGGCTCTTCCCCGCCCCGCTCGCGCCGCCCGGCACAGGCGGGGGCTGCGGGGTCCGGCGGGTCCTTCCGGGGGGTGCCGAGGCCGCCGGCCGTAGGATCTGTCACGTCGTCAACTCCCATGAGATCGGGGGCCGATGCCCCCGGGACGTGCGCGCGGCCACGAGGGTCTTCCGTGGGAAGAGCCTGGCCACTCGTTGGGGGCGTATCGCCTTCTTTTCCAAGGCGTCTGGAACGGCTCGGCACTACCGTCGGAGAACGCCCAAACGTCCTCTGGAGGGGCCTTGAACTCGGCATTACGCTCAGCTATGCAGTCGGCCGGCGTGTCGCCCAGACAACTGGCGGCGCGTGTGGGGGTGTCCGGCAAAACTGTCGAACGCTGGCTCTCGGACGCCGAGTTGATACCCCACGGCAGGAACCGGCACGACGCCTCGACGGTGTTGGGAGTGGAAGCGGACATGCTCTGGCCCAAAGCGGTCAAGGACAGAATCAAATCGGGGGGCGACCGGGAGATCGTGCAGAGCTACCCGTACCGGTCGGGCTGCCCTTCAACGGTATGGAGCGACCTCATCTCCGAGGCCGCCGAAGAGCTGTTCTTCGGCGGCTACACCTCCTACTTCCTGTGGACCCAGGTTCCGGCGCTCGCCGACACGCTGCGGCGCAAGGCGGAGCACGGCTGCCGGGTCCGATTTCTGCTCGGCGATCCGCACGGCCAGGTGACCGGTCGGCGCGAGGACATCGAGAAGGTCGCGCTCACCGTCTCCACCAGGATCAGAACGACCCTGGAGCATCTCGCGGCCATAGGAGAGGTGAGCGGTCTCGAAGCGCGGTTCTCCGCTCCGGCGGACGCCACCAACCATGTGTCGCTCTCGGTCTTCCGCTTCGACAGTCAGGCGCTGGTGACACCGCATCTGGCCACGCATGTCGGCCATGACTCCCCCTTGCTCCATCTGCGGCGGCGCAGCACCGGCGGGATGTTCTCCCGTTTCGCCGACCACGCGGAGGAACTGTGGAGCAGGGGGATCCCGATCGGGAAGACGGACCGTGGCTGACGCATGGCCCGCGCGGGCCGCGCGGGCCGTGCGCCGGATCGCGCCGTGACACCCGGTCCGGAGCGGCGGGGACGGGCAGTTGTCCGTCCCCGCTGAGCAGTTGTCCGTTCCCCGCTGATACGGACCGTCGATCAGGACCGTCGATCGATCAGGACTGCCTATCCCGGCTACTGGTCCGACGAGAAGCGCACCGCGCCCGCCGGAAGGACCGCGTCGCACCACACGCGGACGCCGTCGCGCAGTTCGTTGTCCGCGCCGACCACCGCGCCGTCGCCGATGACCGCTCCGGTCAGCGCCGTACGCGCCCCGATCCGGGCCCGCTCGCCGATCAGCGAGGACGAGATCACCGCCCCTTCCTCGACCACCGCGCCCGCCAGCACCACACTGCCGTCGATCCGCGCGCCGGAGCCGACCGTCGCGCCCTCGCAGACCACGGTCCCGCCGCTCAGTTTGGCGTCGGGCGCGACGGAGGCCGAGGCCAGGACGAGGCGGTCGCCCCGGCGGCCCGGGACCGCCGGGGAGGGGGCCCGGCCCATGACCAGATCGGCCGAGCCCCGGACGAACGCCTGCGGGGTGCCGAGATCCAGCCAGTAGGTGGAGTCGACCATGCCCTGGAGATGCGCGCCCGAGGAGAGCAGGCCCGGGAAGGTCTCCCGTTCCACCGAGACGGGGCGGCCCGCCGGAATGCTGTCGATGACCGAACGCCGGAACACATACGCCCCGGCGTTGATCTGGTCCGTGACGATCTCCTCCGGGGTCTGCGGCTTCTCCAGGAACGCCGTCACCCGGCCGCTCCCGTCCGTCGGCACCAGACCGAACGCCCGGGGGTCGGCGACCCGGGTCAGATGGAGCGAGACATCCGCCCCCGACTCCCGGTGCGTGGTCACCAGCGCCCCGATGTCCAGGCCCGTCAGGATGTCCCCGTTGAAGATCAGAACCGGGTCGTCCGGGCCCGAGCGCAGCCGCTCGGCCACATTGCGGATCGCTCCGCCGGTGCCGAGCGGCTCCTTCTCGGTGACGTACTCCAGGCTCAGGCCCAGGGACGATCCGTCGCCGAAGTACGGTTCGAAGACCTCCGCCAGATACGAGGTGGCCAGCACGATGTGCTCGACCCCCGCCGCCCGCGCCCGCGCCAGCTGGTGGGTGAGGAACGGGACGCCGGCCGCCGGGACCATCGGCTTGGGCGTGTTGACGGTGAGCGGGCGCAGCCGCGTGCCTTTGCCGCCGACCAGGAGGATCGCTTCTGTCACCGTGTCGTCTCTGCTTCCTGTCCGGGACGGAGGGTGGTCATTCGTTCGAGATCGGTCAGTTTATGCAGTAGGCGGCGGTCTCCCGGCTCATACGCGCCCCTGATAACCGGCGGACGCCGTTCGCGCGGCGCCGAGCCTGCCGTAGAGGCGGGCGCCGGGGCAGTCGGTGTGGAAACCGTCCCGGTGTCCGGAGATGACGTTGAAGGTGACCTTCCGGCCCTTCGCGTACTTACCGCTGCCCCCTGACGTCAGTGTCACCCGCCCCTTCGGATTGCCCTGGAACAGCCCGAGTTTCCACGCGGTCAGCTTGGCGAGCGCGGTCACCGCCGCCGCGGGCGGATCGGTGCGACTGTACGACCCGAGCACCGCGATGCCCATGCTGTCGGTGTTGAAACCCAGGGTGTGCGCGCCGCGCACCGCCTTGGCCACGCCTCCGGCACGGCCCTCGTAGATGTTTCCGCATTTGTCGACGGCGAAGTTGTAGCCGATGTCCCGCCAGCCGGTGCTCACGACGTGGTACCGGTAGATACTGCGAAGGACGGAGGGCGCCTGCTTGCAGGTGTAGCCGTTGCCCGTGGCGCTGTGGTGGACGAAGGCCGCCTTGACCTTGGTGCTGTAGACGAAGCCCTTCTCCCTCAGCGACTCGCTGGCGCCCCATCCCTTGCGGGTGACGATCCTGGGGCGCGGGCCGACGTAGGGCAGGGTCGCCGGGGCGGCCGGGAGCACGTCGACGAGCGTCTCGGGGAAGGGGAGCGCCCCCGGGGGGCCGGCGAGCGGCCGGGGCCCCGCCGGGGAGGAATGCGGCCGGGGCCCCGCATCCGTCCCGGGCCCGGAGAGCGCCCGGGTCCCCGCCGCCGGGGAGGAATGCGCCCGGGTCTCCGCGTCCGGGGAAGAGAGCGCCCGGGTCTCCGCCGTCTCGTCCTCGCCGGGGTGCACCAGCTCCAGCCGCATCCCGGCGGGCAGCCGGGCGGGTTCCCCCGTATCGGGCCGTACCCGTGCCTCCACCCCGTCCGAGGCCCCCGCCCACAGCGGCGCCGTCGATCCGCGCGAGGCCCGTCTCTCCGGGGTCCCCGGGTCCGCGCCGTGGTCGTGGTTGCGGGTCTCCACCTTCCGCCAGCCCGACCAGCGGCCGGAGCCGGCCGCGCGGGTGCGGACCTGGACCGTGCCGTGGAGCTCAGTGTCGGCGTCGTCCCAGACGACGCCGACCAGGGAGAACGGCCGTACCCGCGGGGCGGACAGCCGGTGCTCGGCGGACGGGGCGAGCGAGCGGGCGGACGGGGCGAGCGGCAGGGACTGGGTGGAGCCGGGGAGATCGGGGGCCCGGTCCGCCGGCGGCGGCGCGGCGGCGGCCCCGGAGGGCAGCGAGAGCGGGAGTACGAGCGCGGTCGAGACCGCGACTTGGACCGAGGAAGCCAGGAATCCACGCATGCAGAAGATCCTGAACCGTCACCGCCGTTATCGCGCGGCGGCACACGGGCGGGCCTTCATGCCGACCGGAGGATCACCTCACTGGTACGTACGCCCCGCGCCCTGCGCGGCGCGTACCCTAACGCGGATGAACGCCATCGACCGCACCCCTGCCGACCTGCTGCGATCCTCGCTCGCCGTGGACCCGGCACGCCCCTTGGTCACCTTCTACGACGACGCCACCGGTGAGCGCGTCGAATTGTCCGTCGCCACCTTCGCCAATTGGGTGGCCAAGACGGCGAATCTGCTCCAGGGCGAGCTCGCGGCCGAGCCCGGCGACCGGCTCGCGCTGCTGCTGCCCGCGCACTGGCAGAGCGCGGTATGGCTGCTGGCCTGCGCGTCGACCGGGGTGACGGCGGAGGTGGGCGGCGACCCCGCCGAGGCGGATCTGGTCGTCAGCGGCCCGGACACCCTGGAAGAGGCGCGGGCGTGCGCCGGGGAGCGGGTGGCGCTGGCGCTGCGCCCCCTCGGCGGGCGGTTCCCGCAGCCTCCGGCGGGCTTCTCCGACTACGCGGTGGAGGTGCCATCGCAGGGCGACCGCTTCACGCCGTACGCGCCGGTCGACCCGGCCGCTCCGGCGCTGATCGTCGGCGGTCTGGAGCTGAGCGGCGAGCGGCTGGTGGAGCGGGCGCGCGCGGACGCGGCCGAACTCGGCCTGGCGCAGGGGTCACGGCTGCTGACCGGGCTCGGCTACGACAGCTGGGAGGGGCTGTCCGCAGGGCTGTTCGCCCCGCTGGCCGCCGGGGCCTCCGTGGTACTGTGCCGCCATCTCGACCGTGTGTCCGAAGACCGTCTGCGGGAGCGAATCGAGAGCGAGCGGGTCACCGTCACCGCGGGTCGGCACTGACCGCGTACGGACCGGCGCCACGGCACGGAAAGCATCGCGCACCAGCAGCGCGGGCCGTCGCACGTCGCGCACGAACCACTCCCTCGGAACGCCCGGCACCATCGGACGCGAGTGGCTGAATCCCATGTGTGGGGCCACCGCCCGGACCGCGTCCCGGTCCGTGGCCCCAACTCCGGTGAACGGTCGGGGAAACGCAAGCCTCCACGCACAACCATGCGCGATGTTCAGCCGTCTAGTCCATCGATCGACGGTCCAGCGCGCCGCCGACGCCATGAGGGATGGACACGAACGTGACCGACAGTGCTGGTACTCCGATCGGCCCGGCGGACCGGGCCGGGGACGAAGGCGCGATCGACGCGGTGAGCGAATCAGCCGCGCCCAGCACATCCGGCGCCGCCGGGACCGACAAGGCCATGGCCGCCGTCGGGACCCTGGCCGCCGGGACCCTGGCCGCCGGGGAGAGCGCCGAGGCCGCCGGGACCGGCGGAACGAGCCGGACCGCCACGGCCACGGCCACGGCCCCCGCCGCGACCGCCACGACCGCAGCGCATGCCACGGCCGCCGACACCACAGAGTCCGCCGAGCCCGCCGCGGCCACCACCCTCGCCGAGCCGCCCAACCGCACCCGCCACTGGGTGCGTTGGGCCGCCTTCGGCACCTCGCTCGTCGTGCTCGCCGCCGCGGGCGCCGCCTGGTGGTCCTACCGCGAGCTCGACTCCAACATCACCACCGACACCACCGCCGCCGCCGAGCTGGAGACGTTCGAGCAGGAGCGGCCCACCCCGATAGCCCTGGACGCCCAGAACATCCTCATCCTGGGCTCCGACACCCGTGCGGGCGAGGGCAACCGCAAGTACGGCCGGGACGACGGCGGCAGCCAGCGTTCGGACACCACGATCCTGCTGCATATCGCCGCCGACCGGCAGAGCGCGACCGCGATGTCCATCCCGCGCGATCTGATGGCCGAGATCCCCAACTGCCGCAGAGCCGACGGCACTCGCAGCACCACGCAGTTCGCGCAGTTCAACGGGGCGTTCACGATCGGCGGCGCGGCCTGCACCATACGTACCGTCGAGAAGATGACGGGGGTGCGCATCGACCATCACATGATCCTGGACTTCAGCGGCTTCAAGAGCATGGTCGACGCGATCGGCGGCGTCGAGGTCTGTCTGAAGGAGCCCATCGACGACGCGGACGCCCATCTGAAGCTCGACTCGGGCCGGCAGAAGCTCGACGGCGAGGAGGCCCTCGGCTATGTGCGGGCCCGTAAGTCCATCGGCGACGGCAGCGACACCGAGCGGATGGAGCGGCAGCAGCAGTTCCTGGGCTCGCTGGTCAAGAAGGTGCAGAGCAACGGCGTACTGCTCAATCCGGCGAAGCTCTACCCGCTGCTGGAGGCGGCGACCAAGTCGCTGACCACGGACCCGGGCCTGGACTCGCTGAAGGATCTCTACGATCTGGCCCAGTCGGTGCGGAGCATCCCCACCGAGAAGGTGCAGTTCCTGACCGTGCCCCGGCAGCCGCACACCGCCAATCGGAACCGGGACGAACTAGTACAGCCAGCTGCCAATCGGCTGTTCGGACAGCTGCGCGAAGACACCCCCATCACGGTGCTTCCCCAGGACGCGGAGACGGAGAGCGGCCTGCCGGACGCGAACGCCTCCGGCAGCCCCTCCCCGACCACGACATTCACCGGAACGAACGCGGCGGTGGGCATGTGCAAGTAAAGCGCTGACCAAACCCTGGTTCACTGACCATGCGGATTGGGCGTATTGCCCGGTTGTAAGCGACGTGGAATTTGTCACGTACGTCGCCCCGCTGTGAACTGGGCGGATAGTGTGACGCGATCCGGTACTCAGGCCCCGCGTCGGAAACACTGCTGGACCGAGAGACCGAGCGCCGTCGGGGGAGGCGCCTCGCGTGGCAGCGACGGAGGATTCAGACAACCGTGGATGCGCAGAGCCGTGGGCGGGCGGACGACTTCGACCCCGCCGACCAGTGGGTGCTCAACCCGCAGACCGGCAATTACGAATTGCGACTGGATCACTCCCCACCGCAATCACCCCCCGCCGCTCCCCCGGCCGACCCCATGAGCCAGGTCCCCCCGGACGTTCCGGACGCCTCCTGGGAGCCCCGGACGCCCGGCCCCCGGGAAGCTCCGGACAACCACCGGGCGTCCCCGCAGACGCCCGAGGTGCCCCCGCAGCGCTCACGCCGCTCCGGCGGCCGTGCGGCCAACCGGTCGGGGGGCCGCTCCGGCGGCGCGTCCGGCGGTGCGTCCGGGGGGACGAACCCGCCGGCCGCGGGACGCCGTAAGCGCAAGCAGTCCGCGTCGCGCAAGAAGAAGGCGCTGATGTGGACGGGCGGTGTGCTCGGCTTCGTGGTCGTCGCCGGGTCGGTCGGCGCGTATCTCGTCTATGAGCGTCTCAACTCGAATCTGAGCACCATAGACGTGGCCGGCGCGGGCAGCGGCGGCTTCAAGAAGGACCAGGCCGTCAACATCCTGGTCATCGGCACCGACAAAAGGACTGGAAAGGGCAATACGTCCTACGGTGACCGCGAAAGCCCCGGGCACGCCGACACCACGATCCTCTTCCATGTCTCCAAGGACCGGACGAACGCGACCGCGCTCTCCATTCCCCGGGATCTCATCATGGACATCCCCTCCTGCGAGACGAAGACCGAGGACGGCGTCAAGATGATCCCCGGCTCGCCGGGCACCCGGTTCAACGAGAGCCTCGGCCAGGAGGGCCGCGACCCCGGCTGCACCATGAGCGCGGTCAAGGAGCTGACCGGGATCACCGTCGACCACTTCATGATGGCGGACTTCAACGCGGTCAAGACGATGACCACGGCCATCGACGGGGTGGAGGTCTGCCTCGCCAAGGACATCGACGACAAGGACTCCAAGCTGAAACTGCCCGCCGGCACCCACACGCTGGAGGGCGAGGAGGCGCTCGCGTTCGTCCGCACCCGTCACTCGGTGGGCTTCGGCGGCGATCTGAGCCGGATCGAGATCCAGCAGCAGTTCCTCAGCTCGATGATCCGCAAGATGAAGTCGAGCGACACCCTGACCAGCCCGACCAAGATGCTGGATCTGGCGGACGCCGCCACCAAGGCGCTCACCGTCGACACCGGCATAGGCAGCATCAAGAAGCTCCAGGAACTCGGCATGGAGCTCGCGGACGTGAACCCCGAGAACATCACCTTCACGACGGTTCCGGTGATCGACAACACCGACAAGGCGACCGTGCTGCTCAACGAGGCCAAAGCCAAGCCGCTGTTCACGATGATCCAGAACGACATCTCGCTCACCGAGGTCAAGCAGAAGGAGAAGGACGCCAAGAACGCGCAGAAGAGGCTCCTCAAGGGGCCGCGCGCCCAGGCGTCCGAGGTCAGGGTCCGCGTCTTCAACGGCAGCGACACCCCAGGAGCGGCGCTGGCGACGCTGACCTGGCTCCAGAACGAGCAGGGCGTGCTGAAGGCCAGCAACGAGGGCAACGCCCCCGAGAACCTCAGGAAGACGACCCTGGAGTACGGGCCCGACCAGGCGAACCAGGCCCGCAAGCTCGCGGATCTGATGGGCCTGCCGGCCAGGGCGATGAAGCAGGGCACGGAGGATGCCGGGGCGCTCGAAGCGATGACGCTCACCCTCGGCGCGGATTTCAAGGGCGCGGGGGTGCCCATCACCGGTCCGGGTAAGACGCCGGACGGTGTCAAGAAGGTCAGCGCCGACAAACAGGTCTGCGCCAAGTGAGCCGGGATCGCGCCCTGTGGGAGCACCCGCTCGCTCAGCGGGCATGACAGGGGGATTCAGCGGTGGGACGGAACAGCGTGAGCCCGGCACCCGGAGGCGGTCACCGATCGTCCCGGCGGCGGGCGGCCGCACACGGCGGCACCCGCCGCGCACAGCGCGGCAAGGGCAGACGCCGTGTACTGCGCTGGTCGGCGACCGTGCTGTCGGTGCTGATACTCGCGACGGGCGCGGCCGGATATCTGTATTACGAGCACCTCAACAGCAAGATCAAGAAGGACCGGCTGAACCTCGGCAGACAGATGCCGGACCACAAGCCGAACTCCCAGGGCCAGACTCCGCTGAACATCCTGGTCATCGGCTCCGACGCGCGGGACACCAAGGCGAACCAGAAGCTCGGCGGCGCCAAGGAGACCTTCAACGCGAAGCCGCTCGCCGATGTGCAGATGCTGCTGCATCTGTCGGCGGACCGCTCCAACATCTCGGTGGTCAGCATGCCCCGGGACACCATGCTGCGGATCCCCGAGTGCAAGGATCCCAAGAGCGGCACGGTCTACCCCGCGAGCGACTGGATCCAGACCAACCAGTCCCTGGGCCGGGGCGGTCCGGGCTGCACGGTGGCCACCTGGCATGAGCTGACCGGGATCACCATCGACCACTTCATGATGATCGACTTCGCCGGTGTGGTCTCCATGGCGGACGCCATCGGCGGCGTCCCGGTCTGTGTCACGGACAACATCTACTCCCGCAACGACCGGGGCCAGGGCTCCTATCTGCGGCTGGAAGAGGGCACCACCCACGTCAAGGGGAAGCAGGCGCTCCAGTGGCTGCGTACCCGCTACGGCTTCGACGACGGCACCGATCTCGCCCGTACCCGCGCCCAGCACATGTATATGAACTCGATGGTGCGCGAGCTGCGGAAGAACGCCAAGCTGACCGACCCCAACAAGCTGCGCAAGCTCGCCGAGGCCGCCGTCGACGCGCTCACCGTCGACGAGGAGCTCGGCTCGGTCCCCGAGCTCCTCGGCATCGGCAATGAGCTCAAGAGCGTGCCGACCAAGCGGATCACCATGGCGAAGATGCCGAGCGAGTACTCGACCCGGCCGGGCTTCACCAGCAAGGTGGTGCCCAAGCCGGGCGACGCGGAGAAGCTCTTCCGGTTGGTCCGCGAGGATGTTCCGCTGGACGGCAAGGGCACCGCCAAGAAGAAGAAGGCGTCCGGGACCGTCTCCAAGGACCCGGCCGCGGCACCCGCCGAGATCCCGGTCCAGGTGCGCAACGGCACGGGCGGTGACGGGCAGTTCGCCCAGAAGGGCCGGGCCTCCGAGGTCACCGCCCTGCTCCAGGCCAAGGGCTTCGCCCAGGCCGTCGCCGACCCCACGGTCAGCCCGCAGCAGAAGACCATCGTCCACTTCTCCAACGCGGAGCTGGAGGGCGACGCCCAGGCGGCGGCCAAGGCGCTGGGCATTCCGCTGTCCTCGGTGAAGCAGTCGACGGCCGTCACCGGCATCGCGCTGACCGTGGGCGCGGACTGGCGGCTCGGCGATGTCTTCCCGGAGGCCGATGCGACGACAAGACGCCGTCCACGGCGGAGGCGCTCAGGGGCGACGACTCCAAGGCATGTATGAAGGTCCAGCCGGGGTTCACCTGGTGAGCGACGGCTTGTACGACGGCTTATACGACGGGTACGGCTTATACGACGGGAAGAGCCCCGGGTGTCCGAAACCCGGGGCTCTTCCCGTCGTACAAGCCGTTTAAGCGGTACAAGCCGTATAAGCGGCCGGCCGGAGCGGCCGTCAGCCTGCCGTCAGCCGGTCTTCACCGCGGGGCGGCGGCTGGCGATGACCTTCTTCGCCAGCGCGCGCGGGCTGGTGAGAAAGCCGAAGCCCCACGACATATGCATGGTCGCCAGCGCCACCGGGATCTGGAGGCGGGCCTTCAGCGGCAGCCCCCGGCCCGCCGGGACGGAGCCCGCGACGATCGCGGCCAGATAGCCGCCGGGGATCACCAGACCCCAGGGGGTCAGCACCGCGCCCACCACCGCACCGGCGACGATCGCGCACAGGGCGGTCGGCGGGGCGAGATAGCGCAGATTGATCGAGCCCTGGTGGTAGCGGGCGACGACATGCCGCCAGCGGCCGTAGTCCTTGTACTGCTTGGCGAGCGCCCGGACGGACGGACGGGGCCGGTACTGGACCCTCAGCTCGGGCGAGAACCAGATCAGCCCGCCCGCCTCGCGGATACGGAAGTTCAGCTCCCAGTCCTGGGCGCGGATGAACTCCTCGTTGTAGCCGTCCTGCCGCTCCAGCGCCTCCCGCCGGAAGACCCCGAGATAGACGGTCTCGGCCGGACCGGCGGCGCCGCCGGTGTGGAAGGCCGCGTTCCCGACGCCGACCTTGGAGGTCATGGCGGCGGCGACGGCGTGCTCCCAGTCGTTCTCGCCCTCGGCGTGCATGATGCCGCCGACGTTCTGCGCGCCGGTCTCCGCCAGCAGGCGGACGGCGGTGGCGATGTAGTTCGGCGACAGCATGCCGTGGCCGTCGACGCGTACCACGATCGGGTGACTGGATGCCTTGATGGCCGCGTTCAGCGCGGCGGGGGTGCGCCCGGTGGGATTGGGAACGGTACGGACCCGGGGGTCCTCGCGCACCAGTTCCGCGGCGATCTCGTCGGTGCGGTCCGCGGACGGGCCGAGCGCGATCACCACCTCCATTTCGCCGTCGTACTCCTGCTCCAGGATGTGACGGACCGAGCTGCGCAGATGCCGCTCCTCATTGAGAACCGGCATGATCACGGAGACGGGGGTCGTGGCGTTCATCGGTCGCCACGTTACCGCGAATGGGGGACACGGACGCGCGGCGGCCGGTCGATGGCGTCTGTCGCAGATCGTATGGGCCTACGGTGTGCTGGTTCCCCCGTTCGCCGGAGGTGTCCCGCACGTGCCCACGCCGCGCCGTTCTCCCCGTCCCCGGCCCTCCGGTCCCGGGCCCAGGGCCAGACGGCCGGTGGTCACACGGCCCCGCTGGGGGCTGCGGCTGGCGACCGCGCTCTCGGTGCTGGTGCTGGGGGCGGGCGCGATCGGGCACGCGACGCTGACCGGGCTGGACACCGGGATCGACCGGGTGGACCCGTTCCGCGACATGAAGAACCGGCCCGAGCCGGGCCATGGGATGAATCTGCTGCTCGTCGGCACGGACGGCCGCGAACGGATCGGCGCGAAGGAGCGGAGCAAGTACCGGCTCGGCGGGGTGCCCTGCAACTGCACCGACACGATCATGCTGGTCCACATCTCCCGGGACAGCCGCCGGGCGAGCGTGGTCAGCCTGCCGCGCGACAGCTACGCCGAGCTGCCCGCGCACACCGACCGGAACACGGGCGAGCGGCACCGGGCCCATCCGGTGAAGCTGAACGCCGCCTACGCGGAGGGCGGCCCCGCGCTGACCGTGCGCACGGTCGAAGAGATGACCAAGGTGAAGATCGATCACTATCTGGAGGTCGATTTCACCAGCTTCATGAAGACCGTGGACGCCGTGGGCGGGGTGAAGATCTGTACGACGGAACGGATGACCGACCGGTACACCGGTCTGGACCTCGCGGCCGGAACCCATGAGCTGAACGGCGGCCAGGCCCTTCAGTACGTACGCTCACGCCATGTCGACGTGGCGTCCGACCTGGGCCGGATGCAGCGCCAGCAGCGGTTCGTCGCCGCGCTGATCAAGCGGGCGACCAGCAGCGGGATCCTGCTCAACCCGGTGCGGTTCCGGGCGGTCGCCGCCACCATGCTCGGCTCCGTACGGGCCGACGAGGGCTTCGGCGTGCCCCAGATGCTGGCGCTCGGCCGGGCGATGCGCGGATTCTCAGCGGCGTCGTCGGAATTCGTCTCCGTGCCGGTCCGGGCGACGGTCGAGGCGGCGGGCATCGGCTCCGCCGTCAAGTGGGACGCCGGGAAGGCCCAGCGGATCTTCCGCATGATCCGCGAGGACCGGCCGCTGGCCCCGGACCGCGCCGGACGGACCCCGGCGACGCTGGTGGACGTCTCCCCGCAGCAGATCCGGGTGCAGGTCTACAACGGCACCCGCGAGGACGGGCTGGGCCGCACGGTCGACGCCGCGCTGCGGAAGACCGGGTTCGGCACCACCCGCGCCCCGCTGAACAGCGGCGGGGCCGAGGTGAAGCGCACCATCGTCTCCTACGACCCGCGCTGGGACCGCTCGGCGCGATCACTGGCCACGGCGCTGCCCGGCTGTGCGCTGCGGGCCGTGAAGGGGCAGGGCAGAACGCTGCGGGTGACGGCCGGGACGGACTACCGGGGGGTGGTGCCGGTGCGGGCGCAGGACGCGTACCAGGGAGAGTTCGGGGCGGTGACCGGCGATCAGGTGACCTGCCCCTAGACCGTTTCTTCGGGGCCCTCGGGCCCTCGGGCGCTCAGTCCTCGATGCCCTCGGCGGCCCGCTGCTCGCGGAGCTCCCGGATGGCGCGGCGGCGGGCGAGCCGGTGCGTACGCCTGATCTGGGCCTCCTGGTTGCGCCGCCGGTCGCGCTCGGTCTCGGGTATCACCGGCGGTACGGGCCGGGGCTTGCCGTCCCCGTCCACCGCCGCGAAGACCAGATAGGCGGAGCCGACCTGCTGGGCGGGGGTCGACTCGTTCCAGCGCTCGGCGAGCACCCGTACGCCGACCTCCATCGAGGACCGCCCGGTCCAGTTCACCTGCGCCTTCACATGAACCAGATCGCCGACCCTGACCGGCTCCAGAAAGACCATCTCGTCCATGGACGCGGTCACGGCGGGGCCGCCGGAGTGCCGGCCCGCGACCGCGCCCGCCGCGTCGTCCACCAGCTTCATGATCACGCCGCCGTGCACCGTGCCGAGGAGATTGGTGTCGTTGCCGGTCATGATGTGACTGAGCGTGGTGCGCGAGGCCGAGGTGAGCTTGCCCTCGATCGCCGGATACGGACGGTTGGCCTGATCTGTCATGCCCTCCACCCTAAGCGGGGAGGGCGTCACGGCCCTGTCCGAGCAGAGCGC
Organism: Streptomyces jumonjinensis; assembly: GCF_009600885.1. Taxonomy (GTDB): domain Bacteria; phylum Actinomycetota; class Actinomycetes; order Streptomycetales; family Streptomycetaceae; genus Streptomyces; species Streptomyces jumonjinensis. The sequence continues at coordinate 19,386 of NZ_VCLA01000032.1, forward strand.
GTCACGGCCGTGACAGGGCGGAAGCACGCCCGGGGCACGCCCGGAGCATTGCATCAGCTTCGCTACGGAGCCGATCCGAACCCCTACCCACCCTGTCGGCGGCGGACTGTGACCCGGCACACTGATAGCCATGAACGATTGGCCCGATGGGTACGGACGCGGCAGCCAGGGCTCGGAGCCCGAGGGCCCTCGCGCGATGCGCCATGTGCAGCGACCGCCGGTCCCCCAGCAACGGCCGCCGGTCCCCCAGCAGCAGCCGCACGGGTACGGGGACGGCTACGGCGCCCCCTACGACAGCGGCTACAACACGGGCCAGGTCTACGGCACCCCGGCGGCGAGCGTGCACGACGGCCGACGGGGCCAGGGCGGCCCCGGCGGCCCCGCCCGCCCGGCCGGGCCGCCGCCCGCG
>NZ_VCLA01000201.1:0-68296 GCF_009600885.1 Streptomyces jumonjinensis
GGGCGGCGGCCCTCCCGTACCGGCGGCTAGGGCGGAGCCCCGGCCCTCCCTCGCCGGGGCGATCCTCCGGACGCGCACCGGCGTGGCGGGAGGGGAGGGGGCGGTGCCGGTCGTGCCCGTACGAGCCCGCGCGGGGTCCACCGCGCGCTGGACGGCCCTGGGCTCCGGCGCGGACGCGGCGGAAGGAGCGGGGGCCGTGAAGGAGCGCACCGGCAGTTCGGACGGCGCGTTCAGGGGCGTCGTCGCCGGTGCCGGCTCGGCCGGTGTGGAGGGCGGGGGCACGGCGGGCGCACCGGCCGACGCCGGGTCCTGCCGGGGGCCCGTGGTCCCCGGCAGGACCCGACCACGGTCACCGAGCAGCGGAGCGTCGTCGCGGAGCCGGGCGGTCGGCGGCAGCGAGGGGAGGGCGGCGCCGATCCCGCCGCGGGTACGCGCCCGTGAGCCGGACCCGTCCGCCGGTTGCGGGGACCGAGGGGGGCGGGGGTGGCTCGACGGCTCCGGCCCACCCGTGGGGTGCGACCGTTCCGGCGTGGGCGCCGATGCCCTTCCCGGGGCAGGGGCAGGAGCGGGGGCCGGTGACGGGGCAGGCGCGGGAGCCGGTGACGACTGGATCGGCAGGGGAGACCGGGCCTGCGGAGACGGTTGCTGACGCGCCGAGGGCTTCGCCGGCTCCGGCGGGAATGCCGTGGCCGCCGAGTCCGGCGTCTGCCGCCCCAGCACGGGCATGCCCGCTTCCCCTCGCTCTGCCGGGCCGGAGGGCACGGCCATGCCCTGCGCCGCCGGGCCGGAGGGCACGGCCCCGGCGGGCAGCTCGCGCAGAGGTCTGCCCAGGGCGGGGCGCACCGTCGTGGGGGCGGGACCGTCAGCGGCGCGGTGCGGCGGCGGTGCAACGTCCGGCGGGTCGGCCGGAGTCGACCCGCCGGGGCCGCCGCCCGGCCGGTCGGGCGCGGTCGGCCGCACGGTGGTCGTGGTGCCGGAAGCGGCCGGTTCGGAGGGTGCGGATGGTGCGGATGGCGGAATCCCGGCGATGTGCCGCAGCTTCATCGCCGGACGCCGGGCCACGGTCAGGGGCGGGGCGCTCCGCCTCGGACGTACGGCGGCGGGCCGGGCCCGCTGGACCGAAGCCGAAGCCGAGGCCGGAGCTGAAACCGACGACGAAGCCGGTCCGGTGTCCACGGGACGCCACGGCGCGGGCGTGGCGGCCGGGTCCGGACTCTCGGCAGCCGTCGTGTCCTTCGCCGGATCCGCCCCCGCCGTGGCCGGTGGAACGGCATCGCGACCGGTCGGCGGCCGAGGCCGCCGCCCAGGCGCCCCGCTCGGCCGCCGGCCGATCGCGGGGACCGGCTTCCCGCCGGTCGTATGAGTCGCATGAGTCGTATGACCCGCCGGGTCCGCCCCGGGCTCCGCTTCCCCGTCCGCACCGGTCCAGGCGGCGCGCAGCAGCAGCGGTCCACCGGAGGAAACGGAACGCGGGCCGCCCGGACGGGCGACGCCGTGGATGAGGCCCACCGGTGCGGACGGCAGTACGGCATGGCCGAGTTCGCCCCCGAACGAGGGGTTCTGCCACGCGGCGAGGCCGGACCTGAACCGCAGTCCGTCGCTCACCCCGATCGAGGACCGGGCGACGATCGGCGCCGGCGGCGCGACCCGCCGCCAGCCGCCGTCCCAGTCGTCGTGCCAGCCGCCGTCCCGGCCGCCGCTCCGCCCGGCTTCCGGCGCCGGACCGCGCCCGGCGTCCGCCCCGGCTCCGGCCACGCCCCCGTCCCCATCCCCGGCCACGTCCTGGGAGGGTGCCCCGGCCCGCAGCCGGTCCCCTCGGCGGAACCAGTCCGCGAATCCCACTCGATCACCCGCCTTCGTTGACGCGGGTGTTGATCCGCGCAATCTCCCGCACCCACTGCTGACGCTCGCCGTGGGTGAGGTCGAGGATGTCCTCGCGCTGCCAGTGGAAGTGGTAGGCGATGTACGCGATCTCCTCCCGCAGCCGGGGAAGCGCGTACGTCACGATTCCCCCAGGCGCCCACCCGAGAGATCCACCTCGAACGATCCATGGCACAGCGGACAGGTCACCGCGGCGTGCGTATGGCCCTCGCTGTTGATCCGGCGGTAGAAGTCCTGGAGAAACGCCACATCCGTGGCGTACATCCGCTCGACGACCCCGGCGTGCACATCGGTGACCTCACCGAGCCGGGTGATCACCTGGCTCAGCAGCACCACGCTCAGATACGCCGGGTTCTCCTTCACCCGCAGATCGATCTGCGGGCGGAGCTCGTCCCGTGCCGTCGCGAGCCGCATCGAGCCGTGCCGGTGCACCCGGCCGTCGTCGTCGACGTAGCCGCGCGGGAGCTCGAACGCGAACTCCGTACGCAGCTCCTGCCCGTCCCGCTCCCGGGCCCCGGGCGGCGCGGGAGTCTCCGCGCGTGCGGCGGGCGGGGCGGGCGCGAGATCGTCCCGGAGGTCGTCGAGCCCGCCGGACGTAACGGTCCTGCGCCTCATTCGACGACGATCTCCTCGAAGGTGATGGTCACCGTCTCGGTGGCGGCGCTGGACTCGCCGGCCTTCAGCGAGGGGCCCTCCCATTTACTGGCCCACCCCTGCATCAGCTGGATGCGCCGGACCGTCGCGCCCGTCGAGTCCTTGATCTCGATGGTCAGGTTCTGGCGCGCGGTGTCGACGGCCCCGTTGTTGAGCGTCTCCTTGATCCAGTTGGTGAACTCGCTGCTCTGGTCGAGTCCGCGGGTGATCGTCACCTCGCCCGCCTGGCGTGCGCCGGGCTGCTTGCGGATGATCTGCTTGCCCTCGGCGGTCACCTGACGGACCTCGACGACTTCCTCCTCGACGGTCATGCCGCTGACCTCTTGGATCGACTCGACGAGATAGCCGCCGAGCTGCACGCCGAAGACGTGGGTGGAAAGAGCGTCGCCCTCTGCCATGACTCTGTGTCACCTATTCGTTCGCGGACCCTGCCGGGTCACTCGTTGACGAGGCTGGTGCTGTCGGAGAACTGTGCGAGGCGGAAGACCACGAACTCCGCGGGCTTCACCGGCGCCACGCCGATCTCGCACACGACCTGGCCGAGGTCGATCGACTCCGGCGGATTGTTGTCGCGGTCGCACTTGACGTAGAACGCCTCTTCGGCCGTGCGGCCGAAGAGAGCGCCCCGGCGCCACTCCTCGGTGAGAAAGGCGATGACGTTGCGCCGGATGCTCGACCACAGGCGGTCGTCGTTCGGCTCGAACACCACCCATTGGGTGCCCAGGAGGATCGACTCCTCCAGATAGTTGAAGAGACGGCGTACGTTGAGATAGCGCCAGGCCGGGTCGGAGGAGAGCGTGCGCGCGCCCCAGATCCGGATGCCGCGCCCGGGGAAGGCGCGTACGCAGTTGACGCCGATCGGGTTGAGCAGGTCCTGTTCGCCCTTGCTGAGGCGGATCTCCAGATCCACCGCGCCGCGGATGACCTCGTTGGCGGGGGCCTTGTGCACACCGCGCTCGCTGTCGCTGCGCGCCCAGACGCCGGCGACATGGCCGCTCGGCGGCACCAGGGTGTTGCGGCCGGTCGCCGGGTCGAAGACCTTGAGCCACGGGTAGTACACGGTGGCGTAGCGCGAGTCGAATCCGGCGTCGTCGTTGCGCCAGGCGCGGACGCGCTGGGCGTTCATGCCGGGCGGGGCGTCCAGGACGGCGACCCGGTCGCCCATCTGCTCGCAGTGCGAGATCACCGCCAGCTGGACGGTCTTGACGCCCTCGGCGTCGATGTCCCCGCGCTGGTAGGCGCTCATCAGGTCCGGTACGGCGACCATGGTGACCTCGTCGATCGCTTCGAGGCCCGCGAACCCGGTGCGGGCCGAGGCGTCGCCGACGTACTCGGACGGGTCGATCCGTGCCACGCCGGCCCCGGGGCCGGCGGCGGGGGGCGCGAGGGAGAGGGTCTGCTTCTCGGGGCGGCTCTGGGCCGCCCCGGGCTGCTCGGTGACCTCGATGAGCTTGGACTCGCGGGTCTGGGTGACCAGATAGCCCTTGACGTTCTTGCGGCTGGAGACGTCGTAGGTCTCCACCGTCTTGCCGGCCCGCCGCACCAGCAGCCGGAAGCGGTCCTCCGGAGGGTTGTCGCCCTCGGCGTCGGCGACCTCCACGGAGAGGTCTCCCCCGGCGCCGGGCCGTGCGGAGACGAGGAACCCTCCGATGGCGACGGGCGGGACCGCTTCGGGCTCGGCTCCCCGCGCCGAGTCCGAGTCCTGCGCGGGGCCGCCGATGCGCACGATGTAGGCCGCGCCGCCGCCGTTGGCGAAGTAGCCGTAGACCGCGGCCGTCAGATAGGTGTCGGCGGTGAAGGCGCCGAAGGTCTGGACGTACTGATCCCAGTTGGTCACCAGCGTCGGCTGGTGGAAGGGGCCGGTCTCCGCGAAGCCGACGAAGGCCGCGACCGCGGTGCCGACTCCCTCGATGGGCCGCGCTCCGGACTGCACCTCTTCCACGTATACACCGGGGGTGAGGTACGACGGCATGCTCGCTCCTTCGGGTGGTCATCCGTTCGGCGCTCAGTCTTGCCCGGCGGCCGTGGCGGGCAGTAGGCCGCAAGGTCCTGGACCCGGGGCAAGGTCACTGCCTTTCCGGGCACCCGCGTGACGGCGATTCCTGCCCTCGCGGACCGGCGCGTGGACCGGCACCCGGACCGGCGCGTGGACCTGTGCCCGGACCTGCTTATGTCCGGCTCCGGCCGATGCCCGTGCGCGCGTCTCCCCTGCCCCGGGAATCCCGGACATCGCACGTCGCGCCCGCGACGGTTGGGCAATAAATGCCAAGACATCGAGAATCAGCCAGAATTTACCGCGTATTACGAGCCGTCAGGGGAGGTCTCAGTGGCTGAAACGGACCCTTGGCCGCCCACCCGGGCCCGCGACCGTACACCCTCCACCCCGCCGTCCGGAGTGACGGGGAATTTAAAGGTATAGACCTTTAATGTTGATAAGAGAAGGAATCCGCCAACGATCGGCAAGACGGGTTTCCCCCGGCCGGGTTTTCTGCTGTTCTCATCCCCCCTAGGGGGGAGGCCCCCTGGAGGGAGGCGGGAGGCCCGGCGCTGTTGTCTCTTCGGTCGTCTCCGCAGTCGTCTCTGCGGCTGTCTCTACGGTGCGACATCGCTCAGTACGCCGCTGACGTTGAGCACCTGGTGGCATTCGGAAGCCTGCGTCCCGGTCGCTGGAGTGCCAGGTTTCGCGCAGGTCACGGCGGCGGTGACCGTGGCGTTCGCCGGAATCTGGATGGGGGTGACCCAGTGGTAGTCCTGATTGCGAAAGGTCTCCAGAGCGATGGTGGTGATCTTCCGCTCTCCGAAGGAGATGGTCAGCACCCCTTCGTCGCCCTGGAAGTTCGCCACCACGATGTCCGTGACGCGGAACACCTTCCCCTCCGGGACCCGGTACGTTCCCTCCTTCTCGTCCCCGGTCCCGGTCTGCACATCGATCGTCGCCGAGCTCTGCTCGGCTTCCCCGGCGCCCGTGCCCGTGCCCGTGCTGGAACCGCCCGGAGCACCGCCCGTCTCACCGCCCGGAGCGGAGCCTCCAGGCGGGGCCGACTCCCCCGGAGCGGTCCCCTGTCCTTGGCTCTGGCCCTGGTTCTGGCCCTGCCCGCCGGACGGGGCGTCCGTGCCGCCCGGCGTCGCCCCGTCCTGCTGCCGGGCGCGGGCCGTCTCCTCCTGCGCGGCCTGGGTCGCCGCCTGCTTCGCGGTGCTCCGCACCGCGGGCCGGACCAGCGCGAACCACACGAGCAGCAGCGCGAGCAGCGCGGCCAGGACGATCAGCAGCCACCTCGGCAGCAACGGCAGTTGCGCGAACTCGCCCGGCAGCGCCTCGGCCCGGCCGGGCGGCTCTCCTCCGGCGTCTCCCTCGGCGCTCTCCGCGGCGCTCTCCGCGGCCTCGACCTCGAACGGCCAGGCGACCGGCTCGCCGAACCAGATCGGCCGCTGGGCCCGTACCCGCAGTCGCGCCTCGGCGGACTCGCCCGGCTCCAGCCGCCATCGGCCCGGAGTGAAGGTCAGCCGCAGTTCCTCCCCGGCCTGTGTGCCGGTGAGGGCGACGTCGACCGCGGTGTTCCCCTTGTTCTGTACCGCGGTCCGGAAACGGGCGCCCAGCCAGCCGCGGCGCCGGCCCGGGTCCAGCTCCGCCCGGAGCTCGTGAAAGGGCTCGATGACCACCGTCGCCTCGGGGACCACCACCGACTCGGGGTGCTCCGCGGGCAGCACCCGGACGCCCAGGGGCGTCTCGCCCGCCCGGACCTCGTGGGACCGGGGCGGCGCGAGCGTCACGGTCACGGCCTCGGAGGTGCCCGGATAGAGGGACACCCGCGCCGGCTCGACGGTGCTCCACGCGGCGCAGTCGCCGACCACTTCGAGCGTGTACGCCTCGACGATGTCGCCGTCATTGCGCACGGTGAGGGTCATCGTCGCTTCGGCGCCGGGCGACACCGTCACCGTGGGCCTGTCGAGTTCGGCAGATGCAGTCACGATGCGACGTTAAGCCGCCCCCGCCGACCGGCAGCAGAGACGCGAGGGCAACGAGCGGGCAGGGGTGGTGCCCCGGCGGCACACCGGCACGGCGTCCCCGCGCTCCCTCCCCGGGCCCGGGCCCCCTGCCTGAGGCCGGTGCGGTCGAGAGCGTCGACAGACATACCACGCGGAAGCACCTGAGAAAGACGGGCACGGAACGATGACGACGACGGACATGAACAACAGGACGGCGGAGCGCGGCCGGTACCGCGGGCCCGCCGTATCGGATCGCTCCGCCGAGGGCGGCGACCAGAGGACTTCCGGCGGGAGAGTCTCCGTAGCGGTGTACGCGGAGGACCTGATCCTGCAGACCGGCACGGTCCACCAGCTGCGTACGCGGCCCGAGATAGAACTGCTCGCGGAGTCCGAGGCCGACCGGGCCCAAGTCTCGTTAGTGGTCGTGGACATGATGGACGAGCCCACCGTCCGGCTGCTGCACCGCCTCCAGCGCAACACCGCGACCCGCACCGGGCTCGTCGTCGGTCTCTTCGAATCGGGCGCGCTCCAGACGATGATCGAATGCGGCGTCGCCGCCGTGCTGCGGCGCGGGGAGGCCGACCCGGACCGTCTCGTCCACCTGGTGACGGCGATGGCGAACGGTGAGGGCGTGCTCCCGGGCGATCTGCTCGGAAAGCTCCTCGACCATGTCAGCAGCCTCCAGCGCACGGTCCTCGACCCCCGGGGGCTCTCGCTCTCCACCCTCACGGCGCGGGAGGCGGAGATGATCAGGCTGGTGTCGGAGGGCTTCGACACCGCGGAGATCGCCGAGCGGACCTCGTACTCCGAACGGACCGTCAAGAACGTGCTGCACGAGGTGTCGACACGGCTCGAACTGCGCAACCGGGCCCATGCCGTCGGGTACGCCATGCGGCACGGGCTCATCTGACGCCCTGCCGCTCCAACGCTCCGGGGGGAGGGACCGCCGCAAAGGGCAGCGGCTCCTTCCCCCGCTCCGGGTGCTCCGGGCCTGTTCTCTGCTCCGAGCGAGCACGATGCTTGTGGTGGAGAGTCGTCGATCTGACTGTGAGGTGGGCCGTGACCGGCACCGCTGGCCCGTCGATCCACACCCGGCTGGGCCGACTGACGGGCGCCGTGGTGCTGTTGGCGCCGCTGCTGGCGGTGGGCCCCGCGTCCGCCCCGCAGGGCACGCCGGGGCTCGCCGCAGCGGCGGCGGACGACACCCTGGCGGAGGCCGGACGCATCGGCTTCGCCGGCACCGAACACCGCAGCCTCGGCCGGGTCGCCGACCCGCAGACCAGCGACCCGCTGTTCGGCCCCGGACCGGCCCACTACGACCAGGATCCCTCCGCACGCGGCGAGACGCTGGTCTTCACCAGCCGGCGCGACTCCGCGCGACCGCAGGTGTACGTACGCGACGCGGACGGGGCGGTGCGCAAGCTCACCACCGGCCGGGACGCCGCACACCCCGAACTCTCCCCGGACGGGGAGACCGTGGTGTTCGACTCCGCGGAGCCGGACCCGGGACCAGGACCGGGCGACGCGGCCCAGCGCGATCTGTGGACGGTCGGGGTCGACGGCTCCGGCCTGCGACGGCTGACGGAGACCGCCGACGACGAGACCTCCCCGACCTACTCCCCGGACGGCTCCCGGATCGCGTACTCCGGCGACGGCGGCCCCGTGCTGGGCCGGCAGATATACGAGCGGGCCGTGTCCGGCGGCCAGGCGACCCGGATCAGCGACGGCCCGCCCGGCGACGCCACCGAGCCGGCGTGGAACCCGGTGGACGACGACTCCCACCGCGCGCTCGTCGCGTACACCCTCGAAACGGACGACGGGACCGGACCCCGGCTCCGGGTGACCGAGGGCCTCGGAACCGACCGTCCCCTGCTGGCCGGGGACCAGGCCGGCTGGGCCACCCGCTCGGCCGGCTGGCTGCCGGACGGGAACGACCTGGTCTTCCTCAGCCCCGATCCGGACTGCGACTGCGACCACGTCCACCGGGCGACCGCCTTCGCCGGCGCCGCACCGCAGCAGGTGCTCGGCGAGGACCGCGCGGTCGAGTCGCCCGTCTGGCTCGGCTCCATGGGCTCCGGGGCCGTCGTCGTGGCGCGGACGAGCGCCTCGGCGGCGAACGTGGTGACGCTCCAGGACGTCAGAGCGGACGGCTCGGACCCCCGCGACCTCGGACTCACCCTGCTGCGCGAGGACCCGGCCGCCTATACGAACACCGACCCCGCCGTCGATCCGCTGTTCAACCCGGCCGAGGGCTACGACCCGTGGACCGAGCGGCAGAACTACACGCCGGACGGCAGACGTGTCGTCGTGACCCGCTTCGAGGACTTGGACGCCGGGCGCGTCGAGCGCATCTGGCTGACCGACGCCGACGGCTCGAACGCGGCGCCGATGCCGCTCGCCGGACGCGGCCCCCGCGACTGGGACACCGACCCCACCTTCTCACCGGACGGCACCAAGCTGGCGTTCACCAGGACCTCGCCCGGCGGGGTCGGCGGGGCCGCGGGGCCGAGCCGCATCGTCATCGCGGAGGTCGCCACCGGGGCGGTCATCGGCGAGATCGTCCCGCCGGACGGGGAGCAGACGGGCGGCGACGCGCAGCCGACCTGGTCGTCGGACGGCACCACCCTCGCCTTCACCCGCAATCAGGTGATCGACGGCGCCGGCGGCTTCAAACACGTCTGGACCGTGCCGGTGAACGCGCTCGACCAGCAGCGGAACCTCAGCGTCACCGTCTGCCCCGATGGCTGCGGGGTGATCGACGACAGCCCCGCCTTCTCCCCCGACGGCGGCACGCTCGCCATGAACCGCAAGGACGGCGGCGGCGTGGTCAACGAGCGCGCCGGAATCGTGGTGACCTCGCTGACCGGCGGCGACTGCCGGGTCGTGCTGCCGTCCGTCCAGCGGGACGACCCCGACGCCTGCCGCAAGGCCATTCCCGACACCTCGCAGACCGGCCCCTTCCAGCCCCGCGACGCGGCCTGGTCGCCGGACGCGGAACAACTGGTGCTGAGCTCGCGCAGAGCGGTCGCGCCGAACTCCCCGGAGCAGCTGTCCGTGCTCGACCTCGCCTCCGGCGAGCTGACGCCGCTGGGCGACGGACTCCCCGGACGGCAGAAGGAGCCCGCCTTCCAGCAGTCGGTCGATCTGTCGCTGACCGCGCCGCCGACCGGACCCACGGTGGAGGTCGGCTCCTCCGTGTCGGTGACGGTCACCGTCACCAACCAGGGCCCCGCGCCCTCGCCCGGCACCACGTTCACCGTCGACGCCCCGGCCGGAGTGCACTTGGAGGAGCTCACCACCACGGCCGGGAGCTGCGCCGCCGGGTCACCCCAGTGCGCCCTGGGCGTACTCCGGCCCGGGGCCGGTGCGCAGATCACGGCCCGGCTGACCGGAGTGACGACGGGGGACCAGCGGATCGGCTGGTCGGTCGCCGGAGCCGTACTCGATCCGAACCCCACGGACAACGCCGCCGGGACGATCCTCCCGGTCCAGGACACGCCCCCCACGCCGTCGCCTTCGCCTACTCCGTCGCCTACGTCTACGCCTTCGCCTTCCCCTTCGGAGCCCACGCCTTCGGAGTCCACGTCACGTCCGCCTTCTCCCTCGCCTTCGGAGTCCACGTCGCCTGAGCCGCCCGAACCCGAGGCGGGGCCCGCCGTCACGGTGCGGGCGCAGCCCAGCCCCGGCTTCGTCGGCGGCCGGGTGGTGGTGACGTACACCGTGCGCAACGGCGAGAACGCGCTCGCCACCGGTCTGCGGCTGAGGCTCGGACTGCCCTCGCGGATCCCCGCGGGTTCGCTCCCGGCGGGCTGCGCCGCCGGGGTGTGCGCGCTGTCCGACCTGGCGCCGGGGGCCTCCACGGTCGTCCGCGTCGTACTGTCGCCGGACCGGGCGCTGAGGACCTCCGTCACCGCGAGGCTGACCACGACCGGTACCGACGCCGACGCCGGCGACAACGTCTCCCGAATCCCGCTGCGCATCCTCCAGCCCCGTATCGTCGCGGTGCCCGCCGTCGGCGAACCGGGGTTCGTCACCTCCGTACGGGGCAGGGACTTCCCGCCCGGAGCGCCGGTGAAGCTCACCTGGAAGCCCGGGATCACGGCGACCGCGCCGGCCGCCGTCCCACGCGGCGACCGTACGTTCATCGCGCAGCTGCTGATCCTGGTGAAAGACCAGACGGGGCCGCGCACGATCACCGCCGAGGGACCGGGGTTCACCCCGGTCACCACACCCTTCCTGGTGGTCGGCGGCACCATCGTCCCGCCGGACGAGACGGGGCGCCGGTGATCCACGAAGTGGACGAGGGGCTACGGCTGCTGATGGTCGAGGCCGGCCTCCAGGAGAGCGGCGTCGAGCTGGTCTTCGACGCGCCGACGAAGGACTGGGCCGCCCGGCGCAACGCCCCCACGATCAGCGTCTTCCTCCACGGCATCCGTGAGGACACCGACCGCCGCCGTACCGGCACGGCCGAGGAGTACGACGACCGGGGAATCGTCATCGGCCGGCGGACCCAGCCGCGCTGGTTCGAGCTGACCTATCTGGTCACCGCCTGGACCAACCGCCCGCAGGACGAGCACCGGCTGCTCTCCGAGGTGTTGCGCTGCCTCGTACGGTCCGACGTGCTGCCCGTCCGTATGCGCACGGGCAGCCTCGCCGAGCTCGGGCTGACGGTGGAGATCGAGGCGGCGGGCCGGAGCGCCGACGGGCCGTCCGCCTCGGATCTGTGGTCCGCGCTCGGCGGTGAGCTCAAGGCCGGGATCGACCTGCGCGTATGGGCGCCGCTGGCCGGTGAGCGAACTCCCGTGGGCCCGCCGGTCACCGAAGGGCTGGTGGTGCGGGCCGCGCCCGCACCGGGCGGCGACGGGGCAGCACCGGGGCGACGGCTGCGCTACCACGGGGCGTCCGATCCCGAGGCGTCCGACCTCGGAGCGTCCGATCCCGGAGCGTCAGACCCCGGGGCATCCGATTCCGGGGTATCCGACCCCAGCGCGTCCGACCTCGGCGGGCATGGCTTCGCACCGGAACGTGAACGGCGGTCGCCGCCCGGCCGGCGCAGGCGCGGGGGCGGGGGCACGGCTCGATGACCATGACACCGGATGCCCGCGCCGTCCATGAACCGTCGGCCGTTCGTGAACCGTCCGACCCGGAGGCTATCCGTGAACCGTCCGACCCGGAGGCCGTACGTGAGCCGTCCGACCCGGAGGCCGTACGTGAACCGTCCGACCCGGAGGCCGTACGTGAGCCGTCCGGCCCCCAAGCGGCGGGCGTCGAGGACCTCTGGCAGCGGCTCGCCCATGTCGAGCAGCGGGTCAGACACGCCGTGGCGGCCCGGCACGCCGTCGACCCGGAACCGGACGATCCGTACCGGGGGCAGTACCTCACCCCCGAGGCGGTGGAGCGGATCGTCGCGTCCCGCGACGCGTTCGCGCCCGTACCGGCGTACGGCTCCGGGCCCGCGCCGCACTCCCCGCCCGGGAGCCGGATCGGGCGGCTCGCCGAGGACTTCGGCCTGGCGCCGCTCGATGTCGAGCTGCTGCTGATCGCGCTGGCCCCCGATGTCGACATCCGGTTCGAGCGGCTCTACGGCTACCTCAACGACGATCTCACCCGGCGCAGACCCGCCATCGGCCTGGCACTCGAACTCTGCGGACTGCCCGCCGCGAGCTCCGGCCGCTTCCGGTTCTCGCCGTCCGCCCCGCTCGTCGCGGGCGGGCTGCTGGAGATCCTGGAAGCCGACCGTCCGCTGCTCTCGCGGGTGCTGCGGGCGCCGGACCGGATCACCGCGCATCTGCTCGGCGACGACGAGACCGACGGGAGGCTGCACGGCCTCGTCCGGGCGGCCTGGCCCGGGGCGGAGCCCGGCACGGGACCGGAGGCCCGGCGGGTCGCGGCGGCGCTGGGCACGGGCAGCGGACTGGTGTATCTGCTCGACCGGGGCGGCGACCCCGGCGGGCTGGCGGTCGAGGCGCTGCTCGCCGCCGGGCGCCGTCCGCTGGTGGTCGACGCCCCGGCGCTCGCCGCCGCTCCCGGACCGGCGGAGCTCGTACGGGCGCTGGCGGCCGAGGCCCGGCTGAGCCGCGGCGGGATCGTCCTCGGGCCGGTCGAGGCGCTCGCCCCGGAGCGGCCCGAGGGGGCCCGGCTGCTCCGGGGCCTCTGCGCGGCGGTCAGCGGCGCTCCCCTGATCGTGTACGGGAAGAAGAACTGGGACCCCCTGTGGACCGGGGAGAGCCCGGTTCCGGTCCGCGTCCCGCCCCCCGGCCCCGCGGACACGGCGCGGCGGTGGCGCCGGGCGCTCGCCGAGGCCGGCGCGTCCGCCGGGCTGCCCGCCGGTCCCCCGCCGGACGACGACGGACTCATCGAGGCCACCGCCTCCTACCGGCTCGACTCGGAGCAGCTGCGCAAGGCCGCCGCCGTCGCCTCCCGGCTGGCCGTCCTGGCGGAGCGTCCGGTGGACGTGCGGGACCTGCGCACGGCGGTACGGGCGCAGAACGGCGCGGGGCTCGAACGGCTCGCCCGCCGCATCGAGCCCGCGGTCGGCTGGGACGATCTGGTGCTTCCTTCCGCGACCCGTCGCCAGCTGTCCGAGCTCGCCCTGCGCGCACGCCACCGCGACCAGGTGCTCGGGCAGTGGCGGATGCGGCCGGGCGGCGGCCGGGGGCGGGGGGTCATCGCCTTGTTCGCCGGTGAGTCCGGCACCGGCAAGACCATGTCCGCCGAGGTGGTGGCGGCGGAGCTCGGCATGGAGCTCTATGTGGTGGATCTGTCGTCCGTGGTGGACAAGTACATCGGCGAGACCGAGAAGAATCTCGAAAGGATCTTCGTCGAGGCATCCGATGTCAACGGCATCCTGCTGTTCGACGAGGCGGACGCGATCTTCGGGAAGCGCTCGGAGGTCAAGGACGCGCACGACCGCCACGCCAATGTGGAGTCGGCCTATCTGCTCCAGCGGATGGAGTCCTTCGACGGGATCGCGGTGCTCACCACCAATCTGCGGGCCCATCTCGACGAGGCTTTCACCCGCCGTCTCGATGTGATCGCGGAGTTCCCCATGCCGGACGCCGGGCAGCGGCTGGCCCTGTGGGAACGCTGCCTCGGGGAGGCGATACCCCGTGACGCGGAGCTCGATCTGGAATTCTGCGCGGGACGCTTCGAGCTGGCGGGAGGATCGATCCGCGCCTGCGCGGTGACCGCCGCCTATCTGGTGGCGGAATCGGGGACGCCGCTCGGTATGGAGCAGATCGTCTCGGCCGTGCTCCAGGAGTACCGCAAACTCGGCCGGCTGGTCCTGGAGAGCGAGTTCGGCCCGTGGCTGGAGCGTGCGCGGGGGCGCGGCGAGGGGTAGGCCGTGTCCGATGGATCGCGCCGGGGCTCGCGTGCCTTGACGATACTGTTCCCGACCGGGCTCGCGTGCCCTGGCCGCGCTGCTCCCGACCGGGCTCGCGTGCCCTGGCCGCGCTGCTCCCAGGCGCCCCCCTCCAGGCCGGTGCTGCGGGTCCGGGGCGGATGTGTGCGTCCCGGAGGGCTGGGGGCGCTGCCTTACGGGGCAACTCCCGCTGCCCGCACGGCTCTTCCTTCCACCGGGTGCGCCGCTAGGCTCGTACGGGTGAGCCCGCGGGGTGAGCGGCGTCCGGTCCGACCGTCGTCGCCCCGGTCGCGGCGGAAGGGGCCGGCAGCGGTGTACGCACATGAACGGCCGGCGAAGGCGGTGCGCCCAGGACCTTCGGCGCGGGCGGCCGGACGTGCCGGGTCGGCGTCCCGGCCCGGCCCCGGCCCGCTGACGCCCGCACGGCTGATGGAGCTCCAGCGTGCCCTCGGCAACACCGCCGTGGCGCGCATGGTCGAAGAGGAGGCCGGGCACAGCGCGGCCGGACCGGAGCACCGGCAGCCCGTACAGCGCGCCACGGCCCACACGGTGCTCCGCTCGCCGGGCCGGCCGCTGGACGACGGCGTCCGTGCCGAGATGGAGACCCGCCTCGGCTCCGACTTCTCCGATGTCCGCGTCCACGACGACAGCGCGGCCCGTGCCTCCGCCGTGGAGGTGGGGGCCCGCGCCTACACCTCGGGCAACCATGTCGTGATCGGTCCGGGCGGGGCCGACCCGCACACCCTGGCCCATGAGCTCACCCATGTCATCCAGCAGCGCGAGGGGCCCGTGGCCGGCACTGACCACGGCGACGGCCTCAAGCTCTCGGATCCGTCGGACCGCTTCGAACGCGAGGCGGAGGCCAACGCGAGGCGAGCCATGGCCGCTCGGCCGCAGAGCGCGAGCGCGGACGCCCGCTCCGGCTCCCGGACGATCTGACGCCGGGCCGACGCCGAGCCGGCGTCGGCCCGTAAGGGGCGACCCCGCGAGCCCATACAGGCCCGGGTTCCGGCTGCTCGGGAGTGCTCAGCACCGGCGACCACGGGCGACGGCCCACGCTCCCGGCCCAGCGCGTACCAACAGCACGTACCAACAGCACGTACCAACAGCACGTACCAACAGCACGGCCGGAACGGAGCACACCGCTCCACGAGTTCCCGGCACACCGCACCCCGGCCCCTGCCGCCCTCGTACGGCCGCATGCCGCCGCACCGGTCCAAGGGGCCGGATTCCGCCGGGCCCCGATGCTCACCGCCCGTCAGAAGACGCCCGCCCGGCGGTCGGAAAACCCGGCACTTGACTGAATCTACTCAATCCCGTTGTCATTCCTCGACAAAGAAAATGATCGTCTCCTACGTTTAGCGCTCGCCGGTCCTGGCGGCCACTCCCGCGACGGAGCCCCATGGCCCGAGTGCATACGGTCGATTCCCTACGGAGGCACTTATGACCGACCTCTTGACCCCGTTGGCCAGACCCCGGGACCGTGTCTCCCCGGCACGGCGGAGGGGGATGCCGGCGGCCTCCGACCGACCGTTCTATGTCCTGCTCGGCCCGGACGGCGCGGGGAAGTCCTCGGTCCTGACGGAAGTCGGGAACCGGCTGCCCGGCTGGCGCATGCTCTCCACGGACGACGACTTCGCCCACTCCGGGCACCCTCTCATCAGCAGACTGCGGCGCGATGTGGTCCAGGACGTCCTGCCGGGCCTCGGCACCCACTACTCCGCCGACTTCCTCGCCTGCCTCCTCCAGACCGCCGTGGTCCACCTCCGGGACCAGTTGGAGCGCCAGCCCGGCGAACTGCCGCTGCTGATGGACTCGTACTACTACAAGATTCTCGCGAAATGCCGGCTGGCCGGAATACCGACGAACCCCATGTACGCCTGGTGGCGTTCCTTCCCGCAGCCCCGCGCGGTGCTCTATCTCGATGTCTCGCCCGCCTCGGCGTGGCGGCGCTCGGGGAACGGGGCCCGGCTCAATCCGCTGGAGTACTTCGGCGAGCGCCCCGAGTGGCCGGGGTTCGAGAGCTACCAGAAGAGCCTGCGCGAACTGATGCTGGAAGAGGTACGGGAACTGCCGGTGACCGTCATCGGCGAGCAGAGCTGTGTGAACCGGACCGCCGACGCCGTGACGGAGGTGCTCGCAGCATGACCGCTGACACCGATCCCACCAGCGCCGATCCCACCGGCACCGGGAGCACCGGCACCGGTGCCGCCGGCGGCTGGGGCTCCCCCGGCCACGCCGACCGCTACCGACGGCGGGTCTGCGCCGAGCGTGACCGGCTTGCCGTCGCCCTCGGGAGCATGCGCGCCCACCAGCACGACGTCCTCACCGATCTGCTCTCCTTCAACGCGGATACCGCATTCGGCCGGGAGCACGGCTTCGCGCGGATCCGCGACATCGACGACTTCCGCCGGGCCCTCCCCGTACAGGACTACGCCGCCCACGCGCCGCTGATCGAGCGGACGGCGGCCGGGGAGCCGAACCTCCTCTCCGCCGACCGGCCCGTGGTCTACTTCACCAGCAGCGGCAGCACCGGCGACCGGAAGAAGGTCCCGGTCACCCCGCGGTTCATGCGCACCACTTTCTTCCCCTTCTACTACGCGGCCTGGGCGCCCCTCGTGGAGAACTTCCCCGACATCGCGCACCGTCCCGACGCCGTCCTCAACCTCAAGCACGACCCGATCGCCCAGCCGCCCACCACAGCCGACGGCCGCCCCCATGTCGGGGCCAGCCAGGTCGACTTCGGCGCGAAGTTCGGCGAGCCGCTCTCGGCCGAACCGGGCACCGCCGCCCCCTGGGGCGCCCTCCCCGTGGGCGTCGCCCCCGACGACCACCTGGAGAAGATGTATCTGCGGCTGCGGCTCGCCGTGCAGAGCGACATCCGCTGCCTCATCGGCATCAACCCGGCGATGATCGCGGCCGTCCCCTACCAGCTCGCCCTCTGGTGGGAGCGGATCGTCCGGGAGGTGCGCGACGGCACCCTCGGCGGCGTCCCGTACGGCGCCCCCGACCCGGCCCGCGCGGCCGAACTGGAACGGCTCGCCGCGTACTTCGGCACGGTCTCGCCCGCGTATGTGTGGCCCCGCGTGCGGGCGCTCTTCGGCTGGACCACGGGCGTCGCCTCGCTCTATCTGCCCGCGCTGCGCGAGCAGTTCGGGTCCGGCGTGACGGCGCTGCCCGCGCCGGTCGCGGCCTCGGAGGGGCCGGTGGGGGTACCGCTGGACCGGCACGGCTCGGCGGGCAGCCTCGTCGTCACGGCCTCGGCGTACGAGTTCGCCGACGCGGAGGCCGATCTCGCGCCCGACTCCGCGACCCTGCTGCCGCACGAGCTGGAGGCAGGGCGCGAGTATCACGTGATCTTCAGCCATGTCGGCGGGCTGTACCGGTACGCCGTCGGCGATGTCGTCCGCGTCCTGGACATGCCGGGCGGGGTGCCCCGCGTCGAGTACGCGGGCCGCGCGGGCCGGTCCGACGCCGCCGGGGAGCGGCTGCGCGAGTCGCAGGTGATCCGCGCGCTGCGCGCCGCGCTGACGGCCACCGGTCTCAGCCTGGTCAACGTCGCCTGCCGGACCGAACAGGCCCCCGGCGGGCGTGAGGCGCCGCGCTATGTCTTCGCGATCGCCCCGCGGAACGCCTGGCGGCCGGAGGAGACCGAGCGCTTCGCGGCGCTGCTGGACCGGGCGCTGGAGCGGGAGTCCGCGGAATACCGCGGGGTGCGGGCGCGGGGGGCGCTGTCCGCGCCGGCGGTCCGGCTGCTGGACCCGGAGGCGTTCTTCCGGGACTGGCACACGGCCGTGGGGAGCGGGATCCGCCCCACGCAGGTGAAGGACCGGCTGTTCCGGCAGGATGATGCGTTGTGGAAGCGGCTGACCGACGGGTCCGGCTGACGCCCCGACTCCCCCGGTCCGGGCCTCCTGGGGCTCGCGGTACGGGTTTGTACGGGCGGTACGGGCGGGCGTGCCCGTACAACCCGTACAGCCGCCGTGCACGGCCGCATGGGTGCACAGGAGCACGGGTGCGATCCACCCCGTACGACCTGCCCGGAACCCGTCCGGGACCACGCGGCCGACGGGTCCCGGACCGGCCGTCCGCCCGACCGCTTCCGTCATCGGGCGTCCCGGACCGGTGCACCCTCGAACCCGCCGTACGGCCAGGGGAGACCGACCCTGCCGAGGCCGCCCGACCGCAACCGGACCGCCCCGACATCGGCCACCGGGGCTTCCGGGGCCGCCCCGGGAGCCCCCGCCGACACCCCGTCACCCCGACACCCCCGTCCCCGAAGCCCGCAGCGCACGCGGCGCCCCCACCCCACCCCCATCCGACCCGAGGAGACCGACATGATCGACCTGAGCTGCCCGGTGGAGCGGACCGCTCTGCTCACCGCCGCCCTGCGGGCCGCCGAGACCCGGCGCGAGGACCGCATCTACACGGACCCCTACGCCGCACGGCTGGCCGGCGACGCGGGCCCTGAACTGCTCGCCGAGGTACGGGCCGCCACCTTCCCGGCCGGCCGGCGGCGCACCGTCCCCGACACCCCCGACTTCAACGCCATCCGCACCCGGTTCTTCGACGACTTCCTCCACGACGCCGCCCGCGAGCCGGGGATGACCCAGATCGTGATCGCCCCCGCCGGCATGGACTCCCGCGCCTACCGCATGGAGTGGCCCGGCCACATCCGCTTCTTCGAGATCGACCGCACGGATGTGGTGGAGTTCAAGGCCGAACGGCTGCACGGCGTCACCCCCCGGGTCGCCCACCGCACCGTCGCCGTCGATCTCACCGACGCCGACTGGGAGACGCGGCTGACCGACGCGGGCTACGACCCGGAGCTGCCGTCCACCTGGCTGCTCGAAGGGCTGCTCTACTACCTGCCGGAGGGGGACGCCCGCCGTCTGCTGGAGCGGGTGGCCGCCATCGCCGCGCCCGGCAGCCGGATCGCCGCCGACCTGGTCAACTCGGCGGCCCTGACCCTGCCCAGCATGCGCGAGCTGCTGGAGGTCTTCGCCGGCTGGGGCTGTCCCTGGCAGTTCGGCAGCGACGAGCCCGAGGCCCTGTTCGAGCGGTGCGGCTTCGCTGTGGAGGCCGTCCAGCCCGGTGAGCCCGGCGCGGACTTCGGCCGCTGGCCGGACCCGGTGCCGGACCGCTCCGTCGAGGGCGTCCGCCGGGTCTTCTTCGTCCACGGACACCGCCGATGACCGCGCCCGCCGCCGGCCCGGCCCGGCTTCCCCGTCCGGACGCCGCGGGGCCCACCGCCGGTGGAGCACCCGTGATGGGAACATGACCGGCCCAGCACGGCCCCGGGTCCTGCTGGCGCCGGTCACCGTCACCCCGTCGAAGCCGCTGACCCCCAGCCATCTCAAGGGCCTGCTCTGGGCCGATGTGATGTACCGGGCCACGGCGCCGCTCGCCGAGGTGACCTACCGCTACAGCCATACGACGTACCATCCGACCGAACAGACCCTGGGCTTCTGGGAGTTCCTCGACCGCACCCACGGCGACATCGACTACTCCGGTCTGTCGGAGACGGAGATCGGCGAGTTGTACGTGGCCTACCGCGGCGAGGGCGCGACCGCCACCGCCGGGGACATGCGGCCCTACGCCGACGCCGTGGAGCGGACCGGCTTCGTCCACCCGGCCAGCGCGCTCGTACTGCGGCTGTGGGCCGGACACTACGAGAGGCTGGGGCTGTACGATCCGGGGCTGCTGACCCACCAGCCCCCCGGCTACGGCCTGGAGGAGATGGTGTCCGACCTGGTCGCGGCCGGTCTCGGCCTGGACCAGCGGAGGCTGGGCGGCCCGGTCTATCTCGACGCGACCCGGTTCGGGCTGCCGCTGAGGCAGATCATCACCGCCGAGGGCCGCCCCAACTATCTCGCCTGCGCCCTGCGCGAACTGCTCCCCCTGGCACCCCGGTACGACGAGATCGTGGTGCTGTACGACCGGGAGCTCGACCCCGACTACCAGCTGCTGGAACGGGTGCTCGCCCAGCGGGGCCCCACCGTGCGCCGCGTCCCCATCGGCCGGGTGCCGATCGAGGGGCGGATCACCTCGGCCCGGCACGGGGGCTGGCACGGCCACACCGTCGACGCCCTGCTGCGGACGCTGGGCGACCACTGCTCCCCCGAGGCGCTCCGGCTCGGCGTGCGGCTGTACTTCATCGCCGGCCTCGGCCCAGGACAGCGGGAGTCCTTCCGACACGAGCTGCTGCGCCGCAGCATCGCGCGGGCCGGGCAACTGCTGGAACGGGCCGGGAACCAGCCCGACGAGCCGGCGGTACGGCGGACGCCTTCGCAGCTGACCCGCCTCCTGGAGCCGCACCGGCGCGACCATCTCCACATCGATCCGTACCGGCTCACCTCCTCCCTGCTCAAACGGGGCCGGACCCCCTCGCGCCCACTGCTCTCCGAGGTGTTCCTATGACGCTCAGCCCCACGTTCCTGCTCTCCGTCGCCGCCGGCCGGCTGCGGACCACCCGCCCCGACCTCGCGGCGGACCTGGACCTGACCAGCCTTGAGGGCCTGCGCGGGGCACAGGCCGTCCTCGCGGACCGGGAGGCGGCCGAGCACGGCGACCGGACGGTCGTCGTCGCCGTCGTCGGCGACTTCGACCTGCCCCGATGGGTGGTCGACACCTGCCGGTTCGCCCTCGCCGTACCCGCCGAACGGGCCGGAGCATGGCGGCACGCCTTCACCCGTACCGTCTATCTGGCGGGCCGGCCGGACAGTCTGCGGAAACGATTCACCTTTGACCATGTCGCCGAGGACGGCTCGATCGCCTGGTCCGGTCCCGCCCCTGAGGCGGACACGGAGAGCCTGCGGCGGCTGCTCAAGACCTTCAGCGGCGGCCGGGAACTGGCCGCGTGGGCTCCGGTCACCGTCACCGTGCCCGGGGCTGGGCCGCCGCCCGGGGCCACGGGACGCATGGAGGGCGAACCGCACGGGGCCGGAACCCGCCAACCCGTCGCCCGGGATCTGTACATCGCCACGGCGCGGGTCACCGTGGCCGACGCCCTCGTTCAGGTGAACCACCTGCTCGTGGAGTCCGCCATGGACGGGACGGTGAGACCGGGCGACCGGCTGACCCTGCGCTCGGTCCCCCGTCTCACGGGCCTGTCCGTGCCGCTCGCCGCCCTGCGCGTGGACACCGACCCGCACCGCCCCGGCGAGCTGCGAGCCTACGCCGGCCTGACCGAAGCGACCGAGGACAGCTCCGGCCTCCCGGGCTGATGGCAGTAACGGCCGGAACACGGATTCCAAAGTGCCGACGAGGCACCGTCATGGGCGACGGGCCGCCGGGTCTTCCCGGCGGCCCGTCGCTTCCATGAGGGTGCGCGCCGTCCACGGAGGCTGCGGAAGCGCCCGGAAGAAGGGGCCGTCGGGCGCGAAATTCCGCGAATGGATGGCCGTTTCCTCGCCCTGGAGATACGCGAGCATCCATGCGTTGAACGTCATCGCGTACTCGGTGGACACGCACTCGTCCCGCTCGATGACAGCGACGCCCCAGTCATCCGAGCCCTTCCGGGGGCTTCGTGGTCTCTGTCGCCGGCCGGTGCCATCAGGGCTTACAGCAGCGTCGGCGCATGGAACGCGCCGAGGCCGGAGGACAGGTCCCGGTCGACCCAGTAGCGGCGCGGTTCGACGAGCATGACGTCGACGCTGACCGCGAGGATGCCGGGGATCTCGGCCAGCTCGCTGTCGATGAAGAGCGCCAGGGCGGAGCGGTCGGCGACCAGGCCGGTGGCGAGGACGGACATGTCGCTGGCGACATGGGCGACGAGCCGGGTCTGGGGGAGCTGGTCGATGCGGCGCATGACGTCGGGGGTCTCGCCCGGGGCCACGCGCAGGCGGAGCATGAAGGGGGTCTGGAAGCCGAGCCACTCCGACACGATCTCCAGGCGCGGTCTGACCCATCCCTCGTCGAGGACCCGGCGGACGACGCGGTGTGCGGTGGAAGTGGCCAGGCCGGTGGTCCGGGCGATGCTCGCGGCGGATGCGCGACTGTCCTGGATCAGCTCGGCGACGACGGTGCGTTCGGCCTCGCTGAGTGGTTTGGCGGGAGGTGTCGCGGTCGCGGTGGCGGTGCCCCCGGGCCGGGCGCCGGTGAGCTTCAGCAGATCGTCGCGTTCGGTGCCGGTGAGGAACTGAGGGTCCCAGGTGATGCCCCGGCGCAGGGTGCTGAGGGCGGGCAGGGCGTTGACACGGCGTACACCCGGGACGGAGAACATCCGGTCGATCGCCTTGCTGGTAGCCGCCTCGGAAGGGGCGTGGACCACGACGTAGAGAGGGTAGTCGCCGGAGATCTGCGCCAGCAGTTGGAGGTGCGGCAGGTCACGGAGCCGCTGGAGGACGGCCAGCGGAGTCTCCCCGGTGATGTCCAGGAAGACGTGAACCGGCATCGCCGTGGAGTGCATGCCCCAGTCGGCCTGCCCGATCACGCGGACCATCCGCGCCTCGCGCAGCCGGTCGTAACGGCGTTTGAGCGTGCTGGCATCGGCGGCCAGGATCCCGCCGATGTCGTCCCAGGTGCCCCGGGGTGCCAGATGCAGCGCGCCGATGAGGCGCCGGTCGAGCTCGTCGAGGAGAGGGCGGGTCATGGCGTCCTACCTTAGCCTGCCGGTTAATCCCACCGTTACCTCCAAAGGCTAGAGAATCTCTCACCTAAGTGTCATTGTTCGCAGGAACATCCTTCACGTCCCCGAAGAGGTACCGATGAGCACCACCTCCGTCCAGCCTCCGCCGGCCGAGCCGCAATCGAGAGTGCTGCGCACCGCGTTCCGGGGTTTCGCGGCGATCGAGAGGGTCGGCAACCGACTCCCCCACCCGTTCTGGCTGTTCTGGATGCTGGCGGGGGTCGTCGCCGTCCTCAGCGCCGTGCTGGCGGCGGCCGACGTGAGCGCCGTGCACCCCGGCACGAACGAGACCATCACGGTGGAGAACCTGCTCAGCCAGGGCGGTCTCACCATGGCCATCGAGGGGGCCGTCGACAACTTCGCGGCCTTCCCGCCGCTGGCCACCATCCTCACCGTGATGTTCGGCATCGTCGTCGCCGAGAAGAGCGGACTCTTCTCCGCCCTGCTGCGCCGCATGGTCGCGCGGGTGCCGGGCAAGTACCTCACCTTCGCCCTGTCGCTGACAGCGATGGTCAGCCATGTCGCGGGCGACGCCGCCTACTTCACCCTCGTCCCGATCGGCGCGCTGATCTTCCGTGCGGCGGGCCGAAGCCCGGTCCTCGGCTGCATCGTGGCCTATGTCTCGATCTCCGCCGGGTACAACGCATCCCCGTCCCTCACCACCACCGACGTCCTGCTCTCGGGCATCTCCACCGCCGCCGCCCAGACCATCGACGCGGATTACGTCGTCACCCCGGTGGGCAACTACTTCTTCGGAATCGGCTCGTCGGTCCTGGTGGCCCTGGTGATCACCCTCGTCGTCGACAAGGTCATCGCCCGGCGCTCGGACCTTGAGCCCGACGAGCCGACGGCCGAGCCGAACGCCACGGAGCTGGAGGCGATCGAGGTCACCGCGGAGCAGAGCCGCGCGCTGCGCGTGACCGGGCTGGTCGCCATCGGCTTCCTCGCGTTCCTGGTGGCGGCCATGACCCCCGCGTCGTCACCGCTGCGCGGCGAGGGCGGCGGCATCGTCAACTCCCCGGTGATCGGCGGGATGGCGCTCGTCCTGGGCCTGTTCTTCGCCGTGCTCGGTACGGTCTACGGGCGGATGACCGGCAGCTTCTCGGCCGCCCGCGACATCATCGCGGCGATGGTCGACGGCACCCGGTCGATGGCGCCGATCCTCGTCCTGTTCTTCGCGATCTCCCAGTTCCTCGCCTACTTCAAGTGGACCAACATCGGCGACATCCTCGCCGTCAAGGGCGCCGAGACGCTGCGCGCCCTGGACATGCAGGGCTGGACCGTGCTGGTCGGCATCGCCGTACTGATCACGATCATGAACCTCGTCATCACCAGCGGCTCCGCGCTCTGGGCGCTGGCCGCGCCGGTGCTCGTGCCCATGCTGATGCTCATCGGCATCTAGCCCGAGACCACCCAGGCCGTCTACCGCGTCGCCGACTCCGTCACCAATTGCGTCACCCCGATGAGTCCGTACTTCGTGATGGCCCTGGGCTTCATCCAGCAGTACCGCAAGTCCGCCGGGATCGGCACCCTGGCCTCCTTCACCATCCCGATCGCCGCCGTCGTCTGGGTCGCCTGGATGGCGTTCTTCGTGGCCTGGTACCTGCTCGGCATCCCCTTCGGCGTCAGCTGACCCGCCCTTCCGCCGGAAGCCTCCCCTGACCTCGTACGAGAAAGCAGATCATGACCGCATCGCCCGCAGCCGTCCTCACCGCCCGCGCCCAAGAGGTGTCATCGGAGATCGTCGCCGACATCCTGCGGCTCGTCCGCCACGAGACCAACAGCTACGATCTGCCCGGTCTCGCAGGGGGCCTGGACCTTCTGCGCGAGCTGACCGTCCACCGGCTCGGCCGGCCCGACCGCGAACAGCGTCATCCCGGCGGCGAGTGCGGCGACACCCTCACGCTGACCTACACCGGCGCCGGCGCCGGGCACGTCGCGCTCATCGGCCACTACGACACCGTATGGCCGGCCGGCGCCCTCGCAGGATGGGAGCAGCCGACGACGCCCGACGACGGCCGGGTCAAGCTCAGCGGGCCGGGTGTCTTCGATATGAAGGCGGGTCTGATCCAGGGCATTTGGGCCCTGAAGCTGGCCCGGGAGAGCGGCGCTCCCCTGCCCACGGTCACCTTCCTCTTCAACGGCGATGAGGAGATCGGCTCCCTGTCCTCACGGCCGGTGATCGAGGAGGTCGCGCAGCAGGTCGATGCCACGCTGGTGCTGGAGCCGACCGCCCACGGCGCGGTCAAGACCGCCCGCAAGGGTTCCGGGATCTTCCAGGTCACGGCCATCGGCGTCGAGGCGCACGCCGGGCTCGCGCCTCAGGACGGGGCGAGCGCGATCACCGCGCTCTCCGAGTTCGTGATCGCCGCCGCCGCTGTCGCCGCCCCCGACCAGGGCACCACGATCAACACCGGGCTCATCACGGGCGGCTCCGCCACCAACGTCGTCGCCGGTCAGGCCACCGCCAGCATCGACATCCGGATCAGCAGCGAGGCCGAACAGGTCCGTGTCGACAGAGAAATGGACGCCATCAGGGTCAGTGACCCCCGCGTCCGCATCGAGATCGACCACGCCTGGAACCGGCCGCCGATGACCCTCGGCGCCGCCTCCGCCCCCCTGCTCGACCTCGCCCGCGAGGTCGCCCGCGAGCAGGGCCGCCCCGGCCTGCCCGACGCCGCCGTCGGCGGCGCCAGCGACGCCAACTTCGTCGCCGCCCTCGGTCTGCCCGTACTGTGCGGCATGGGCGCGGTCGGCGACGGCGCCCACGCTCAGGGCGAGTTCATCTACCCCGACACCGTACCGGCCCAGACCGCCCTGGTCGCGGGCCTGCTGGGACGACTGGCAGCACCGCTGCGAGGCTCGGCCACGGCGTCCTGACACACGACACGGCAGCGCGCCGGCCGTGGACCGCGTATCCGTGGTTCCTCGGCCCTCCCCCGCAGCCGGGCTCCGCTCCCGCTGGTGGCCATCGCGGCCATCGCGGAAGGGCGGTCACACGCGGCGACCAGGTGGGATGCCCCGAGGGACCCACCCCGCCCGAACCGATCCTGTTCGGCGTTCACGACGAGTCGCGCTGGAGAAGTCGCTCCATGGCGGCGACGTCTTCGGCGAAGGCGTCGTGCGGCTGACGGGGGCCGCAGCCTTGGACGAGGCGGGCGTAGTCGGCTGCCGCGCGGCTGATGCGGTCGGCCAGAGCCGCGCCGCTCTCGTGGGAGCCGAAGTCGTCGGTGGCGGCGTAGACGCCTCGGGGCGACACGATGGCGTGCAGGTAGGAGAACATCGGCCGCAGAGCGTGTTCGAGAACGAGGGAGTGCCGTTCGGTGCCGCCGGACGCCCCGATGAGCACGGGCATGTCCGAGAGGGTGTCTTCCGGCAGTACGTCGAAGAACGCTTTGAACAACCCGCTGAAGGAGGCGTTGAAAGCAGGGGTGACCGCGATGACGCCGTCGGCCTCGGCAACCGTGCCGAACGCCTCCTCCAGGGGCGCCGTAGGGAAACCGCTCAGCATCGCGTCGATGATCGCGTGTCCCAGCGGGCGCAGTTCGACGAACGAGGACTCGACCGTGCTGCCGGCGAGGGTGAGTTCTGTGCGCACCGATGTCCCGAGCCGGTCGGCCAGCAGGCGCGTCGAGGACGGTTCGCGCAGT
Organism: Streptomyces jumonjinensis; assembly: GCF_009600885.1. GTDB lineage: Bacteria > Actinomycetota > Actinomycetes > Streptomycetales > Streptomycetaceae > Streptomyces > Streptomyces jumonjinensis. The sequence continues at coordinate 26,165 of NZ_VCLA01000201.1, forward strand.
CCGGCGGTGATGATCACTATCTTGGTGGCCATCTCATCGCGCTCCTCTCAGCTCCCCGGCGTCTGCGGGGTCTGCGGCGTCTGCGGCCCGGTTCCCGCGTCGCGCGCCCGGAGCAACGACTGATGCGTGGGGGCGTCGGGGGCGTCGGGGGACCTGCCGACGGCGAACTCCTTGCGGAGCACCGGCACGACCTCTCCGCCCAGGAGATCCAGTTGTTCCAGCACCGTCTTGAGGGGCAGTCCGGCGTGGTCGACGAGGAAGAGCTGGCGCTGGTAGTCGCCCGCGTAGTCGCGGAAGCCGAGGGTTTTGTCGATCACCTGCTGGGGAGATCCGACCGTCAGGGGCGTGAGCGAGGTGAACTCTTCCAGCGACGGCCCGTGCCCGTACACGGGCCCGTTGTCGAAGTAAGGGCGGAACTCCCTGACCGCGTCCTGGCTGTTGGGGCGGATGAAGACGTGCCCGCCGAGGCCGACGACAGCGGCCTCCGGCGTACCGTGCCCGTAGTGCTCGAAGCGCTTCCGGTAGAGCTCGATCATCGTGCGGGTGTGGGAAGCGGGCCAGAAGATGTGGTTGGCGAAGTACCCGTCCCCGTAGTAGGCCGCCAGCTCCGCGATCTCAGGGGTGCGGATGGAGCCGTGCCACACGAAGGGCGGAATGCCGTCCAGGGGGCGGGGGGCCAGGGTGAAACTCTGCAGCGGGGTACGGAGCTTGCCCTCCCAGTCGACCACCTCCTCGCGCCACAAGCGGCGCAGCAGCCCGTAGTGCTCGACGGTCAGGGGGATCGCCTGGCGGATGTCCTGGCCGAACCAGGGGTACACCGGCCCGGTGTTCCCCCTCCCCAGCATCACATCGGTCCGTCCGTCGGCCAGGTGCTGCAGCACACTGAAGTCCTCGGCTATCTTGACGGGGTCATTCGTGGTGATCAGCGTGGTCGACGTCGACAGGATGATCCTCTCGGTCACCGCGGCGATGTAGCCGAGCAGCGTCGTCGGCGAGGACGGGACGAAAGGCGGGTTGTGGTGCTCGCCCGTGGCGAAGACGTCCAGTCCTACCTCCTCCGCCTTCCTCGCGATGGCCACGGTGGCCCGGATGCGCTCCGCCTCGGTCGGCGCACGGTCCGTGGTCGGGTCGGGGGTCACATCACCCACGGTGAAGATGCCGAACTGCATCCCGGTCATAGCGCTGCCACTCTCCCTACCTGTGTGACGCACGCACCTGTCTGCCGTTCCCGTCCCTCCCATGAGGCGGGCGCTGTCACTCCTCTATGTACGGCGTTCGGCGCACTGCACCCGGGACGTACGGCGTTCGGCGCACTGCACCCGGTACGTACGGTGTTCGGCGCACTGCACCCGGCCGATCTCGGGGATACGGCAACACGCACCTCACCAGCCTCACGGCACCCCTAAGTGTTCCCCCTGCGGGTCGGAGTCGAACCGCTATCCCGCAGATGCGAGCAAAAGGTGAGGTAATGGTCAAAGAGGGGCAACCTCTTCCGCGAACCGGCCGCGCGCGCCGCCCGGCGTGCGGGGGGGGGAGTCACATGGGCGGAGGTCCCCACTCGGAGGCCCTACCGTGATCCCCCGGCGTGACGCGTTCGGGATCGGCGAGCACCCGGCGGGCGACAGCTCTCAGCCCAGGAAACTCAGCCGGACCTGGCGGCGGCGTTGTCCTTGTTGGCGTCCGCCAGCCTCCGTTAGTACAACCTCCACCGTACTCACCAGCCAGGCCGCACCGAGCAGCAGTTCCTTACGGAACCGATGTGGTTGTTCGGCAGGTTGTGTGCAGTCGATGACCCAGTGGTGGTGACGCTGTCTCCGTTGAGGATGCCGCCGACACTGTCGGCGTCCGAGTGGCTCGGCGCCTTCACCAGCAACACCCCGGTCCACCTGATCACCCCCACCACACACCCGGCCCGCCGACCCGGCCCCGTCGCCCGGTACAAGGACTACCTCCCCGAGCGCAACCGGGCCGCCTCCCGCATCACCCCGGTCAAGGGTGGCCGGTCGGGGCATGACCCCGGTCGGTCGCTCCCCGGCGGGACGCGCGGGCCGGAGGAGGTTCCGCGAAGCCCGTCGAAGCGGGAATGCCCGACGTGAGCCCCGCCCGAACCCGATCGTGGTGCGCGGTCCCTCCGGCCGGGTGCCGCAGGGCCGTCGCACCGCGGTCACGCCGCCGGTTCCGCCCCCACACCCACCGGCGGCATACGACGCCCCGGTGACCGGATTCCCCCGGACACCGGGGCGTCATCCGTTCAGCCGTGCCGACGGGCATCGGACGCGTCGGACCGAACGACCGGGTCGCCGCAACTGTGAGCCCGGCAGAATCAGCGCGGTCGGGATCATTTCCGCACGCCAGCTCATCCCACACGCATGGCATGTAACGGACATCACTCTGCGGGGAACGCATACGACGTCACGGGGGAGGGGACCCCCTGAAAGACCGTCATCAACCGGATCCGCCGCCCGGGACCGGCGCACGCGCCCCGCCGACGTGGATCCGCCCGCCCCGAAGGGTTTCTTCTCATGGCCAAGGTGTCCCGCAAGGTTCTCTTACCCGCGCTGCTCTCGCTGGCGGCCTTCGCGCTGCCCTCGCCCGCCACGGCCGCCACGGTCGCCACGGCCGACGCCGCACCGTCCGGCGCGGTCGCCACCGCCGACGCCGTACCATCCGGCGCGGCCGCCCCGCTCGTCGGCAACCAGTGTCTGGCCACGAGCTACCCCTCCTTCTACGCGGCCAGCGTGAAATCGTGCAACGGGTCCTCGTCCGAACAGCGCTGGACCGTCAGCGGCGAGCTGATCCGGATGGCCGCCCACCCCGGCATGTGCCTGTCCACCAACTACCCGTCCTTCTACGCGGTCAGTGTCGACGGGTGCAACGCCTCCTCCGCGAAGCAGCGCTGGACCTTCGACGGCGAACTGATCCGGATGGCCGCCCACCCCGGCATGTGCCTGTCCACCGGCTACCCCTCGTTCCTCGCGGCCAGCGTGTCCGGATGCAACGCGTCCTCGTCGCAGCAGCGCTGGACCGGACTGGGCGAGCTGATCAGCCTGACCGCGTACTGACCCTGCCCCCGCCGGCACCGGGACGGGCACCGGGCCGGCACTCCGGGGCCTTCCTGGCGCCCTCGGCCGGCGCCTGCCGGGTGCGGAGACACCGCGCACCCCATCGGGTTGGCACGCGGCGTCCGAAGCTCACGGGTCAATGAGCAGTGGCACGGGCAGGATTTGTCGGACGAGGACAGTCTCATCCTCCATGAGGAGGAAAGCTACTGGGCTTTCGTCATCCACTACGGGGGGAATGTGCCGGACTGGAGCCCGGGGGCGGATCGCACCGCGTGGGTTCCCAAGTCCCCGCCGTCCGCCGATTCGGGTTTCTGGACCGTACTGGCCTGATACGCGGGGAGGAAGCCGTCAATTTTTTGGAGTCGGTGCATGGCGGTTTCCAGCCTCGATCGTGTACAAGGGTCCGCGGCTTACTGACGGGCCCTTTCTGCCCGCTCAGAGGGGGGATTTCTCCTTGTGGGCAGGCGGACGGCCCAGCTGTCGTGCCGGGTGGGCACCGGGTTCCACGGCTCTGGCAGGTCCTTTTTCCCTGGTCGGAGGGTAGGAACTGGTCCGGCCTCCGTTGTCTCGTGCTGCTCCGTCCAAAGGTCTCCGCGCTCCCCTTGCGCTCCCCTGCTCATGCCCTCCCGGCACCTGGGTGCCGGGCGCTCCGCAGCACCAGCCCTTCGAGGCGTTTGTCGTGGCCCTACAGCAGTTCCCGCCCCCCCCGGGGGCCCTGGGGCAGCCGGTGGCGCCCAGGGGTCGGGCGGGGCCAGGATCGTGCAGATGTCGCCTTCGGTGCAGGTGGCCGGGTCGGTGGCGGCGGCGCGGCGGGCGAGGGTGTGCAGGGCGTCGCGGGTCTTGGCCAGTTCGGCGAGGCGGCGTTCGATGTCGGCGAGGTGCTGGTCGATCAGTGTGGTGACGTGGTCGCAGGGGGCCTGACCGCTGTCGCGCAGGGCGAGGACGGAGCGGATCTCCGCGAGGGTGAGGCCGGCGCCCTGGGCGTCCCGGATGAAGGCGAGCCGGGCAGTGGTCCGCTCGGGGTAGTCGCGGTATCCGCCGGGCGTGCGGGGTGGGGCCGGGAGCAGGCCCGCCTGTTCGTAGAAGCGGATGGTCTTGGTGGTCAGCCCGCTGGCTGTGGCGAGGTCGCCGATGCGCATGTCCCCAGGCTACGCCTTGACCTTCCAGCGCACTGGAAGGTCTAGCGTTCGGGGCGAAGGTCGGATGAGCTGGAAGGACGGGCAGGATGCGGATCACGGTGCTGACGGTTCCGGGGTGCCCGAACGCCCCGCTGGCAATGGAGCGGGTCGCCGCCGCGCTGGCGGGCCGGGCGGCGCGAGTGGAGCTGGTGGAGGTGCACGACCAGGCGCAGGCTGTCGAGCGGGGTATGAACGGCTCGCCGACGATCCTGCTGGACGGGGTGGACCCGTTCGCGCCCGAGGGTGCGGTGCCGAGTGTGTCGTGCCGCCTGTTCCGGGACGCGGACGGCACGGTGTCCGGGGCGCCGAGTGTGGCCGCGCTGCGTGAGGTGCTCGGCGGCGGCTCCGAGAGCGGGTCCGATGCCGTACCGGTTGACTGCTGCACGGCGGACGATCCGCTCGACGTGGTCGGACGGGCCGGTCGGGGGCGTCGCGCGCCTGCCGTGCGGGGCTTGCGGGCGGTGCACCAGGCGGTGCTGCGGCACTTCGCCGCCACCGGCGCCGCACCCGGGCCGGAGGTGCTGGAGCCGGTCGCCGCGCAGGCTGGGCGTACGGCCGGGGAGGTGCTGGCCGAGCTGGCCGCCGAGGACTTCCTGACCCTGGACGAGGCCGGGCGGGTCCGTGCGGCCTACCCGTTCTCGGCCGTGCCCACCCGTCACCGGGTGCGGATCGCCGACGGGGTGGAGGTGTGGTCGATGTGCGCGATCGACGCGCTCGGCATCCCCGCCATGCTGGACGCGGACGCGGTGATCTCCTCCACCGACCCCATGACCGGCGAGCCGGTCACCGTCACCATCCGCGACGGGAAGACGGTGTGGGAGCCGCAGGAAGCGGTGGTGTTCGTCGGGCAGCGGCCCGGCGGCGGGCCTGCGGCCACAGCCTGCTGCGACGCGCTGAACTTCTTCACCAGCGATGCCACCGCCCGCTCCTGGACCGCCGGGCACCCGGGCATCCCGGGCCTGATTTTGGGCCAGGCGCAGGCCGGGCAGATCGCGGCGCAGACCTTCGGCCCGCTGCTCGCCCCCTGATCCCCTGATCCCCTGATCCCCTGATCCCCTGCGGGTCAGACCCGGGGCTCGACGCCGAGTTCGCGGGCCTGCCCGTGACCGCCGCCGAACTCACCACCCAGGCCGCGCCGAACGCAGCGGGCGGAGAGTCTGTCGTCCGGAAGCTCTCCACCCTCGACCGGTATCTCGCGGTGTGGATCCTGCTCGCCATGGGCGTCGGCCTCGGTCTGGGGCGGCTGATCCCCGGGCTGAACGACGCGCTGGCGAAGGTGGAGATCGGCGGTATCTCCCTGCCGATCGCGCTCGGCCTGCTGATGATGATGTACCCGGTGCTGGCGAAGGTCCGCTATGACCGGCTGGACGCGGTCACCGGCGACCGCCGGCTGATGTTCTCCTCGCTGGTGGTCAACTGGGTCGTCGGCCCGGCGGTGATGTTCGCGCTGGCGTGGATCTCCTTCCGGATCTGCCCGAGTACCGCACCGGGCTGATCATCGTCGGCCTCGCGCGCTGTATCGCCATGGTCATCATCTGGAACGACCTCGCCTGCGGCGACCGCGAGGCCGCCGCCGTCCTCGTCGCCCTGAACTCCGTCTTCCAGATGATCGCCTTCGGGCTCCTGGGCTGGTTCTACCTCGATCTGCTACCCGGCTGGCTCGGCCTCGGCGACGGCGAACGGCTCTCCATCTCCATGTGGGAGATCGCCCTGAACGTGGTGATCTTCCTCGGTGTCCCCCTGGCCACCGGGTTCCTGACCCGCCGGTTCGGCGAGCGGAAGATGGGCCGCGAGGTGTACGAGTCGCGGTTCCTTCCGAGGATCGGGCCGTGGGCGCTGTACGGGCTGCTGTTCACGATCGTGATCCTCTTCGCGCTCCAGGGGAAGACGATCACCTCCCAGCCGTGGGACGTCGTCCGGATCGCGCTGCCGCTGCTGGTGTACTTCGCGGTGATGTTCTTCGGCGCCTTCGCCCTCGGCAAGGCGCTGGGGATGGCGTACGACCGCACCACCACGCTCGCGTTCACCGCGGCGGGCAACAACGTCGAGCCGGCCATCGCGGTCGCCATCGCCACCTTCGGCGTCACCTCCGGCCAGGCCCTCTCCGGTGTCGTCGGCCCCCTCATCGAGGTCCCGGTCCTGATCGGCCTGGTCTACGTCGCGCTGGCCTGGCGGCGGAAGTTCACCCGGGCCTGAGTCCGACATGCCCGGCCCCGGCCAGCTGCTCAAAGGCTTCGCGCTCGGGCAGCTCGGGGAGGTCGCCCTCGTGGCTGTTGGGGGTTGGGGTTGCGGATGCCGGCGTAGCAGCCTTCGGCGAACGCCATGGCCTCGCGGTGGACGCTGCGGAAGGTGTCACCTCCGCCGTCGGGCATCAGCCGGAGCCTCACCTCGCCCTGCTTGGCCGCCAGCGAGAAGGCGTTCTTGCTGCGCTCGTCGCTGATCCCGGTACGCCAGCTGGGTACGACCCAGGCGAGGATCTGCTCCACCACGTATGCCTGCTCAACGATCTCCGACTCTGCGGCCCGATTGGAGAGCAAAGCGCCCAGGCGACATCGACGCTCATCGCTCCATCGTTCCGGCCACCACCGACAGCCCCGATGCCGGAGGGCGTCAGGCAGCGTCTCGTACCCACTCCGAACGGTCGCTGTTCGAGCTTCGGGGTCAGGCTGCGGCCGAGGCGCTGGCCAGGATCCTGCCCATGGCGGCGAGGACGGACGGCTCGACGCGGTAGTAGACCCAGGTGCCGCGCCGCTCGGAGGTCAGCAGCCCGGCTTCCTTGAGCTTCTTCAAGTGGTGGGAGACGGTGGGCTGGGAGACGCCGACGTCGGAGATGTCGCACACGCACGCCTCCCCGCCCTCATGGGAGGCCACGGCCGAGAAGAGCCGGAGCCGGACCGGGTCACCGAGCGCCTTGAACATCCGGGCGGCGACCTCGGCCTCGCCGGCGGTCATGGGGCGCTCGGTCAGCGGCGGGCAGCACGGCGCGACACCGCTCTGCTCGGCGGTCTCGATCAGCGGCAGCGCCTTCACGTTCGACATACGCCTATGTTGACACATGTCGAATCAAGGGGCGAGGGTCACGTCGACACCGGGGTCCGCCCAGGTCAGCGCCGCCCGAGCAGGGCGGCCAGGCGGCGGGCGGTCCGGGCGGCGTCGCGGCCGGCGCCGCGCAGGGAGTTCGAGGTGAGGCTGCGCTGCCACTCCAGCCCGGTGAACGCGAGGCCGGGGTGGGCGAGGGCGCGGCCTATGCGGTGGCGCGGCAGCCCGGCCCGGTCGAGGGCGCCGTCGAGGCGGGCGAGGTAGGGCAGGTCGGGGCGGTGGGGACGGCCGAAGGAGCCGGAGGCGGCGACGACGGCCCGCGCCGTCAGCCGCTCTCCGCCCTCCGTCTCCATCTCGAAGCCGTCACCGGTCCGGCGTACGGCGCGGACCCGGCATCCGGTGCGCAGGTCCGCGTCCAGGCGTGCGGCGTAGGCGGTGAGGTAGGCGACGACCTCGTCGCGGTGCGGATAGCGGTCCGGGTCTCCGGGGAAGGGCAGGCCGGGCAGGGCGCTGTAGCGGGCAGGTGAGAAGAGGGTGAGGCCGTCGTAGTAGCGCGGCCATGATCCCGCCGGCCGGTCGGACGCCTCCAGCACCACCGGCTCCAGTCCCTGCCGGACCAGGGCGCGGGCGGATGCCAGCCCGGCCTGCCCGCCCCCGATCACCACCACGTCGACGCGCTCCACAACCAGCCCTCAATTCGATAAATGTCTATGTTGACGCTCATCGAAGCAGATGCCATGCTGGCGGCGCAAGCCATCGACAGACGTCGAAACAAGCAGGGAGTCACCGTGCCAGCGTCGTCCACCGCCGCACTGCCCGTCGTCGTGATCGGGGCCGGCCCCGCCGGACTGGCCGCCGCCGCCCACCTCACCGCCCGGGGCATCGAGTCCCTGGTCCTCGAAGCGGGCCCGACCGCCGCCAGTGCGGTGCGCGGCTGGTCGCACGTCCGGCTGTTCTCCACCTGGGGCGAGGTCATCGACCCCGCCGCCGAGAAGCTCCTCGCCCCCACCGGCTGGACCGCCCCCGACCCGGCCACCTGTCCCACCGGCGGCGACTGGGCGGAGCGGTACCTTCAGCCGCTGGCCGACGCCCTCGGGGACACGGTTCGCTACGGGGCACGGGTCACCGGGGTCTCACGGGCCGGGCGGGACCGGATCGTGGACGCCGACCGCGAGGCCCAGCCCTTCGTCGTCCACGTCGAGCACTCGGACGGACGGGAGGAGCGGCTGTCCGCCCGCGCGGTCATCGACGCCTCCGGCACCTGGTCCACCCCGTCCCCGGCCGGCGGCAGCGGCCTGCCCGCCCTCGGCGAGAAGAGCGCCGCCGACCGTATCGCCTACCGCGTCCCCGACCTGACCGACCCGGCCGTCCGCGCCCGGTACGCCGGGAGGCGCACCGCCGTCATCGGCACGGGCGCCTCCGCGTTCACCGCGCTCGCCTCCCTCGCCGGCCTCGCGAAGGCCACGGACGGCAACGGTACGAAGGCGGTGTGGGCCCTGCGCCGGGGCATCTCCGGCTCCACCTTCGGCGGCGGCTCCGCCGACCAGCTCCCCGCCCGGGGCGCCCTGGGCCTGGCGGCGAAGGCCGCCGTCGAGGAGGGTCACGCGGACGCGGTCACCGGCTTCCGTACGGAGACGATCGAGCGGGACGGCGACCAGGTCGTCCTCGTGGCCGAGGACGGCCGCCGGCTCGACCCGGTGGACGAGGTCATCGTCCTGACCGGCTTCCGCCCCGACCTGTCCTTCCTCTCCGAGGTCCGCCTCGGCCTGGACGAGCGTCTCCAGGCACCGGTCGAGCTGGCGCCGCTGATCGACCCCAACCAGCACTCCTGCGGCACCGTCCACCCCCACGGCCACAACGAACTCTCCCACCCGGAGCGGGACTTCTACCTTGTCGGCATGAAGTCCTACGGCCGCGCGCCCACCTTCCTCGCCATGACCGGCTACGAGCAGGTCCGCTCGGTAGCCGCCGCCCTCGCGGGCGACCTCGCCTCGGCCGACCAGGTCGAACTCACCCTCCCCGAGACCGGCGTCTGCGGCGGCTCCGGCCTCTTCGACACCCCCACCCCCGACACCGAGGCGGACGGCGGATGCTGCGGCACGCCCGAACCCCAGCTCGTCACGCTCACCCCGGCGGCCACCGCACCGGCCGCGAGCTGCGGCACCACAGCCGGCGGCTGCGGCTCGTGACCCTCGACACCCACGAAAGCAGGGCCGTGACCGGTACGAAGGACCGGTCACGGCCCCGTGCCGTACTCCCCGCCCTGTGCGTCACCCAGATCACGTCCTGGGGCATCGTCTACTACGCGTTCTTCGTCCTCAACCCCGAGATCACCGCCCGGACCGGCTGGTCCACCGGCGCGACCACCGCCGCGTTCTCCCTCGGGCTCATCGTCTCCGGCCTCGCCGGGATACCCGTCGGCCGCATCCTCGACCACCGGGGCCCGCGCGCCGTCATGACCCTCGGTTCCGTCCTCGGCGCGCTGAGTCTGGTCACCATCGCGACCAGCCCGAACCTGACCGTGTTCTTCGCGGGATGGGCCCTCGCCGGGCTCTCCATGGCCGCCACCTTCTACCAGCCCGCGTTCGCCGCCCTCACCCGCTGGTGGGCCTCCGACCACATCCGCGCCCTGACGATCGTCACGCTCGCGGGCGGACTCGCCTCCACGGTGTTCGCGCCTTTGACGGCCGTGCTCGCCGAGCACCTGACCTGGCGTCAGAGCTATCTCGTCCTCGCCGCCGTCCTCGCAGCGATCACCATCCCGGCCCATGCCCTGGCCCTGCGCGCCCCCTGGCCACCCGCGCCGCCGGCCCCCGCACACGCGGCGGACAGAGCCGAGGCGGTGACCCGCAGCCGCCCCTTCTGGGTCCTCGCGGCCGTGTTCACCCTGTCCGCGTTCGCCCTGTACGCCGGCGTGGTCGCCCTCGTCCCCCTCCTGCTGGAACGCGGCTACACCACCAGCCAGGCAGCCTGGGCGCTCGGCCTCGGCGGCGCCGGACAGACCCTCGGCCGCATGCTCTACGCACCCCTCGCCCACCGCACCGGACCCGCCGCCCGCACGGCCGTCCTGATTCTCCTCGGCGGTGTGACCACCGCCGCCCTGGCCCTCACCCCAGGCCCCTACGCCCTCATCCTCACCCTCTCCGTCCTCGCGGGAACCGTCCGCGGCAACTTCACCCTCCTCCAGGCGACCGCCGTCACCGACCGCTGGGGCACCACCCATTACGGCCGTCTCTCCGGACTCCTCTCGGCCCCCGCCATGACCGCCTCCGCCCTCGCCCCCTTCGCCGGGGCGGCCCTCGCCGCGCCCCTCGGCGGCTACCACCACCTCTTCGGCATCCTCGCCGCCGTCTCCCTCCTCGCCGCGCTCGGCATCCCATGGGCATCACCGGCCAACCCGAAGGCGGCCGTAAGACAGCTACCTGGCAGCGGCACCTGACGTGCCGGTGGGCTGGGGGTTCGTGTGAGTGGCCTGGAGGCGTTCAGGGTGCAGGACGAGCGTGCGGTGGAGATGGCGGCGGCCCCACCGGTCTTCAGGCGGGGCGTTTGGCCATGATGACCAGGCCCGGCCCGCTCTGCTCATCCGCGGGGAGCCGGAGTTCGGCGACCGGGCGCAGCCCAGCCTGCTCGATCAGGTCCACGAGCTGTTCCGGCCGCCATTTGTGCGTGGTCCAACGGACGGGCACTCCTCCGTATGCCTCGGTGCGCACCGCGTCTTCGTCGCCGACGTGTGTTGCGGTGATGAAGTGGCCGCCTGGCTTCAGGGCGCGCGCGAACAGGGCGAGAACCTGAGGAACGATGTCGCGGGGGAGGTTGAACAGCGACCACCACCCGAGCACGCCGCCGAGGGACGCTTCTCCAAGGTCGAGGTCGGTGGCGGAGGCGACGCTGAAGCGGCATTGCGGATGAAGACGGCGCGCGTTCTCGATCATGCGGGGTGAGAGATCGACTCCGGACACGTCGAGTCCGCGTTCGGCGAGGTAGGCGGTCACCGTTCCGGGTCCGCAGCCGACGTCGAGGACAGGCCCGAGCCCGCTCACGGTGTCAGCGAAGGCGTCGATTGACGCCTTGAGCCATGGGTGGCTACGGATGTCACCGACTCCCGTCGTCACCACCATGTGGGCGTAGTTGTCAGCCACCCGGTCATAGGACTCACGGACCACGTCGAGATCTGCTGGGCGGTCAATATGGTGTGCGCGCATCAGCCAACAGTAGGACGGCGGTCTTGATGCTGGTGGGCCAATAGGAGTAGGCGGTCTTGAACACGGTGGCGCCCCGGAACGCGGGCAGCCGGCCCTTGCGGCCCAGCGGCGAAGTCGGCGTGGCTCTGGGTTTCGGCTTCGGCTTCGGCTTCGGCTTCGGCTTCGGGGTACGCGTACGCCTTGTGCCCTGCGTACGGGTGACCCTCCACCGGCCGGCCCGCCACCGGCTTGCACCCGGTGCGTGCTGCCGTAGCGTGCGGCTGTTCCCCTGCCCGTCACGGCCGAAGGCAGCCCCGTTGTGGATGCGTCCGGACTCCTGCCGATCACCGCGGTCTTCTTGCTGGTCACCGTGGAATTCGGGGGCCACGCACTGCTGCAGTTCATCACCACCCGGCACGGCACGCTCACACCGCTGCGTGAGCGGTTCTTCCGCGCCGGTCACGCCCACGCCGGTGTGCTGCTGATTCTGTCGCTGGTCTACTTCCTCTATCTGCCGCGCGCCCGCTTCTCCTCCGGTGCCGAGTGGGTCTTCGGCATCCTCCTGCTGGCCGGGGTGCTCGCCCAGTCCGGCGGGTTCTTCCTGCACCTGGCCCTCGGCTCCGAGGGGCGGTCCTCCCTGGGCACGCATCTCACGCGAACCGGTGCCGTCCTCATCGCCGCAGCACTCGTCGCCCTGGGGATCGGCCTGATTCAGAACCTTTGACCGGTCTGGGCAAGGGGCATGGCCAGGAGCGGGACCGCGACCGCTCCCCAACCGGAACCTCTCGCGCTCCGACGGACAGCTCATGACTCATCGGAACAGCGCGAGCACCGTCCTGCACTACGGCGAGGACGGCGCCCTGACCGGTCCGGCGCCGACGAGAGCGGTGTCGGGCACCCGCCATCAGCCGATCGGCTGATGCTCCTTCGAGCGCGATGGGCGATGTCCGCCCTCGGCCTGCCACGGCACGCTCGTCCACATGGCAATCATCGAAGTCAGCGGCCTGCACAAGGCCTACGCGGACAAGAAGGCCGTCGACGGCGTGTCCTTCGACGTCGAGGAGGGAGAGATCTTCGGAATCCTCGGCCCCAACGGCGCCGGCAAGACCACCACGGTCGAGTGCGTGGAGGGGCTACGGCGCCCCGACGGCGGCAGCGTCCGCGTCGCCGGGTACGACCCCGTCGCCGACCGCGACTCCGTCACCCGCATCCTGGGCGCGCAGCTCCAGGAGAGCGAACTACAGCCCAAGATCACAGTCAGCGAGGCGCTCGAACTGTACGCCGCCTGCTACCCGGACCCCGCCGACTGGCGTGCCCTCGCCGAGCGCCTCGGACTCACCGACAAGCTCCGTACCCGGTTCGCGAAGCTCTCCGGCGGCCAGAAGCAGCGCCTCTCCATCGCGCTCGCCCTGGTCGGCAAGCCCGACATCGTCGTACTGGACGAGCTGACCACCGGCCTCGACCCACGCGCCCGCCGCGACACCTGGCAGCTCATCCAGGACGTTCGCGACAGCGGGGTCACCGTGCTGCTGGTCACGCACTTCATGGAGGAAGCACAGCGCCTGTGCGACCGGATCGCCCTGATCGACAAGGGCCGGATCACCGCGCTGGACACCCCGTCCGGGCTGATCGGGCGTACCGCGGGCAGCACAGAGGTCTCCTTCGCTCCCTCGGCCCCGCTGGAGATGCAGTTGCTGACCGACCTGCCCTCGGTCGCCTCCGTGACGCGGCAGGACGACCGGATCGTGGTCAGCGGCACGGATGAGACCGTGCACGCCGTGCTCTCGCTGCTCGCCGGGCGGGGCATCACCGCCCACCAACTCCGCGTCACCGAGGCCACCTTGGACGACGCCTACCTCGACCTGACGGGAACGAACACATGACCACCCTCACCCGCGGCCGGACGACGGCCGTCAAGGGCAGCGCCGTCGCCGTCCTCAAGGCCGAGGCCCGCCTGATCCTGCGTGAGCCCGCCTCCCTCTTCTGGGTGCTGGCCTTCCCCGCGATCCTGCTGGGCATCCTGGGCGCCATCCCGTCCAACCGGGAGCACGACGCCGATCTGGGCGGCCTGCGCGTCGTGGATCTCTATGTCCCTGTCGCGCTCCTGCTCGCTGTGATCATGGCCGGCCTCCAGGCCATGCCGCCCGTCCTCACCGGCTACCGCGAGCGCGGCATCCTGCGCCGCATGTCCAGCACCCCCGTGCGGCCCGGCTCTCTCATCGGCGCGCAGATTGCGCTGCACGGCGCCGCCATCGCGGTCTCCGCGCTGCTCGCCCTCGCCGTGGGCCGGATCGTGTTCGACGTGGCCCTGCCCCGCCAGCTCTTCGGATACCTGGTGGCGCTCGCTCTCGTCACACTGGCCGCCCTGGCGCTCGGCGCCACCATCTCCGCCGTCTGCCGCACCACCAAGATCACCCAGGCAGTAGGCTCGGCAGTGTTCTTCCCGGCGATGTTCGCCTCCGGTGTCTGGCTGCCGGTCGCGACCATGCCCGACGTCCTCCAGCGCATCGTGACCCTCACCCCGCTGGGCGCCGCCGCACAGGCCCTCGACGAGGCCGCTGCGGGAGAATGGCCGGGCTGGACACACCTGGGGGTCACGGCGCTGTGGGCGGTCCTGCTGATGGCCGCGGCCCGCCGCTGGTTCAAGTGGGAGTAGCTCAAACCATGACGATGACGGTCGAGGAGCGCTGGGCGCAGTTCTTCCGGTACGGCCCGTACGCCCTGCTGGGCCTCGCCACGCTGCTCGCGGCCGTGTCCGCCTCCCTGGTGATGACCCGGCAGGAGATGTACGCCGCGGGAGCCCTGCTCCTCGCCGCGCTGGTCCTTGAGGCATGGTGGTCCCGGGCCGTGCCTCGGCTGCTGGCGGCGGACGCGGCCGAGCACGCGGCCGGCGCCGACCCGGGGGCCGGCGCCCCGGTGCTGCCCGAGGGGACCATCGCAGGTCGCGTCCACTTCACGCTGCGCACCACCCTCGCCTTCGCCCTCACCTGGCTCAACCCCTTCTTCGCGATCTACGCGTGCCTCGGCTGCTTCGACGCCGGGCACCTGCTGCCGCCGCGCGCCGCCCGGGTCGGGCGCATGGTGACGGCTGTCGCCCTGGCGGGCTCCCAGTCCGGCGGCCTGCCGCCCACCTCGCTGACGCAATGGATCGCCTTCGGCGCGCTGTTCGCCTTCAACGCTACGCTCGCCATCAGCCTCGACCACCTCGGCGTCAAGGAGGCCGAGAAGACCAAGGAGCGCGCCGAGACCATCGCCGCCCTGGAGAAGGCCCTCGCCGAGAACGCCGCCCTGCACACCCAGCTCGTCCTCCAGGCGAGGGAGGCCGGCGTCGCCGACGAGCGTCGCCGCCTCGCCGCCGAGATCCACGACACCATCGCCCAGGGCCTGACCGGCGTCATCGCCCAGCTCCAGGTGGTCTCCTCCACCGCCGATCCGGCCCTGGCCCGCGAGCACTTGGACCGCGCCCAGGCGCTGGCCCGCCGCTCCCTGGGCGAGGCCAGGCGCTCCGTACAGAACCTCGCTCCCGCCGCCCTGGAGCACGACACGCTCCCGGAGGCGCTGAAGAAGACCGTCAGCGAGTGGTCCGAGCGCACCGGCGTCACGGCCCGGCTCACCGTCACCGGCACCGAGGAGCCGCTGCACGACGAGGTCGCCGCCACCCTCCTGCGGATCGCCCAGGAGGCCCTTGCCAACACCGGCGGCCACGCCCGCGCCGCCCGCGCGGGCGTCACCCTCTCCTACATGGGCGATGAGGTCACCCTGGACATACGCGATGACGGCTGCGGCTTCGACCCCCTCGCCGCGGTGCCGCGCACCGGCAGCGGCGGCTTCGGCCTCGACGGGATGCGCGCCCGCGCCGAACGCATCGCCGGAGCCGTCGCCGTCGAGTCGGAACCCGGTCAGGGCACCGCGATCAGCGCCCGCGTACCGTTGGTGCGCCATGGCTGACCGGACCATCACCCTGCTGATCGTCGACGACCACCCCGTCGTCCGGGACGGCCTGCGCGGCATGTTCGCCTCCGATCCCGGCTTCGACGTCCTCGGCGAGGCCGCAGGCGGCGTCGAGGGGGTAGAACTCGCCCTGCGCCTGGACCCGGACGTCGTCCTGATGGACCTGCGCATGCCCGCCGGCAGCGGCGTCGAGGCGATCGCCGAACTCACCCGGCGCGGCGCCCGCGCCAAGGTCCTCGTCCTCACCACGTACGACACGGACTCCGACACGATCCCGGCGATCGAGGCGGGCGCCACCGGCTACCTTCTCAAGGACGCGCCCCGCAACGAGCTGTTCACAGCAGTCCGCGCAGCCGCCGAGGGGCGCACCGTGCTGTCGCCCGCCGTCGCATCCCGCCTCGTCGGCGCCGTCAGGAAGCCCGCCGCCCTCGCGGCCAAGGTGCTCTCGGCTCGCGAGCGCGAGGTGCTCGAACTGGTGGCCAAGGGCACCTCGAACCGCGAGATCGCCCGGGAGCTCTTCATCAGCGAGGCGACGGTCAAGACCCATCTGACCCATCTGTACGGCAAGTTGGGGGTCAAGGACCGGGCGGCAGCGGTGGCGGCGGCGTACGACCGCGGCATTCTGGGGTGAGCCTCGGGCGTCCCGGCCCCGGGGGCGGGGGCGGGCCGGGCCCACCAGCCCGGAGGACCTGGACCGGCTCGCGCCCCCGGCCCCCGGGATCCCGTCGCGCCGGCCCGGGCCAGAGCGCCTGGAGACGGCGGGAGACCGGCCGGCGTTCTCCGGCCCGAGGGCCGGGGAGCGCACCGGTCTCCCGCCGACTCGGCGGCCCGGGGCGGCTCACCAGTGGATGAGGACGGCTCCCGTGCTGCCCGCGGTGCTGGGGGATCCGGCGGGGCCGGCCCGGCCGTCAAGGCCGTCCGATGGCGTGCCGCCGTCGCTGCCCGCACCGCTGTTGCCGCCGTAGCCACCGCCGGCGCCGTTGCCGCCCGTCCCGTAGGCGTAGGGGCCGGCCCCGGTCGGTGCACCGCCCTCGCCTCCGGTGCCGGGCTCGCCGCCGAACCTGCCGCCGCCCCCGTACCCGGGACTGGGCAACGGGCCGCCGATCGCCGCATTGCCGTTTCTGCCGCGCTGCCCGTCGGCGCCGTCCTGACCCGCGCCTCCCGCCGTACCGTTGACGATCCGGCTGCCGCTCCCAGGGCACTGGGAGGTGAGGAGAGAGCGCGCGCTCGGGAAGATGCTGCCGCCACGGCCTCCGGCCCCGCCCGGCCCGCCGTCCCCGACCGGTTCGAGGAGGCCTCCGGCACCGTCGCCTCCGATGCCCGTGAGGGCTACCGCTCGGATGACAACGGCGCACCCGGCAACGTGTTCTGTGCCCACGACCTCCACCTCGCCGTCAACGCCCGCGCCCTCGGCGGCCCCGAAGTCCCCTTCGTCACCACCGCCATGCACCTCGACCCCGCTGGATCCCATGGCTGGAGACGACGAAGGTGTTGTCCGCGTCGTTGAGATCGCTGATGAGAATGAACAGGGCGTCCTCGGGCAGTCGTCGGCGTGGTCGGCGTGGTCGCCGTTCTCACTGGCGGCACAGTAGCCCGTTACTGCGGTTGCTCAACGTGCGGCCTTGCAGGCGAAGGTGTGCCAGGCCGCACGTCGGGTCGGGGGTGACAGGTTCCGGGAGGCCGATGGTGAGTCGCCGTGATGCGGCTGTGGAGGTCCTCCGAGGGTTATCGGGTCCTGAAGCGGCGGAAGAGGTTTCGGGCCACGTACACCCCCGGGCCGCCGAAGCCGACGATGTCGACGCGTCCGTCACCGGTGATGTCGGCGAGGAAACGGGGGTGGCGGTCGACCCGCCAGCCGCCTGCGTCCTCGCTGTACCCGAACCCGCGGCACACCAGCTGGGCCTGCTCGAACTGGCCGCCGCCGCGGCTGTGGGACACCCAGACGCCCTCGTTGCCGAAGCCGACGATGTCCGGGATGCCGTCGCCGGTGGTGTCGGCGAGGAAGCGTAGGCGCTTTTCGCTCGCCCAGCCCTGGGCGAGCCCGAAGTCGTTCAGGACGAGCTTCGAGGGCTCGGCGATCGGCGCGAGCCAACGGCTCGCCATGGCACGTCATCATTGAGCGTCGCCGGTACGGCAAGCCGCTGGAGAACCACGATTGCGCAGGTAGGCGCGGTTCGCGCGGGAGGAGTACGCCTTGTCGCCCCACACCCGCAGCGGGCGGGCCCTCGGCCGGCCGCCACCGCTCGGCACGGCACACGAGGGAGGTGCACGCAGGAGTGAAGCTCACCTGGCCCAGACCATCGCTTCACGGATTGCAGAGTCCGGTCCGCGTCCGCCGATCGCTGACATCCTCCACTACTCGGTGGTACCGTATAGTGGTACTCGGTAGCACGCAGTACCGATAGAACCGAGGAGGACTCGCGATGGACGACCTGACGGAGATGCTGAAGGGCACGCTCGAAGGATGCGTGCTCGAAATCATCGGCAGCGAAGAAACCTACGGGTACGCCATCACCCGTCAGCTGAACGAGCTCGGCTTCGCCGACGTCATCGAGGGGACGGTGTACACCATCTTGCTGCGACTGGAGAGGAAAGGACTCGTCCAGGTGACGAAACGACCATCCGGGGTCGGTCCGCCGCGCAAGTTCTACGCGCTCAACGACGCCGGACGCGAGGAACTCGCGAAGTTCTGGACGAAATGGCAGTACGTGTCATCACGCATCAACAGGCTCAAGGAGGGCGGGAGATGAACTTCTGGGAGACCATCACAGGCAGTGATCTCACCAGGGAATGGAACGCTTTCGAAGCCCGGGCCGCGGCCTTGCCAGATGAATACCGGGCGGCGTGGGAACAGATCAAGGGCCACCTCTTTCCCCATGGGGGCTTCACCGGTCGCAACCTGATGCCGATCCTCGACGCAGCCCTGGGGCTGCTCGAAGAGACAGCGGCGGACGGGCAGAGCGTCCACGAGGTGCTCGGCGACGACATCCGGGGCTTCTGCACGGCGCTGGCCGGTGGCGAGGGGGCTCGAACCTATCGCGACCAGTGGCGCGAGCAATTGAACAGGAACGTCGCAAGGAAATTGAGCCGGCTGGGAGGCTGACGTGAGCATCCAGGACATCATCGAGGGTAAGAAGCAGTGGCGGGCGCACATGGCCCGGGTCAAGGCGCTCCCGCCGGACTACCGGATCGTCTACAAGGAGATTCAGAAGTACCTGTTCAAGGTCGGGCCGATCGACCTGCCTGAGGGGCCCCTGCTCCCCGGGATCGTCGACTTCTTCGAGGAGGGCGTCGCCGCGGGCAAGGGGGTCCTGGAACTCATCGGCAAGGACGTCGCCGCGTTCTGCGACGACCTGGTCAAGGACTCGCGCACCTATGCGGACGTCTATCAGGAGTCCATCAGCGGGGAACCCGGCACGGCCGAGAAGTAACACCCGTCGCCCCATAGCAGTGAGCGTAGCCCGCACGCGCGGTTCGTTCGCCTTGGCGCAGCGCGAACAGGCGCGTGGCCGACGGCAACCAGAAGCCGCCGCAGATCCTGTCCACCGAGGTGGTCGAGCAGGCCGGCGAGACCTGGCTCACCCCCTGCCAACGCCCCCGGCAAGGGGGTCTCCGGCGGCGGGCCGCTCGACACTGTTCCCCAGGACGACGCGACTGACGCGTAGTCACGGACAGTCACTCAATCCGAGTTCCGAAACAGCTTCCACTCCCCCTGTGTCTTCAGCCTCCGAAAGGAAGTCGCCATGCCTTCATTTGTCATGCCCACATCCAATCAGGGTGACGGTCACCCGTCGCCGACCGCCGTCTCCGCCGTCGGGCTACGCAAGTCATACGGCGACAAGACCGTCCTCGACGGCATCGATCTGCACATCCCGGCCGGGTCCGTGTTCGCGCTGCTCGGCCCGAACGGCGCCGGCAAGACCACCGCCGTGAAGATCCTCTCCACCCTCATCACCGCCGACGCCGGCGACCTGCACGTCGGCGGGCACGACCTGGCCGCCGACCCACAGGCCGCGCGGGCCGCGATCGGTGTCACCGGGCAGTTCTCCGCCGTCGACGGCCTGATCACCGGCGAGGAGAACATGCTCCTCATGGCGGACCTGCACCACCTGTCCAAGAGCGAGGGCCGGCGGGTCGGCGTCGAACTCCTGGAGCGCTTCGACCTGGTGGAGGCCGCGAAGAAGCCCGCCTCGACCTACTCCGGCGGCATGAAGCGCCGCCTGGACATCGCCATGACGCTGGTCGGCAGCCCGCGGATCATCTTCCTCGACGAGCCGACCACCGGACTCGACCCGCGCTCCCGCCACACCATGTGGGGCATCATCCGCGGCCTCGTCTCCGACGGCGTGACCGTCTTCCTCACCACCCAGTACCTGGAGGAGGCCGACGAACTCGCCGACCGCATAGCCGTGTTGAACGACGGCAAGATCGCCGCCGAGGGCACCGCCGAGGAGCTCAAGCGGCTCGTCCCGGGCGGGCACATCCGGCTCCGCTTCACCGACCCGGTCGCGTACCAGTCCGCCGCTGACGCCCTGCGCGAGGTCACCCGGGACGACGAGGCACTGTCGCTGTCCATCCCCAGCGACGGCAGTCAGCGCGAACTGCGCTCCATTCTCGACTGGCTCGACTCCGCCGGCATCGAGGCGGACGAACTGACCGTCCATACCCCCGACCTCGACGACGTGTTCTTCGCCCTGACCGGCCCAGCCAACGTCCCCAACCAGCCCAAGGAGTCCCTCCGATGAGCTCCCTCTCTCTCGCTGTACGCGACTCGAACACGATGCTGCGCCGCAACCTCCTGCACGCATGGCGCTACCCGTCCGGGACCCTGAACCTGCTGCTCACGCCGATCATGATGCTGCTGCTCTTCGTCTACATCTTCGGCGACGTGATGAGCGCCGGCATCGGTGGCGGCGGCGCGGACCGCTCCGACTACATCGCCTATATCGTCCCCGGCCTGCTGCTGATGACCGTCGGCAGCACCGTGATCGGGGCCGCGGTGTCCGTCTGCGTGGACATGACCCAGGGCCTCACCGCCCGCTTCCGCACCATGGCGAGCCACCGAGGCTCTCTGCTCGTCGGGCATGTCGTCGGCGGCGTGCTGCAGTGCGTGATGAGCGTGGTCCTCGTCGGCGCCGTCGGGGTGGCGATGGGCTTCCGGTCCACGGACGCCACGGCACTGGAGTGGATCACGGCGTTCGGGCTGATCACGCTGTTCGCCCTGGCACTCACCTGGATCGCGGTCGGGATGGGCGCGGCCAGTCCGAACCCCGAGGCGGCCGGCAATATGGCCATGCCACTGATCCTCCTGCCGCTCATCTCCAGCGCATTCATCCCGGCCGATACGATGCCGGCCTGGTTCCAGCCGATCGCCGAGTACCAGCCCTTCACCCCCGCCATCGAAACCCTCCGCGGCCTCCTCCTCGGCACCGAAATCGGCAACAACGGCTGGATCGCGATCGCCTGGTGCGTCGGCCTGATCGCGCTCGGCTACCGCTGGTCGACGGCGCAGTTCAACCGCGACCCGAAGTGACCGAGACGAACGCGCCGGCCGCGCTGACCACCTCCCGCAACTCATCCCGCCCCGTCCACGTGCAGATCTGCACCCGTATGCCCGGCCGGTGGCGGGGCTGATCGCCACAGCCCTTGGCGGGCCGGCTCCGGCCCGATCCCGCCACACCGCACTGATCCGCACTGATCCACACCGAATCGCAGTCGACCAGCTGCGGCGAGGGAACGCTGGAACGGTGCTGGGACCGGCAGGGCGGAGAAGTCGTAGGGGGCGATCCGCCCCTGCCGGTTTGTGGCCCCACTCCTCGGAAGGACAACGCAGCAGCCTGCTGGCTCAGGCTCGTACTCGCTGCCCAGAGCTTAGGGAGTACGCTGTTCGCGCGACTGCGGAGCTGTTGAGCGATGCCCTGGTCAAGGCCAAAGATCGGATCGAAGACCTGCTGCCCCTGATCGAGCGGTCAGAAGTCCTCGACGAGGCCATCACGCTCTATCTGGACCATTGCATGGCGCAGGCGGACTGGACGTCTGACATCGCCAGGAGAGCTATCGCGGCTTCAAGTGCTTCTGAAGAGATCTGGGATCACGTGCTGGCCTTCATGAACGAGGACCAGAGCAGCGCGACCCGCGCGGCCGATCTCGTGGGCGCGCTCATGGAGAAGTTCCCGAACACTCTGCCAGGTGACGCCGTGGGTCTTCTGACGCCTGTGCTGAGAGACGCTGGCCCCGAGCTGGCTGAGGCATTGGGACACGCTTTGCGCCCCTCTCGCAAGTCAGTGAACAAGCTCCGACGGGCAATGAGCGGTTTCAGTAGCCCCCCTGCTCAGCGGGCGCGAAACGCTGCCTTCAAGGAGGGTGCCGGCCTCTGAGACACCCACTCCTCTGGGGCAGGTGTCGCCGCGAAAGCGGTGGCCGTGGACTGCATGGCCGTGCGGTCCACGCCCACCGCCGTGACGAGTGCCCAGCCAATTCAGCAGCCGTAGCCAAGGAAGTGGATGCGCCGACCATGGCGAAATTTCGGCCTCGCACACGGCGAACAGGCAGTTGTCTCAGTTGCTAATCCTCGACTCCGCCAAACTCTGCTAGGCCAACCTTCACCATAGTCGAGCGGTTCTGAGCACGTGAAAGACCTCCCCCGCCCCCGTGCCGACTGCCGTACCACTCAGAAACACAGTCGTCCGGCTCAGCCCTTCTCCACCATGGCCAAGCCAACGGCGATCCACGCCCACGAGCGTGACGAGCACCCAGCCAATCCAGTCACTGTAGCCAAGGGAGCGGATGCGCCAGCCATAGTGAATTCTCGGCCTCGCACGCGGCGAACGGGTCAGTTGTCCCGCCATCGACGTCATGCTCTGCGCCACCGCCCTCGCTCAGCCCGGCCGCGTCACTGTCCTGACCTCCGACATCGATGACATCACCATGCTCACCACCGACCATCCGCGCGTGACCGCCGAGAAGGTCCGACTCGCGCCGCTGCACGCATACGCCTCACGCGTGAGCCGGCGTTGAGCTCCTCGCAGGCCGCCGTCCTCTTCGCCCCCACGCTCGTCGGCACTATCCACGGCCAGCGGGCCGTCCACGCATGACCCGGACCGGCGGCGAGTCGTCACCTCCGCCGTGGCGTTCCGCCTCCGAGCAGGGTGGGCAGGGAGGCTGTCACGGTCTCGGGGCCGGCCGGCAGCGCGGTGGCGGCGGGGGTGCGCAGGCCGTCCAGCAGGAAGGCGATATGACGGCGCCAGGCGTCGGGTGCTGTCGCGGCGGTGGTGCGGGTCAGCTGGGAGTTGAGCCAGAACACCACGAATACGTCGTCGGCGGTGAGGTCGGGGCGCAGTGAGCCGTCGGCCTGGGCCTCGGCGAGGAGCCGGGTGCCGTAGACCACCGACTCCGCGCAGATCGCGGTCAGTTCGGCGGCGCCCTGGTAGGAGCGGGCGATGATGTCGTTGAGTGCGGTGTCGGCGGCCTGGAGCGCGCACATCTCCTCGATGTAGGCGGCGAACCGCGACCAGGGAGTGGGCTGTGCTCCCGCGCGCCGCATGGCTTCGCCGAGCTTGGCCTCGGCGAGCTGGGGCACCACCGCGTCGATCAGTTCCTGCCGGCCGCCGAAACGGTTGTAGAGCGTCCCGATGCTGACCCCCGCGCGCTGGGCGACCTCCTCCAGCGGCGCGCTCAGACCTTGCTCCCGGAACACCTCGGCGGCGGCGGCCTTGAGTTTCTCCAGGTTGCGGCGGGCGTCCGCGCGCAGGGCGGGGGCGGGGCGGTCCGGCATGACACCTCCATTAACTTGACGACACCTCTCAGGTTAGCGGTACGGTGGAATCACAACTTGAGGTACCGCCTCAATCTATGGTGGACGGAGGGCGGAGTCATGCGCAGAACCGTGGCCGTGTTCGGTGCGGGGAGTGGAACGGGGGCCTCGGTCGCCCGTCGCTTCGGCCGCGAGGGACACCGGGTGGCGCTCGTCGCCCGCCGCCGCGACCCGCTCGACAAGCTGGTCGCCCGGCTGGCGGCCGACGGCGTCGAAGCGGCGGCATTCCCGGCGGACCTGCGGCACACGGAGCGCATCCCGGCGCTCGTCTCGGCCATCGAAGCCCGCTTCGGGCACATCGACGTGGCCGTGTACGCGCCGTTCGTCCCCGCGACCCTGATCCCCGCCGCCGCTGTGGACGCGGCCGTCCTGCGCGCATGGCTCGACCTCTACCTGCTCAGCCCCGTCGCACTCGCGCACACGCTGCTGCCGGGCATGCTGGAGCGTGGCGACGGCGCCCTCCTGTTCGGCTACGGATCCTCCGTGGTCACCCCCGCGGCCGGCCTGTCCGGCCCCGTACCCGTCCTCGCCGCACTCCGCAACTACCTCCATACGCTCCACGGCGAAGTCGCGGACCGCGGAGTCCACGTCGGCGGCCTGGCCGTCCGTGCGGTGATCGAACGCAGCGAAGGCCACCGGGCCCTGCGCTCGGGCGACATGAGCCTCGCCATCGACCTGCCCACGGTCGACCCGGACGAGCTGGCCGACCTCGTCTGGAACCTCGTCACCCAGCGGGACCGGATCGAAGTCGTCCACCCGGCCCCCTGACACCCCACCGCAGCCCCGCCACCCGACCTCGAAGGACTGCGTCATGACGTACCGCGTCACCGTCGGCACACCCGTATCCGTGCGCGACGGCACACAGCTCGCCACCGACATCTGGCGCCCGGAGACCGACACCCCCGTACCGGCGCTGCTGGTCCGCAACCCCTACGGCAGACACCAACTCGCCAACTACGGCTTCACCTCGCCGAACATCTTCCGGCTGGTGGAGGCGGGATACGCGGTGGTGCTCCAGGAGTGCCGGGGCACCTTCGGCTCGGAGGGTCACTACACACCTCATATCCACGAGGGCGCCGACGGCGCGGACACGGTGGCCTGGCTCGCCCGGCAGGAGTGGTGCGACGGCACTGTCGGCACCTGGGGCGTCTCCTACCTGGGGATGACGCAGTGGCAGACCGCCGCGACCGGCGTTCCCGGCCTCAAGGCCATCGCACCGTCGATCGCCTCGGCGGATCTGTACCGCGCCCCGTACTACTCACCGGGCGGCGCCCTCTCCCTCGACACCGTCCTGATGTTCGCCACGATCATGAGCGCGAACGACGCCCTGCGGGACCTCGCCTGCGGCACGGGCGATCCGGCCGAACCCGCCGCAATCGGATCGGCGTTCGACGACCTCACCGCCCAAGCCTCCATCACCCCGCCGACCGCCCATCCCGCACTGGCCGCGCGCATACCGTGGATCTTCGGCCAGGCGATGGGACACCCCGGCCGGGATGAGACCTGGCGGGAGCTGTCCGCCCTGGACAAGGCCGGATCGATCACCGTCCCCGCCCTGAACATCGGCGGCTGGTACGACCCCTTCGCCGGTGAGACCCTCCGGGCGTACACGGAGATGAAGCGCCACGGCGGCTCACCCGAGGCCCGCACCGGACAACGGCTGATCATGGGGCCATGGACCCACTCCTCCACCACCGGGGTCTTCCCCGACCGGAGCTTCGGCTTCACGGCGTCAGCCGACGCGGCGGACATGACCGGCGCGCATCTCGCATTCTTCGACCGCTGGCTCCGGGGCCGGGACGACCCGCTGGACCGCCCGGCACCGGTCCGGATCTTCGTCATGGGCACGGACCGATGGCGCGACGAGGAGGACTGGCCCCTGCCCGACACCCGGTACGCCCCCTACCATCTGGACGGCCCGGGGCCCGCCAACACCTCTTCCGGGACCGGCACGCTGACCGTGAAAGCCCCTGAGGACGACTGCACCGACACCTACCTCTACGACCCCCGCAGACCGGTCCCGACCCTGGGCGGCTCGCTCATGCGGCCCACCGGCTCCGCCGGGCCCGTGGACCAGCGCCCCGTCGAGAGCCGGGACGATGTCCTCTGCTTCACCAGCGCCACCCTGGACACCCCGGTGGAGGTGACCGGACCGGTGTCGGCGACCCTCTTCGTCTCCTCCTCGGCACCCGACACGGACTTCACCGTGAAACTGGTCGACGTCCATCCCGACGGCCGGGCGATCAACCTCTGCGACGGCATCCAGCGCATGCGCTACCGCGACTCGCTCGACACCCCCGAGCCGATGGAACCGGGCACCGTCTACGAGATCACCGTGGACCTGATCGCCACGGCGAACGTGTTCCTGCCGGGCCACCGCATCCTGGTCGAAATCTCCAGCAGCAACTTCCCCCGCTACGACCGCAACTCCAACACCGGAGGCGTCATCGCCACGGAGCACGACACACAGATGTCCACCGCCGTGAACAGAATCCACCGCGGGCCGGGACACCCCAGCAGAATCACCCTTCCCGTCATCACCCGCGAGACCCCGGTCCGGTGAAGCCCCACCATCAAGACGGCCGCCGGAGCTCGCCGCCCGTGCTCAGCGCGCGCGCACCGGCCGAAACCCGGTCACCCGGCATGTCCCCGCTCCACAGCCGGTGATGTCGCCGATCCAGTCCCGTACGCGAGCATTCGGCAGCTCACCATGGAGGAGATGAGAATGGCGACGTATGTTCTGGTCCACGGGTCATGGCACGACGGATCCGCCTGGCGGGCTGTCGTGTCGCGCCTGGAGCAACTCGGCCACGCCGCCCATGCCCCTACCTTGGCGGGCCACGGCAAAGGCGTCGGCAGGGCAGTGGATCACAACGATTGCGTCCGGTCCGCGGTCGACTTCATCGTGGACCGGGATCTCACAGAAATCGTCCTGGTCGGCCACAGCTTCGCCGGCACGGTCATCGCCCGGGTCGCGGAGGAGATCCCGGAACGCCTGCGCCGACTGGTCTTCTGGAACGCGTTCGTTCCCGAGCCGGGCAGCAGCCTGCTCGACGAATGCCCACCGCACTACCGCGAGATGTTCCACGAGCTCGCCGCCGCGTCCGACGACAACACCATCACCCTGCCGTTCCCCGTCTGGCGCGACGCCTTCATCCAGGACGCCACCCCTGAGACAGCGCGAGCAACCTACCAACAGCTCTCCCCCGAGCCGTTCCAGCCGTTCGTCGACAGACTGGACCTCAGGCGGTTCTACGAATCAACGCTTCCGAAGAGCTATCTGAACTGCACCGAGGACCTCGCCCTGCCGCCGGGGGAATGGGGCTGGCACCCGCGTATGTCCAGCCGACTCGGCACGTACCGGCTGGTCGAGATGGTCGGCAGCCACGAGGTGATCTTCACCGACCCCAGGAGGCTGGCCGACGAGATCGCCACTGCCGGCAGGGACTGAGGAAGATCGCGCCCCGGAGGCGGACCGATCACCCGCCCCTCCGCTGCCAGAAAGATCCCGCGCTCCCGCCCGTCGCACCGGACCCGGTCACCCAGCGACAGGCAGCGGGCGGTGCACCCTCCACAGCGCCCGCAATGGAGGCGCGGGGTCAGGTCCCGCAGGGGGCAGGTGGCTTGCCCGAGCCGGCGGTGCGGTGTTCAGGCGCCCGCGCCGCTGTCATGGAGGCGGGGCTCGTGGGCGGGTCAGTGCATCAGCAGCAGCCGCGTGTTCGGCACGAGTTTGCGGTTCACGCTGGTGCTCTGCACGAAGATGGTGAAGTCGTCGTTGTGGTCCGGCTTGATACGGACCTCCACATCCGGCAGGCCGAGCAGGGCTCGGGCCTCGGGCCCCGTGTACACCCGGTCCGTCTTCTTCTCCAGCACCGCGATCTGCTTCCGCGCCTGGATCTTCTCCGTCTTGCTCAGCTGGTAGAAGGCACCACCGGTACGGTAGGCGTGCCCGGATTCGACGACCCAGTTCCGGATCGCCGTGTCACGGTCCACCAGGATCAGCACAAACGCCGACGGGTCCACCGGGGTGAGGCCGGCCGCCTGGATGGTGTCCTTGTTGACCGCCTCCGTACCCGTGGAGAACACCGCCCGCGATCCCCGGATGCCCTTGGTACGGCCCACCATGAATTTCTCCGTGGCCTGCCGGATGACCTGCCCGGCCTCCTCCAGCCCCTGTGTGGTCGTCGCGTCCCAGACGGCTATGTTGTCCTTCGGGAAACCGCACTGCATCGCCTCGCGCTTGCCCACTTGGTCCGGCACCAGGACGGCCAGCGTCCAGTTGTCGTTCTGCGTCTCGATCATCCCCGTCACCGCCTGGACCAGCTCCTGCGGATTCCTGCTGGGGGCATCCGGGCAGCGATGACTCGCGTTCTCCTGCCCGTCGGTGAGCACGAACGTCAGGAAGCTGTGGTCGCCGTACAGCTGGGCCGTCTGCGCCAGCTCCCGCTGCGACTTCAGTGCCGCCGCCAGCAGGGCCGTCATACCACCTGCCCGGTACAGCTGCTTCAGCGACGGCATCCGCAGCACGTCCTTGTCGTAGATGACGCACTCCACTGTGTCGGCGAAGACGTACACCGTGACACGGGTCTCCTGGTCCAGTTCCCTCGACCGGCGCGCGAGATATGCGATCTGCTGGTCGGCGACTTCGACGACCTTGCGGCTCAGGTGCGACATCGACGAACTGGCATCCAGCACAAGAGCGACGTGGTTGATGTAGTTCTGGCTTCCGGACACGGACAGCTCCCCCTCGTGACGAGTCGATGCTCCTTACCGTCTCACCCACCACTGACAATCGATTCCGGCTCCTGGCCCGGACAGCGAGCCCACCCGCTCCGGGCCCCGGCACTACCGACCGGCATCCCGCTGACACCAACCGGAACCGGCGGTGCTCGGGACGAGGGCACGGGTCTCGTCGTCGGCGACCACGAGATCCCGGCCAGGGCAACTGTCCTCCACCCCTTCTGGACCGTCCGTATTTCCGCCTCGCCATGGTCGAGGCCACCCTGACCCTCGCTGTCCGCTCAAGCGGTTCCGGTTCCGGCTCGTCCCCGGACACGAGGTCGTCCCGGTCGAAACGCTGCGAGGGCCCGGTACCGCGAACACGACGGGGCGGACGGCGCTGGCGTGGCGGGCCTGTTCGGGCAGGGCGAGCACCGTGAGAAGGCGATGGTGGGCGGGGGCATGCAGGATGCCAGGGACCGGAGCCGGGCACTGTTCGCCGCAGGTGAAGCGCCGGGCGGCGCAGTACGTGATCCCGCCCTTGGCGCCCAGGGTGTCGAGCGCCCGCCCCGCCCAGCGTCGGGAAAGGGTGGCGGAGGCTTTGCCCTCCACCGCGCCGAGCCGCATTGTGCCGAAGGCGGAAGGCCGTTCCTCCTGCGGATCTGCGCCGTCGTCCAGAGGCGATCCGCACGTAATTCCGCGAGCGCCGCACCCAACGGAGTCGGACGCCTTCACGGAGTCGGACGCCCTCCCGGTGGATGGCCGCGTACCGGCCCGGCTCTCATGAGGCTCCGGGGCGCCGGTGGACTTCGGAGCCTCCGCGTCTGCACACCGCCGACCGTACGGCTGGGCTCAGCCGGAACGGACCCGCCGGATCGGCAGGATCGCGCTGGTCACCCTGGGCGAGGGGGCTTCCCCTCCTGTGAAGGCAGTCCTCACCCCTGGAGCGGCACCGCTGAAGAAGCTCAGTGAGGCCAGGACTACGAAGCCCCCGCCCCGTGCTTCCGGGGATCGCTGCGTGGCGGCATCGCCTCTCGGGCGAGCGGGTTTACGGCATCGAGGCGGCCCGTGTCATGGTCAATGTGGAAGACGAAGGCCCTGGCCTGGTCGGCGAAGGCCGCGGCGGGACGGCTCAGCCAGCCGTTTGTGATGAGGATCAGCCGCTTGGGATGCTCCGTGCCGGCTGCCGCGGCTACGCCGTTCAACCGCTCCACCTCCGGCTTCGACAGAGTCTTGGACTCCCGGTCGCGCCAGACGACGTGGTAGGTGTCGGACTGGACGAGTGCGTCGCCGTCGCCCGCTTTGAGGTCGCTGAAGCCGAGGAGGGGCAGCTGGGCGAGGACGGCTTCCTCAAGGTCGAAGCCGAACGGTGTCGGTGGGGTGTAGAGCCCGATCGGCGCGAGCTGGATGTCTTGGGTCCAGGTGTCCGGCCCACCGGCGATCAGTTCGGCGATCTGCTTGATGTCAGCCTGGGGGCTGAGCATTCCTGGCGTGGGACGACTTCGGCCCCAGAGGGCGAGGTTGAGATCGACGCGCCCCCACGCGCTCAGATCCGGGAGGTACCGGTCGAGCAGCCAGCCGAGGTGTGGTGTGACCGAGGCGTGGACGACGACACCTCCCGGACTCTCTGCTTCGACCA
The DNA here is from genome assembly GCF_009600885.1 of Streptomyces jumonjinensis. Lineage (GTDB taxonomy): Bacteria > Actinomycetota > Actinomycetes > Streptomycetales > Streptomycetaceae > Streptomyces > Streptomyces jumonjinensis. The sequence continues at coordinate 55,747 of NZ_VCLA01000201.1, forward strand.
GGTTCCCCTGGGCGCTCTCGACGATGTCCAGTTCCGGTGCGTAACCCGAACCGTAGGCGAACCACCTGTTCCCGGCCACCACACGGCGCACCGTGATGCCGTGTTCGACCAGTAGGTCGGCCAGCTCCGTCACCTCCGACCGCTCACTCTCGTCCCAGCGCCAGGGGGAAGCCACGGGCACTCCCGCGAGACGAGCGGTGGCCTGGGCGGCCAGGGCTTCGATCAGCACCTCGCGAGGGGTGCCGGGCGCCCAGACGGACGGGAGGCCATCCGGTTCCGGGCCGGTAAGGGTCCAGGTTTCGGCGTGTCCCAGCCGGCAGATGGCCAAGACGATTCCGCTCTCGCCGGACATCCTGACCTTTACGTACAGCAGAGGCCCGGCGGAGTTGAAGAAGACCCGATGGGCCAGTTCGGGGTGGCGTTCGCGGAGCTCTTGTTCAAGGCCCGAGAAATACAACCACTTGCCGTGCGCGGCGAGGGTGTCACCGGTCGGGAACGGGCTACGGGGCGTCGCTGGGTACGGAAAGACCGGAAGCGCATGTATGGGTGCAATCGTAACAAACGGGACGTACGGAACCGGAGACGGGCAGCTCACCCGACTCGGCGACCCAGGCCCACTCAGCGACCCGGGCCCACTCGGCGACTCAGGCCCGCCGCGTGGGTCAGACCGACAGCCAGACCGCCGGGGAGATCAGCCCGAGCCCCGAGCAGGCGCAGATGAGCGAGCACTTGACCAGAACCAGCTTGCGCCAGGTGATGTGCGACATCGTCACCAGCTGGCCGCCCAGGACCTCCAGGACATCCGTGTCCCGCAGCATCGTGACGACCTGCTCCGACGGCATCGTGCGCAGCGTCCCGAAGTAGACGAAGTTCTCCGTCGCTGCCGGGTCCCCGGGCTCCGGCCAGCTGCGCGGGAACAGCGCCGCCGCCAGGAAGACGCCCAGCAGGACGAGCACCATGCCCGACGCCATGAGCACGGCGGTCAGAACGGTCCCGTCCGGCCCCGTGCCACGACGGGACGAGATCAGCGCCATGTCCCCCCGCCAGGACCGCGAGTTCCACACTCAGGGCCGTCGACGCCTTCGTATCCGCCCGGCCGGTCCACTCCGCCAGTGAGGCGTGGATGCGCCAGGCCGTCGTGACCGCCACCGGCTCCACGACTTCCTGACCCGGCGGTGGGTGCGCGCCGGGGGTGGAGGTACCGGTCATAAAGCATCCCCCTCGATTCACGAAGCGTTCCGTCACCGACGACGGAGGCCCGGCGTCCGGCCGGACACCGCCGGCGTTCCGATGGTGTCCGCGGATGGACCCGAGGCTGTAGGTCAAATGCCTCTCAACGGCCCACTTCTCCCTCTACAGTTGGCCGCCTTGGGCTCCCCGTCGGGCATGCTTCCGTCGACCGGGTGCCGACCGGTGACAGGAGGGGGTCCTGTGCGCGACGAGGTACGGCGGCCGCCGGATTCCGGGGTTTCCGGCCTGACCGGGCCGCAGGTGTTCAGCCCCGGCCAGCTCGCCCTTCTGCAGGGGGCGGGCGTCCCGCAGACATGGCGGCGCGGTGACACGCTCCTGCGCCAGGGGGAGACGGCCGACCGCGCCATCCTGCTGACCGGCGGCATGGTGAAGATCGTTTCCGAGTCCGTGGGCGGGTACACCAGCCTGCTGGCCTTCCGGGGGCCCGGCGAGCTGGTGGGCGAACTGGCCTGCATCGACGGTGGCGTGCGCTCCGCTTCCGTCGTCGCCCTCCAGGACGGGTGCGGGACGGCCATGGCGGGCGGCAGATTCACCGCGCTGCTCCGCGCCAACGGCGACCTCGGTCTCGCGGTGCTCCGGAGCATCAGCACCCGGCTGCGCCACGCGGACGTCCAGCGCAAGGCGCTGGGCGCGGAGCCCGCCGCTGTCCGGGTCGCCCGGCTGCTGGTCGAACTCGCCGACCGGTACGGCACCAAAACTCCGAACTGGGCGCCGTCGGCCCGTTCGGTGCGCATCACCCAGCACGAACTCTCGGGTGCCGTCGGCACATCGCGGGAGTCCGTCGTCCGCACCCTCCGCAAGCTCCAGTCCGAGGAACTGGTCGCGACCCGCAGAGGCTCCATCGTGGTGCTCGACCCCGCCGGGCTCGCCGCCTGGGAACCGGACCGGCCATGAGCCGGGCAAGGCGTTCCCGCCTTCTGCGTCATTTGCGGCGGAAGGAGCGGCGGCACGTCGGCTTATCTGGAAGCGGCGGCCGCCGGAGCCACACGGGGGAAGGGTCCGGCGACCGCCATCCGTCGCAGAACGAGGAAGGTACGTCCAGCCATGGGCATCAAGCCGCGTTATCACCTGATCGTGGTGCTCGACATCGAACGGTTCGGCAGCCGGACCGACCCGCTCCAGCAGTGGCTCAGGGAACGGCTTTACGCGATCGTCGACGAGGCGCTGCGGGAGGCCGGGATCGACCCCACCGACCTGGAGGCCATCGGTGACCGGGGCGACGGCTGCTTCCTGCTGATCAGGCCCACCGTCTCCAAACTGGATCTGACCACGCGCTTTGTCGACGCCCTCCAGGCCAGTCTCCGCGGCCACGCCCAGCGCGGCAACGAGCGGTCCGCCCTGCGGGTCCGCGTCGCCCTGCACGCCGGCGACGTGGCCCAGGACGGCCGCGGCTGGGTGGGCGAGGCGCTCAACACCGCGTGCCGGCTGGTGGACCTCGACGCGCTGCGCACCACGCTCGCCGCCGCCGACCGCTCCGGGCTCGCGCTCGCTGTCTCCTCCGACTGGCACTCCGCCGTCGTCCACCACGACTACCCCGAGCTTCCCGCCGCTGGATTCCGTGAAGTGCCCTTCGAGGCCAAGGAGATCCGCTCGCACGCCTGGCTGTATGTCCCCGGCTACGACGAACCACCCGGTCCCGGCGCCCCCACCGCCGCTCCCCGGAACCCGGCGGGGCCCGCGCGGGCCGCCACCGGGAGCGCCCCCGCGCCCGCCCGGCCGTCCGGCGGCAACCACGGGCCCTTCGCCGGTGCCGTCTTCCACAACCCGCAGCGGGTGTACGGCGGCGACCACTACGAGGGAGTCACCCCCGCCGAGGTCCGGCCGGGCCATGACGGAACGAGCTACGACGGGACGAGCCACGACGGGACGAGCGATGGCAGGACGAGCGATGGCAGGACGGGGGCCGGCGCATGAGCGAGGGGCCCACGCGGGGACACCACCAGAACGGCTCCGGGGCCCCCCGCCCCGCTCCGGAGGAAGAGGCCGCCGCTCCCGGCCCGCCCGGCCCGCCGGAGCGCTCGGAGCAGCCGGAGCTCGGCATCGAGGACATCCTCCGGGCCCTGTCCGCCCGTACCGCCCAGCCCGGAACCACGGACGAACGGCTCGACGCCGAACGGGACGCGCGCTCCTCCTTCTCCCGCTTCGCGCAGTCCCGGATCAGCGGCGAGCGGGTCTACGGCGGCGACCACATCGAGGTCGTCCTCGGCCAGGGCTCCCGCTCCGTCCGCGCCTACCAGCTGCCGGCCCAGGACATCGACCTCGCGTTGTCGGCCTTCCTGCCCCCGGCGAACTATCCGTCGATCCTGAGGGCCGCCGAGTCCCTGCGGGTCGTGCTGGTCAGCGGCGCTCCGGGACACGGCAAGTACGCGGTGGCCCAGCGGCTCCTGCTCGACCTCCACCACACCACGCTCCAGTGCCTGGAACCGGGCGCCGACCTGGGCCTGCTCGAAGAGAAGTCGCTGCATCCCGGCCACGGCTATCTGCTCCAGGACCGCGCCCCCGGCGGCGCTGCCGGCGCCCTGTCCGGCTTCGAGCTCCAGCGCCTCAACACCGTGATGCGCGCCAAGGGCTGCCGGCTGATCGTGACCCTGAGCGACGGCCTCGGCCCCGGGGACCCGGAGCTGGACCGGCAGACCTTCGCCGTGCAGGGACCCCCCGCGCCGCGGGACGTCTTCGCGAAGCACCTCCGGTGGTGGCTGGGACCGGGCCGGGCCGGGCGCGCGGACGAGCTCCTCGGCGCTCCGGAGACCGCAGTTCTCCACACCGAGCCGAGCGGCGCGGACACACCGCTCGGCCGGGTCGCCGAGAACGCCCGGCTGCTCTCCCGGTCGTCCGGGACGCCCGCCGAAGCGGTGCGCGAGGTCGGGGATCAGGCGTCGCTGCGGGACACCCAGGAGTTCGAGAAGTGGTTCAACGGCCTCGCCGACCCCCAGACACAGTGCCTGGCCCTCGCCACGGCGGTCTTCGGAGGCGAGGCGTACGAGACGGTCGCCGCGCTGGCCGGCTCCCTCGTCCGCTGTCTCCAGCCCCCACCCACCGCCGCGCACCCGGACCGGCCGCGCCACCAGGCCTTCACCGCCACCCGGGCGGCACGCCTCCGCCAGGTGAGCGCCACACTCGTCAGCGAGAGCGTCGCCTCCCGGCACGGCGGTGCGCCCGCCAGGGTCGTACGGTTCCTCGACCCCTCGATGGCGAGCCGGGTCCTGCGGACCGTGTGGGACGAGTACGACGACCTGCGGCACGAACTGCCCGGCTGGCTCAAGAAGTGCGCGGGCCACGAACTGGCCACCGTCCGGACCAGGGCGGCCGTCGCGGTCGGCTTCCTCGCCGGGCTCTCCTTCGACAGCCTCCGTACGGGAGTGCTCCAGCCCTGGGCGGGAAGCCCGCTGGCGGTCCAGCGCGAAGCGGCCGCGACGGCCCTGGTCATGGCGGCCGAGAACCCCGAACTCGCCCAGCCCGTCGGCGATCTGGTGCACGCCTGGGCCGACGGCACCGCCCCCTTCCGGGCCACCTCGGCCCGCGCGTGGAGCGTACTGCGCCGGCCCGGCGAACAGCACGACGAAGCCGTCGCGCTGCTCCATACGCTCGCCGACACGGACCGGGCCGAGGTCATGGAGGCCGTCTGCCTCGGTGTCACCGACTCCCTCGCGGGCTCGGACCACGCCGAGACCCGGGATGTCCTGGACCTCCTCCGGCAGTGGGTGTCCACCCGTAACCCCCGGCGGCGGGCCGTCGGCCAGCTGGCCTTCCTCTTCTCGGCGGCCGACCTGCTGGAGGACGCGCCCGCCGCGGCCGGGAACGCCACCCGCCGCCGGTGGCCCAGGCTCCTGGCGCTGGCGGCCCACGATCCCGTACGGCAGCGGGACGTCGCCCGTCTCTGGGACGCCGTCCTCCATTCCCGGGAGTCCTACACCGCGGCCTGTCAGGTGCTCACCGAGTGGGCGCGCGCGGTGGACGCGGACCCGTCCGGTCGCCGCGCACTGGCCCGCCTGCTCCACGCCTCCGCCTCGACCCCCCTCGGCCGGCGCATCGTGCTCCGTCACGTCGCGACCTGGCACGACACCGACAGCCGCGCGACCCGTACCGCGGCACACATCCTGAGTCACTTCGAAAGCGAAGGCACCGCACGATGAACACACCGGATCACACCCAGTTGGTCACCGGTCCCGAGCCCGCCGGCCTGGTGAAGCGGGGTGAGACGCCGCACCCCGGAAAGGCCCTGGTGTTCTCCCTCAACAACGGCGAAGCCGTGACGGTGGACCGGAAGCCCTCCCTCCTGGAGGCGGCGCGCTTCCACTACCGCTACGAGGTGGACATCACCGACCACCACACGAACTGGTCGGACCCGCTCCCCAGCCGGACCACGGGGTTCGCCTTCCGCGCCGAGATCAGCACCGCATGGCGGGTCACCTCTCCCGACGCGGTGGTCAGGCGCAGCATCACCACGCTGACGATGGCCGAGGCGCTGGTGCGCGGTGCCCTGAGCGAGCTGCTCCGCCCGCACACACGCTCGTACGACATCGAGGACGTGGGCCGTGCGGAGGACTCGGTCAACCGTACCCTCGGCAGCCGTGAGCATGTCCTCGACTCAGGTCTGACGATCTTCGCCTCCATGGTCAGGCTGAGCCTGGACGAGACCGCCGAGGCCTACCTGCGCAACCACCGCGACCTGGCGTGGCAGAAGCAGCAGGCCCAGCTCGCCCACGGGGTGAGCATGGTCAGGGCCGAGGGGGCGGAGGAGCTGACCTCGCTCGCCGAGGAGCACGAGGCACGGCGGGTGCGGGAGCGGACGGCGGCCCTGCAGGCGGCTCAGCGGGGCGAGGGAGGGCTGTTGATGCATCTGATCGCCCAGGACCCCAGCCAGCTCCGCAGCATCCTTCAGGAGATCGCCACCCGGCAGGACATGGCGCTGGACCGGAAGCAGGCGCTGCTGCGCGACTTCAAGGACGAGCTGCACCCCGCCGAGCACGCGGAGTGGGTCCAGCGGTTCATGGGCGAGTCCCTCCCCTACGCCGGCCCGGTGCTGGACGGCGGGTCCGCCCACACCGGTCACCGGCCCCCCATCCCCCCGCCGCCGCAGCACGGTCACGACGGGGGCTCGCGGCCGGAGCCCGTCACGGGGACCGTCGTTCCGGCGCCGGAGGAGCAGCCGGGGAGCGGCGTCGTCAGCTGGAAGCCGGTCGGCCGCAACCGTACGCGCGCGAACGGGTCGGGGCGTCAGGACCGGGAGGACGACAGGGGATGAGGCAGCGGCCCTTCGACTACGACTCCGGCTCCGAGTACGAGCCCGAGTACGGCGCCGGCACCGGCCGGGACTCAGGCACCGGCCGGGGTTCCGCCCCGGGCCGGGGTTCCGACCGCGGCCCGGGTGCGGGCACCGGCCATTCCTCCCTCCACGGCCCCCCGCCGGGCCACCGTCCCCGCCCCCCGGCGCCCGGACAGGACCACGGGGGCGGAGTTCCCTGGACCACGGCCAGGGACGGAACCGCCCCCGACGTCCCCGTGCAGGGACGGCGACGGCGAGGTCTCCGGTGGAGGCGGGTACGCCCGGCCGGCCGGCCGGGTCCCTCGGCGCACCGCGCCACGGCTCCGCCCCCGCGGCGGCACACCGACGGAGCACGCGCGGCTCGCCGGCGTCGCGCCGAAGTCGTCGGCTGGACGACCGCGACCGTTCTGACCTTTACGGGAGTGCTGATGGCAGGACCGATCGGTGCGGTGGTGGGCCTGGGTGTGGCAGCCACCGGGTACCTGGTGAAAGAGGTCGTGAAGGCTCTCACCTCCCGGAGGCAGGACGAGCACGCGGCGGCGAGCCCCGCCCCCGAGCAGGGGGCTGCGGCAGGCCTTTCCCCCACCCGGCCTGTGCCCCCCACCCGGCCTGTGCCCCCCTCCCGGTCTGAGCCCCCCGACCGGTCGCCGCAGGCCGCCGACGCCTCACCCGGGACACCCGGGACCCCGCCCGCCGCCGCCCCTCCCACGACGAGTACCGCGCGGGGGAGAACGGGTCTGCCGCAGCCCCTCCCCGTACCCGTCGAACGGAATCCCGCCCCGCCGGGGCCGGTTCCCGCGTGCCCCCCTCCTCCGGTGCTCCACCGCGCGTCCGAGCTCACCGCGATGCCGTGGCGGCTGCCGGCCCACCCGGCGCCACCCGGCATGGCCGCCGACGCCGCGCGGGTGGGCGACCTGGAGGTCCGGGCGGCCTCCGTGGTGGGGACCGGGCACCGGACCGACGAACAGCGCGCCGCCCCCCGGCAGGACGCCTACCGGCTGGGCCAGGACTCCGCCTCGCGGCACCTCGTCGTCGCGGTCGCGGACGGCATGTCCGACAGTCCCCACTCCGACACAGCGGCGGCGGTCGCCACGCTCGCCCTGGTCAACGCGGTCCGCACCCAGCTGGACAAGGACGTGCCCCTGCACCGCCTCGACCACACCTCCGCCTTCCTGGAGGCGGCCGGCCAGGTCCACGCCGTCGCCCGGCAGCGGAACTGGCCCGCCGACAGCGTGCGTACGGTGGCGGCCGTGGCGGTCGTCCCCACGTCCCCGGCGCCCGGGGGCGGCCGCGATGTGTGGGTCGCCGGACTGGGCGACACGACCGCCTGGGTACGCCGCTCCCTGAGCTGGTCGCGGGAGCTGGGCGAGAAGCAGCAGGGCCTCGACGCCGGACGGCTGGACGCCTATCTGCCGTACACCCCCCAGGCCGCCCAGGGCCGCCCCCTCCACCTGGAGCCCGGAGAGACCCTCGCCCTCATGACCGACGGCATGGGAGACGTACTCACCGAACTCCCGGCGGCGCAGGAGCTGTTCCACCGCCAATGGGCCGCTCCGGTGGCGCCGCTCGATCTGCTCCTGCACCTCTGCTACGACTCCCACCAGCGCAACGACGACCGCACGGCGGTTGTCGTGTGGCCCCCGTCCCCTGAAGGAGGACGTCGATGAGAACGTGGTCGGACAGCCCCTTCGCCACCGTGACCGAGGTCTCCTCGGTCACGGCCGCCGGGGAACGCCTGGGCGAAGGCTTCCAGTCCCGCTCGGTGGAACGCCTCACGAGCCACCCGGGATGGGTGGCGAAGTACTACCGGGACCCGCTCGCCTCCCCGGACGTGGCGGCGTTGGACCGGCTCATGGAGCTTCCGGACGCCATGTCCGCCGGGGAGCTGGAGACGCTCGACCGCAGCACCGCGTGGCCGGTGTCCCGCCTCACGGACGGGGACCGGACCGTCGGCGTGATCATGGCCGAGGCACCCTCCGGCTTCTATGTGCCGTTCAACCTCCGCGGCGGGCGCAGCAGCGAACCGCGGGAACTTCAACTGGACCACCTGATCAACGACTCCGACTACCTCACCCGGCTGGGTGTGCGCCCGCCCAGCCGGCAGCGGCGGCACGAGATCACGTGCGGGTTCCTGGAGGTGGGCGTCGTCCTGGAGCGGTACGACGTCGTCTACGGCGACTGGTCCTATCGGAACGCGCTGTGGGATCACGGGAGCGGAGCGGTGTTCCTGCTCGACATGGACTCGTGCGGGATAGGCACCCGGCCCTGGATCGCGTCGCCCAATTGGACCGACCCCGCCTTCCCGGAGGGCTCGGAGCTGACCGCCGCGACCGACCGGTACCGGATGGCCCTGCTTTGTCTCCGCTGTCTGACCGGCACCCGAGGCGAACCGCTGGACAGCTTCGACGTGCTGGTGCGCGACTGGCCGTCCGGGGACGGCCTCACTCATCTGCTCCACCGGGCGCTCACCACCACGGACCTCACCCAACGTCCCCGGGCGGCCGAACTCCTCGACGTCCTGCGGCACCCCGGGCCGGCCCGTCCGGCGGCGCACGTGAATCCGGGCAGCAATGTCACCAGCTTCCGTCCCGTCGGCCGTGCGCGGCAGAGGCCCGCGGCCCGGGTGGCCCATGTCCCCCCGCCCGCGTCCCCGCACCCGCCGACACCGGGCCCGGCCCAGGCTCCGACACCGGCCTCGACACCGGGTCCGGCCTCGTTCCAGCGCCCGCGCCCGGCGACGACGGCACAGAAGAAGCGCCTCGGCGGAAAGCCCCTCCCCTGGGCGCTGGTTCTGCCGCTTCTGCTGATCGCCGCGGCCGTCATCGGTTTTCTCACCCTCCCGACGTGACCCCTCCGGCACCACGTCCCCTCACGCGGCACTTCTGAATACCGAATGAATCCCGAAGAGGAACGACCATGAGTTACGCACCCTCGTCCGGCCTCCCCATGTACGTGGTCCTGGACACCTCCGGCTCCATGGAGAAGGTCGAGCACCTGCTCAACCAGACCCTGGAGGCCATCTACGACACGATCGACACGACTCCCCAGGTCAAGGAGTTCGTCCACCTCTCGGTCCTGTCGTTCAACAGCCAGCCGCACGTCGTCACCCAGATGACCGACTTCGACAGCGTGGCGCAGCTTCCGACGGTCACCTGCTCGGGCCGTACCAACTTCGGCCCGATGCTCCGGCTGGTCCGCTCCCGTATCGAGAGCGATGTACCGGCCCTGGTCGACCGGGGCGTCCGGGTGCTCCGCCCCGTCGTCTTCATCCTCACGGACGGCATCCCGACCGACGCCGAGGATCTCCCGGGGGACCCGTGGGAGAGCCATCTGGATGACCTCCTGGACTCCCGCTGGAAGACTCACCCCCATGTCATCGCCTACGGCTTCGGCAACGCCCGGGAGGATGTGATCAAGCGCATCGCCACGGTGGCCGCCTATGTCGCGGAGGACACCAACGACAACGCCTCGGCCCTGCGTGACGCGCTCAACGGATTCCTCAACTCCATGGTGGCCTCGGCCGCCAAGCGCGCCCTGGAGGTCCCGGAGCAGGTCCGCGGCTACCGCACGGTCCCCCTGGACTACATCGACTGACAGCGCCGACGCGCGTGGTGCCCGCCCGGCAGCGGGCTCCTCGCAGGGCGCTGCCCCGTACCCCGACCGCCCTGCGGTACGGGGCCGACCGGAGCGACCCCGGGTTCCCCGCGCCCGACCGTGACCGGATCTCTCCCTCGACAAAGGGGCCGCGGCCCGGTCACGCTCACCGGGCGGGTCCTTCGCGGTGCCCGAGGCCACCCCGCGTCACCGACGGACCACCCGTGACCCGTGCCATCCCGACCGGACGTATCCCCGACCGGGCCCCGCCGTCAGCACCCCGGCCGGGGTCCCGCAGACCGGAAAGCAGGGCAGTCAGTTTGCGCCAACCGCACCGGACTCCGCGAAGACACAACAGACACAACAGACGCAACGGATACGGCAGAGGCGGCGGACACAGCGGGGCCACCCGGCTCGCCGCCCTCACCACCGCCCTCGGGCTGCTGCTCCTCACCCCGCTCCTCGGCGGTATGGCCACCGCGGCCCCGGCGCCGGACGCCGCACCGGCACCGCCCCGGACACAGAGCGACCCCGTCTCCGGCTCATCGGTCGCCATCGCACGCGGCGCCGACGGACGGCTCCGTTTCTTCGCCGTCAACCGGACCGGATGGATCCAGACCGGGACCCAGAACTACCCCGGCGGCCCGCTGACCGACTGGACCTACTTCGACAAACGGGTCCACAGCGTCTCCGCCGAGACCAACGCCGACGGCCGGATCGAGGTCCTGGGCGGGAGCATCACGGGCCAGGCCCAGCGCCGCTGGCAGACCACGCCCGGCGGGGCCTGGTCGGGCTGGGTCCAGTCGAACGGCCAGGTGTCGTCCATGGCGGTGGCCCGCGCCGGTGACGGACGGCTCCACCACTTCGCCACCGGCATCGGCGGCATCGGGGTGACGACCCGGATGCAGGTCAGCCCCGGCGGTGAGACCTGGACCAACTGGAGCACGCTCGACGGGAATCTGACCCGGATCGCCGCCGACACCAACGCGGACGGCCGGATCGAGCTCTTCGGCCTGGACAGCACCGGCGAGGTGTACCACCGTTGGCAGACCGGCGGCGGCTGGTCGGCCTGGACGCCCATGGGCGCCGCGCTGCTCTCGATCGCCGCCGCCCGCGACGGCGGGGGACGGCTCCATGTCTTCGGCACCAGCGGGACCAACGAGCTGTGGACCCGCTCGCAGAACACCCCCGGCGGCGGCTGGGGCGCCTGGACACGGCTCGACGGCTCGCTGACCCAGATCGCCGCCGAGACCAATACCGACGGCCGGATCGATCTGCTCGGCATCGACGCCTCCGGCCGCGCCCACCACCGCACCCAGGGCTGGCCGGGCGGCACCTGGACGCCCTGGGTGCAGGCCTACGGGGAGTTCCGCAGCTGATCGGGACCGGCCGCGACCGTATGCATCATCGTCAGGTGTTCTCGTTCCGGACGGAGCGCCCACTCGTACGGGCGTGGAAGAAGGTCGTGGTGGTGGCTGCGGCGACCGCCACGACCAGCGCGGCCAGCGCGAAACCGGTTGCGCCGTCCGGGGAGGTGAAGGGCTGCCCCGGTGGGCCTGCCAGGTGAGGATTCCCGTCAGCCCGAGGCAGCAGGCGGCGGCGATCCAGACCAGGGCGGTACGGTGCCGGGGGCCGAGGAGCCGGGGGCCGAGGGTGAGGAGCAGGCCCAGCAGGATCAGGGCCTGGAGGGAGTGGACGCCGACGAAGTGGGGGACGCGCCAATCCCCGCCGACGGTGCTGAAGTTGGTGACGGGCATCCCGGGCCCGCCGTCGGGCGGGCCCACGGTGTGCGCGCCGATGTACGGCATACCGCGTCCCAGGTCGGCCGCGGCCTCCTGCGCGGGGGTGGCCTGGACCATGAGGTAGACGGCGACCATGCTCACGGTGACCACCACCACCATCCCCAGCCGCAGGGCCCAGGCCAGTGCCGGCGGCTCGACCCGCCCCCGCAGCAGCAGGGACACGGTCACCAGGCCGATCAGAAGCAGCACGAGTGAGGCCGCCAGCATGGACATGATCCTCGCGATGCTGACGACGCTGGTGAAGTTGAAATGGCTGGTGGTCCCCTCCGCCGCCGCCCAGGTGCCTCCCGCTCCCTCGACGGCGACGCACACCACCGCCGTCCAGGACATCACCCGTACCAGACGGGCGTGTCCCTGGACGAAGGACATCAGCCAGATGAGCGTGACGGCGAACAGGCCGAAGGAGAACGCGAACCGTGCGGGTTTCGCCCACGCCGGCTGCCCGGTGATCTCCCTCGGGTCCACCACCAGCCCCACCAGCGCGACCACCAGGAACGCGCCCGCGACGACCACCGTCGCGACCATCGGAGACCCCGGGCCCGAACGGGGAACGGTCGTCCAGGACTGCACCGCCGCCGCTGAGCACGCGGGGCAGGCGGTGGCGAACTTCACCCGCGCGTACAGCCAGCTCGGCCAG
>NZ_VCLA01000201.1:68306-73859 GCF_009600885.1 Streptomyces jumonjinensis
GAGACCCAGGCCGTATCGGCGCTCACCAAGGGGCGCGGGTTGTGGAAGGTCGCGGGCCGGAGCTTCATTACGCAACATCTGCTCCACCCGGCCGAGCGGGAGCTGTTCGACACCGACGCCCGGATGTCCGCCTAAGCAGACCCGACCGGCGGGGCCGGTGGCCCCGTCTCCCCCCATATACAAGGAGCGTTGCCCTGGTGTCCCGACGCCGCCTCCGCCGAGTGATCGGCAAACTCGTACGGCTCTACCTCAACGCCTGCACGGCCAGCACCGAGCACAGCCGCGTTCATCTCGGCACCGACGCCTTCCGCCCCCAGCCCGGTGCCCGCCGCACCCGGCACCGTTCTGGCCGGGACGGAGAGCGCTGACCATGAACGAGCCGTTCATCCGCCTCGCAGCCTCCATCAAGACCGGGGGAAAGTGTGGCCGAATAGGACGCCGCCTACGGCCTGTGCGTCACCAAAGGCTGGCCGACGACGAGCCGCAGGCCCTGGAAGGGAGAGGCCCCGAGGCGACGGCTGCCCTAGCCGGATCCTGAAGGCTGCCAGGGCACCCGGCAAGGGAGCACCCCAGGGCCCGAAGGCCGCCGGGGTGCCCGTCTAACTACGAGATGATCTGATGCAGGCCCACCACCGAGCCTCCGGCCACGGTGAGCACCAGGACGGGTGCGCCGCCCAGCGTGAGAACTGCCAGCGCAGCCAGCCCCGCCCCGAGAAGGATGAGCACCCACCGCTGGGAAAGTCGCTCGGGCTCCTGATTTTGAGTTGTACGCTTGGTCAAGTACGGCTCCTTTTGTCGAGTTGTTGCTCTTCGTGTTGAGCGGCCCCGGTTGCCCCCGGGGCCGTTCGCCTGTCCGGCGAACGGCGAACCGCTCGGCACCCTCTTTCCGGGTGCCCAAGATTTATGATGACGTCATTTCGAGGGGGCTCCGCGAGGCTCTGTCAACGCTTTGATCCGCATGGAGATGATCTATGTAATAGTAGTTAGAATCTTTATTGCGGATCAAAACGTTGGGATCAAAACGTTGGGGTGACGGTGGCCGGAAATCTGAAGGCGATCGAACGGCGGCTACGCCGCCTGGAACAGTTGCGGAAGACCGACTCGGTCACCCAGGCCAGCGAGGCGCTGCGCGCAGTGTGGAAGGGGAAGGGGTTCGAGCAGGTCAAGCTGCGCTCCCACCTCCTGCACGCCCGGGAGGATGGCCAGTCTCCATTGACCCAGCTGGTCAACCCCCGTGGCATCGCGCTGCGCTTCTACCTGTTGGCCGTATTTGAGGCGCAGTGCAGGCTGGCCGTCGGCACGCCGTGGTCGAACACCCGCGGCCTGGCCGACGGGCGCCCGTCCTGGACCGACATGATCGCTGTTGACGGTGCCTACGACGTCACGACAGGCACCTACATGCCCGACACCAAGCAGGGCCGCACCATGCAGGATGTGCGCCTGCGCCAGGTCCAAGGTGCGCTGAAGACCCTGGAGGAGTTCGACCCGCAGCGGTCCCTTGTCACTCTGCCACGGGCGAAGAACGGCAGCCGACGGCTCTACAACGAGTTCGTCCTCATGAGCGAGGAGGGCCGGGGCGGACTGCAGACCCCGCACGTCTACACGGTCCCCGACAAAGGCAAGGGCTGGAACGGGCATCGCACTCTCACCTTGACCATCCCCACTGACTTCTTCCTCAACGGCTGGGTCCAGATCCTCAACCCCTCCGAGATTGCCACCTGGCTCGTCCTGCGCGAGCTCAGCCAGTACGCCCCCAAAGCACACGCCGAGAAAGGCGTCTACCTCTACGGCGACAAGCGCTCCGCCATCTTCAACCTCAAGCGAGACGCCTGGGAGGACAGCTGCCGCATGCTGCGCGCACTGGGCCTGATCCGCTACGCCCGGCTCGGGAACCCTGCCGAGGGCGAGGCCAGCGGCATTTTCGGCAGCGGCTGGGACTACGGCTTCCTCACCCAGTACATGCGCGAGCAATACGAGCCATACCGCTACCAGCTGACCGACCAGGGCCTGGCAGAGGACGCTCTGGCCAGGTGCATCAAGGAACTCACCTTGCTTCGGGCCGAGGCCAGGCCCCGTCCCGCTGCCAGTTGACCCGCCCTACACGGTGATGGCCTGTGGGACGCCCTCGCGGGCGGCGAGCGTGCCCGCGACGAGTGACTCGCCGTCGAGAATGCCCTGGTCCCCGGGCACTCCCGGACCGGCGAGGTCCGGGCCTGGGCCCTGACTGAGCGCAACGCCGAGGGCTGGCACTACGCCCAGACCTGAACGAGAACGCTTCTGCCCTGGTTGAGATCGCCCAGGCCGCCCAGCCGCTCGCGGGCCCGGACAGCAGCATTTCCGCGCGCTGCGGGCAGGGGTCGCACTCGCGCGCTCACCCCGGACCGGCGTGGCGGCCGGGTTCTCTAACCCAAAATCCCCGGCTCCGCCAAATCGCTGCCCTGGCCCGATCATCGTGCTTCCCCATACCGGACTCCCAGCCGGGGAGGTTGCTGCCGAGGAGTGTGCGCTGGTGATGCAGTTGGAGCCCGATGTGGCCTTCGGGGTTCCTCCGGAGTTCGGGATGGTGGCGGACACCCTCACGGAGAACGCCCTGGCGAAGGTGGTGGAGCGGTCCGCAGTTGCGGCGGTCTCCCATACCGAGCGTGCCCGTGCCGCTGTCGCCGCCTCTCCCCGCCACCCGTTCATGGCGGCACCGTCCGTCGGCACAGCCTTCCGGTCCCAGTCGGCGGTGCCCTCGTCTGCCGGCCGGACCCGGTGACCTGCCTTCCCTCATTTCTCTGTTCGTCTTGTATCGAGGAGCACGTGTATGGCCGTCAAGACCGTCTGGCCTGTTGATCACGCCTGCGGGCACACCGCCGACGCCGATCTCTCCGCTCGTCCGGCTGATCAGCGCGCGGGGTATGCCCGGTGGCTGGCCGGGCGGGACTGCACCGCCTGCTGGGAGGCCACTCGTACCCAGGACGCCGAGGCCACCGCGGCTTGGCTGGCCGGGCAGCGGGCCGCCGAAGCCGAGGCGGCGCGGGTGTGGGAGGTGGCGTTCCGGATGCCGCTACTGGAGGGCGGCGAGAGGGCGGTCGCCTGGGGTGCGCGGTGCCGTCATCAGCTCGTCACCGCCGCATACGCCGCGCTCGTCACTGAGGGCACCATCAGCGAGGCGGGATGGGCGGAGCTGGAGGACGGGGTGCGGCCTGTGACGCGTGCCGGTTGGTGGATCGATCAGAGGGAGGCCGACCCGGCCGATCTGCCCGAGCTGCTGGCCGCCGCCACCGGGACCGACCGGCCCACCGAGAACCCCCACTTCTAACCACTCCCGTGAGGAGTTCCGTGATGTCCGAGCCCGAACAGCCGCATGTGGTGATCGTCCGTGAGCGGGGCGGCAACGTCGCCGCCATCCCCCACGGCGGCTTCCGGCGGGCCGAGCACGGCGCCTTGGCCGTGGAGATGCTGCGGCACGCCGGATTCATCGACGACCACGGCCTGGTCTCCCGGCAGTACCGGCTGCACTGGGACATGGGCCGTGAGTACGAGAACCGGCAGGGCCACCCAGGCAGCCCGGATGCTCACCGCCGCCGACTTCCGGGTCGACCTCGACCCCACCCTCGACACCGACCGTATCGGTGTCGCCGAGTCCGCGAACCAGGCCCTGGCCGCTCTGAACGCCCGTCTGGCCGAGGTGGACGAGCCCCACGAGATCGCCACCGAGGTACGGGCGTTCTTCGATCCCGACCACGGGGCGCTGAACCAGGTGGCCTCCGTACTGTCCGCGGTTTCGGAACACGCGCAGGCCGCCATCGGGTCCTTCTCCGAGAACGATCCCGGCTACCGGCTGTGGCACCAGGTGGAGGCAGCTTCCGAGGTGCTGTGTGACCTGCGGGACGAGCTGGCGGCCGTCCCCGACACCCTTCACACCCTGACCACCGGCCAGGGGCTCGCACTGTACGAGGCGGCCCGTGCCCAGTCCCCCTCCCTCACCGCTGCCCCCGCCGCCGGCCGGACCGTCTCCCCCTCGCCCGCCACCCCGGCCGCCCCGGCACCGTCCGCCGCCCCGGACCGGGGCCGGACCCGGTAATCAACCACCCCTGCTTTTCTGCCGAAAGGTTCATGCAATGTCCTTCCGTCATGAGGATTCCGGCATCGATGCCGCGATCTACCGCAAGCCCCTGAGTAGCGAGGTCATCGCCGACGCCAGCGCCCCCGGGGCCCACCGGATCCTGCAAGAGTGCGGGTTCACGGAGAACTCAGTACCGCCGCTGTATGTGTGGCACGAGCTGCCCGAGGGACTTGATGCCGAGGAGCAGAAGAGCCGGGCCACCCGCGCCACGGTGCTCCTGCGCGCCGCCGGGTTCGACGCGGAACTCGACCCGTCGCTCGTCTCCGAGGCGGCGTACCGGGCCGTGCTGACGGAGGTCCGCCTCAGCCGGGCCGACCGGAGCAGTGCCGCCACCGCCACCTCCCCCGCCGCAGCCACCCGCGCCTCCGGCGTCCCGGAGCCGTCCGCGCCCGTGGCGGCCCGCCCGAGCACCGCTGCCCGATCCGCTTCTCACCGCCGCTGAAGGAGTCCGTCGTGTTCGTGATCACCAGAGCCCCGGGCCGTCCCCGCCCCGCCGCCCGTCCGTCTGCTCCGTCTTGGACTGCTCTGTGTCTTCTTCTCGTCCGCCCTCGGCCACCACCGGAACGGACTTCCTCCTCTATCTGATGCTCGGCGCCGCCGCGCTCGGGATGGGGGCCGGGTTCCTGGCCTGGCTGTTCGGCAACCTCGCCAACCTCCTCATCGGCTCCGGCGCCTGGGTCCCGTACGATCCCGCCGCCGCCCTGCTCCGTCCCGAGGAGGTGTGGCCGGGCCTGCCCGAGGCGGCGCTCATCGCCGGGTGCCGGGTTCTGCCCGCCCTCGCCCTGTTCACCGTCGGATTCGTCGGCGCGAAGACCTGGCTGCGCTGGCGCGGTGGCACCAGCGGGCTGGCGTCCGCCCGGGACCTGGCGGTCTTGCTGCCGAAGGAGGGCGCGACGAAGGCGATCGGGCTGCGGCCGAGCCTGAAAGGCGCCCGGCCGAAGGACGTGGTGCCGGACGGCCGGGGTGTCCTCCTCGGCACCCTGAAGCCGGGGCGGGTGGAGGTGCGGTCGTCGTGGGAGGACGTGCTGCTGGCGATCATGGCGCCGCGTTCCGGGAAGACGTCCGGTCTGGCGATCCCGGCGATCCTTCGGGCCCCCGGTCCGGTGTTGCTGACCTCCAACAAGGCCGCCAACGACGCGTTCACCGCCACGGCCGGCGCCCGTGCCGAGGTCGGCACCGTGTGGACGCTGGATCCGCAGCAGATCGCCCACGCCCCTCGGGAGATGTGGTGGGACATCCTCGCCGACGCCCACGATCTGGCCGGGGCCCGCCGGCTGGCCGGGCACTTCGTCGCCGCGTCGGTGGACGAATCCAGCGCGGGGGACTTCTGGTCCACCGCCGCCGCGAACACGCTGACCGCGCTGGTCCTGGCGGCGGCGAACGACGGTCGGCCAATCACCGATGTCCTGGCCTGGCTCGCCTCGCCCGCCGACCGCACCCCC
>NZ_VCLA01000201.1:73869-75714 GCF_009600885.1 Streptomyces jumonjinensis
GCTGCTGCCGAAGGAGAGCGCGGCGAAGGCGATCGGGCTGCGGCCGAGCCTGAAAGGCACCCGGCCGAAGGATGTCCCGCCGGACGACTGCGGCGTGCTCCTCGGCACGTTGAAGCCGGGGCGGGTGGAGGTGCGGTCCTCGTGGGAGGACGTACTGCTGGCGATCATGGCCCCGCGTTCTGGGAAGACGTCCGGGCTGGCGATCCCGGCGATCCTGCGGGCCCCGGGCCCGGTGCTGCTGACCTCGAACAAGGCCGCGAACGACGCCTTCACCGCCACAGCTGACGCCCGTGCTGAGGTCGGCACCGTGTGGACGCTGGATCCGCAGCAGATCGCCCACGCGCCCCGGGAGATGTGGTGGGACATCCTTGCCGACGCCCACGATCTGGCCGGGGCCCGTCGGCTCGCGGGGCACTTCGTCACCGCCTCGGTGGACGAATCCAGCAGCGGGGACTTCTGGTCCACCGCCGCCGCGAACACGCTGACCGCGCTGTTCCTCGCGGCGGCGAACGACGGTCGGCCGATCACCGATGTCCTGGCCTGGCTCGCCTCGCCCGCCGACCGCACCCCCGTCGATCTCCTGCACGATGCGGGGCTGGACGCGGTCGCCGCGCAGCTCCAGGGCACCGTGGCCGGCGCCGTCGAAACCCGCGACGGCATCTACGAGACCGCCCGGCAGTACGCGAGCTGCCTGCTGGACCCGGAGATCGCCGCCTGGGTCACCCCGCCCCACCGGAGCGAGCGGATCGCCCAGTTCCGCCCCGAGGCGTTCGCCACCAGCCGCGACACCCTGTTCCTGCTGTCGAAGGACGGCGGCGGATCGGCTTCGGCGATCATCGCCGCCGCCGCTGACGCGGTGATGCGGGCGGCGGTGATCCAGGCCGAGCGCGACGGTGGCCGCCTCGACGCCCCGCTGCTGGCGATCCTCGATGAGGCGGCGAACGTGTGCAAGATCCAGGATCTCCCGGACTTGTACTCCCACCTGGGCTCGCGCGGCGTGATCCCGGTGACGATCCTCCAGTCCTACCGGCAGGGCGTCCGGGTGTGGGGCGAGGCCGGGATGGACGCCCTGTGGTCGGCGTCCACGGTCAAGCTCATCGGTTCCGGCATCGATGACGCGGACTTCGCCGACAAGCTCTCGCGTCTCGTCGGCGACCACGACGTTCGCACGGTTTCGGTGTCCACGAGCGAGTCGGGCAAGTCGACGTCGGTGTCGATGCGGCAGGAACGGGTGCTGCCGGCGGACGCGATCCGCGCGCTGCCGAAGGGCTCGGCGCTGCTGCTGGCCACCGGCATCCGCCCGGCGCTGCTGGATCTGAAGCCCTGGTACAAGGAGCCGGACGCCGCCCGCCACGGCGCGGCCTCGGCGAAGGCGACGGCCGCGATCACCGAGCGCGCCCTCTCCAAGACCCTCGGCCGCGACCACTTCGGCCCCGCCGCATGAGCGCCCCGTACGCCTCCTGCCGGTGCAGACGGACTCCCCGCCACCGCCTCCTCGTACCCGCTCGTGCACCGCCTCTGGAGTCCTCGTGCCTTCCCCTCCCTCTTCTCGTGAACTGCCCGGTCTTCTGGGTGATGCGCCGGTCGTGCGCCGCAGCGGCGAGTGGTGGCTCACCACCCCGGTCCTGTCCCTGCGGCTGGACGACCCGGTGTTCGCCGGGGATCTGGACCGGTTCGCCGCCGACCTCGCCGACGCCCGGCGGGCCGTCGCCGCCCTCCGTTCCGCCCGGGGCGGGTCGTGAACCCGCTGGTGCGGGCCGAGCAGGCCGTGCTCGGTGCCGTCTTCCTCGACCCCTCCCAGCTCGAACGCCTATCCCCCTGGCTACGGCCCAAGCACTTCCACCA
>NZ_VCLA01000201.1:76416-77570 GCF_009600885.1 Streptomyces jumonjinensis
CGGCCCCCCGGGCAACCGTGGTGGTGGACGGGGATCTCCACGCGGACGAGGAGTTCCTGCTGGCCTGCCTCACCGCACGCCCGGACCAGCTCGACGCGGTCGTCGGCTGGCTGCGCCCCTCGGACTTCGCCGACCCGGGGCATCAGCAGCTCTACCGGGCGCTCGGGGCCCTGCACCACCGGGGCGAGCCCGTCGATCAGCTCACCGTGCTGTGGGAGGTCCAGCGGCGCGGTGCCCTCCCCAGCGGCACTCTGGACTCCGAGCGGGTCCTCACGGTCTGCGACCCACTGGCGCTCGGCGGTTCGGCCGAGCACTTCGGCGAACAGGTCGTGGCGGCCTCGCTGACCCGGACCGCCGCTGAGACCGCCCGCCGTATACGGGCCCTGGCAGACGACGCTGCGATCCCGGCCGGGCGGCTGATCGGGCACGCCCTGCACGCCCTCGGCCCGCTGGACGAGGTCCGCCAACGGTGGCACACCGCCCGCACCGGCCCCGTACCCGGCAAGCCCCAGCCGCCCGGCACGGCGCGGTCATTGCCCGCCCGTGCGGAGGCGGCCCGCGCTCGCAGCCGCTCCCTCCGCACCAGCGCACCGGCCCCGGCCGCCGCGCCCGTCCCCGCTGCTTCTGCCCGTACGTCCCGACGGAGCCCCGCATGATCCACGACCACACCGGCCGTGCCGCCATGGAGAAGGGCGAGCTGTACGCGCTGGCAGCCGAGGCCGAGGAACTCGGCGAGGAGATCACCATCCCTGGCTCCCTCACCGGCCTCCCGGACCTGGTCACCGCCTCCCAGGAACTCACCGCGCTGAACGGCCTGGTCAACGATCTGGCCGACCACGTCATGCACCGGACCGCTCTCGGCAGCCCCGGGCCCGAACGGGGAACGGTCGTCCAGGGCTGCACCGCCGCCGCCGAGCACGCCGGGCAGGCGGTGGCGAACTTCACCCGCGCGTACAGCCAGCTCGGCCAGCTCCACCACCGTGCCGAGACCCTCCCGGCCGAGAACACCAACGCGACCTTCCGTCTGCTCCGCCACCACCTGGAGGTGGCCCGGGAGGACCTGGACTCCGTCGCCCTGGAGCTGCGGACCGCGGCGGACACGATCGGCCGCCCCTTGCCCCAGGTCACCGCCGCGCTCAGCCGCTCGACCCAGC
>NZ_VCLA01000201.1:77580-77872 GCF_009600885.1 Streptomyces jumonjinensis
CGCGGCCGTCATCCAGGCCGAGCGCGACGGCGGACGCCTCGACGCCCCGCTGCTGGCGATCCTCGATGAGGCGGCGAACGTCTGCAAGATCCAGGATCTCCCGGACTTGTACTCCCACCTTGGCTCGCGCGGCGTGATCCCGGTGACGATCCTCCAGTCCTACCGGCAGGGCGTCCGGGTGTGGGGCGAGGCCGGGATGGACGCCCTCTGGTCGGCGTCCACCATCAAGCTGATCGGCTCCGGTATCGATGACGCGGACTTCGCCGACAAGCTCTCGCGTCTCGTCGGCGAC
>NZ_VCLA01000201.1:77882-78292 GCF_009600885.1 Streptomyces jumonjinensis
GCCAGCCCACCAGGCACTCTTCGCCTCCGCCCTCGCCCTGCGGGAACGCGCCCACCCGGGATACGGGAGCCCTGTGGGCTCCGTACCGGTGTCCTGGGTCGCGGACGCGGTCACGGAGGCCGGCACCCGGACCCGGGGGGTGACGGCGTCGTACGCGCACCAGCTCGTCGCCGCCTGCCCCCGACCGGAACACGCCGTGGTCTACGGGCGGATGGTGCTGGAGGGCGCCATCCATCGCACGGTTACCGAGCACGCCGTCCGGCTCCACCAGGCCGCCCGCGCCGACTCCGTGCGCGGCGGCACCGAGGAGACCCAGTTGCGGGCCGATGCTCTCGCGGGGGTGCTGGCGGATCTCGCCCGCTGCTGGGGCAGCGACGCCCGCCCCGTCCCTCCCACGGCCGAGCCCGAAC
>NZ_VCLA01000201.1:78302-78411 GCF_009600885.1 Streptomyces jumonjinensis
CCAGTACGCAAGCTGCCTGCTGGACCCGGAGATCGCCGCCTGGGTCACCCCGCCCCGGCGCAGCGAGCGGATCGCCCAGTTCCGCCCCGAGGCGTTCGCCACCAGCCGC
>NZ_VCLA01000201.1:79161-79431 GCF_009600885.1 Streptomyces jumonjinensis
ACTGGCGACCGGTATCCGCCCGGCCCTCCTCGATTTGAAGCCCTGGTACAAGGAGCCGGACGCCGCCCGCCACGGCGCGGCCTCCGCTGCGGCGACGGCCGCGATCACCGAGCGCGCCCTCGCCAAGACCCTCGGCCGCGACCACTTCAGCCCCGCCGCATGAGCACCCCGTACGCCTCCTGCCGGTGCAGACGGAATCCCCGCCACCGCCTCCCCGTACCTGCTCGTGCACCGCCTCTGGAGTCCTCGTGCCTTCCCCTCCCTCTTCTC
>NZ_VCLA01000201.1:80041-80451 GCF_009600885.1 Streptomyces jumonjinensis
CCCAGCCCACCAGGCACTCTTCGCCTCCGCCCTCGCCCTGCAAGAGCGCGGCCACCCGGGGAGCACAGCGGCCGTAGGAGCGGTGCCGGTCTCCTGGGTGGCCGACGCGGTCACCGAGGCCGGCACCCGCACCAGGGGGGTGACGGCTTCGTACGCGCACCAGCTCGTCGCCGCCTGCCCCCGACCGGAACATGCGACGGTGTATGGGCGGATGGTGCTGGAGGGCGCCATCCATCGCACGGTTACCGAGCATGCCGTCCGGCTCCACCAGGCCGCCCGCGCCGACTCTGTGCGCGGCGGCACCGAGGAGACCCTGTTGCGGGCCGATGCTCTCGCGGGCGTGCTGGCGGATCTCGCCCGCCGCTGGGGCAGCGACGCCCGCCCCGTCCCTCCCACGGCCGAGCCCGAAC
>NZ_VCLA01000201.1:80461-80899 GCF_009600885.1 Streptomyces jumonjinensis
GCGCCCGGATCAGCTCGACGCGGTGGTCGGCTGGCTGCGGCCGGGCGACTTCGCGGACCTGGGGCATCAGCAGCTCTACCGGGCGCTCGGGGCCCTGCATCACCGGGGCGAGCCCGTCGACCAGCTCACCGTGTTGTGGGAGGCCCAGCGGCGCGGCGCCCTCACCGACCGCAGCCTTGACGCGGAGCGGGTCCTCGCGGTCTGCGACCCCCTGACGCTGAGCGGTTCGGCGGAGCACTTCGGCGAACAGGTCGTCGCGGCGGCCCTGGTGCGGACGGCGGCCGAGAGCGCCCAGCAGGTCCAGGCCCTGGCCGAGGACGCGGCACTTCCGGCCGGGCGGCTGATCGGCCACGCTCTGCACGCCCTCGGCCCGCTGGACGAGGTCCGCCGACGGTGGCACACCGCCCGCACCGGCCCCGTACCCGGCAAGCCCCAGCC
>NZ_VCLA01000201.1:80909-81477 GCF_009600885.1 Streptomyces jumonjinensis
TCACACCGGCCGTGCCGCCATGGAGAAGGGCGAGCTGTACGCGCTGGCCGACGAGGCCGAGGAACTCGGCGAGGAGATCACCGTCCCGGGTTCCCTCGCCGGTCTCCCGGACCTGGTCACCGCCTCCCAGGAACTCACCGCGCTGAACGGCCTGGTCAACGATCTGGCCGACCACGTCATGCACCGGACGGCGCTCGGCAACCCCGGGCCCGAACGGGGAACGGCCGTCCAGGGCTGCACCGCCGCCGCTGAGCACGCAGGGCAGGCGGTGGCGAACTTCACCCGCGCCTACAGCCAGCTCGGCCAGCTCCACCACCGCGCCGAAACCCTCCCAGCCTCAAAGACCAGCGCCGCCTTCCACCGGCTCCGGTACCACCTGGAACTGGCCCGGGAGAACCTGGACTCCGTCGCCCTGGGGCTACGGAACGCGGCCGACACCATCGGCAGGCCCCCGTCCCAGGTAGGCGCGGCGCTCAGCCGCTCGACCCAGCCGGTACCCCCGGTCCACCGCGAACACGGCGGCATCCCGGGAACCTGGGCCTTCCTCCCGCCCCCGTCGGCGCCGCGC
>NZ_VCLA01000201.1:81487-81791 GCF_009600885.1 Streptomyces jumonjinensis
GCCGTCCTCGGCGGACAGCTGGCCTGGCACGCCGACACCGACCCCGGCGCCTCGAAGATCCTGGCCCGGCACTGGCCCCGGGTGCCGAACCTCGGCGACATCTCGACGGTGGACTGGCCGACGGTTCCGGAGGTGTGCGTCCTGACGGCCGGTTTCCCCTGTCAAAGACGTCTCCGTCGCCGGTCGCCGGGCCGGGCTGTCCGCGGGCACCCGGTCCGGTCTGTGGCACCACGTCGCCCGCGCCATCGCCGTCCTTCGACCCTGTCTGGTGGTGATCGAGAATGTCCGGGGGCTCCTCACCTCC
>NZ_VCLA01000201.1:81801-82939 GCF_009600885.1 Streptomyces jumonjinensis
ATCCAGACGGTCCTCGGCGGCCGGCTCGCCTGGCACGCCGACACCGACCCCGGCGCCTCGCGGATTCTGGCCCGGCACTGGCCCGGGGTGCCGAACCTCGGCGACGTCTCGCAGGTGAACTGGGCGACGGTTCCGGGGGTGTGCGTCCTCACGGCCGGTTTCCCCTGTCAAAGACGTCTCGGTCGCCGGTCGCCGGGCCGGGCTGTCCGCGGGCACCCGGTCCGGTCTGTGGCACCACGTTGCCCGCGCCATCAACATCCTCCAACCGTGTCTGGTGGTGATCGAGAATGTCCGGGGGCTCCTCACCTCCCCCGCCGCCCCTGCCTCTGGCGAGCTGGAACCCTGCCCGTGGTGTCTGGGAAACCATGCAGGCCAGCCTGCTGTGCGCGCACTCGGTGCCGTACTCGGATCCCTGGCCGACCTCGGGTTCGATGCGCGCTGGCGCGTGCTTCGCGCCTCCGACATCGGCGCACCCCACCGCCGCGAGCGGGTCTTCCTCACCGCCTGGCCCCGCCACGCCGCTGTTGAAGACGCCGACGAGCAACATCGGAAAGAACGGCGGGAGCCAGCACCCGTCGAAGCGCAAGGCCGGCGGGCACGGTCCGAATCTCGCGGACGAGGTGGAGTGGCTGCTGCCGACCCCGAAGGCTTCGGACGGGATCAAGGGATCACCGAACCAGCGCCATGGCAACGGCGATCTGACCCTGCCCTCGGCGGCGGCCCGGCTGCTGCCCACCCCCAGGGCCACGGACACGGGCACTCCGGGGCGCCGCGCGGGCCAGGGGTTCCGGCCGCCGTTGTCGGCGGTGGTCCTGCCCCTCTTCACCGAGACCCACAGCGGTGGGGGCCCTACGCCTCCGCCGTCGCCCGATGGGAGAACTCAACCCGTCCGGCACCGGCACCGACCGATGGCGCGGGCCGTCTGAGCCCGGCGTTCGTGGAGTGGATGCAGGGCCTCCCACCGGGCTGGGTCACCGACACCCCCGGGCTGGGGCGTCCCGCGCAGCTCACCGCGCTCGGCAACGGCGTCGTCCCCCAACAGGCCGCCCGCGCGGTCGAGCTGCTCGCCCCGCCCCTGGGTCACTGCGCTCACGGGGCGGGGTGAGCCCTCCTCTATCCCGGGGTTCCCGGCCGGGCC
>NZ_VCLA01000201.1:82949-84410 GCF_009600885.1 Streptomyces jumonjinensis
CGCCGAGACCCTCCCGGCCGCGAACACCAACGCGACCTTCCGCCTCCTCCGCCACCACCTGGAGGTGGCCCGGGAGAACCTGGACTCCGTCGCCCTGGAGCTACGGACCGCGGCGGACACGATCAGCCGCCCCTTGCCCCAGGTCACCGCCGCGCTCAGCCGCTCGACCCAGCCAGTGCCCCCGGCCCGCCCCGAACACCGTGGCATCCCGGGAACCTGGGCCTTCCTCCCGCCCCCGTCGGCGCCGCGCCATGCACGCTGAACCGGTGCCGCCGGGCGGGCGGCTGATCGGGAGCCTGTGCTCCGGGTACGGCGGCCTGGACCTGGGCGTCCAGACGGTCCTCGGCGGCCGACTCGCCTGGCACGCCGACACCGACCCCGGGGCGTCGAAGATTCTGGCCCGGCACTGGCCCGGGGTGCCGAACCTCGGAGACATCTCGACGGTGGACTGGGCGACGGTTCCGGGGGTGTGCGTCCTGACGGCCGGTTTCCCCTGTCAAAGACGTCTCGGTCGCCGGTCGCCGGGCCGGGCTGTCCGCGGGCACCCGGTCCGGTCTGTGGCACCACGTCGCCCGCGCCATCGAAGCCCTCCGACCCTGTCTGGTGGTGATCGAGAATGTCCGGGGGCTCCTCACCTCCCCCGCCGGCCACTCCTCTGGCGAGCTGGAACCCTGCCCGTGGTGTCTGGGAGACCATGCAGGTCAGCCTGCTGTGCGGGCACTCGGTGCCGTACTCGGCTCCCTGGCCGACCTCGGGTTCGATGCGCGATGGCGCGTGCTCCGCGCCTCCGACGTCGGCGCACCCCACCGCCGCGAGCGGGTCTTCCTCACCGCCTGGCCCCGCGCTGCTGAAGACGCCGACCAGCAACATCGGAAAGAACGGCGGCAGCCAGCACCCGGCGAAGCGGAAGCAGGGTGGCCACGGTCCCAATTTGGCGGACGAGGTGGAGTGGCTACTGCCCACTCCGAAGGCGTCGGACGGGATCAAGGGGTCGCCGAACCAGCGGCACGGCAACGGCGACTTGACCCTGCCCTCGGCGACGGCCCGGCTGCTGCCGACACCCAGGGCCACGGACACGGGTACTCCGGGCCACCGGGCCGGCCGGGGGTTCCGGCCGCCGCTGTCGGCGGTGGTCCTGCCGCTGTTCGCCGAGACGGACAGCGGTGGGGACCCTACGCCGCCGCCGTCGCCCGATGGGAGAACCTCACCCGCGCGGCACCGGCACCGACCGATGGCGCGGGCCGCCTGAGTCCGGCTTTCGTGGAGTGGATGCAGGGCCTCCCACCCGGCTGGGTCACCGACACCCCGGGCCTGGGCCGTCCCGCGCAGCTCACCGCGCTCGGCAACGGCGTCGTCCCCCAGCAGGCCGCCTCTGCGGTCGAACTGCTGGCCCCGCCCCTGGGCCATTGCGCCCACGGGGCGGGGTGAGCCCTCCTCTATCCCGGGGTTCCCGGCCGGGCC
>NZ_VCLA01000201.1:84420-84726 GCF_009600885.1 Streptomyces jumonjinensis
TTGTGCGGGCACTCGGTGCCGTACTCGGATCCCTGGCCGACCTCGGGTTCGATGCGCGCTGGCGCGTGCTTCGGGCCTCCGACGTCGGCGCACCTCACCGCCGCGAGCGGGTCTTCCTCACCGCCTGGCCCCGCCGCGCCGCTGTTGAAGACGCCGACGAGCAACATCGGGAAGAACGGCGGGAGCCAGCATCCGGCCAAGAGGAAGCAGGGTGGGCACGGGCCGAATCTCGCGGACGAGGTGGAGTGGCTGCTGCCGACTCCGAAGGCGTCGGACGGGATCAAGGGGTCGCCGAACCAGCGGCAC
>NZ_VCLA01000201.1:84736-85742 GCF_009600885.1 Streptomyces jumonjinensis
TGGCGACTTGACGTTGCCGTCGGCGGCGGCCCGGCTGCTGCCCACGCCCAGGGCCACGGATACCGGAACCCCGGGGCGGCGGGCGGGCAAGGGGTTCCGGCCGCCGTTGTCGGCGGTGGTCCTCCCGCTGTTCGCCACGGAATCGGGGACGGACATCGGTGGGGGCCATATGCCACAGCCGTCGCCCGATGGGAGAACCTCACCCGCCCGGCACCGGAGCCGACCGATGGGGCGGGCCGCCTGAGTCCGGCGTTCGTGGAGTGGATGCAGGGCCTCCCGCCCGGCTGGGTCACCGCCACCCCCGGCCTGGGCCGTCCCGCGCAGCTCACCACGCTCGGCAACGGCGTCATCCCCCAACAGGCCGCCCGCGCAGTCGAACTGCTCGCCCCGCCCCTGGGCCACTGCGCCCACAGGGCGGGGTGAACCCCGGCTTCTACCCCGGGATTCCCGGCCGGGCCAAACCGGGATTCCTCCGGACCATCGGCAGCCCAACACCCTTCCGATCCTCGAAAAGTGAGGGCTGCCGATGTCCGAATCACTCCCCGACGAGCCGGTCCGTGTCGCGGACCACGACCTGAACGACCTGGTCTCCACCGTGAACCGGCTGATGGCCGAGAGCCACCGACACGGCGAGAACATCGCCCGCCTCTCCGAACCCGAGACCGAAGGTGCCGGGGACGACAGTGAAGTTGTACCTGCGGGTGCCCCGGTCAGCGGCCCGGCCGAGGCGGAGGGGCCGTCGTCGGTCTCCATCCTGGCGCTGGCCGGACCCGCGTACGAGGAGGAACTCACGGCGCTGGGGACCTGGGTGGAGCGGCTGCTGCTGCCCGTGTACGGGCGGGAGATCACCACCGGCCGCCCCTGGTGCTTCCAGTGGCGCGAGCACCCCGAGGCCATCGCCCGCCTCCACGGACTGTGGCTGGCGTGGCAGCAGTTCACCGACACCGAAGCCGGCCTGGCCGGTCCGGCGACCTGGCACCGCGACCACCTCGACCCGACCTGGCTC
>NZ_VCLA01000201.1:85752-87399 GCF_009600885.1 Streptomyces jumonjinensis
GTTCCTCCGGACCATCGGCAGCCCAACACCCTTCCGATCCGCGCAAAGTGAGGGCTGCCGATGTCCGAACCACTCCCCGACGAGCCGGTCCGTGTCGCGGACCACGACCTGAACGACCTGGTCTCCACCATGAACCGGCTCGTCACCGAGACCCACCGGCAGGGCGAGACCATCGCCCGCCTCTCCGGAGAGGACGAGGAGGACTGCACCACGGATCCGTCCCCCGCCTCTGCCGGTGACGGCGGTCCGGCCGAGCCGGAGGGGCCGTCCTCGATCTTCATCCTGGCGCTGGCCGGGCAGGCGTACGAGGAGGAGCTGCAGGCGCTGGGTACCTGGGTGGAGCGGCTGCTGCTGCCGGTCTACGGCCGGGAGATCACCACGGGGCGCCCTTGGTGCTTCGAGTGGCGCGAGCACCCCGAGGCCATCGCCCGGCTTCACGGCCTGTGGCTGGCGTGGCAGCAGTTCACCGACACCGAAGCCGGACTCGCCGGTCCGGCGACCTGGCACCGCGACCACCTCGACCCGACCTGGCTCCAGCTCCGCGCCCCCGACGGCCCGTTCGGCGCCTGCACCACCAGCCCGGCCCGGCCCAGCCACCGGCTGCTGGCCGCGCCCGGGGCCGGGGTGGAGGTGAGCTGATCATGGCCACCAGCACCGCGCCGGACTACCGGCTCGACGGCTTCACCGCCGCCACGGCGGAGGTCGAGCGGGACTTCCTCAACGCGACGTTCTCCGACGACTCGTTCGTGCCGCTGGCCGCCCACCACAGTCAGGGCGGCCGGGACAGCTACCTGCTGTTCTTCGACCGGTCGGCCACCTGGGGCATCCCCGGCAGCCCCGCATATGTCGCCCTGCACCTCCACCGCGACGCCGACCTGGGCACCTTCCGGTTCAGCCAGGAGACCCACCCGCTGGTCCCGCTGGGACAGCGGTGGCTGATCGAGCAGGGCTGCCCGCCGGACGGCATCGGGCTGACGAACACCCACGGCCTGAAGCCCGCCGACCCCCTCACCACCCTGCTGGAGGACCTCCTGCGGACCGGCCCCGGGGACCGGTACGAGGTCCTGGACCACTACACCGACGACGAGGAGACCTGGGCGCTCCTGCGCGACGCCGACCCGGACTTGGCGGAGCTGCCGTACCGGGTGTTCCTCGAAGAGGTCAGCTTCCAGGGGAACACCTACACCTTCCGCGAGGGCACCTTCGCCACCGCCGACGCGGCCGATGACTGGCTCTACGACCGGGACACCCCGCTGCCGCTCGCCCCGGCACCCGCCCTCACACGTGCCGAGGCCGCCGTCACCCGCTCACCCCGTACCTCGGACCGGTCCGCCGTACTGCCGAACCCGGTGACCACGGCCCGCTCGGCGGCCTCCGCCGAGGCGGCCCGTCCCGGACGGGGGCGGTCGTGAAGCAGACCCGTTCCGTATCTGTTCCCGCCCGGCCCGGCCACCGGGTGCCCGCCGCGCGCGGCGCCGAAGGGGTGTGACCGTGCCCGAGCCTGTGTCCCGGCTGCTGGATTACCGGCTGGACGGCTACCTCCCGGCCGACGACCTCGTCGGGGACGACTTCGACTTCGTGACCATGACGGAGGAGGAGTTCACCCCGCTGGCCGTTCACCACACCGACCGCGACAGTTATTTCCTC
>NZ_VCLA01000201.1:87409-87935 GCF_009600885.1 Streptomyces jumonjinensis
GGACGGCCCCTTCGGGGCGTGCACGACGAGCCCTGCGCGGCCGAGTCACCGGCTGCTTGCCGCGCCCGGCGCCGAGGGGGTGTGACCGTGCCCGAGCCCGTGTCCCGGCTGCTGGACTACCGGGTGGACGGCTACCTCCCGGCCGACGACCGCGTCGGGAACGACTTCGACTTCGTGACCATGACGGAGGAGGACTTCACCCCGCTGGCCGTTCACCACACCGACCGCGACAGCTATTTCCTCTTCCACAACGGCGCGGCGGTCTGGGGCGGCTCCGAGACTCCCCCGTACGTGGCGCTGCACATCACCCGTGACCTGGCCGAGGGCACCTTCCGGTTCGGCGCGAGCGCTCACTCCCTGGTGCCGCTGGGGCAGCGGTGGCTGATCGAGCGGGGCTGTCCGCCCGAGAGCGCCGTGGTGGTGCGCCCGGACGGGTCCCGTCCTTCCGATGCCCTCACCGCCGGTCTGGAGGGGCTGTTGCGGACCAATCCCGGGGGGCGGTACGAGGTCCTGCGCCACGTCAACC
>NZ_VCLA01000201.1:87945-88161 GCF_009600885.1 Streptomyces jumonjinensis
CTCACCCGTGACCTGACCGAGCACACCTTCCGCTTCGGCGCGAGCGCTCACTCCCTGGTGCCACTGGGGCAGCGGTGGCTGATCGAGCGGGGCTGCCCGCCCGAGAGCGCCGTGGTGGCGCGCCCGGACGGGTCCCGTCCCTCCGATGCCCTCACCGCCGGTCTAGAAGGGCTGCTGCGGACCAATCCCGGGGGGCGGTACGAGGTCCTGCGCCAC
>NZ_VCLA01000201.1:88171-88680 GCF_009600885.1 Streptomyces jumonjinensis
CCCGGCCGAGAGCGCCGTGGTGGTGCGCCCGGACGGGTCCCGTCCCTCCGATGCCCTCACCGCCGGTCTGGAGGGGCTGCTGCGGACCAATCCCGGGGGGCGGTACGAGGTCCTGCGCCACGTCAACCACTCCTGGGACAGCTGGACGCTGACCCGCGACGCGCACCCCGAGGCGGCAGAGGGTCCGTACCGGGTGTTCTTCGAGCGGGCCGACAGCATCCTGGACACCTACACCATCCGGGAGCGGGGCTTCCCCTCCGCCGAAGCGGCGATGGGCTGGATCGCGGACACCACCCTCCCCTTCCCCCACACCTCCGTCCCGGCTCCTGTGGTGGTCTCGCGGGCCGAGGCCGCCGTGGCCCGCTCACCCCGTGCCCCGGCCCGGCTCGCCGTACCCCCGAACCCGGTGACCGCACCCCGCCCCACCGCCACAGGGGCCGTCCATCCGGGACGGGGGCTGTCGTGAAGCAGGCACGTTTCGGGTTCTCCGCCCACCCGGAGGCCCTGGA
>NZ_VCLA01000201.1:88690-89178 GCF_009600885.1 Streptomyces jumonjinensis
AGCAGACCACCGTCGGGGTGCCGGACCAGCGGGCCGAAGCCGCGCGCTCCCGCTCCCCGCACACACGCCCCACCGGCACCCCGCCCACGGCCCCTGCTGCCGCGCCGACCGCGGCCCCCGCCCCGGCTGCCCAGCGCCGGTCCCGTTCCTGAACCACCCTTCCCCTCTTCTGGAGTTGTTGTGCACGGCACCCCGCCGCCCGGCCTCGGCACCCGTCTCGTCCGCGAGACGCTCGGCGCCGACTCGGCCGCCGATCTCCTCGGCCGCCACCCCTTCCTCAGCCCCTACGGCCAGCTCACCGCGCTGATTGCCGACGCGACGTTCAAGGTGGACGACCTCGACCAGAAGGTCCAGGAGCGCACCGCGCACATCGCGCGGGAGCTGGACTCCGTCCGGGGCGGCCAGAGCGCCGCCGCCCTCGGCTCCGCGAGTACCGAGATCGCCCTGCTCTCCGCCCGGCGGGACCAGAGCGCCGAGCACCTGCGGAC
>NZ_VCLA01000201.1:89188-89652 GCF_009600885.1 Streptomyces jumonjinensis
GGCCAACGACACCGGCCCCGCTCCTGCACAGGGGCTCGGTCAGGTGTCCCGGGCCGAGGCCGCCGTGTCCCGTACCCCCGGCGGACCGGACTCCGCCGTGCCCCCGGTCCCGCCGATCACCGGCCACCCCACCACCACCGTCCGCCGTACCCGCTGAGCACGGAGGTTCCCTGTGCCTACTCTGCGTACCGCCCTCGCCGGGCGGACCGAATCCGTCGACCACGCCCTGACCGCGCTCGCGCCCCGCTGGACCACCTGGCTCCTGCAGACCCTGCGCCAGCAGGAGTCGATGCGGGCGGCGGAGATCGTCGCGGCGACACCGTGGAACAGCCACCCCTACACGGTCCAGCTCCTCACCCGTATGCAGGAACGGGGCCTGGTGGACCGGCTGAAGTTCGGGACGTATGAAATCACCACCGCCGGGCGCGCGGCCGAGCCGGTGCACCGGGCCCTCGCCGCCTGGC
>NZ_VCLA01000201.1:89662-89984 GCF_009600885.1 Streptomyces jumonjinensis
CGCCAACGACAGCGGCCCTGTCCCCGGGCAGGCGCAGGGGCTCGGTCAGGTGTCCCGGGCCGAGGCCGCGACCGCCCGTACCCCCGGCGGCCCTCCGTCGGCCGTTCCCCCGGTCCCGCCGATCACCGGCCTCCCCACCCCCACCGTCCGCCGTACCCGCTGAACCGGAGACCTCACCGTGCCCACTCTGCGTACCGCCCTCGCTGGGCGGACCGAATCCGTCGATCACGCCCTGACCGCGCTCGCGCCCCGCTGGACCACCTGGCTCCTGCAAACCCTGCGCCAGCAGGAGTCGATGCGGGCGGCGGAGATCGTCGCGGCG
>NZ_VCLA01000201.1:89994-90469 GCF_009600885.1 Streptomyces jumonjinensis
CCCGGCTGCCGAAGGGCTCGGCGACGTCTACGCGGCCCTGGCCTCCTGGACGCCCGAGGCCGAGCCGCTGGAGGCCGCAACCCGGCCGCCGGTGGTGATCCGAGCGCAGGCCGCGAACAACGAGTGGGCAGCGGTCGCCGTCCAGCGCGCGCCCTCCGTCTCGTCCATTCCTGGCCTGTTCTCGCACCCGTCCGCGGCGCAGCCTCTGGTGTCGGCTGCCGTCACCGCGATCTCCCGTCCGCCCCGCACTTGCTGACCACCCCGCCCCGAGGAACGGAGCAACCTCCATGCCCGCTGCCGAAGAGATCGACGGCGACGTCTACGTCTCCCCGGTCTACCTCGCCGGATCCACCTACACCGGTGACCCGGCCCTGCGGCCCCTGCTCGACGCCGGGTTCCACAGCCTGGACGACGACCTCGGCAACACCTACCTCTCCTCGCCCGACCAGCGGATACGCGTCGGGTGGCTGCCCGA
>NZ_VCLA01000201.1:90479-92977 GCF_009600885.1 Streptomyces jumonjinensis
GTACACGGTCCAGCTCCTCACCCGTATGCAGGAGCGGGGCCTGGTGGACCGGCTGAAGTTCGGGACGTACGGGATCACGGCCGCCGGGCGCGCGGCCGAGCCGGTGCACCGGGCCCTCGCCGCCTGGCACCGCCAGAACCTCACGGCGGTCACCGCCGACGCGGAACGGGCCGAGGACGTCCTCGCCCGGCTCCGCCCCACCGGGACCGCCACCACCCTCAGCGTCCTGGACCGGTACGGGCCGCTCACCCCCTCCGAGGTCTCCCGGGAGACCGGCCTGCACCCCAGCTCCTGTCGAGCACGACTGACGCGCATGGCCCAGGACGGTCTGGTCCTGCGCCACGCCATCGCTACCGGCACCGGGCCAGGCGGCCTGTTCGAACTTGCGCCGGCTGCCGAAGGGCTCGGCGACATTTATGCGGCCCTGGCCTCCTGGACGCCCGGGGCCGAGCCGCCGGCTGCCGCAACCCGGCCGCCGGTGGTGATCCGGGCGCAGGCCGCGAACAACGAGTGGGCGGCCGTCGCAATCCAGCGGGCCCCCTCCGTGACGGCGGCCCCAGGGCTGTTCTCGCACCCGCCGACGGCCCAGCCGCCGGTGCCGGCTCCCGTCACCGCGATCTCCCGCCCGCCCCGCACCCGCTGACACCCCACCCCGAGGAACGGAGCCCCCCGCCATGCCCCCTGCTGAAGAGATCGACGGGGACGTCTTCGTCTCCCCGGTGTACCTCGCCGGTTCCACCTACACCGGCGATCCGGCCCTGCGGCCCCTGCTCGACGCCGGGTTCCACCGCCTGGACGACGACCTGGGCAACATCTACCTCTCCTCGCCCGACCAGCGGATACGCGTCGGGTGGCTGCCCGAGGGCGAGGACGACGCCCTGTGGCGGATCACCGGCCACGAGCAGCCGTTCGCCCCGCCCCGGTGGCTGGCCACCTTCGACCACTACACCCCGGTCGAGATCGTCGCCGCGTTCACCACCGCCCTCGCCGAAGACCAAACCCACGGCAACAACACCTCCGGCCACGGCCGCCTCGGCACCTCGAAGGTGGAGACCTTCATCCCTCTGAGCGAGGCGGGCTGGCGCTTCAGCCACGGGCCCTATGCCTCCTCCATCCAGCCGCCGGACCGGCTCGCCCTGGTCACCTACATCACCAAGCGGCTGAACCACCACGAGGAGATCAGCGACCAGCGATCGAAGTGGACCGTCAGCGGCGGCACCTCCGGCTACTCCTCCGAGTGGCTCGGCACCTTCACCACCCACACCCCGGCCCACCTGGTCGCGGCGACCATGAACCGGCTCGCCGACCCCGCCCCCGTCGCCCGCTACGACCGGCACCTGCCCGAGCGCAACCGAGCCGCGTCCCGCATCACGCCGGTCAAGCCGCCGGTCCCCAGCCCTCTCGACATCCAGCGCGCGGCGGTCGCCCGGTCCCGGTCCACGGTGGCCCGGACCGTGATCCCCTCACCGGCCCTCGTGTACCGGACGACGACCGCGCTCCCGGCCACCGCACCGGCCCGCCGCCACTGACCCCGGGACCCGACCATGGACACCCCTCCGACCGGACGCCCGCCGATCCCGTACCAGCCGGTGGCCTGGGCGACCGACCCCGAGCTGACCAAACGCCTGCGCCGCGCGACCCAGACCCTCCTGGACTCCCTGCCCACGGTCATGGAGGACGGCCTGGGCTTCTCCGACGCGCTCCACGGCGGTGCCCAGCACGTCTGCGACGCGGCCGAACTCGACTACGCGTGGGCCCCGATGATCGAGGCCGAAGCCGTCCGCGCCGTGACCGACGCCTTCGGCAATCCCAGTCCGGCCCTGTTCACCCCCGGCCTGTCCCGGATCGTCCAGCGCATCGACGCGCTACCGCTCGACGAGCAGCAAGGGCTCGTCCAGCGTGCCGCCGACCGCTACGTCCGCGCCCTCGTCCGGCTCCTGCCCCGCAGCACGGCGGCGCGGGCCGTCTCCCCGGCCCGAGGCGTGTCAGCGCCCCGTCAGAGGGGCGGGCCCGGTGCCGTCCCGGACCAGTCCAACGTTCTCCCGTTCACGCCCCGCACCCCAAACCCGTCCCGCCCGCCCGGCCGCTGACCGAGGTGCTCCCGTCACCCGGAAACGACGGACCGGGGCCTGTTGGACTCGCCCCCGGGGCGTACGAGGGCGGTCAGTTCGTCCACGGTGAGTTCGATCCGGCGGCCGTCCGCCATCCGGGCCCGCGCCTGCGATGCCGCCTGGGCGTCGTCGGCCAGCTCGGCGTACTCCCGGGCCTCGTCTCTGTTCACGGACTCCCCTGCCCCTTGTTCCGTTCGCGGTACGGCCAGAACAGCTCCGCCGGCGGGCGATTCATTCCGCCCGCCGACTCTCCCGGGGCGGGATTCGCCCACGGCAGACACACACCGGCCCGCACGGACTGGAGACCTGCTCCGGACCCATGTTCAAGTACGGGTGTCAGGAAAAACCGCAGGTCAACGAAGGGATACCCGTACCCGTGACGCACTC
>NZ_VCLA01000201.1:92987-95547 GCF_009600885.1 Streptomyces jumonjinensis
GGCCACGTCCCGCATCACGCCGGTCAAGCCGCCTGTCCCCAGCCCGCTGGACATCCAGCGCGCGGCGGTCGCCCGGTCCCGCTCGACCGTGGCCCGGACCGTGATCCCCTCACCAGCCCTCGTGTACCGGACGACGACCGCACCCCCCACCGCCGCGCCGGCCCGGCACCGCTGAACCGGCAGGCTCCGTATGGACACCCCACCCCCGCCGTCCGGTGGTCCGCCGGTCCCGTTGCAGCCGGTGGCCTGGGCGACCGATCCCGAGCTGACCGAACGCCTGCGCCGCGCGACCCAGACCCTCCTGGACTCCCTGCCCACGGTCATGGAGGACGGCCTGGACTTCTCCGACGCGCTCCACGGCGGTGCCCAGCACGTCTGCGACGTAGCCGAACTCGACTACGCGTGGGCCCCGATGATCGAGGCAGAAGCCGTCCGGGCCGTGACCCGGGAGGCCGGCCACGGCGAGCTGGCCCTGTTCACCCCGGAGTTGTCCCGGGCCGTCGAGCGCATCGAGTCCCTGCCCCTGGCCTACCAGCGGCGGCTCGTCCAACGGGTCGCCGACCAGTACGCCGACACGGGCCCACGCCCCCTGCGGAGCGTGGTGGCGACCGCCGTCTCCCCGGCCCTCGACAGCACGCGCGCCCGCCATCCAGCCGGGCCCAACGTCCTCCCCTTCACCCCGCGCCCCCAGGAGCCACCGCCCCGCTCACCCGGCCGCTGACCACAGGCCGACCAGCGTCCCCGATGGCCCCGTCCAGAGCCGGGGACGCCGGGGCGGCGGGTTCTGCACCGGTCGGTGCAGCACCGGGGTCCAGCTCCGGTGCCTACTCCTCCGTCGTGAGCGGGCTGACGAACTCCAGCGTCCAGGTCTCCTGGAACTCAGGCTTGGGGGCGACGAGTTCGATCTGGGCCCCGCGGTGCCCGGCGCGCAGGGCGAGCCCGGAGTCGGAGAGGATCTTGACGCCGCCGATGACCGGCTCGAAGGTGAACTTCGCCCACTCCGCCCGGGGCACGCTGTTGACGAAGAGCTTGTCCT
The DNA here is from genome assembly GCF_009600885.1 of Streptomyces jumonjinensis. Classification (GTDB taxonomy): domain Bacteria; phylum Actinomycetota; class Actinomycetes; order Streptomycetales; family Streptomycetaceae; genus Streptomyces; species Streptomyces jumonjinensis. Next base: position 94,024 of record NZ_VCLA01000201.1, read on the forward strand.
CGGCGCTCACGAGGCCCGCCGCCTCGTGGTGGGCCAGGTGGATCACGTACGGGGCGCCCGGCTCGGAATGGGCGGGCTCTATGGTCCACTCCTGTTCGATCGGGAGCGGGTTCATCCGGTCGGTGATGACGGGCGCTCCGTGCTTGACCGCGTACTCGGTGGCCGTCAGCAGGGACGACGGGCCGATGATGTGCGCGTGGAACTTGTAGACACCGGGCTTGATGGGAACAGCGGGCACGGGCGGACTCTCTTTTCGTTCTCGGAACTGCTGGTGATCGGAAAGCGCCGGATGGCTACCCTCCGCGTCGCTCCGTAAAGCGGCGGAATCCAGCCGAAGATCACGAAAGAATCAGCCGGGCCGCACCGGGCCTACCGGGACCCCTCCGGGAGGCCGTGGGGGCACCCTGGGACGAGAACCGGCACCGCTCCACGACGCCCGTCTCTTCACGTCCCGGGCGCGTCCGGGCGGATGAGGGCGGCGAGTTCCTCGACGGTCATCTCGATCCGGCGGCCGTCGGCCATCCTTGCCCGCGCCTCCGATGCCACCTGGGCGTCGTCGGCCAGTTCCGCGTACTCCCGGGCCTCGTCTCTGTTCACGCTTCCGCCTCCCCGTCGTACTGCGTCTGTTCGATGGTGCCGCTCGTGGACAGCGTCCGCAGGCGGCCCCTTCCTTCCCGCCGCCGGCCTGCCGTGGGCGGGATTCGCCCACGGCAGACATCCACCCGCCCGAACGGACTGGAACACATCTCCGGACCCATGTTCAAGTACGGGTGCCGGGAAAAACCGCAGGTCAACGAAGGGATACCCGTACCCGTGACGCACTCCGCCCTCGCTCTCCCCCGCCCCGCCAAGCTCAGCCCGCTCCACATCCCGCAGGCCCGGGAGTGGCCGATGGGCTGCGGGTGCGCGGGCCCCGTCCTCGCCCTTCTCCACTCCCAGGGCTGGACCCTGATCACCGACCCGGACGCCAACGTCCACTGCACCAGCCCGGACGGCGGCCTGTACGTCGGGTTCCTCCCCGAGGCCCCCGCCGCCCGCCACGGCGATCTCTGGCACATCCGCGCTCTCGACGTGAACGGCGAACCGTTCTGGGAGCAGACCTTCTCCGCCGGGATCCCTCCGCAGGCCGTCGCCGGGTTCCTCGCCGGGCTCATCGCCACTCCCACCGCCCTCTGCGCTCACTGCGCCTCAACCCGCCGAAGGAGCCCCTAGTGCGTCATTCGATCGCTGTGACCGCGTACCACCCGGACAAGACCGTCTGCCCGCCTGACCACACGTACACGACCGGTAACAGACCTCTCACCGCTGGCTGCACCGGTCGCAGCCAGTTCGTCGCGTCTTGCGACTGTGCCTGGACCGGGACGCCCTCGGCGACCAAGGGCTACGCCGCCGAGATGGGCCGCCGCCACCGCACCGCCGCCCGCTGACCCCGCGCACCCCGCCCGTCTTCCGCACCAGGAGGTACTGCCCTGTCCCAGCCGCTGACCGTCGCCCAGCTCGTCCACCAGCTCCAGACCCTCGACC
>NZ_VCLA01000201.1:95557-96186 GCF_009600885.1 Streptomyces jumonjinensis
AGGTCATCGAGGCCACCGGCATGGACGGCCCGGCGGTCTACATCGCCGAGAACGGCCAGGACCACTACCTCCCGCCCACCGTCGCCACCGACCTGGACTGGGCCGCCGCATGACCCCGTCCACCGGCCTCTTCCCGCTGCGGAATGCCACCCTGCGCCCCATGCCGGACGGCGTGCGGGGAGCCCTCGTCCGCGAGGTCTCCCCCTGCCCCGGCGACATCCTCCGGGCCACCTGGCACCCCGCCGCCACCAGCCACCGCGACCGGCTCGGCCCCGGCGCCCTCCTCCTCACCTGGACCCCGGCCTCCTCTGGCGGCATGGACGTCACCGCCCGCCTCGGCCTGAACACGATGGAGGTCACCCTCGCCACCTGGCCCGGCCTCCGGGGCAACTGGAGCACCACCGTCCACCCCACCGTCTACGAGGTCCTCGCCCTGCACTCGGCACTCCGCGTCGCCCGCAAGGCCCTCGCCACCGTCTGACCCCATTGCCACGATGAGGCCGCCCGGAATCTCCGGGCGGCCTCATCGTCATATCCGCTCGCTTCCCCGTGCCCGGCTACGGCGCACCCCAGCCCTCACCGTTCTTCGAGGACCGGCTCAGCATCCAATGACACCAACCGACTTACAC
>NZ_VCLA01000201.1:96196-96442 GCF_009600885.1 Streptomyces jumonjinensis
AGGGGCCGTCCGTCCGGGACGGGGGCGGTCGTGAAGCAGGCGCGTTTCGGGTTCGCCGCCCACCCGGAGGCGCTGGAGGATCTGCGGTCCGTGCCGGACAAGATCCGGGATCTGGCACTGCTGGAACTCCAGCACCTGGTCCACGGGAACGAGCGTGGGGCGCGGATGCACCGGGAGCTGGCCGGCTGCCACAAGGTGTACGTCGACCCGCAGACCCGGTGGCGGATGGTGATCCAGTTCCGCCCC
>NZ_VCLA01000201.1:96452-97330 GCF_009600885.1 Streptomyces jumonjinensis
ACATCCTGGACACCTACACCATCCGGGAACGGGGCTTTCCCACGGCCGAGGCGGCGATGGGCTGGATCGCGGACACCACCCTCCCCTTCCCCACCACCGCTCCCGCGCCTGTGGTGGTCTCGCGGGCCGAGGCCGCCGTCGCCCGCTCACCCCGTGCCCCGGCCCGGCTCGCCGTCGCGCCGAACCCGGTGACCACGCCCCGCCCCACCGCCACGGGGACCGTCCGCCCGGGACGGGGGCGGACGTGAAGCAGGCACGTTTCGGGTTCTCCGCCCACCCGGAGGCCCTGGAGGACCTGCGGTCCGTCCCCGGGAACATCCGGGATCTGGCCCTGCTGGCACTCCAGCACCTCGTCCACGGCAATGAGCGTGGGGCGCGGATGCACCGGGAGCTTGCCGGCTGCCACAAGGTTTACGTCGACCCGCAGACCCGGTGGCGGATGGTGATCCAGTTCCGCCCCGCTCCACCCTCTTCGCAGCACCGGCGGGAGATCTTCCTGGTCGCGGTCGGCGAGCGGTACGACAACACGGTCTACCGCACCGCCGCCGACCGCCTCCGCCGGGAAGCCTCCGCCGGGGCGCCGGACCAGCGGGCCGAAGCCGCGCGTTCCCGCTCCCCGCACATGCGCACCGCCAGCACTCAGCCACCGCAGGCCGCCGCGCCGACTGCGGCGCCTGCCCCGGCCGCTGAGCGCCGGTCCCGTTCCTGAACCGCCCTTCCCTTCTTCTGGAGTTGTTGTGCACGGCACCCCGCCGCCCGGTCTCGGTACCCGTCTCGTCCGCGAGATGCTCGGCGCCGACTCGGCCGCCGATCTCCTCGGCCGCCATCCTTTCCTCAGCCCCTACGGCCAGCTCACCGCGCTGATCGCGGACGCGACG
>NZ_VCLA01000201.1:97643-100051 GCF_009600885.1 Streptomyces jumonjinensis
TCGACTCGGCCGCCGATCTCCTCGGCCGCCATCCCTTCCTCAGCCCCTACGGCCAGCTCACCGCGCTGATCGCGGACGCGACGTTCAAGGTGGACGACCTCGACCAGAAGGTCCAGGAGCGCACCGCGCACATCGCCCGGGAGCTGGACTCCGTCCGCAGCGGCCAGAGCGCCGCCACCCTCGGGACGGCCAGCACCGAGATCGCCCTGCTCTCCGCCCGGCGGGACCAGAGCGCCGAACACCTGCGGACCATGACCGGCGCCTACCGCCGCTCCCTCGCCAACGACACCGGCCCCGCCCCCGCACACGGGATCGGGCAGGTGTCCCGGGCGGAGGCCGCCGTGTCCCGTACCCCCGGCGGACCGGCGAGCGCTGTCCCCCCGGCCCCGCCGATCACCGGCCTGCCCACCACCGCCGTTCCGGCCCGCCGCACCCGCTGACCCCGGAGATCCTTCATGCCCACCCTGCACACGGCTCTGAAGGGGCGTACCGAATCGGTCGACCACGCCCTCGGAGTGCTGTCACCGCGCTGGACCACCTGGACCCTGCAAACCCTTCGGCAGCACGAAACGATGCGGACTGCGGAGATCGCTGCGGCCATGCCGTGGAACAGCAACGTGTACGCGGTCCAGCTCCTGGGCCGGCTGCAGGCCCAGGGGCTCGTGGACCGGCCGGGCCACGGAACGTACGGGCTTACGACGTACGGGCGCGCGACCGAGCCCGTGCACCGTGCTCTCGCCGACTGGCACCGGGCCCACTTCGCTTCGGTCACCGCCGACGCGGAACGAGCCGAGGAAACATTCGCCCGGCTCCGTCCCATCGGGACCACTGCCACGCTCGCCGCCCTCGATCGGCATGGGGCGCTCACCCACAGTAAGGTCGTTGAGGCCACCGGGCTGCCCGTCGGATCAAGCTATGCCCGCCTGAGCCGACTGGAGCAGGACGGGCTCGTCACCCGTTCCGGTCAGGGGCGGGGAGCCCGGTACGGGCTGAGTCCGGCGGCCGAGGACCTTGGCGACGCGTACGCGGCCCTGGCCTCCTGGACCCCCGACACCGCAGTCCCAGCAGCGGCTCCGGCCCGGCCGGTCCTCGTCCGGCCGCAGGCCGCGAGCAACGAGTGGGCCGCCGTCGCCGTCCAGCGCGCCCCCTCGGCGACCGCAGTTCCCGGGTTGTTCTCGCACCCGCCCGCGGCCCAGTCCCTGGTGCCCACCTCCGTCACCGCGATCTCCCGCCCGCCCCGCACCCGCTGACCACCCAACCCCGAGGAACGGAGCCCCCGCCATGCCCGCCGCTGAAGAGATCGACGGCGACGTCTACGTCTCCCCGGTCTACCTCGCCGGATCCACCTACATTGGTGACCCGGCCCTGCGGCCCCTGCTCGACGCGGGGTTCACCCTCGTCAACGACGACCTGGCCAACGCCTACCTGGCCTCCCCGGATCAGAAGATCCACGCCGGGTGGCTGCCCGAGGGCGAGGACGACTGCCTGTGGCGGATCACCGGCCACGAGCAGCCGTTCACCCCGCCCCGGTGGCTGGCCACCTTCGACCACTACACGCCCGTCGAGGTGGTCGCCGCGTTCACCACCACCCTCGCCGAAGACCAAACCCACGGCAGCAACGCCTCCGTCCACGGCCGCCTCGGCGCCTCGAAGACGGAGCCCCTGCGTCCTCTGGCCGAGGCGGGCTGGCGCGTCGACCACGGGCCCTACCTCAGTGTCAGCCAGCCGCCGGACCGGCTCGCCCTGGTCACCCGCGTCAACGGGCGACTGGACCACCACCAGGAGATCAGCGACCAGCGGTCGAAGTGGACCGTCAGCGGCGGCGCCTCCGGCTACTCCTCCGAGTGGCTCGGCACCTTCACCACGAACACCCCAACCCACCTGATCACGGCCACCATGAACCGGCTCGCCGACCCCACCCCCGTCGCCCGCTACAAGGACCACCTCCCCGAGCGCAACCGCGGTGCGGCCCGCATCACCCCGGTCAAACCGCCGGCCCCACCCCGCTGGACATCCAGCGCGCGGCGGTCGCCCGCTCCCGCTCGACCGTGGCCCGGACGGTAATCCCCTCACCGGCCCTCGTGTACCGGACGACGACCGCGCTCCCGGCCGCCACGCCGACGCGGCACCGCTGACCCCGGGACCCGCCCATGGACACCCCTCCGACCGGACGGCCGCCCATCCCGTTCCAGCCCGTGGCCTGGGCGACCGACCACGAGCTGACCGGACGCCTACGCCGCGCGACCCAGACCCTCCTGGACTCCCTGCCCACCGTCATGGACGACGGAGAACCCTTCTCCAGCGCGCTCCACGGAGGCGCCCATCACGTCTGCGACGCCAGCGAACTCGACTACGCCTGAGCCCCGATGATCGAGGCCGAAGCCGTCCGCGCCGTGACCGACGCCTTC
>NZ_VCLA01000201.1:100061-202810 GCF_009600885.1 Streptomyces jumonjinensis
CCCGGCCCTGTTCACCCCCAGCCTGTCCCGGATCATTCAACGCATCGACTCGCTACCGCTCGCCGAGCAGCAAGGGATCGCCCAGCGTGCCGCCGACCGCTACGTCCGCGCCCCCGTCCGGCTCCTGCCCCGCAGCACGGCGGCGCGGGCCGTCTCCCCGGCCCGGGACGCGTCACCGCCCCGTCAGAACGGCGGGCCCGATGCCGTCCCGGACTGGTCCAACGTTCTCCCGTTCACGCCCCGCACCACGAACCCGCCTCGCCCGTCCGGCCGCTGACCGGGGTACTCCCGTCACTCGGAAGCTGCGGACCGGGGCCCGTCGGACTCGCCCCCGGGGCTTACGAGGGCGGTCAGTTCGTCCACGGTGAGTTCGATCCGGCGGCCGTCCGCCATCCGGGCCCGTGCCTGCGATGCCGCCTGGGCGTCATCGGACAGCTCCTCGTACTCCCGGGCCTCGTCTCTGTTCACGGACTCCCCCTCTCCTTGTTCCGTTCGTGGTATGGCCAGAACAGCTCTGCTGGCGGGCGATTCATTCCGCCCGCCAGCCTTCCCGGCGGGATTCGCCCACGGCAGACACCCACCGGCCGCAACGGACTGGAACACGGTTCCGGACCCATGTTCAAGTACGGGTGTCGGGAAAAACCGCAGGTCAACGAAGGGATACCCGTACCCGTGACGCACTCCGCCCTCGCTCTTCCCCGCCCCGCGCAGCTCAGCCCCCTCCTCCCCTCCGCCGTCCGGGAATGGCCGCTGGGCTGCGGCTGCGCGGGCCCCGTCCTCGCCCTGCTGGACGCCCAGGGATGGACTCTGATCACCGACCCGGACGCCAACGTCCACGCCACCTGCCCGGACGGCGGGATGTACGTCGGGTTCCTCCCCGAGGCCCCGCCGCCCGCCACGGCGATCTCTGGCACATCCGCGCCCTCGACGTGAACGGCGACCCGGTCTGGCAGCAGACCTTCCCCACCGGCATCCCCCCGCAGGCCATCGCCGGATTCCTCGCCGGACTCATCACCACTCCCACCTCCCTCTGCACCCACTGCGCATGAACCCAGCCCGTCCGACCGGAGGACTGCACGTGCATCACAAGGTCACCGTGACCGCCTACCACCCCGACAGCACCGTCTGCCCGCCCGACCACACGTACACGACCAGCAACAGACCCCTCACCGAAGGCTGCGCCGGCCGTGAACGGTTCATCGCCTCCTGCCGCTGCGGCACCTGGACCGGGACGCCCTCGGCGACCAAGGGCTACGCGGCCGAGATGGGCCGCCGCCACCGTGCCCGGTACGTGCAGCCCCGTACCGCCGTCCGCCGCACCCCGAACTGAACTGTCGTCCCGCCGTCCGAGCCCGGAGGTATTGCCCTGTCCCAGCTGACCGTCGCCCAGCTCGTCCACCAGCTCCAGACCCTCGACCCCGCGCTGCCCGTCTTCCTCGCCGTCAACCCCGACTGGCCCTTCGCCCACACCATCGGCCGGGTGGTCGAGGGCACCGGACTGGACGGCCCGGCCGTCTACCTCGCCGAGGATGGCCAGGACCACTACCTCCCGCCCGCCGTCGCCGCCGAACTGGACTGGGCCGACGACTCATGACCCCGCCCACCGCCCTCTTCCCGCTGCGCAAGGCCACCCTGCGCCCCATGCCGGACGGCGTACGGGGAGCCCTCGTCCGCGAGGTATCTCCCGTCCCGGGCGACATCCTCCGCACTACCTGGCACTCCGCCACCACCTCCCGCCAGGACCGCATTGGCACCGGCGTACTCCTCCTCAACTGGACCCCGGCATCCTCCGGCGGCATGGACGTCACCGCCCTCTTCGGCCTCCACACGATGGAGGTCACCCTCGCCACCTGGCCAAACCTCCACGGTGACTGGAGCACCACCGTCCACCCCACCATCTACGAAACCCTGGGGCTGTACGCCGCACTCCGCGTCGCCACCGACGCGCTGAACCTGGCCAATGAGCACGCCACCGTCTGACCCGCCGCCCCACGATGAGGCCGTCCGGATCTTCCGGACGGCCTCTTGCCGTCGTGGCACCCTGCCCTATGGGGCATCTCCGCTGTGTGGGGTGATGCGCCCGCGCATGCTGTCTCCGTACTCGCTCAAGTGCCGCAGCCCGTCAGCGTTGATGAGCGTGATGTCGTGCTTGCTGGCGAACACCCGTGCCTGTTTGGTGTAGCGGGCGTTCGTCACCATCAGCGCCACCGTGGCCCGGTGCTCCGGGGCGGGCCGTTCCGTTGAACTTCTGGACATCGCCTGTCCCAGAGGATCCCGTTGATCACCTGGCTGTGGTCCCGCCACCGGCCGCACCGATTGTTGGTCGCTGGCAGCAGTGGTTCCAGCACGGCCCACTCAACGTCGGTCACGTCACCCCTGCTGATCGGGAGTATCACGAAAGCGGTGTTCACCACTTGGTTGGAGTAGGAGTTTCTTGTTGATCTGGTTGGCCTGTACCCGTCCGGCCGAGAGGCGGCCGTCGAAGGCGATGTCGAACGCGTTCATCGCCTCCATCCAGCGGCTGGTCCACCGTTTGCGTCCGCGGCCGGTGGGGTCGAGGGCGAGCGTGGTCAGGTAGAGCCGCTTGAGGGCCGCGGTCTCGTTGGGGAAATGCCCGCAGGCGTTGACCGAGCGCCGGTAGCGGGCGTTCAGGGACTCGATCGCGTTCGTCGTCGAGACGATCTTCCGGATCGGTGGCGGGAACCCGAGGAAGGGCACCACCTCGCTCCACGACCGTTCCCAGGCCCGGACCGCGGCCGGATATCTGGCTTCCCATTTCTCACCGAACTCAGCGAGCCGGGCAAGGGCTTCGTCCTCGTTCGCGGCGGTGCAGACGGGCTTGAGGTCGCGGGCCGCGGCGTCCCGGTCCTGGCGCGAGATGTATCTCAGGGTGGTGCGGACGAGGTGAACGATGCAGAGCTGGACCACCGTCTGCGGGAACACCGTGTTCACCGCCTCGGGCAGGCCCTTGAGGCCGTCGCAGACGAGCATCAGCACATCCCGCACGCCCCGGTTCTGCAGCTCGGCGAGGACGTTCTGCCAGTACTTCGCGCCCTCGCCGCCGTCGCCGGCCCACAGTCCGAGGATCTCCCGGTGACCGTCGCAGGTCACCGCGAGCACGACGTAGACCGGACGGTTCGCCACCGCACCATCGCGGATCTCGACGTTCACGCAGTCCACGAACAGGACCGGGTAGACGGGATCGAGCGGACGCGTGCGCCAGTCCGCCATCGAGTCCAGCGCCTTGTCCGTGATCGTGGAGACGGTCTCCTTGCTCGTCTCCATGCCGTACGTCTCGGCGAGATGCGCGACGATCTCCCCGGACGTCAGTCCCTTCGCGGTCAGGGACAGGACCGTCTCGTCCAGGCCGCCGGTCCGCCGCGCGTACTTCGGCAACAGGCTGGAGGTGAAAGTGCCCAGCCGGTCACGGGGGACCTGCACCGTCACGGTGCCGACCTCCGTCATCACCTTCCTCGGGCGGTAGCCGTTGCGGGCGTTGCCCCCGGACCGGGAGCCCCGGCCACCCGTGCGGCCGGCCTCCTCGGCCAAGTGCCGGTCCATCTCCGCCTCGACGGCGGCCTGCATGAGGTGCCGGGCCAGCTCGACCAGCAGGCCGCCCTCGCCCATCAGCTTCAGTCCACCGTCGTGGACCTTGACCTCGGCGAGTTCGGCCAGCTCGTCCAGCAGGCGCGGGCTCAGTCCGTGCGCGGCTGCCGCCTCGCGGCTCAGAATCGTTGCCTTCGATGCCACATCAGCACCGTCAACGCCGCTGCCCGGCATCGCAACCGACACGCCGCCGGCTTCCTCGATCAGGTGACCGTTCTCCGTGACCATCAGGGGTCCCTTCTGAGCGGGTGCCCACCTGATTCATGACACTCCCGACTACAGTGAAATCGCACTGGCGTTTGCTTGTTCTTCGTGAGGCGGGGAAGAGGGCGGTGAGTGGTGGCCGAGGGCACTGTGGAGCCCTGGGAGCGGCAGGGCGGGGAGTCGGTCCCGGCGTTCGAGGCGTTCGCCATGTATCGCGATCTTGGTCCGGCCCGGAGTGTCACGAAGGTGGCACGGGAGTTGCACAAATCCCGGACGCTGGTGGGCCGGTGGTCGCGGTCGTTCGCGTGGGTGACGAGGACGGCGGCGTACGACCGTGAGCAGGATCGTGTGTTCCTGGCGGAGCAGGCGCAGGCACGGCGGGATGTGGCCCGTCGGCACGCGAAGCTCGCGCAGGCCGTTCAGGGCAAGGCGGTCGCGCGGCTTCAGATGCTGGACCCGCGGGAGCTGTCGCCGTCGGAGCTGCTGCGGTACATCCAGGTCGCGTCGGAGATCGAGCGCCGGGCGGTGGGCGAGGGGCCGGTGTCCGGTGCGGTTGAGGACCAGGATCAGGGTGCGGATGTGGCGGCGCTGTCGGATGAGGAGCGCCGGGCCCGGATGGAGCAGCTGCGGCGGGAGCTGGAGCGTCGGCTGTTGGAAGGCTCGCAGTGAGCCGGGGGCGGGCGAAGCGTCGGCTGGCCGAGGACTTCGCTGATCCCTCGGTGATGGGCTTGGAGCAGATCCGGGCGGAGATCGCGGAGCTGGTGCGGGCCGATGAGCTGTCGGCTCGGCGGTGGGCCTGTGAGGTGCCGGATTGCGACGGGCTGCCCCATGCGGGGTGGCTGCATCGTCATGCCCGTGCGGCGCAGCGGCGGCCTGGGTGGCTGTGGACGGTGTGGATGATGCTTACTGGCCGCGGTTGGGGGAAGACGCGGACGGCGGCGGAGGCGGTACGGGAGTGGGCGCAGACTCCGGGGTTGCAGATCGTGGTGGTGGCGAAGAACGCGACGCTGGTGCGGGACATCTGCTTCGAGTCGCCGAAGTCGGGGCTGCTCGCGGTGATCCCGCCCGATCAAGTGGCGAAGTACAACTCCTCACTGGGGGACACGGTGCTCAAGTTGAAGAACGGCACGGTGATCCGGGGGTTCGGGGCGGAGACGCCCGACAACTTGAGAGGTTGGGCGTTCGACAAAGCGTGGATGGACGAGTACGCGGCCTGGTCGAGGCATACCGCCCAGGAGGTCTACGACATGGTGTGGTTCTGCCTCCGGGAGGCGGAGATGCCGCAGGTCGTGATCTCTACGACGCCGAAGCCGCTGCCCCATGTGAAGAAGCTGTACGAGCGCGGCCGGGCGCAGGAGCAGCGGGCGCGGGAGGGCGGTGATCCTCCGCGGGTGGTGCTCACGCGTGGGCATATGCGGGAGAACGACGCCAACCTGTCGCCGGCGGCGCGAGCGGAGCTGGAGGAGGACTACGCAGGCACGCGGCTGGGTCGGCAGGAGCTGTCGGGCGAGTTGCTGGAGGACGTGGAGGGCGCGCTGTGGAAGGGCTGGATGCTGGAGGTCGAGGGCTTCCGGCCCCGGCGTGAGCATCTGCCCGACATGCAGCGCGTGGTCATCGGGGTCGACCCGGCGACCAAGTCCCACGAGGACGCGGACATGACCGCGTTCACCGTGGCGGGCCGGGCCTTTCCGATCGAGACGCTGTACGGGGACGACCGGCCCCGCGGGTATCTGCTGCACGCCGAGCAGGACCGGTACACGCCGACCGGGGCGATGCGGCGGGCTGCGCAGCTCTATCACGAGCACCAGGCGGACTGTGTGGTCATCGAGGCGAACAACGGTGGCGAGTACCTGCCCGCGCTGTTGGAGCAGGTGGACCCGACGGTGAACTGGCGAATCGTTCATGCGACGCGGGGGAAGCGGGCGCGGGCCGCGCCTGCGGCCCAGTTGTACGAGCAGGCGCGGGTGTCGCACGTCGGCCCCGCGCGGGTGTTCGCGGAGCTGGAGGGGCAGATGACGACGTTCGTCGGCCAGGGGGAGACCGAGGACTCGCCGGACCTGCTGGACTCGGCGGTGTGGGCGCTGTGGGACCTGTTCCTTGATCCGGCGATGCCGCCGCCGCGCGGTGGTGATGATCAGCGGTTGAGTGGGCGGCGGTGAGTGGAGGCCGCCTCCTTGCTGCCTCTCGCAGTCGCGGGGAGTCGTATCGTGTCGGTATGAGCACACTCGGGGGAGCAGGGGCGGACGTCCAGCGTGCCGACGGCGCACGGGTGGTGCGCAATGTGATGGAGGGGGCCACGATTCACGGTCCCGTGGTTCAGGCGGGTCACATTGAGAATCTGAATATCGTTGCAACTGATGCTTTGAGCGGGAAGCGACAGGATGCGTACGAGGCATTTGCTTCGGGATGGGCTGTGCTTGAGCAGGGGGTGAGGAAGTGCGCCGTGGCCCTGTGGACCGTGGTTGATCCGTATGAGTTCGCGCAGCTGTGGATCTCAGCGCATGAGGCGTGGTGCGACCTGCGTGATGCCGAGACCCGCATCGCGCTCTTCGATGGCGACGAGACGCCAGCCGCTCGGGTCGTTGCATCTGCTCAGCGTGCACTCATGCACCTGGATCCGATCGTCTACTTGGACCTCTTCGAAGGCGTAGAAGAGGCGGTGCTTCCGTGCCTCCGAGAAGAGAACCAGCTTTGTCAAGGGCGACAGGCAGTGGACGAAGGGCACAAGGAGTTCCGTGCGTTCCTCCGCCACGCCGCCCAGATGACCGGTGAGCGTCGTCCTGAGGAGGAAGGCCGGTAGAAGCTGGCAGGGCGGGAGCGGGGGAACTTGCGGAAGGTGATCAGCTGGTCTGCCGCAGTCGTACGAGGTACCGCTTCCGGCCGTGCGCCTCGGGCTCGTCGCAGGTGTGTCCGTTCTCGATATGGTGATCGTCGGCGCGGGGCCGACCTTCCGGGAGTGGATGTGGGCCTGCGCGAGTTCGTGATCGACGCGTGGTCGTGGCTGAACTACAAGCCTGTGGTGGCCGCCGCAGGGCGTCCGGGGAACCGGTCGTTCCCCGAGCTGGCTGCGACGTGGCTGCCTCCACAGGAGATCCGTCGGCTGGCCGCGTACAAGGTGCTGGCGTCGTACGACAACAACCAGGCGGGGCAGCTGGCGGCGGCGTCCGGTGATGCCGGCGCGCTGGAGCGTCGGGAGCTGGGGGACGCGGCGAACCTGGTGGACACCGCGCTCGGTTACCTGCTGGGGCCGGAGCAGAAGGTCGCGGTGGCGGGTGCGGAGCACGCCGACGAGGAGCCGCCCGCACCGGGTTCGTCGGAGGCGGCGGCTGTGCAGGAGCGGTTGCGCGCGTGGGCGGAGAAGGAGCTGCTCGCGCTGCGGGTCCAGCAGGCGGAACGAACGGCGGTCCTGCTCGGCGACGGTGTGTACGCGCTGGCGTGGAGTCCGGAGAAGCAGCGGCCGACGCTGCGGGTGTACGACCCGGGCTTCTACTTCCCCCAGTGGGACGAGGAGGAGGACGAGGACTTCCCGCGTCGGGTCCACCTGGCGTGGGAGCTGCCGGAGGACGAGGACGCGGGTCTGAAGGCCAGGCTTCGGCGGGTGACGTACGAGCTGGGGCCGATCGGTGAGGACGGTGACGGTGCGGTGCGGCACTATCCGTGGTCTCCGGGTCAGCCGTCGCGCACGACGTGCTACCTCACGGACGCGGAGTGGGCGCTGGATGACCTGAAGCGCGGGGAGACCGTGGACCGGCTCCCGATGCACAAGGCCGTCTTCCGGGTGCGATCGGACGGTACCGAGCTGTACCGGCTGGACTTGATGATCGATTTCGTTCCGGTGGTGCACGTCACCAACACGATCCCGGCTGGGGGTGAGCACTGGGGCCGCCCGGTGCTCGCCCGGGTTCTCCAGGGGCTGGACGAGCTGGCGGCCACCGACTCGGACAGCTCGGCGGCGAGCGCGACGACGGGGACGCCGATTATCGGTCTCGCGGGCGCCCGGCTCCCGGTGGACCGGGCGACGGGGAAGCCGGAGCGGCTGCGGGTGGAGGCCGGCGCGGTCTGGGAGCTCGGGGAGACGGGGCGGATGGATGTGCTGGACACGTCGGCACAGCTCGCGGAGCTGCGGTCGCGGGTGGACCATCTGCTGGACCGGATCGCGTCGAACTCGCGGATCACCGCTGCCGGGCTGGGGACATTGGCGGCCTCGGAGGTGCCATCGGGGTACGCGCTGCGGCTGGCGCTGGTGCCGCTAGACGGGCTGGTCGCGTCGATGCGGCTGGCGAGGGAGCACAAGTACCGGTTGCTGCTCAAGTTCGTGCAGCGCCTGTTCCAGGCGGGACGGGCCGAGGGGTGGACGGCGGCCGGGGAGTCGTTCCCGGCGCGGCTGGCGTGGGCGCCGCATACGCCGACGGACCGGGCGGCCATGCTGGACGAGGTGGTGACGGCGTACGGGGCGGGTGTGCTGTCGCTGGAGACCGCGGTGGCGATGCTGGTGGACGCGGGCTATCCGATTGATGACGCGTCACAAGAAGTGGCGCGTATCCGGGCAAAGATGATGGAGGAGGCGTGACGTGCTGCGGAGGCGGCGCGGGCCGAGGAACCGGACGTGGGGTGACGTGAACCGTGACGAGGGTCTGGAGTCAGAGACTGTTACACGCGGTGAAGGTTGATCTGACAGGATGGTGGAGCCGCAGCGGGTCAAGGGACAGTAAAGACCTTATGTAGCCGCAGGTGAGAAAGAGTGTTCCCCGCGCGGCGGGGGTGGACCGCTCGCGTCTCTCCTGCCGATCATGGTGGAAGAGTGTTCCCCGCGCGGCGGGGGTGGACCGGTGCCGTCTCGTACCGTCCCGTCCGCCGGATCGTGTTCCCCGCGCGGCGGGGGTGGACCGATCGACAGCCACGATCTGGGCGAGAAGCTGGGGTGTTCCCCGCGCGGCGGGGGTGGACCGGTGCTGTTCGCGATCGTGGTCACCGCGGTGATGTGTTCCCCGCGCGGCGGGGGTGGACCGATTCGGCGGTCCGACGCTGCCACCAGGGGAGTGTGTTCCCCGCGCGGCGGGGGTGGACCGGATGCCCGGTCCGTGACGCCTGCATGGAGTGGGTGTTCCCCGCGCGGCGGGGGTGGACCGTGTCGAGATTCAGAACGGACGGAGCCCCAGTAGTGTCCCCCGCGCGGCGGGGGTGGACCGGCGAGCCTTCACACATCGGGCATGACGGCGTCGTGTTCCCCGCGCGGCGGGGGTGGACCGGGAGACGACGGCTCCGACCCCGGGGAAGCAGCGTGTTCCCCGCGCGGCGAGGGTGGGCCAGTTCCACCCCCGCCGCACGGTGCCCCGGAGGCGGTCACCGCCAGATGCCTCGGCGGCGCATCAGCTCAATCTGGGGGAGCGTGACCTTCTCCAGGTAGGGGCCGTGGCGGTACGGCGGCCGTTCGGCGTAAAGGTTCTTGGGGTAGATGGGCTTGTCGTAGACGATGCGGTACAGCTCCGTGCGCAGGTCCTTGGCGTTGTTCGTCCAGGCGGCTGTGGTGCGTCGGCGGCGGAGGGCGGCGATGTCGATGGTCGCGGTGACGAAGGTGGCGACGCCTCCGTGGTCGACGCGGCCGGCCGTCTGGCCGAAGGGGTCGGTGATGGTGGACTGGCCGCCGAAGAAGTCGACGCGGTGTCCGTCGCGTCCGGTGTACGCGGCCGGGTTGGGGGCGAGGACGTACATGCCGTTGTCGAGGGCGCGGGCCCGGTTCTGGATCTCGAAGGCCCCAGAGGCGACCCCAGGCAGGGGGTAGCTGGTTCGGTACGCAATCTCGCACCCGTTGAGAGCAAGGGCGCGGGCATTCTCTGGGAACGCGGCCTCGTTGGCCATCATGACGCCGAGGCGGCCGATGGGGGTGTCGGCGACGGGCCAGAAGGCGTTGAGGCAGCGGCCGTAGATCTCGGTCCACCGGTCGAAGACGTCGTGAGGGCTCATGCTGTGCTCGATCAGAGGCAGGGGGGTGAGCTTGTGGTGGCGCAGGATGATCTCGCCGCTGGGGTTGATGACGAAGCCGACGTTGAAGTAGCGGCCGGGGAAGTAGGGGTGGCGGGCCTTGGCCTGGGCCATCAGGTAGACGTCGAATTTGCGTGCCCAGGAGGCGAGTTCTTGGGTCTCGGGGCCGGGTATGTCGATGGCGCAGGCGCGGGCGTAGGTCTCGTGGTCGAGGTCGTGGATCTCGTCGGCGAAGCCCTGGAGTGAGCCTTCGGGGAGCACGAGAAGGCGTACGGGAAGGTCGAGGCTGCCCATGGAGACCGCTGAGCGGGCGAGTCGGTGCAGGCGCTGGAGGTTGGTGTGGATGTCGGCCCGGTTCTGGATCTCGGTTATCTCGGGGATGAGGCCGACGGCGGTGTAGGGGGCTGGAGACACGGGGGCTCCTTCGTCTCGGGTCGCTGTCATCCTGGGCCCGTGGTCGGACAGGATTTCGTCCGAACGAATGTCTGACGGGCTGGTTAGACTGATCGCAGCGCGGGGGCGCGCACCAGGAGGAGTTGCATGGCCCGGCCCCTGCCGACTCGTGAGCCCGTCGGCTACCGCGACGATGGGCGACCGATTTTCCCGATCCTCGGGGCTTCGTCCGAGGACGATTCGAACGATCACCTGGACGACGCCGACGACGGCGGTGGCGGCCAGGAGCATCAGGTCACGGTCACCCAGGACCGGTTGAAGCGGATGCTGACGCGGGAGAAGGCGCAAGGCGAGCGCGCGGCGGTCAAGCGCCTCATGGCTGCTCTGGGATTCGAGACGCCGAAGGCGCTGACGGAGTTCGTGACCGCGAAGCGGGAAGCCGATCAGGCCGCCCTGTCGGAGGCCGAGAGGCGGGAGCAGCAGGCCGCCGATCGGGAGCTGGAGGCGGCGCGGCGCGAGGATGCGGCGGCCGAGCGGGAGCGGGCGGCGCTGCGGCGCGCGGTGCTGGTCGGGCTCGGGGCGTCTGGTGACGACCTGGTGGATGCCGAACGTCTCCTCGCTGATGAGAATGACGCTGACGAGGCGCAGCTTCAGGCCGCGGGGGAGGCGCTCCGGGTACGGCGGCCGGAGCTGTTCGGTGAGGTGCGAACCCCTGTGCCGGCTGCTCCGGGTGGGGCTCCGGCTGGTCGGGCTCCGTCGCGGACGGCACCGGTGCAGAAGCCGGGTGCGGTGGGGTTGGACATGGCCCGTCGCCGTGGGTTGATTCCGGAGTCCGGCGAGAGCCGCTGATCTTCGGCTTGCAGGAGCTGGGGGACCACGCCCCCTTCATGAACCCGTGGACGGCACCGCCCTGTGGGCGGGTGCGCGGACCTTTACCGCATCGTCCATGGAGACACAGCGTGACCATCCATCCTGTTTCATCCAGCCAGCACGTGACCGCCAACCGTGAGTGGCTGGCGTCCAAGCACGGTCTGGACTCGACCGACACCATCACCCTCGACCTGAACCTGTTCACCGAGGGTGTCCACTTCGAGACCGCCGAGGACTGCGACCCGTACGGCCGGGTGTTCTCCGGCGTACCGGTGGCCCGGGTCAAGGAGTCGGGTCTGTACGGGCCGTACGACCCGGAGGCGACCTGCGGCCGTCAGGTGCTGCGTGGCTTCGTCGTCGCGGAGGTGCCTGTCGCGCCGGGGCAGACCCGGGTCCCGGCCGCCCTGCTGTGGCACGGTGCCGTGAAGGCATCGAAGGTCCCCGGTGGCATCGACGTGTCCCAGCTGTCCTGGCACCCGCGGGCCGCGCTGGTCCGCTTCGTCTGATCGGGGCCTGAACAGTGACGATTCAGGACCTGCTGAAGGACGTTGCGGTCGTTGACCTGACGGCCTTCGCGCGGGCGATTCCGTCGCCGAAGGACTTCCTGCTCACCCAGACGATCTTCCCGACGATGGAGCTGCGCCAGGTCAAGTGGCGTACCCGGGACTCGGGGCGATACGTCAACGTGGCGAAGTACAGGAGCTTTGACGCGTCGGTGCCGTTCGCGACACGCGAGGCGTGGCAGACCTCCCGCGAAGGCGCGCTGCCTCCGCTCGGGCAGAAGCTCATCGTCGGGGAGCAGGAGCAGATCCTGCTCGAAGCGTCACACGGCGCGGACCAGGACCGGCTGATCGAGCTGCTGTACGACGATGTGGAGCGGCATGTCGAGGCGATCCGGTCGCGGCTGGAGCTGGCGGCTGGGGATGTTCTGACCGACGGGAAGTTCACTCTCGACCAGGAGAACGGGCTCACCCTGGAGGTGGACTGGAACGTCCCCGCGGCGAACATGCCGGTCGCTCGCCGGCCCTGGTCCGATCCGGAGTCCGATCCGATCGCGGACGAACTCCGGTGGATCCAGCACCTGGACGACGTCGGGGTGCCCGAGCCGGAGTTGGCGGTCACCTCACGGAAGGCGTTTTCGCACCTCGCGGGCAATGCCGCGTACCGGGCGGCGTACTACGGGTCGGTGCATCCGTCGACCACGCCGACGGCGACGCTGACTCCGGGGCAGATCAACACGGTGCGCGGCACCTACGGGCTCCCGCCCGTGACGTTCTACAAGGCTCAGGTGCGGGTGGACGGCACCTCGCGGAAGGTGCTGCCGGAGGACCGGTGGATTCTGGTGCCGCCGGAGCGGGAGAAGTGGGCGCAAACGATGTTCGGTGTGACGGCCGAGGGGCTGGTGCTGTCCCGTGGCTCGAACCCGGAGATCGTGAAGGAGGACGCGCCGGGGATCATCATCACCCGCGGGGTGCAGGATGACCCGGTTCAGATCTGGACCAAGGGCGCGGCGGTCGGGATGCCGGTGATGCACACCCCGGACGCGCACATCGTGGCGAAGGTGCTGTGATGCCGATGCCCCGACGGCTGAAGGCGGCCGTGTTCGTCCGCGATCCGGCCACCCGGGAGGAGCTGGTGCTGCGGCCCGGTGACGCCCCGGAGCCGGAGATCGCGGCGCTGGTGACCCATCCGGACGCGTGGGACGGCCCGGCCGAGGACCCGGAGGAGGATGTGGCGTCCTCGTCGCCCGGCTCCACGCCGGCGGGGAAGCCTGCCGGGGACGAGGCGGGGACCGGGCGCAAGACCGCGTCGCGTCGTCCGCGTTCCGCGTCCTCGGACTGACCCTGTGCCCGAACCGGCCCGCTGCCAGGACGTCCTGGCAGCGGGCCGCCGTATGCGAACGGAGACCCGCTTCGTGGACGAGTTTCAGCGGTCCTGGCTCCTGGCCCAGCTCGGCCCCGACACCGACCCGGCCGATCTGGAGCGCCGCTATTTCCGGCTCCGGTCGGTGCGCGCGGTGGCGCTGGAGGTCCTGGGCGAGCGGCGGGCGAAGCTCCTCGCGGACCCCTTGAAGGTCACCGTGGACGGGGTTGTCACGATGGACTTGCAGGAGAACCTGCGGGGCATCGAGCGGCAGATCGAACACGTCCGTCAGCTCCCGGCGCCGGACGGCCCGGACGACGAGGAGCCGGACGAGTCCACGGTGCTGGTGGTGACGACGCTGTTCCCGGGGCGGCGCACCCGGTAGACCTGTTGGGGCGGGCGGCCGAGCGCGAGGGGATGGCGGAATCGCAGGGGTCGCGCAGGTTGGGGTCGGTAGGGTCGACTTGACCTTCGGGGCCACGGGGATGGTCCTGCGCACCGGCGAAGGGGATGGAATGTCGATGCAGAATGTTCCTTGGGGACTGGGCTTAGTGACTGACCGGCTGCCGGTGTCGCCGCCGCCCTACGCGCACGTCGAGCTGGACCCGCTGACGCAGCTTGCCCGCTACACCGATGAGACCGGGCAGGTCATCGAGATGGGGAAGCACGGCACGAACAAGACGAAGGGAACGACGTCGAAGTCCGGGGGATCGGGTGGCACCGACGGTCAGGGGCCGAAGCCCCAGGTTGAGGACGATGTGACGACCGACTACGAAGCCGACTGAGCCGGTGGGCCAGGCAGTGGTGGTGGTGACGTCCCTGGAAGACGTCACCGCGGATCTCGTCATTGAGGAGCTGAACGACCTCGGCGCGACGGTCGTGCGGGTCGATCCGGCTGACATCGGCCCTGATCGGATGTTTGGGGCCGCGTTGGGCCCCCGCGGGTGGACGGGGTCGTTGACGACCCCGAGCCGCACGGTGGCGTTCGAGGAGATCGGGGCCGTGTACTACCGGCGGCCGAGCCCCTGGCTGATGCCTCGCTTCGAAGGAGCCGATGAGCGGACGCGCGCGTTCGCCGCGGCGGAGGCGAAGCACGGCCTCGGCGGCATTCTGACGAACATCCCGGGGTGCCGGTACGTGAATCATCCGGCTGCCGTCACCCGGGCGGAGTTCAAAGCTGCCCAGCTCCAGACGGCCGTGGGGATCGGCCTGGTGGTGCCCCCGACGCTGATCACCAACGACGCCGAGCGGGCGCGCACCTTCGCCGCGGAGCACGGTCCGGTGGTCTACAAGCCCTTCCGGGGCCTGCCCGTCTCGGACGACGGGCAGGCCGGCGCGATCTGGGCTCAGCGGATCAACCCGGAAACGCTGGATGAGTCCGTTGCCCTGACCGCGCACCTGTTTCAGGCCGAGGTGCCGAAGACGGCGGACGTCCGGATCACTGTGGTGGGGCAGAAGGTCTTTGCTCAGCGGATCTGCGCCCCTGACGGGGCCTTGGACTGGCGGCGCGGCGACTGGGACGCGCTGGAGCACCGGCCCCTCACCGTTCCCCCTGCGGTCGCCGAGGCCCTGGTCACGTACCTGGACGCCTTCGGGCTCGTCTTCGGCTGCTTTGACTTCGCGCTGCGGGAGGACCTTCCCCATGACGCGCCGGAGCGGTTCACGTTCATCGAGTGCAACCCCAACGGACAGTGGGGGTGGCTGCCCGACTCCACCGACATCGCCGTGGCCTTCGCCCGCCTCCTGATGGAAGGACCCCAACCATGACCGGCACAGGCGACACTGAGCGCGCGCGGCGACTCCGGAGCGAACTGGCCGCTGCCGTGGTGCGCGACGAACGGGCCGATGGCTGGCGTCAGGCCGTGGAGACGGTTCCCCGACACCGGTTCACCCCCGGGTTCTACCTGCCGGCCGAGAAGCCCTCACCGCGGGGGTTCACGTGGTGGGAGCCGGTCACCGCCGAGCATGATCCCGAGCGGTGGCTCACCGCCGCCTACACCAACCAGAGCCTCGTCACCCAGCTCGACGGCGACGAGCCCGACTGGGAGAATCCCGAGCCCCGCGACGGCGGCTCCCCCACCTCTTCGTCCACCCTGCCGTCGCTGGTACTGCGGATGTGGGAGGACGCGGACCTGGCCGAGGGCCAGGACATCCTGGAGATCGGGACGGGCACCGGATACTCCACCGCGCTGGCCTGCGAACGGTACGGGTCCGACGCCGTCACCACCGTCGAAGTCGACAATCACCGGCTCGAACAGGCGGCCACCGCTCTGTACGGCCTCGGCTACACGCCCGATCTCGCGGTAGCGGACGGCCTGTACGGCTACTGGCCGTCGGCCCCGTTCGACCGTGTCGTCGCCGCCTGCTCCGTCCGTACCGTTCCCCGGGCGTGGATCGCCCAGACCCGGCCCGGAGGGAAGATCCTGGTCACGCTCGGAGGCTGGCAGTTCGGCTTCGGCCGCACCCTGCTCACCGTCCACGCCGACGGCACCGCCAGTGGCCCGCTCCTGCCGGGAACCGTGTCCTTCATGCTCGCCCGCCCCCACCAGGCCCCCGGCTTCGGCAACCCCGCCCACTGGAGCTCGCTCCTGGCCGAGGCGTTTCCCACCACCACCCGTCACGCCATCGACTGGCTCACTGCTGAGACGGAGGAAGCGTTCTTCACCCGCTTCCTGATCCAGTCGGCCCTGCCGACCGGCCAGATCACCACGCTCGATGGGGCGACCTTCCTGATCGACGTCACCACCGGCTCGGTGGCCTCTCTCACCACCGAGGACGACGGGCTGTTCGTACGGCAGGCCGGGCCGGTTCGCCTCTGGGACCGTGCCGAAGAAGTCCTCGACGCGCACGCTGCGGCGGGTCACCCCGGCCCGGAGGAGTTCCGTCTCACCGTTGACGTGGTCGGGCAGCACCTCCAGCACCCCGAGATGCCCGCCATCTCCCTGCGGTGAACAAGCCTGCTGGTGGTCTCTGAGCCCGTGGCTTCCAATGGGCATGGCCCGCGTCCCGGGCTTGCGGCCAGGGACACGGGCCATGGTTCGTGGGTCGCTCAGATGCCGTTGGGCTCGCTCCGGGCGTCGATGAAGCGGGTGAACGCGTCCGGGGAGACCATCAGCATGGGGCCGGTGGGGTTCTTCGAGTCGCGGATGGCGATGCCGCCGTGAGCGCGAACGTCGGCGACCTCGATGCAGTTGCCGTTGTCCTGTGTGCTGTAGCTGGACTTGAACCAGGCCAGCCCAGTGCGGCAGTCGGTGAGAGGTGCGTGCGGGGTTTCGGTGTTGCTGGTCATGTCCACAACTTCTCTGCTAGTTCGGTCAGTATCTGTGAGGTCTGGCTGGGGCCGGGTGCGGCCTTCGCCATGGCGTCGAACTGACGCTGGAACTGTGCGACGTCCGATGGCTTCGACCACATGGTGGTTGCCTTCGCGCTGTCGCCCTGGGTGACGGAGTCGAGGCCATTGAAGTCCAGCACGGTGAAGTTGTAGCTGGACCGGTAGGTCGCGAGGTCTTCGGGGATGATCTGGACTTCTACCTTGTCGAGTTGGCAGAGGCGCAGGATCTCGTCGTACTGGGCACGCATGACCTCGGGTGAACCGATCATGGTGCGGAGGGTGTTGGCCGTCAGGATGATGTGAACCTCTGGCCCGTCCGGATGGGTCAGCAGGGCCTTGCGATCCATCCGCAGTCTGACGCCCTGCTCAACGAAATCCGTGGTGCGCTCTTCCACGATCTTGGCCGATCCAGCGAGCGCGAGAGCGTAGGGCTCGGCTTGAAGCAGTCCGTGGACTACGTGGTTCTGGAAACCACGGATACGGACGGCCTCACGTTCCAGACCCAGGTACATGGGCAGCCCGGACGGCAGGATGGGTGAGTACGAGGTGAACGGCTCCCGGCTGAGTGAGTCCCGCTGCATCTGGAGCAGAGTGTCGCGGTGGTCCGGGTCGGTGACCCCGTAGCGGTCGAGTAGTTTCTCCAAGTCCTTGAGCTTGGGAAGCGGAATGTCCCCGCTTTCCACACGACTCAGCTTCGACCGGGAGAAGCCGAGTTCCAGCGAAACGCTCTCCGCGGTGAGCTCTAGATTCTCGCGCAGCTCGCGGAGTTCCTTTCCGAGCATGACCCGTAGGTATGTCGGTCCTCGTCGTGCAGCCACCTGTCCCCTCACTTCGACATCTGTCCATCGGATCGAGGCCCCAGTCCGGCGACATAGGTTATCTGTCCGCCATCGCGGGGTTTCAGTCCGGCAACTGAACTGCCCTGTCTCACGCATGGAGACCGCTGCCGACCGGATGGCATGTGCCAATGCGGACTCCTGCGAGGTTTCTCTTGAATGTTAACTGGAGCGTGCATCAGGCTGGTTGTACCGAAGCAAGCCGGGCTATGGCACCAATTCGGGTGTATCCCCGTGCTCATTCCCAAAACGCGCACCAGTCCGATTACCGTGGAGGGCCGACCCGTGCCGTTCGCATTCCCAGCGAGCACCATCGCAGGTGAACGTCCCGGTGTACCTGCTTCGATAACCGAGGTGACCGCACCGCCGTCACGCGGAGGTTACACAGCGGAAGCCCGTGTCGTTGTCCTGCATCGTGGTGTTCGCGGCGTTGCGGAGCGAGGGGCGGGCGCGTTCGACCGGGGAGGTGAAGGCCGAGCCCTTCAGCTCGAACCGGCCGGGCTCCTGCGGGGCCTGCGTGGCGCACCATTCCCAGCAGTTGCCGCACATGTCGTAGACCCCGTACGGGCTGACGCCGGACTGGTACCGGGTGACCGGTGTGGTCTGGCCGATCTCGGCCTCCGAGGTGTTGCATTTGGCGGCCGTGGGCTCGTCCCCCCAGGGGTACTCGCGCCCGTTCCGGCCCCGGGCCGCCTTCTCCCACTGCTGCGAGGTGGGGAGCCCCTTGCCGCACCAACGGACGTACGCGGCGGCGTCGTTCCAGTCCACCCAGACCACAGGGTGGTCCCGGAGTGCTTCAGGGCACCGTCCCTGCGGCCAGTGCCGGGGCGGCCGGTGGCCGGTGGCCGTCACGAAGCGCGCGTAGTCCGCGTTCGTGGTCGGGTAGACGTCGATGAGGAAGCTGTCCGCCCAGGTCGGTACGTTCTTCGGGCCGGACAGGAAGATGCCCTCCTCGACCCGGACCATGAGCTTGCCGTCGAGCGGGTGCTTGAACATCCTCGGGTCACGGCGCAGCAGCTCTTCGGTGCGCTGGTCCTCGGCGGCGGCGGCCCGCTCGGTCAGCAGCGCGGCGAACCGGCGCTGGGCGGCGATGCCGGCGCGGGCGAGCAGCGTGTCCAGAGTGGCCTGGTTGCCGGGACGCAGTTCGATCGTTGCGCCCCGGCTCTCCCAGGTGGTGAGCTGCCGGTTGCTGACGCCGACCATCGCCGCGAAGTCCCGCCCTGTCTGCCGCATCGCTTGCCGCAGCAGCGCGACTTCTTGGCCTGTCCATCGCGTCACCCCCGTCATCGGCAGTTCCTACAGCTCCTCGCCGGGGACCGACAGGTAGGCGTCGCGCAGCTCGGTGAGGAGTGGGTGCTCGACGGGAATCGGATGGTCATCGATGGCGGCGACCGCGCGGACGCCGATCGAGGTGTTGGTGGCGAACGCCGCCGCCATGCCCTTGGCCTCGTCCACGGTGACCGGTGCGGTCTTCCAGTCGGCGCGCTGCTCCTGAAGCAGGGCCATGGTCACTCCGGGCAGGACCGGCGCCTGGGGCCACACCACTGTCCCGTCGGTGTCGATGAACCCGACGTTCCACGTCCCGCCCTCGGAGACCAAGCCGTCGCGGCCTACGAAGAGGGCGTCATCGAAGCCGGCGAGTTGGGCGGCGCGGCGTGCGTGCAGCGCGCCGAAGAGTCCGGCGTGTTTCACCAGCGGGAGGTCCCGCTCGTAGGGGACGGTCATCGCGGTCAGCGGCGGCGGCGGGAGTTGTCCGGCGGGGCGGACGGTCACCAGCAGTTCCGGCCGTGTGGCGTCCGCGGGGCGGCCGAGGTTCACCGCGGGGTCGTAGTTGGTCACGCGCACGACGCACGGGCCGGGCTGGTCCGCGAGGGCTGCGGCCACCAGGGCGCGCACGCGGCCCGGGTCGACTGCGGTGCCGAAGACCTCCTGGCTGTCCCGGGACAGCCGGTCGAGGTGCAGGGACAGGCCCCGGATACGGCCCTCGCCGTCGACACGCATGGACGTGAAGTGGCCGTACGAGGTGAGCGCGAGCGGCATCAAGTCGTCGGCGGTTACTGGCTGGTCGCTGAGTTTTGCCATGACCGTCAGCATGGCACCGGTCCGGTGTACGCCGTTACCCCGATCGTGGTTACTGACGGGTCAACTTCGGCGCAACTTCGTTCCCTGCAGACGCCTTCCCGGTGTGGGCTGGTCACCACGCCAACACGCGCGGTGATCAGGCGGGTGAGTTGCGCAGCGCGGAACCTCCGCGCCTCCATCCGCCCGCGCCCCTTCCCTCCCCTGTCCGGAGAACGCCGATGACCTCGATGACCAGAGGGCTTCCCACGGCGACGCCCCCAGTCCACGCCTTCGCGGTGGCCTTCCAGCCTGACGGCTCGCGTGTCCGGCACATGCGGCGTATCACCCGGGCCTCGCTCCGGCACTGGAAGCTGGCCTCGGTGATGGCCGAAGCCCTGCTCGTTGTCAGCGAGTTGGTGACCAACGCCGTCCAGCACGGCGACGGCACCGTCCAGCTCCGCGTGGAGCACCACGTCTGCGAGCTGCGGATCGCGGTCACCGACAACAGCCCCCAGATGCCGGTGCTGCGCGAGGCCAGCGACGACGACGAGGGCGGCCGGGGCCTCCTGCTGGTCGACGCCATCGCCGAGAAGTGGGGCACGACCGGTGACGGGCGGACCGTCTGGTGCTCCCTCGCTCTCCCCCCGGACGGCACCCGATGACCGGCGCGGCCCCCGACGCCGCTGCTCAGCCCCGCTCCTCGGCGGGATCGGACCGCCGCCCGCTCACGGCCCGCCGCAGACCCCGCGTACCCGCCGCTTCGAGCCCTCCACTGTTCCTCTTCTCCCCACTCCCCACCGGGAGGCACGCATGTCCATGACCGTCCACGACCTGCCCGTGCGAGACGCCGCTGCGGCCCGTGCGAGAAGCGTCGAACCCGCGCGGCCCGCGTCCGAGCAGGCCCTGTTAGGTCTGCTCAATAGCCTGAACAGTTCCTTCCTCAGCGACGGGGTGGACGAGTTCCTGGAGCGGATTCTGGGCTGGGGCGCGAGTCCGCTCACCGCGGACGAGATGCGCACGCTCGTGGACCGCCTCCATGCCTACCTCTGGCCGCTGGTGACCGACGCCCTGTACGGCGCGGACGGCTACCCAGACAGCCTGCTCCGCCAGCTCGTCGCCGCCACCGTCCGCCTCGACGCCGTGCACCGTGCGCGGGAGTTCGTGCCGACGCAGAGCCACGCTCGTCTTCTTGCCTCGCTCGTCAGTGATCTCCTCGACCTCGTCAGCGACGACGACCCCAGCCCCTCCGCCCACTTCGGCGGCGGTGGTCCGAGGTGAACCGCCCGCTGCCGCGCGCCTACTGGTGCCACGCCGATCAGGCCGTACCCGGCTCCGTGCACATCCCGCTGTCCGGCCTCACCACCACCGTGCCAGGGGAAGCCGTGGAGTGGGTACGCGAGTCCGTCCGTACCGTCGCGCCCCTCCTCGACCGGGAGGTCTTCCACACCATGTGGGGATGGCTAGGCGACCACCAGGCCATGGACGCCGCGGTGGTCGCGCTGCGCCAGGGCAAGCCCTACGCCTTCACCACCGCGACGCCCGGCGACGGCCTGCTGAGGTGGACGGCCTCCCCGGTGTCCGTCCTCCCCCTCGCGGGGCCCGGTTGCCTGCTCGCCGCCCCGCCGCCGCCAACGGCCGCAGCGCCTTCGGTCGCCGCGCGCTCCCTTGCCCACGACCACCGCTCTTCCTGGAGTACCGCGTGAACGCCCCCGACCCACGATCTCCCGGCCCGTCGGCCCTCCCCGAGGCGATACGGGATCTCAACTCCGTGTGCTCGGAGGCGGGGCTGAGCCTCATGGTTTGCCCCAACCCGGATGCCCCCGGGCGCGAGGCCAAACTAGGGACCGCCGACCCGACGACGGTCCGCCAGCTGACCGACCTGCTGCGCACCAGCATGAAGCGCACCTACGACACCGTGGCCGCGCTGCGCAGCACCCTCGAAGCGCACGGCCTGAAGACCCCAGACCTGAGCGTGGTGGCCGGGGAGATCGTGCTGGGCGACCTCACGGTCCCGGACGCCGAACGGCTCGCCCGGGTACTGGGCGCACCGCCACGGGAGCCGGAGGCGGACCCGGTGATCGAGCTGGCCGACTGGCCCCAGGGGAAGGAGGTCACGGCCCGTCTGGACCGTGCCTTCCGCCAGGCGACGGACGGATTCATCGATCTCGCGTTCCAGCCCGACTGCTGCCGCTGCGGAGAGAAGCCCGCCGTCTCGACCGGAGCGATCTCGGTCGGGACCGCCCGCCGGCTTCTCGACGCCCTGGAGTACGGGGACCGCCCATGACCCCGGCATTCGAACGCCCGGACCTGGCCGGGGACCTCCTGCACCGCACCGCCGAGGCCCGCCAGTACCGGCACCGGCTCATCCGGGCCCAGCTCCCCGCCGCCGAGATGGGCCGAGCACGGCACCTCGACATCGCCAACGGGAACGTCCTGCGGCGGATCGTCGCGGAGCACGGCTGGCCCACCCGGGCCCTGGTGGGCGAAGCCGGAGTCTGGGCCGTGTGGGAGATCGCGCTGTACGCCGACCCGATGGCCGACTTCCAGCGCCTGGCCCTGCGGCTGCTGACCACCGCCGTCGAACAGGGTGAAGCAACGGTCCAGCAGTGGGCCCACCTGCACGACCGGTGCGAGACCAACGCCGATGGCTGCCAGACCTTCGGCACTCAGTACCGCCTCGGACCGCACGGGCCGCAACTGGTCCCGGTGGAAAGCCCCGACGAGCTCGACCAGCGCCGCGAGTCGGTGAGGCTGCGCCCGCACCGGGAAGCGTTGGCCAACCTGCGTCGCCGGCTCGGCTGGGCACCTCCGGATGGACCAGCCCACAGGCTGTTATCCGAACCCGTGCCGCTGCTCGCGGGGGTGTCGGCATGACGACGGCACACCAGCCGGTAGAGCTGGAAGAACTCGGGCCCGAGCACTTCACCCGGGCGCGCGCCCCGCGGGTGTATGACTGCCTGCTCGGCGGAGTCGACACCTACCAGTGCGACCGGGACGCGGCCCTCGACCTCTACATGGCCGCGCCCTGGGCGGCGCTGGCGGCCCGGACGAACCGCCACTTCACCCAGACCGCGACCGGGGCCGCGCTGCGCCTCGGGATCGGGCAGTTCCTCGATCTGGGCTGCGGCCTGCCGAACCGCCCTAACCTCCACCACCTGGTGCCCCACGGCAACCACGTGGTCTACGTCGACCGCGACCCCGGAGTCCTCGCGCACGCGAAGTCACGGCTGGACCCCAGCCCCCCGTACACGACGACCGTGGTGGCCGCCGACCTGCTCGACATGGAGGAACTGCTGGCCCGGGGGGACGTTGCGGCGGCCCTCGACGTCGACCGGCCGATCGCCGTCACGGTGCACGACGTGCTGCCGTGGAACGCGGACGACACCGCGGTGGCGGACGCGATGGCCGTGCTCCGGGGCTGGCTGCCGACCGGCAGCACCCTGTCGATCACCCACCTCACCGATCACTTCAACGCCCGCACCGTGCCCCAGGCCGTGGCTGTCTACGAGCGGCACGGCATCACCGTCCGGCCCCGCAGCCCCGCCGAGATATCCGCGTTCTTCGGAGGCTTCACCCACCTCGGGTCCGGGCTCGCCGCCGTGAGCCAGTGGTCTGCCCATGGCCCGAACGTCCTCAATTTCACTCCCTATCCCGCTCGCGCCTCGGACTGCGCCGCGTTCGCCGGCATCGCGGTCAAGACCTGATCCGGAGCGCCCCCTAGAACCGCCGCCCGGGGCTGGTTGACGAAGGTCCCAGCCCACGGGCGGCGCTCCACCCACCGCCTCCGCGACGAGAGGAATCGCTGGATGAACAAGAAGATCACGGTGGTCTGCTGGAACTTTGAGCGGAACGGGAAGAGCGACCCTGAGCTGCGGCGTCAGGCCCACGAACTCGTGGCCCAGTACAACCCGCAGCTGGTGCTGAGGCAGGAGATGCCGGGCGCCTGACCGGCCTCCCGCTCGGGACGTCACCCATCACGAGTGGTCGACCAGAACGGCGTGGACTCCACGCCGTCGCCGCCTCCCGGCCCGCTGCTTCACAGGGCGTGGGCCGGGAGACAGCTCCCACCATCCGGCGTTCGGTGAACGCGGCACCACCCGCCTCCACCTGGGCGCACAAGCGCCCCACGCCGGTACCTCCATCCGCCGCATGAAGCTCCGAAGGCATAGGAGACAGCCAGTATGACCACGGCACCGAGTACCTACCGCGCCCCTCTCCCCGAGACCCTGGTCGAACTCCTCGGCAGGAAGGTCATCGACCTTCCGCCCGCCGAACTCGAAGGCGGCCTGCTGCGCGGCGACGTGAGCGCGGCCTACGACCGCGTCCGCGCCGAGTCCCCCGAAGCGCAGATCGTCGTACGCCGCTGCCGCGACCTCCTCGACGACCCCGACGGCGACGGCTTCGCCGTTCTTGAGGTCGGCCTGCTGCTCGGCCGCCTCGGCCTGGACGACGGACAGAAAGCCGCCACCGTCCTGCTGTCCTGGCTCGGTGCACCACTGCGGGCCTTCGACCGGTGGCCGCTGTGGAAGCCGCTCGGCACGAACCTGACCATCGACCCGATGCGCGCCACTGGCTCCGGGTACAACCCGCTGCACATCGACGTGGTGAACGCGACCGAACCCCCGGACTACAGCGCCCTGCTGTGCGTGCGCCCCGACCCGCTGGGCGAGGGGAACAGCATCGTCTCCCACCTCCGCCGCGCGGTGGACCGGCTCAACGACGACGAGCGCGCCCTCCTCGCGGAGCCGGTATTCCACGACGGCGCTTTCTACGACCTGACCGGCGTCGGCACGGAGTACGACCCGTTCCCCGTGCTCGACGGCCTGCCGGCGTCCGAAGGATTCGTGCGGTTCACCGCGAAGATGCTCCCCGACATGGACCTCACGGACCCGCACACCAGCGCGGCCCGCGAGCTAGAGCGCGAACTGATTTCTGAGCAGCAGAAGTTCCTCCTCGGCTTCGGGGACCTGATCGTCGTGAACCAGCACTTGTGCGTGCACGGCCGCGAGCCCCTGGGACACGGCCAGGAGGAGGTGCCCGAGGAACAGCGCCGCCTGTTGTGGCAGATGTTCCTGCGCGCTGCGGAGGCCGTCGCCCGATGACGACCGTCGACCTGGGGATGCCGCTCACCGCAGCGGCATCCCCGGCCGCCTCCGAGCTGCGGCCGAAGATGAACCTGAAGGTCTGGCTCTGCGACCTCACCTACACCCAGCAGACCGTATCCGCCGAGACGATGCCGCAGGCCGTCGCCGGACTCGCGACCCACGCCGCGACCGTCATGGACTTCCAGCGGGTCCCGCGGATCTTCAAGTTCCCCCAAGACCTCGCGAACGCGCTGGATACCCACGGGGCCCCCGACGTGATCGGGTTCTCCCACTACATCTGGAACGCACACCTGTCGACCGGAATCGCCCGCGTCATCAAGGCGAAGTTCCCGAACATTACCGTCGTCATGGGCGGCCCGCACTACCCGCTGCTGCGCCCCGACCAGGTCCACTTCTGGTACCAGCGGCTTGCCGGGGCCGTGGACTTCTACGTCGATGGAGAGGGCGAGATCGCGTTCGCCGACCTGCTGCTCCACCTCAACAGCAAGCCCGCGAGCAAGGTCCGCGACACGATCCCCGGCGTGCACTCCCTCTCCCCGGACCGGCGCGATGTGTTCACGCCCCGTCCGCGCAACCGCATCCGCGACCTGGCCGACGTTCCCTCGCCG
Organism: Streptomyces jumonjinensis; assembly: GCF_009600885.1. Lineage (GTDB taxonomy): Bacteria > Actinomycetota > Actinomycetes > Streptomycetales > Streptomycetaceae > Streptomyces > Streptomyces jumonjinensis. The sequence goes on from NZ_VCLA01000201.1 coordinate 124,921, forward strand.
TACACGGCCGGGCTGCTGGACCCGTTCTTCGAGCGCGGTGGCGTGCCGACGATCACCACCACCCGGGGGTGCCCGTTCTCCTGCAACTTCTGCACCGAGGGTCAGCACTACTTCTCCAGGGTCGCCAAGCGCCCGCGGGCCGAGGTCGAAGCCGAACTGCACTACATCGGCCAGAAGATGGAGCCGCTCGTCAAGGCTGGCACGGCGCGCAACGAACTGCTGATCACCGACAGCAACTTCGGCATGTTCCCCGAGGACAAGCACACCTGCCAGATCCTCGCCACCTGCCAGAAGCTCTACGGCTGGCCGCGCGTCGTCAACGTCACCACCGGCAAGAACCAGCGCGAACGAGTCCTCGAAGCGGTCGCCCAGGTGCCCGGCACCATCAGCCTGTCCGGATCGGTTCAGTCCCTCGACACCGACGTCCTCGCCGCCGTCGAGCGCAAGAACATCTCGGCCGATAAGATGATGGAGATCGCTCTCCAGTCGGCGCAGGCCGGAGCCCAGTCGTACAGCGAGGTGATCCTCGCCCTCCCGGACGACTCGAAGAAGAAGCACTTCGGCAGCCTGCGCGGGCTGATGGACGCCCGGTTCGACCGGCTCAACATGTTCCAGCTCACCCTGCTGCCCTCCTCGGAGATGTACGCGGCGGCGTACCGGCAGAAGTGGGGGCTGGGCACGAAGTGGCGGGTCATCCCGCGCTGCTTCGGCCGCTACACCGTCCTGGGCCGGGAGATCCGCGCGGCCGAGCTGGACGAGGTGTGCGTCGAACTGCCGAACCTGTCGTACGAGGAGTACCGCGATTGCCGGGTGATGGACCTGCTCGTTGCCTCCCTCTACAACGGCGGCGTGTTCGCCGCGGTCCTTGCCGTGCTCCGCGCCCATGAGGTCTCCCCGATGACGTGGCTGGAGGAGTGCCTCAGCCAGCCACACGGCGACAACCTCGCCCGCGTCCTGGGCGAGTTCCTGAAGGAGACCGACGAGCAGCTGTGGGACGACCGGCAGGACCTGATGCGCTACGCCACGGCGAACGTCGACCGGTACATCGACGGGGAACTGGGCAACAACCTGCTCTACACCTACAGGATGCGGATGATCTCCGAAGCCCTGGAGGATCTGGCCAAAGTCGCCGTACGGGCCGCGCTCACCGTCCTGCGCCGCGCCGGGGCGAGGACCGGCGGCTCTTCGCTGGTGGCCCGTCTTGTCCGGGAGGGGGCCGCGTACCACCGGCTGAAGCTGTCGCAGGTTTTCACCTCCGAGCCTCCCGCTGCCCTCGAACAGATCGCCGACTTCGACATCGACCTGCTGTTGGAGGACGCACAGGCAGGGCAGGAGTCGACCGACGTGCGCCGCTACCGGCTGACGGAGACGGCGATGCGGACGTTCGTGCTCACCGACCGGCAGCGGTCCACCCTGCGCACCTACGTGGGGGAGATGGGCTCGACGATGGCCGGGTTCGGCTGGCTCCTCACCAAGGTCAGATTGCCTGATATCGTCCGGGAGGTTCGCATGGCCGCCGCCGGCTCCGGCTCGTCGGATGCGGAGCCCTCACGATCGGATGCTGTCACGCCGTGACTGTCGATGCCCTCGCCGCTCGTTTCGCCTCCTTCCGCCGTCCCTTCAAGCTGATGGTGACCGGAGGCGGAACGGGCGGACACACTTATCCCGCCCTGACCGCGGTCCGCGAGATGCAGACCGTCATGCAGAACCACGGCGCGAGCGTGGACGTGCTGTGGGTCGGCACCACGACGGGACTCGAATCCCGCGTGGCCCCCGCCGAGGGCATCCCCTTCGAGACCGTGCCGACCGGCAAACTGCGCCGGTCCAGCAACCCCCTGAAGATGATCAACGCCGAGAACGTGCGGGACATGGGGCGGGTGCCCAAGGGAGTACTGGAGGCCCGCGCCATCGCCCGCCGCTTCCGGGCTGACGTCATCCTGTCCACCGGCGGCTACGTCGCCGTGCCCGTGGGGTTCGCCGCCCGCGCGACGAAGACCCCCCTGGTCATCCACGAGCAGACCGTGCGGCTCGGCCTGGCCAACCGGGTCCTCGCCCGCTCCGCGACCGCGGTCGCCCTGTCTTCGGAGAACTCGCTGAGCCTCCTGCCGGACTCCGTGGCGGCCTCGGCCGTCGTCACCGGCAACCCCGTCCGACCGACCGTGTTCACCGGCGATGCGGCCAAGGCCGTCCCCGCGCTCGGCATGACCGGGTACGACCCCGGGCTTGCCACCGTCTACATCACGGGCGGCGCGCAGGGCAGCGAGCAGATCAACGGCATGATCCGTGAGAACCTGCCCTGGCTGCTGTCGGTCGCCAACGTCATCCACCAGTGCGGACCGAACTGGGTGGAGAAGTCCCGGCAGGCCGCCGCAGGACTGCCGCCCGAACTGCACGCCCGGTACTGGGTGGACGGATTCGTCGGCCCCGAACTGCCCGACGTGCTCGCACTCGCCTCCGTCGTCGTCTCCCGCAGCGGCGCGGGCACCATCTCCGAGCTGACCGCGCTCGGTAAACCGTCCCTCCTCGTCCCCCTCGCCTCCTCAGCGGGCAACGAGCAGGAACACAACGCCCTGCACCTCCAGCAGGCCGGGGCCGCTGTGGCACTCACCGGAGAACAGGTGAACGCCCCCGCGCTGAGGGCGGCCCTCGAACCGGTCCTGTCCGACCCACAGCGCCGGGAGACGATGGCGACGGCCGCCCGCGCGATGGGCAAGCCTGACGCCGCGTCCCGATTGGTCGAGGTGCTGCTGAACGTCGCGCTCGACGGCCTGAAGTAGCTGCACAGCGACAGCGGCCCGCACGGATATGAGCCGTGCGGGCTGATCCGGCGCGGGCGAGCGTGTCCGACAACCCTCCTAGCGTCGGCTGAATGGACCAGACGAACGACACCGATCTCCGGCAGGTGGAAATCACCGCGCAGGGCGGCCGTGCCGATATCGAGATCGACGGCACGCGCATCGACCCGAGTGCCGTCAAGGCGTACTCCGTCAGCCACCTCGCCGGGGAACGGGCCGAGGTGCTGCTGCACGTCGCCGACCGCAGCGACGTTCAGTGGTCCGGGATGGCCCGGGTCAGCGTGGCCGACCTCCCCGATCCCGGGCCAGCAGCGGCCGTGTTCCTCGACGCGATCGATCCGGAGGCGCTGGAGCGCGCCGCGCTGGACCGACCCGACCTGGGCACCGGGCCGAACTCGCTGACAAAGGCCATGCTCACGCAGCTCGGGGAGTGGGCCCGTGGCCTTTGACGTCGACGGGGCGCGGCGGGTGGTCGGCCGCATCCTGGACGACAAGCTGGAGGTCTGGCGTGACAGCGCAGGCCGGACGGACGACCATCTGGACGAGGAGACCGGACAGCTCGTGCGCCCGGCCCCGGACGAAGTCCTGATCTGGAACGGCCTCGGCGCGATCATGCCCTTCGGCCGCCCCGCGATCACCACCCCGCTGGAGGGCTCCCTCGTTCAGCAGCCGCCGACGACGGACTACCAGGCCGTGCTGCCCGTCGACACCCCGGAGCTGCGCCCCGACGACGTGCTCCGCAACGCCGGGTCCGTACGCAAGGGCGGCCCGCGAGACCCGCAGCTCGTCGGCCGCCGATTCCGGATCTCGGACGCCAACCTGGGCACCTACAGCGTCATCCGCATCGTCCGAGTGCAGGTGATCGACTGATGCCCCCGGCCACCCCACACCCCAACGCCCACCCTGACTCCGTGGCGTTCCGCGACCCCATCGCTCTGGCCGCCGCGCTGGCACGGATGGGACCCGCGGTCCGCGCCCGTACACGGACCATCACCCGGCACCACGCCATGCTGCTGAGGGTCCGGATCCAGCGGAACGCCTCCGGCCGCCCGGGTCCCCGGGTGATCACCGGCGCGTACCGGGCGTCCTGGGACGTGCGGGTACGGGTGGGAGGTGGAGTTGTGACCGCCGAGGTGTTCTCCGACGCCCCGCAGGTCCGTCGGCTGGAGTACGGCTTCGTCGGGGTGGACGCGCTGGGGCGGCACTACCGGCAGCCGCCGTTCCCGCACATCGAGCCCGCGTTCCGGCAGACCCAGCCCGGTTTCGTGCAGGCCCTCGCGGACGGGGTGCTGCCGTGACCGCCCCCAGGCGCCCGGTGACCCGGGCGCTCGTGACGCTGATCGAGGAGGCAACCGGGCGGCCGTGCGGCACCGGCGCGCTGCCGCGGATCCGGGCGGGCGGGGCGTGGGTGCCGGCAGTCGTCCCGTACACGGTTCTCGACTCCCTGCCCGGCACGTTCAGCGGGCCGCCGCTGGCCGACTGGCACGCGGATGTCGCCTGGTCGTACCAGGTGACCTCGGTGGGAGAACGCGAGGACCAAGCCGAGTGGCTCGCCGACCGGGTCCGGGCCGGGATCGTGGGCAGAACGCGAGGCCAATGGACCCGCGAACTCGCACTGCCGCAGGGCCGCGTGATCGACCGCGAACTCCACTACGACAGCGCCGGTGAGCCTTCGGTGTCGGCGGCAGGCGCTATCGTGTCCTACGTACAGCGGTTCACGATCACCGTGACCCCCTCCTGAAGATTCGTTTCCTTCAGGCCCTCACCGCGGAGGCCCGCGCGGACGCCCGGCACCAGGCCCGGCGAACCCCCTTTTGAAGTTCAAGGGGCAGGGCCTCGCCACGGGACGCTGCCCCGGAAGTGGGAGCGGACCTGTGTCCCTGAAGAAGCCGTCCACCCAGACGCGATTCCTGCGGCGCGGTATCTCGAAAATCTACTGGCTGACGGAGATCAGCAACCCGGCCCGGCTGTCCCGCACGGAGATCAGCCCGCCGAACCGGTTCGACCTCACCGACTCGGTGAGCGACATCGAGGGCTGGGCGCTGGAGAACGACCCCATCGAGACACCCGACATGGGCTCGACGTTCAACTCCTCGATCCCCGGCAACGACAAGGCCGAGAACAGCAGCCTGACGTTCTATGAGGACAAGCACTCGAACGAGATCGAGAAGCGCCTCCGCAAGGGTGCGAAGGGCTGGGTCGCCCTCCTGCGCAAGGGCGACATCCCCGGATCGCCCTCGCTGGACCTCTTCCCCGCCCAGGTGGCCACACGTGCCGCGACCTACTCGACGGGGAACGAGGCCGCAAAGTTCAAGGTCGACTTCACCATCACCGACGAGCCGTCGCTGGACACCCCCGTGCCCCCGGCGCGGCCGGTGCCGCCCAAGCCCGATGACGACTGCGACGACGACGAGCACGACGGCGACCGGATCGACATCTCCGTCGTCAGCACCACGTCGACCACGGCCACCATCCGCGACCACGACGAGGACTGACGGTGGCGCGGACCACGACAGCAAGCGACACGGCCGCGCCGTCGGCGGAGGCCGCGTGGGCGGCGAAGATGGAACGCCTTCGCCGCCGCGTCCGCCCGCGTAAGCAGCTGCGGATCTGCGACGACGACACCCTCCGCACGGCGGTGACCGCAGCCGAGAAGTCGGCCGAGCGCGCCCGGTTCCTCGCCGAGGCCGCCCCGGACGACCAACGTGCCGCGCGGCACGCGGCGAAGGAGGAGGCAGCCCTCCAAGAGGCCCGCGACGAGCTGGACGCCGCCTCGGACTTCCTCACCTTCCTCGCACTGCCGAGGCCGACGTTGGAGGACCTGCTCGGCGACCACCCGCCCACCGCCAAGCAGGCCGAGGACGGGTCCGTGTTCAACCCGGACACCTTCCCGGCTGCGCTGATCGCCGCGTCGTCGCTGGACGGGATGAGCGAGGAGGAGGCCGCCGAACTGCTCACCTCCTGGTCCGCTCCCGACGCCAACGCGCTGTGGGAAGCGGCGTGGCAGGTCCAGCAGGAGACGCGGATCGACCTGGGAAAAGGCTGAGCCGTGACCCGGGCCTGCGCGCCGAGCTGGAGGTGTGCGAGCGGTTCCGCATCCCCCACTCGGCCTTCCTCGGCGGCGACGGCCGGTGGACGGCGCTCGACCGGGCGAAGGCCCTGGACTGGGCGGAGTGGCGGCGATCGGTCTGTCCGGAGTGCCACACCCGGCTGGAGGAGTGGGACCGCCAGCGCGGAGGCGACCCGCACGCCTACGTCACCGACACGCTGCGGTGCCCCGGCTGCGAGCTGATCGAGCAGGAACGGGACCACGTGCCCCATGACCGCTCGGGCTACGGCGTGAAGATCCAGCTCCTGCCCCGCCGACTCGGGCTGCCGGGGAGCGACGAACGATGAAGTGAGGAGCAGGACGGGTGGCGTTCACCCTGACCGTGGCGATGCGCGCCGAGGTCCGCGACCTGATCGCGGGCTTTCGCGCGGCTGCCGGTCAGGCACGAACGCTGGCCGACCGCACCGACGCCGCCAACCGCTCCCTGGCCCGCCTCGACGCCAACGCCGCCCGCGCGGCGTCGCAGCTGCACACCGTCGGCAACAGCTCCCGCTCCCTCGTCCGTGATCTCAACCGGGTCGCCTCCCGCGCCGGGGCCGCCCGCAGCAACCTGCGGGCGATGGGCGCGGACGGTGCCCGATCCGTCTCCCAGCTCGACCGCTCGCTCGGGGCTGCCGGACAGGGCTTGACCCTGCTGTCGGGCGGCGGTCTGCTGCTCGGCGCGAACGACCTCCTTCAGGAGGGCAACCGATACCAGCGCGGGATGAACCTGTTCCGGGCGGTGTCCAGCGCGGCCGGGAGCCAGATGAAGCGGGCCGCCGACACCGCGCAGGAACTCGGCAACGACCTGAGCCTGCCCGGCTCTACGGCGGCCGACGCCGCCGAAGGCATGGTCGAGCTGAGCAAGGCCGGATTCCGGGCGGACCAGTCGATCGACTCCGTCCGCGCCTCGCTCCAGCTCGCCTCGGCCGCCGATGTGAACGCGGCCCTGAGCGCCCGGTACCTCGGCGACATCATGGACCAGTACGGCCTGGGTGCCGAGCAGGCGTCCCGGGCCGCCGACACACTCGCCGCCACCTCCAACGCCGCCTCCGGGTCGATCACCGACATCTACTACTCGATGCGGTACGCCGGCCCGGTGGCCGCTGGGCTCGGAGTCACCCTCCAGGACACGGCAGCGGCGGTCGGCATGCTCGGGCGGGCAGGCATCCTGGGAACGCCCGCGGGCACTGCGATGCGGGGGATCTTCTCCAATCTTGCCGCGCCCACCCCGAAGATGAAGGGGGCCCTCGGCGCTCTGAGCATCGAAGCCTGGGACGACAAGGGCCAGTTCCGGGGGCTTCGCAATCTGATCGACGAACTCAACCGGGCGCAGCACGAGATGAACCCGAAGGAGTTCACCGGCGCGGTCACTCAGGCGTTCGGCAAGCCCGCGTTGAGCGGGGCCTTAGCCCTGGCGCACCAGGGCACGGAGAGTTTCGACGACCTCTCGCTGGCGGTGAGGCAGACCGGAGCCGCCGCGACGATCACCGCCTCCCGGGGTCAGGGCCTGGCCGGAGCGATGACGCAGCTCCGCACTCAGACGCGGCAGACGGGCATCGCGCTCTACAACGGCATGGCCCCCGGGCTGGAGTACGTCACCCGTCTGCTGACGCGCGGCATGTCCGGAGCCACCCCGTACCTGACGACGGCGATCGAGTACGGCACCGACCTCGCCCGGCTGTACGGGCCGGACCTCAAGCAGCAGGCGTCCTCCGGGCTGGGCGAGCTGGTGGACGAGGCCCGCGCCCTGGTCGGCCCGCTCAAGGCACTGGGCGAGGACACCCTTGCCACCGGCCTGAACCTTCTCATCAACGCCGCGGAAACCCTCGGCGACGTCCTGGGCAACGCCGCCGACGGCGCGGAGCCCGTCCTCGACAGCCTGGGGGACATCGTCGCGGGCGGCGGTGCCGCCGCAGGCACCCTCGACATCGTCACCACCGCGGTGAACCTCGTCTTCGACGCCGTGTCGGGCCTGTCCACAGTCCTCGTTCCCATCGGCCAGGTCGTGGGCGGTCTCGTCTCCGCGTTCGCCGCGCTGCCCGGCCCCATCCAGTCCGCCGCACTGGCGATGCTCCTGTTCCGCCGTGTCCAGCCGGGGCTGATGAATCTCGCGGGAACCGTCACCGGGCCGGTGCGCGGCGCGTTCCAGGGTTTCGCCCAGCAGATGCAGCTCCAGCGGACGCTCGCCGCGTCGTCGGGCGTCGCGCTGAATCGTTACGGCGCGGCGTGGGCCGCCGTGCAGTCCCGCGTCGGGTTCCTCGGCAACATGACGGCGGCCTTCCGGAGCGCGAACGGGGCGGGCACCACCTTCATCGGCACGATGAACGGCGTCGGCCGCGCGGCCGGGTCCGGGCTCCGCTCGGCGATGAGCGGCCTGTCCGGAGCACTCGGCGGCCCGTGGGGCATAGCCATCGCCGGGGCCATGGTCGGTCTCAGCCTCCTCGCGTCCCGTCAGCAGCGCGCCGCGCAGGCCGCAGCCGAGCACGAACAGCGGGTCTCCTCCTTGACGTCCGCCCTCCGGGAATCGGGGGGCGCGGTCAACGCGAACGTGCGGGTGCGGGCGACGGAAATCCTGATGGACACCAAGGTCCGTGACGGCAAGGAGCAGCTGGTCCGCGTGATGGAGCGCGCCGGCGTCCCGATGGACCGGCTCACCGACGCCTATCTCGGTCAAGGCACCTCCTTGGACAGCCTCCAGCGGCAGCTCAACCAGACGGCCGAGTCCAACGTCCAGTGGATCACCTCCGGCCGCCATGCCGCGAAGGTGTACACCGACACCGGACTGCGCGCGAAGCGGGCCGCCGACGCGCTCGGCGGGATCAAGGGCGAGATGTCGGAGTCGGTCAAGCGGGCCAAGCAGCTCGCCGACGTGCAGCGCGGAGCCGGGGGCGGCACCTCGGCGTACGACCGGCTGAAGACGGCGGTCTCCGGGCTCGCGGACGAGACGGCCGACGCCGACCAGCGCACCCGTTCCCTGAAGGACGCCCTCGACCTGCTCTCGGGAGGCCAGGTCTCGCTTCAGGCGGCCAGGGCCCGGGTCAACGCCGCCGTTCTCGATCTCCGCGAGGGCGGCAAGGACGTGGACCGGCAGCGGGGGTACGGCGGCGATCTGGTCAACCCCGACAAGACGATCAACACGACGTCGAGGAACGGCCAGCAGCTCTACTCCCAGCTCACGTCGCTCTCGGATGCTGCCGCCGACGCGACCATGGCGACGTACTCCCTCGCCAAGCAGAACGGCGAGTCCCTGCCCGACGCCCTGTCCAAGGCCCGTGGGGAGATGAGCCGCGCCCGCACGGAGGCGATCAGGGCCGCCCGCGGGTACGGCCTCACCCGCACCCAGGCGGAGGCGGTCGCCAACAGCCTCGGCCTGCTGCCGTCCCAGGTGTCGATCCTGCTCCAGACCCAGGGCATGGACAGCACGCTGGCCAACCTCTTCGCGGTGCAGGCCGAGTTCCGGCGCCTGCCCAAGGCGAGGACCATCAAGGTGGACTCGGTCAGCGAGGACGCTCAGAAGAAGCTCCGGGAGCTGGGCTTCACCGTCAAGACGGTGCCCGGCACCCGCCAGATCAAGATCACCGCGCCGACTGCCGTCGCACGCAAGAGCCTGGACGAGCTGGTGGCGCAGCTCGGCCGGACCCCGAATGCGAAGAACGTGCGGGTCTCCGCGCGGAGCGCGGCGGCCATCGCCAGTCTCCAAGCCGTCCAGTCCGAGATCCGCGCGACGCCCGGGGCGAAGTGGGTTCGTGTCGCCGCCCCGACCGCGCAGGCGCGCAAGGAGCTGGAGTCGCTGGGCTTCAAAATCGAAGAGGTGCCCGGGACCAAGGACGTGAAGGTCACGATCCCCACTGGTGGCCCGATCGAGGCCGTGCAGTCCATCCAGAGCCGCATCGACGGGATGCGCGGCAAGACCATCGACATCCTCATCAACCGCCGGTCGACCTCATGGGACCGGGACGCCACGGGACCCCGGATTCGATCCAGGCTCCTCCGGTACCGCAGGCCGACGGGGGTGTCCTCGACTTCTTCGCCGACGGGGGCGTCACCGGGCCGCGCCGGGAACGGCACGTCGCCCAGATCGCCCCCGCCGGATCATGGCGCATATGGGGTGAACCCGAGGCAAAAGGGGAGGCTTACGTACCCCTGGCCACCTCAAAGCGCGAACGCAGCAAGGCCGTTGTCGAGGAAGTAGTCGACCGTTTCGGCGGAGAGGTCCAGTGGTTCGCCAACGGCGGGCTGACCCGCAGAGCCAGCCGTGACTACGGGTCGGTGATTGCCTCCTTCAAGAAGACCCAGAACGTGGCGGCCCTGGCCGACGCCGTCCGCCGCTTCGACGTCCGCAGCAGTACACCGGGAGGCCGACCGCGCCTGGTCGACGCCCGCGCCGGCGGCCGGGTCCAGGTCCTCGTGGTCCGCGAACAGCAGCCCCTGATCGGCACCATGCCGGTCACCGTCACCGACAGCTCCGCGACCCCGGAACAGATCGGCAGCGAAATGATGCGCAACCTGCGCAACGCGCAGCGAGGCGGGAGAGTCGGATGAGCACACCACCCCCCAGGATCGAACTGGCCCCCTGGCAGTACGAGATCGGCGGTGTCGTCCTCGGGACGGGCACCCCGATCCCCGTCGCCGACGTCGAAGGACTCGGCGCACCCACGGTGAGGGCCCAGGACACCGACAACCCCGTCGGCGACGGCGTCCTCCCCGGGCAGGACTTCTACGCGGCCCGTACTGTCCGTATCGAAGCGGGCATCAAGACGCCCGGTGACCCGACCGCCGCCGCCGACCTGCTGGCCCGGCTGCACAAGGCGCTGGACGACCCCGCCGCGCGCACCAGCGCCACCGGCCGCGCCGTCCTGCGCGGCCGGTGGCCCGGCCACAACATCCGCCGCCTGTACGGCCGTCTGCGCCGGGTGGAGGCCGTCAGCACAGCACAGGCCCGCCACGGATGGATTCCCCTCGATATCGAGTTCGCGGCGACGCTGGACACCCGCTGGCACGCCGACGAGTCCTCACGGCTCGTGCTCCCTCTGGACCAGACGCCCCGGCGGGAGGGCGACACCCCGCAGCACTGCGACGAGCACGCCGACCCGGACGACCGCCCTGGCTGGATCACCAACCACGGCAACGCGACCGCCTGGCCGAGCCTGCGCATCCACGGCCCGGCTGCCAACCCACGCGTCTGGAACACCGCCACCGGCCAGAGCATTGAACTCGCCCTGACCCTCCGCAGCGGCGAATGGGTCGAGCTGGAGACCAGGCCCGGAACACGCTGGGCGCTGCGCAACGGCGTCACCAACGTCGCCACCGACCTGGTGCCGCCCTCGCGACTGGACCGTTTCATCCTTCCCCCTGGCCGCTCGGAGATCAGCTGGAGCGCGGACGATGCGACCGGCAGCAGCCGCCTCGAAGTCAACTGGCGCTCGGCCTACACCTCCCTGTGAACGGAGCATCATGCCGCTTCAACCCCCGATGACCGTCCGCGGCGGCCAGCCCAGCGCCCGCGCGACGCGCCTGATGATCCGCGACCTCGCGCGGGGCCGGCAGGGCGTCGCCGAGGCCGGGGACCTGAAGGTCCAGCCCCGGGAGACCTCCGGCCCCGGCGTCCGCATCGGTGACGGTTCCGCGCTCATCCACGGCGCACGGCCCTGGCAGGGGGCCTACACCCAGAGCAACGTCGGCGACACCCCGCTGGACGTGCCGCCTACCGGCCCGTTCGCCCGCACCGACCTGGTCGTCCTGCGCATCGAAGACCCAGAGTATGAAGGGGAGCGGGACCCTCGCCGTCAGGACATCGGGTACTTCCATCTCGTCCAGGGCGTGGACGCCGACACGACCACCGTCCCGCGCGGCATGACCGCTCTGCCGCTGGCCCGGCTGACCCTCCCGCGCAACACTGCGGCCATCACCGGCGAGATGATCACCGACCTGCGGCAGCTCGCCAACCCGCGCACCGAGCGGACATTGCGCGCCGTCCACTCGCAGGACCCCGACAAGATCCCTGGCCGCCACGGGGAGTGGGCCCGCTGGCCCGCCGACGCGACCTGGGACCTCGACATCCCGACGTGGGCGACCAGGGCCACGCTCGTGATCACCCTCTCCGGGCTGCGCGCCGAAGCGGGCAGCATCTACGCCCAGCTCCGCACCCGCCTGGGCGAACGCGTCTCCAAGCCCACCGTCTTCGACGACGACGGCACCACGACCCGCCGTTCTTCTGCCACCCTCGCCGACACGCTGGCGATCCCGCCCGCCTACCGGGGAACCCGCCAGCAGCTCACCGTCCAGGTCAACCAGAACGACGCCTACGGCGACGGCGAGCTGTCCGTGGCCGACGGGACGACCCTGGTCGCGGACATCGAGTTCACCGAGAGCCCCATATGAGCCCCGACTACCGCTACATCGTCGCGGACGCCCGGACCGGCGACATCCTGCACTGGACGCTGCCGCTCTCCGATGTCGAGTTCGGCCCGGAAATCTCGGGGCCCGGCGCGCTGAGCGCCAGCCTCACCCCGGCCGGTGCCCGGACCCTGAGCGACATGCTCAACGCCGGGGATGCCGTGCTCCTGGTCGAGCGCAACGGCCAGCTGCTGTGGGGCGGCCTCCTGTGGCGGGCCCAGCCGCAGGGCGTCCGCCTCCCGGTGGAGGCATCCGGGTTCACCAGCTACCTGCACCGCCGCCACGATCTCCACGGCAACCTCGACGGCCGCGGGCCCTACATCGAAGCCGACCCCTGCTCCGTGATCCGCGACGCGTGGGCCTACGCCCAGGAACAGCCGGACGGAGACCTGGGGGTCGTGGTGGACGACACCCGTTCCGAGGCCCGCACCGGCACCGCGAAGGACCCGTACGCCATCCTCCGGCAGGACGCCCGGAAGCTGGGCGAGATCGTGGACGAGATGGCGGACATCGACGAGGGCCTGGAGTGGTCGGAAGCCGTCACCTGGCGCGGCCAGCGTGCCGAGCGCCGCATCCTCCTCGGCGCTCCCCGCCTCGGACGGCGCCGTGAGGACCTGACGTTCACGACGGGCGCCAACGTCGTGGGGGAGCCCGAAGTGATCAAGGACGCCGACGGGTACGCCCAGTGGGTCATCGGCCTCGGAGACGGCGAGGGGAAGAAGCGGAAGATCGCCGTCGACGGGGTCCGAAACGGCTGCCTCCGTCTGGAGCACCGGCTGGAGACCGGTGAGAAGGACCAGACCAGGCTCCAGCGCCGTGCCCGGCGCGAGCGCCTCGCCCGGCAGGTCCTGCCCACGCTCACCGAACTGGAGATCACCGACCACCCTGCCGCTCCGATCGGCGCGCTGCGCGTCGGTGACATCGTGCGCATCCAGCTCCGCGAGCCGCACACGGCCTACGACGGCTGGAACAGGATCACCGGCTGGACAGTACGGCCCGGCAGCGGCGAGAGCCCCGAGCGGGTGACGCTGAAGCTGGAACGCGCCCTCAAGCCGGAAGACGACCAAGACGAAGCGCAGGAGTGAGCGATGCCGGACACGATCGCAGACCTGGCCCGTCGCATGGCCCGCCTGGAGCGGCGCGTCACCAAACTGGAGCGCGCCCAGCGCGCGCCCCGTCCGCCCTGGCGGAACCTTCCGCTCACCGGCGACACCGCCGTGCCCGACCCCGACCGGCCGCCGCAGCTGCGCGAGATGCCGTGGGACGAGCTGGAGTTCAGCGGGCGGATCGGACTGCCCGGCAGCAGGGCCGTGGACGGGACGGTCATTGCCCTGCTCCCCGACGACTACGAACCGGCCGCCACCCGCACGCTGCCGGTGGCCTCCGACGCTCAGCGCCGCGCTCTCCAGCTGGAGCTGGACCGCGAAGGCCGCGTCACCCTCCGGGTGCCGGGCGCGGGGGGCGGCACCCGCGCCACGTGGATCAGCCTCGACGGCGTGTCGTGCCGGAGCGACAACGACGACGAGTAGTCGGCCCCGCTGGGTACCATGACCACCGGGTGACCCTCCACCCGCCACAACTCCCCGAGGGACCGGCCCACAGGGCCCGGCCGACTGCCGTACGGCAAGGGGAGTGAGGCGAAGAGAGTGGCAACCCCGCTGAGCGCGGACCGGTTCCTGTCCGCGCTGAAGGGCGCGGGCCTGGGCGTGGTCGAGCACGGCAGGTGGCGTACCCACAACCGGAACACCCAAGGCAACTGGGGTCCGGTCAACGGCGTCATGATCCACCACACCGGCCCGTACTCGTCCGAGGACGACATGGTCGAGCTGTGCCGCGTCGGGTATCGCGGGCTGCCCGGCCCGTTGTGTCATGGCGTCATCGACCGGTCCGGCACCGTGCACTTGGTCGGCTACGGCCGGACCAACCACGCCGGCATGGGCGACACCGACGTCTTGCTCGCCGTCATCGCGGAGAAGGAGACCCTGCCCCGCGACAATGAGGCCGATACGGACGGCAATCGCCATTTCTACGGCTTCGAGTGCGTCAACACTGGCAGCCAGTCCTGGCCCGCGGCACAACTGGACGCGATGGCCCGCGCGGCCGCCGCGGTCTGCCGGGCCCACGGCTGGACCGAGCGCAGCGTGATCGGTCACAAGGAATGGCAGCCGGGCAAGCCTGACCCGGGCGGCATCGACATGGCCGACTTCCGCGACCGGGTCGCCACCCATCTGAAGGGCGCCGCTAAGCCCCCCACGAAGCCCAAGCCGGACCCCAAGCCGAAGCCGAGACGGTACGCCGCCTACCCCGGACCCGAGTTCTTCCGCACGGGACGCTCCTCACCGGTGATCGCCGCCATGGCGAAGCGGCTGATCGCCGAGGAGTGCAGCTCCTTCGACACCCCGCCAGGCCCGGTCTGGACCGAGGCTCACCGGAGGTCGTACGCGGCCTACCAGATCAAGAACGGCTACCAGGGCTCCGACGCCGACGGCATCCCCGGTAAGACGACGTGGGCCAAGCTCCGTGTCCCGCACCAGTCCGCGCCCGGATCGGCCCCCCGGGCCCGAAAGGAGAAAGACGTCGTGCCGCCCGTGCTCGCTGACGTGGCCGAACGGACGATCGCCACCTACGTCCAGTCGATGCTGGGGCTGCTCGCTGCGGCGTCCACGACCGACATCCTGTCCCTGTCCGTCTGGGAGTCCGCGTCGGTCGCGGCTGTGCCCGCCGCGCTGTCGGTGCTGAAGTCGTGTCTCGGCACCGTCCTCGGCCGCCGCGGCACCGCGTCGTGGCTCCCGCTGCACCGCGACCCCGCAACCCCTCGATGACCTGTGACCACGCCCGAGGAGGAGACCGTGCCCGACAAGGAGATCGCGCTTGCGCTCGCGGACCTGCGCGGCGCCCTCGAAGTAGGGCTCGCCAGGATCGACGGGCAGCTCGCGCTGCTCGTCCAGAGGAACGACCAGGCCGACAAGGAGATCAAGGCCCTCACCGCGCGGGTGACCGCGCTGGAGACACGACGGTGGCCGCTGAGGACGGTGTCCACGCTGGCGGGCGTCATCGCGCTGGGCGCGACCCTGTTCGCCGCCGTCCGCGGCTGACAGCACCCGGCCCAAGGGGTCCGACACCCGACCTACGGTGAGTTGAGTATCGGACTCCAACAGCCCGGGGGGCTCTCATGGACACATCGCATCTCGTCGTCACCGACGCGGAGGTGGACTCCGCGCTCGCGGACCCTTCGGTTCCTCTGGCAGTCCGCGCTGTCTGGCGGGCACTGTGGGAGGCAGAAGTGCGACCGCTCGAAGCGGTGGCGCTCGACGTGCCCGGGGTGGAGCTGGAGAACTGCCTGATCGTCCTCCACGACACCAAGGAGGGAGGCTCGTTCGAGGTGGACATCACGGATGACCTCTGTCGTCTGCTCCGGGATCTGATCGGGGCCCGGCGCACCGGGCCGGTGTTCATGCATGCCGACAGGCGGCTGTCCGTGGAGGATGTCGCGAGCGAGTTTCGGCGGGTCACCGGCAAGGACGTGCACGGCCTGCGCTTCACCCGCCAGAAGCGCCGTACCCGGCTCCTCGCACAGTTCTCCTCGGACACCGGGAGCACAGGGTCTTGAGGACTGCCGCTACAGGCGAATGGCCCCCGCCGAGGCGGGGGCCATTGGGTCCTCTTGGAGTAGACCGCCGTCCACGATAGCAGCGCCCTCGGGAGCGCGGCGTGGGACTGGGTGGCTACCCTTCCGTCGTCAGTCAAGACGACAGCGGAGGAACAGGGATGCGTCGGCTCAAGCCGTACATGGTGGGCTACCAGGAGTTCGCCGCGCTCTACGGTGTGGAGCCCGGGATGGTCAGCCAGTGGATGAGTCCCAGTCGCCGGGTGCTGGATCCGGCCACGGCGACCGTGGTGAGCGGAGTCCGCTACTGGCCCCTGGGGTACGCCGTGCGCTTCGGCACGACGACGGCCCGGGTCCGGCGCGTCGACGCCGGCGTCAGAGCTCGGCTGAAGTCCGAGCAGGGAGACGGGTGGGAGGCCGACCTGGACGACGAGCTGCCGCCGATCGTCGGCCAGCAGGAGATCATCCAGGTCTTCCGGCTGCCCTCTCAGGCGAGTCTCGCCACCGCCATCTCCACGGGCCGGTTCCCCGCGGGGGACTGGCTGCTCTCCGGTTCCATGCTGTGGCTGCTGGACACCGTGCTCGACGCTGTTCCGGATCTGCGCGCGACCGCGCGCAGCCTTCCGTGGGACGTGGACGAGGACGTGGTGGCGGCGCTGCGGGAGGGCCGGTACGAGGGCCCCGGAGCCACGGTGCTGACGCGGGGACGCCATGCCAAGAAGGGCCTCTGACCTGCGCAAATGCTGTACATAAGTCCGATTTGCCAATAAGATATATGCATATCCCTTCGGATGGGCCGAAGGAGGCAAGGAGGTTATATGCAGCTCGCCGATCTACCGGACGGCGGGGTCGTCGCCGCCGGGAGGGTCGAGGAAGCCCTGATTCTGGAACTCGCCCTGTCCGCATATGTGCTCAAGCGCCCTGACGGTGGCCTCGCCGTGCGCGCCCTGCGCGCCGTCGAGCAGGTCGACGGCCGCCGCGAGCGGGACATGGGCGAGGCTGCCCGCGAGGCCGAGCCGAAGGCTTGAACTCGCCCCTCCCGGGCAAGGGTTGATCGACCGCGCCGCAACGCCCAAGGTAGGTTACGTGATTGAAATCGCGTGACAGGAGGTTGGTGTGGCAAGCGTTCAGGACGAGATACCCGGCCTGGTGATCTACGCCGTACTCCAGCCGGATCACGACGAGTCCTCCATTCAGGCGCGGTTCGAGGAGTTCCACCGGCTCAACCCCTGGGTGCTCGCTGCCCTGGAAAAGCTGGCCGCCGACTACCTCCAGCAGGGGGCCACGCGCGTCGGCGTCGGGATGCTCTTCGAAGTGCTCCGGTACCAGTACGCCCTGGCGACCCGGGGGGACTTCCGCCTCAACAACTCCTACCGCAGCCGGTACGCCCGCTTGCTCATCCAGCGGCACCCGCAGTGGGAGTCCGCGTTCGAGGTCCGCGCCCTGCGGGCCGACTGACACACCTCTTGGAGAAACACCCGATCATGACCGAACAACACCCCAACGACGGCCCCGCCGCGGGCCCCGTCACCGAGAAGGCTCCGGCCGCATCCCCGGACGCCTCCACCGCCATCGTCCTGCGCGCCGACCAGGAGGAGTTCGACGCCAGGCAGATCAGCGCGCTCGCGCTGATCAGCCCCGGCCTCGCCAACGCCCCCCGGGCGCAGCTCGCCGTCTTCTTCCACTACTGCGTGCGCACGGGACTCGATCCGTTCGCCCGGCAGATTTACATGATCGGCCGGAAGAACTGGAAGGCGGCTGACGACCCGGACGAGCCCGCGTACATCTGGACCATCCAGACCGGTATCGACGGCTTCCGCGCCACCGCCCACAAGGCGGCCAAGCGGGCCGGGGAGTCCCTCTCCTACGAGGACACCGTCTACTACGACGCCGAGGGCAAGGCGTACGACGTCTGGCTCGCCCGGGTCCCGCCGGCGGCCGTGAAGGTCACGGTCCTGCGCGGGGAGGCCAGGTTCCCCTTCATCGCGAGGTGGGACGAGTTCGCCCCCACGTACTACGACAAGAAGAAGGGCGAGTACGTGCTGGCGGCGATGTGGCGGCAGATGCCGTCCCACATGCTCCGCAAGTGCGCGGAAGCGGGCGGTCTGCGGATGGCCGCCCCGCACGACCTCGCCGGTATGTACGTGGACGAGGAGATGGAACAGGCGGACGCCGACGCCGTTCTCCGCGTCGGCGAGATCGCCTCCCAGCGGCTGCGCGAGGCCGCCGCGCGCGACCAGGGCGGCGGTGCCGACCAGGAGGGCGAGAAGACCGGCGAGGCGAAGCCCGCGCCGAAGAAGCGCGCCCGGTCGGCGGCGAAGAAGAAGACCGATCCTGCCCCCGAGGCGGCCGAGGCCCCGGCGAAGCCCAAGCGCGCCCCGCGCAAGCGGGCGGCGTCGGCCCGCACCTCGGCCTAGCACCCGTTCGCAAGGGGGCGGCCCGTCCCGGGCGGGCCGCCCCCGCCCCCTCTTGGAGAACCTGATGACCATAACGACAGACCACCCCGTGAGCCTGTGGCCAGCGGCCCACGCCGCCGACGCCCGCCGCCCCCGCTCGCTCCAGACCAAGATCGGTGCCAGCGACACCGTCTGCGCCCGGCGTGCCGGGTACCTCCTCCACGGCCGGACTCCCACCGACACCGGTGAGAAGCGCAAGGCGATCCTCGGGACCTGGCTGCACGAGGGGCTGCTGACCGCCGCCCGCCAGGAGTACGGGTGGATCATCGAGCGCAGGGTGGAGGACGAGCTGCTGCGCGGGCACATCGACGCCGTCCAGCTCGACAGCGGCACGGCCGCCCGGCTGCCGAAGCGGCTGCGGCCGAGCCTCCCGGCGGACGAGATCACGGTCGAGGACGTGAAGACCAAGAGCCTGCGCGTGTGGGACAACGTCTTGCGGCGCGGCGCGACCGAGGCGGAGCTGCGCCAGGCGTACCTGTACGCGGACCTGCTCAGCACCCGCGGCTTCGCCGACATCAAGGGGCAGCGGCAGCTGGCCCGTCTCGGCCCCCTGCCGGTGGGCAAGATCCGCTTCCGGTTCCTCAACCGTGACTCCGGGGACGATCACGTCCAGGAGATCCCCTACGGAGCCGACCGGGGACGCGGTGCCCGGTGGTGGGTCCAGCAGGTGCGGTCGGCCGCCACACCGGAGGAGCTGCCGCGCACGCTCGACGGCCCCGGGCTGTCATCCATCTGCGACAACTGTCCTTATCGGACTGCCTGCTGGGGCCCGATCGCGTCCGGCCGCTGCCCCCAGACCATCCTGGTCCGGGACGACGCCGAGCGGGCAGCCGCGCTCGCGGAGTACGTCGAGGTGTCCAACGAGATGAAGCCGTTGAAGGACAAGCTGAAGCTGCTGCGGGCGAAGCTCGACGGCACGGATGCCGGGGCGTACGGCGACAACGTCCTGACCTGGAGCGGCGGGAACCCGACGCGGACCGATGACGTGGACGCCATGGCCACGCTGTTCCGGCGCGCAGGGCTCACGGTGCCAATGAGCCCGGACGTGGACGAGATGAAGGCCCAGCTCAAGCGGGCTGGGATACCGGTGCCGGTCCGGCTCGACCATGAGCGGCGCACCTCGGTGAGCATCAACGTCAGCGTCCGCCGCAACAAGTCCTGACCCGGTCACGCGGGGGCAGGGCCGTAGGCGGCTCTGCCCCCGCCACGGCGCGGCCGGGCCGGAAGCGAAAGGGAACTGGTGAGCATCCACTTGATGGTGGTGGTGGCGTACTTGCCGAAGGAAGTGGTCAACAAGACGCAGAAGCTGGTTCTGATGAAGATCGCAGACTCCGCCGACGACCAGACCCGTCTGGGCAGACCCGGGCTGGAGCGCATGATGGCCTGGGCCGGCGTGGGCGAGAAGCAGGTCAGCACGGTGGTGACGGAGCTGGTGGGTCTCGGGCTGGTCGAGCGTACCGAGGTGGGCCGGGTCGGCCGCCGCGCCGAGTACAAGGTCTTCCCGTACGGCGTGCCCCCGATCCCGTCCACCGAGGAGCTGATCGAGCGGCGGGTGTCGGCGCGCAACGCGCCGAAGAACTCCCGGCTGGCGCGGGACGTGCCCCGGAGCAAGCCGTCGGCGGCGGCGAGGACTCGGCGGGACGTGGCCGCACGTCAGGCCGCGAAGGAGAAGCGCGGGGACGCAGGGTTCCCCGACGGGAACCCAGTCGAGGGCGCGGGGAGGGTTTCCCTGCGCAAACCCGACAGGTTCCCCGGGGGGAACCGAGTGGGTTCCCCTGGGGAAACCCCTTCTCTTCCCCCTCCTTCCTCTTCCCTTCCTTACCCCCCAACCCCCGCACCAGAAGGCGCGGGGGAGCCGGACGGGCGTGCCGAGCCAGCAGGCGGGCCCCGTTGCCCGAAGCACCGTGAGCCGGTCGCGAACTGCCGGGGATGCGGCACCAACCCGCGTGCCGGACGCGAACAGGCACGGCGACGGGCCGACGACGCGAAGCACCGTGCCCAGCAGGAGTGGCTGCGGCAGTTCTTCGAGGAACAGCAGCGCCGCGTGGCCGCGACCGACCCGCAGGCGCTGGAGATGGCCCGTCAGCGGGCCATGGAGCTGGCGCGGATGGGGCGCGGCAGCAAGCCCGATTCCCGCAGGTGAGGAGGGGCGTTGGGGGGCGCGGCCAACATTGACACCCCGCATAACGCCCATAAGATATAAGTAAGTTCAATCATTTGGAGGCGCTCACATGACCACAACTACCGAGAGCCCGGGGGCCCACCTCGCGCTCGCCCAAGTGGTGCACGGCGAGCCCGCCGAGCCGATCGTGGAAGGACCGTTCTGCTCGCCCTCGTGCGCGGGTCTCGCCGTCGACCGGATCGCTGGCGGCATCGTCAAGCGGATGGGCGGCAACGCCGCCGTCCATCGCGACGCGGAGCAGCCCTTCGCCGCAGCCCTCACGCCCGACGGCCGGATCTGGGTCGTGCGGATCGTTCCGCCCGGCGAGGTGGCCCTCTGGCGCAGCTAACGCGCACGAGATAGGTCACACGATAGAAAACGGGCATTGTGCGCCTGTTCGTTCCACCCCTCTTGGAGAACCACATGACCATCGCAGCCTTGCCGGATCACAACCGGCTCAACGACCCGCTGTGGCTCGGCCTCTTCCACGCCTACCGGGCCGTCATCCTCCCGCTGCGCCACAACGGATGGACCACCGACGTCGAGCTGTGCAGCGGCGAGTACCACGTCCGCGCCGACCTCGGCGATGGAACGGAGCTGATCATCGCCTCCGAGGGCGCGCTCCCCGCCGACCCGGCCGACGTCACCGGCTGGCTTGTACAGCGCCGGTCGACCGACGAGAACGCCGACAGCCGCCACATGGTGTACGACTCCACCCCGGCCGGATCGCAGCGGCACCACGGAAACGCGCTTGTCCCCCTGTTCGCGCGCATCGACAAGCTGTACGCGGCCAGGGGCTCTGACGGGTTGATCGTCTCCTCCTGCCACATCGCCCCCTACGGAGCGACCCACAAGCAGACCGCAGGCGTCCGCACCCCCGGCGCGGCCATCGCCCAGTACCTCACCTGGTCGGACCGGCTCGTCACGGAAGAGGGCTACCGCCACATCTGGGAGCGCCCCGACGACGAGGGCGACCCGCTCGGCGTGTTCGAGAGCGTCGGCCACATCACCACCGTCCGCGTCACACGCACCTGTGCGTGACCACCGCCGCGCGCCGCGCGCTCCCAGGAAGACAGGGCGGTGACCTGGCTCCTGATCGTCTTGTGCGCCCTCGGCCTGGGGGCCTTCATCGCCCTCGGAGTCGAGGACAGCAGACACCACCGCGCGTCCCGCGCTCCTGACGAGTACTGACCACGGCCGCCCGGCCCGCCTGCCGGGCCGGGCGGCCCCTCACCTCTTGGAAGAGACCACATGCCCCGAACCATCCATCTGCTCTGCGGAGCAGGCGGAGACGCCACCGGACTGGCCGAAGCCGGGTTCGAACCCATCCTCGGCATCAACCACTACCAAGCCGCCGTCGACACCTTCGGGCTCAACCACCCCACCGCCTCCGCGCGCTGCGCGGACATCCAGAACTACCCCATGCGCTGGCTCCCGAAGGCCCTCGTGATGTGGGCCTCCGTCATCTGCACCGAACTCAGCCCGGCCGGTGGGAGGAAGCGGCCCGTCCCCGCGCAGGACGCGCTGTTCGAGGAAGAGGAGCAGTGGCGCGAACTGCCGCCCGAGGCATTCGAGATGACCCGCGTGACGGCATGGTGCGTCCTGCGGGCCGCCGAAGCGAAAAGGTTCCCCTGCGTCGTCGTGGAGAACGTCGTCGAGTTCATCACCGACTGGCTGCTGTTCCCCGAGTGGATCCGGGCGATGAAGAAGCTGGGCTACCGCGCCCAGATCGTCTCGGTGTCCTCCGCGCACATCGGGTCCGAGACCAACCCGTACGCACCGCAGTGGCGCGACCGGGTCTACATCGTGTTCACCCTCACCACGATCGCCCGGCCCGATCTCGCGCCGCGCCCGCTGGCGTACTGCGTCGCGTGCGGAAGGAACGTCAACGCCCGGCAGAGCTGGCGGGACCCGAAGGTCCGCGTCGGCAAGTACGCGCAGCAGTACGACTACCGGTGTCCGTCCACCCGGTGCGGGCACGCCCTGGTGGAGCCGTACGTCCGTCCCGCCTCCGACGTGATCCTCTGGGACGACATCGGCCAGCGCATCGGAGACCGCGCCCGGCCCCTGGTGCCGAACACCATGCGGCGGATCGCGACCGGGCTCGCCAGGTTCCCCTACGAGCCGAGCGTCATCACCCTCAGCCACGGCAAGGACGGAACCAGCCGGGCGTTCGATCCGCGGGCGCGACCCCTGCCGACGCGGACGGCCAAACTGGGCGAGGGCCTGCTGTGCCCGGTCGGCGGGTCGTGGAACGACACCCCGACCAGCGTGGACGCGCCCCTGCGCACCCGTACGACCCGCGAGAGCGAGGCCCTGGTCACGATCGCGCCGCGCCCGTTCATCGTGGAGTTCCGCAACAACTGTGATGCCGCCCCGGTGGACAACCCCGTCAGCACGGTGAGCACCGCCCGGCATCACGGCCTCGTCGTTCCCGACGGCATCGCGCGGGACCGGGCTCTGAACACGCTGGTCATCCCGTACCGCAAGAGCGCGACGCGGACGGCCGCCGAGCCGCTGCACACCCTGGCGACCCGCGACTCGGCCGCCGTGGTCCGCAGCGCCCCCAGCATCGAGGACTGCTACTTCCGGATGCTCCACCCCAGGGAACAGCTGTCGGCACAGCGGTTCCCGGAGGACTACCAGGTCGTCGGCTCCCGGGCCGCCCAGACGATGCAGGCCGGCAACGCCGTCAGCGTCAACGTCGCCCGATGGATCGGCGACCGCCTCAAGCCCGTACTCGCCTGACCCATCCACCCCCGAAGAAGAAGGGAAACCCCTGCCATGACACCCGCCGCACAAGACCAGTTGACCATCCTCTGCGAGCAGCGCGAGGAACTGGAGGCCGAGCGCCTGCGCATCGAGAAGGCGTACTGCCTCGCGGTGCTCGACCACATCGCCGCGAAGATCCGTGCCGCCTGCCCCGAAGCGGTCTACGTGTCCTTCGCCTTCTACAGCTCCCGCACCCTCGACCTGCACAGCATCCTCGGCGCGCAGCCCAGCCCGCTGGGAACGTGCCCCGAACTGTGGGACAACCGAGGCGGGGAGGATGAGGATCCGCTCGACTGCATCGCGGACCAGATCGAGTTCGACATACAAACCGCGCTCGCCCCCCATCAATCCCCGGCATGGGCCTCCGTGCGGCGCAACACGGCGAGCGACGGCAACAGCTGGCTGCTGGAGCTCCCGCCGACGGACCGAGCGGTGCGTGTCGCACAACTGGTCCGCGAGCATCACCCTGATGCGACCGCAGTCGTCGTGGACGGCCGCGCAGCCGGTGGCCGCGTTATCGAGATCATCGAAGGTGTCTCCGAGGACGGCACCGAGATCCGCACAGCACGACGCCGATGGACGGCCGAGTGCGACGACACGCTGACCCGCCTGGTAGGGCAGATGTTCGCCCTCCCGGCCCTGGCCGACCAGCATCTCGTGTCGGCCCATGGCCAGTACGCGCACCCGTACCCGTACGGCACCCGCACCAGCGACCAGGTGCGCCTGCTGCCGCTGCCGCCGAGCCCGTAGCCCGCCGAGGAGATCGCTCATGAGCGGCACTGAGTGGGTTCGCGGAGCACTGTGCGCCGGAGACACGCGCTTCACACCCGACGGCGCGACCGAGGACTCACTCAGGGCCCCGGCCGTCCGCGACCTCCTGACGGTCTGCGAAGCCTGCCCCTTCCGGTCGAGGTGCGTCGCTCTCGTGTTGCCAAGGCATTCGCGGTTCGACGGCGTCTGCGGCGGACGGCTGTGGCTCGACGGCCGGGTCCTCGACACCTGCGCGGGAGCCCGGCAGAGCGAACTCACCGAAGAGGCAAGCCCCATCACCCACGGCACCGAGGCCGGGGCCCGCGCCCACAACCGGCGCGGGGAGACCGCCTGCCGCTGGTGCAAGGAGGCCGGACGCCTCGCCCAGCGGGAACGACGCCGGCGCAAGCGAGCGGCGGACCAAACCAATCCCACCCACACCAAGGAGAAGAAATGATCACCATTGAGGCCGACGCCCTGTTGGCCATCCTCGACAAGACGATGCCCC
The DNA here is from genome assembly GCF_009600885.1 of Streptomyces jumonjinensis. Lineage (GTDB taxonomy): Bacteria > Actinomycetota > Actinomycetes > Streptomycetales > Streptomycetaceae > Streptomyces > Streptomyces jumonjinensis. Next base: position 149,457 of record NZ_VCLA01000201.1, read on the forward strand.
ACCGCGCAGGCGAGGACGACACCCCCGCCGAGCTGGATGTGGTCATCCTCGACTGCACCCGCGGGTATCTCCACGCCGTCGTCCGGGGCAGCCGGACCCTCGCGGTGGCGCGGACCCCGATCCGCGGGGGCCGGTGGATGGCGCCGCTGGATTACGCCGACGCCCTCGCCCTGCGCAGCTGGCTGGAGTCCTGCGCCACCGTCCGGCTGGACTACGACATGACGAGCGGGCTGCCCCGGCTCCACTTCATGGAGGGGGCCGCCGAGTTCGCCGTGCCGGTGGCCGCGCACGCGGCACCGGTGCCGTGGCGCGAGGTACTGGGGCAGCTGGGCCGGTGCGCGGACGGCTCCTGGGGCCAGGGGAGCAGGCCCGTCCGGCTCAGCTCCGAGGACCTGGTGCTGTGGGAGCACGCCGACGCCGAACTCGACTTCCACCCCCTCGGCAGCGGCCTCGGGTTCTTGGTGTCGGCACCCGACTTCCGGGGCTTCCAGATGGTGCTGGACGTCCCGGCCGAGCCGCAGCAGTTCACGAAGCCGTGGATCTCTTCCCTTCGGACGGGGTCCTTCCTCTACCAGGGGAAGCTGTACGAGGTGGGCGCTCACTACGTCGACGTCCTGGGCCACAGGTGGCTCATGCCGACGAAGCCCGCTCCGGGCCAGGAGCCGAAGGCCGTCTCGGCCGATGTCTCCACCGCGGCGCTGCCGTTGGGCGTCGTGCTCGCCGTGGCCGGGCCGCTGGCCCCGGTAAGCGACTTCCTCTCTTTCTAGATAGGTCACCTCATTGAAATCGTTCAGTGAACTCCTGGGTGGTCACCCAGGCCGGGAGCCCGCCGACTCCGTCGATCTCCCCGGCCTGGGACTCAACCCCCTGCCCGCCGCATGGCGGGCCCGCCCCGGCGGGTCCACGCCGCCCTCACCCCGAAGGGATCACTCCGCAGTGAACAAGGCCCAGCTCATCGAGGCTGTCGCCACCAGGTCCGCCAGCCGCGCGGAGGCGGTGCGCGCCGTGGAGAACGTGCTCGACGTCATCGTCCGCACGGTCGCCGGCGGCGAGGCCGTCTCCGTCACCGGCTTTGGCACGCTCGTGCCCCGGCGTGTCCCGGCCCGTCAGGGCCGGAACCCGCAGACCGGCCAGCGGGTCATGATCTCCGCTTCCCGCGTCGTGCGCTTCCGTCCCGGCGTGCGGTTCCAGGACCTCGTCTCCGGACGCCGCCCCATGCCCGAGTCCGGCAACTGCATCCAGAAGGACCCCAAGCAGAGCCGCCCGTAGCCGCCATCGACAGCCGCCGCCCCGGATCGCCCCGGGGCGGCGGCCGAAGGGAAACGCACATGAACAGCAACAACTCCGTCGGGGTCGAGGTCGAGACCACCGCGCAGTGGCTGGAGGGCCGGGCCGCGCACGGCGCCGCAAGCCTCCTGCGCCGGGTCGCCCGCCAGCGCGACGACGCCCTGCGCCAGCTCTCCGCCAGCGGCGACGTACGGGAGCGGTCGGCCAGTCCGGCCACCGCCGACCTGGACACCGCCGCTGAGGCCGCGATGCTGCGCACCGATCTGGCCCGTCTCCAAGCCCTGGCCGAACGAGCGGGCTGGGTCGCGGACTCCGGGCCGAAGCGGCTGTGGCGGTGGCGCGACGGATGGTGGGAGCTGGGGCACCGCAAGAAGGACCAGCGGGACGGCTACCCCGACACCGGCTGGTACCTGTGGGGCCCGACCGGCAGCTACGACGGCGAGTGGGTGGCCACCCACAAGGCCGACGCCATGGTGGACGCCGACCGCCTCATCACCCAGCACCTCACGCCTGCGGAGGCACGCAGGTGAACGAGCAGATCGAAGTTCCGCCGCGAGCTGCCGATGGCGGAGGTCATCCGCCGTGCCGGTGGGGCGGCATGGCCACGCCGCACGCCGCCGCGAATTAGGCACAGAAATTCCTGAATTCAATTCGCATTTCGATTTCCGTAAAACTTGAATTGGTGGTATTTGCCACTAAGATATAAGTAAGGAATTCGGAAACACCGAATCGGAATCAGGAGAAAAGAAATGCCCCCCTGCCCGTGCGAATGCAACAACGGCGGCTTCTGTGGAGGCTGCGGTCACGCCGGATGCGGCGGTCGACAGCGATAGGCCCCGTGCCCCCGGCCCGCTGGCCGGGGGCACCCCCACCTCAAGCGCGTCCTCTTGGAGACCAACCATGCAATTCAGTCGAGGCGTTCAAATCCTCTCCGAACAACTGGGACTTGACCCGCAGTTCGTCGCCCGCGCCGTCCCCATAGCCGAGCAGATGAAACCGGAGGTACGCGCCGCCCACTTCGGCCACCTGGCCGACTGGCAGGTCACCCAACTTTCCGAACGGAACCACGACCTCTACACCGTCGTCGTGGCCAACCTGGCCATGCGGCTCGCGGGCCGCAGGGACGACGCCCTGCTCCTCATGGACATCTACAAGGCCAGCACCGGCACCGCCGCCCACCGCCCGCTCATTCGGCCCGGAGTCGGCGCGCGCCCGTGGAACCACGACCACCGGCGCGTCCAGGACGCCGTCCGCATCCTCACCGCAGCGGGCCTCCCGCCGATCCACACGGACGGCCAGCAGGTCCACAAGCCCGGCTTCGAGGTCCTGCCCGACTGCCCGGACCTGCCCGGATGGATCTTCATCAACCCCGACCCCGAGGCCGAACAGCGCACCGGGTTCGCCGGCGGCCGAAACGGCTACCTCGCCGTCATGCACTGGGCCGGATGGCCCATCCTCACCGACCCCATGCCGCACGGTCTGTGGGCCGTCTGCCACCCCGACCACCGGAACAACCCCTTCCCCCCGTCCTGACCCCGCCCGTGCCCGACTCCCCGCGAGCCGGGCACGGCCCTCCCAGAAAGCGCACAGCACCATGAATCTCCCGGTGGACGACACCACCCTGGCCGCCTGGGCCTCTCTGCTCGGCCTCACCGAGCAGCAGACCGCCGACACCCTCACCCACATCGAGGAGACCCTGCGCGTCGGCTACGAGCACCGGCCCGAATCGCTGCGTGAAGCCAGCTTCGAACAGCTCACCAAGGACATGGACGCCGAACAGGCGGCCCTGATGTTCCTCATCAGCGGCCTCCGCCGAGCCGGGTACCCCGGTGCCGCGCAAGAGATCGAAATCCGCGGCATCGTCGCCACCCTCCGGGACCTCAACCGGGCCGACTGACCTCCCTCCCCTTCTCCACACGCCGCCCCGGCCGCGCATTGCGCGCACCGGGGCGGCCCCATGTGCGCCCGCAGAAAGGATTCCCCTGTCGTGACCGACGACTTCTTGCCCCGTGCCGCGACCACGGCCGCCGCACGGCCCGCCCCCTCCTGGGCGAAGAAGCCCCCGCCCAAGTCCAAAGCCCGTGCCACCGGCAAGATCACCGCCCGGCGCTATGCCGCCCCGCGCGACCCCCACCAGCACGCCCGCAAGATCGCGGACAACGTCCTCGACGCCTGGTACCAGAACTTCGGCGGCGGCAGCAGCATCGACGTCCCCCTCGGCACCGTCGGCGGACTGTCCCTGCTGCGCAACCTGCCCGGTCTGGCGGACTGGGTGCTCAACCTCCAGCCCGAAGAACTCCCGAAGCTCCTCAAGGAGATCTACCTCGGCCACTGGGTCAAGCGCCCCGACCTGATCAACCGCGCGATACGCCTTCACGACTGGGCATGGAACCCCGACCCCGGCAAGCAGCAGCTCCGCGCCGTCCACGCCGTCACCCGCGCGGCCATCAACACCGGGCTGCTCGAACTCACCGGCCACGATGACCCCCGGCAATGCTCCGAGGCCGATGTTCTCAGCCCTCTGCTCACCGGCCTGCGACACAAGAGCGACAAGAAGTGGCGCGGCGAGTACCACACGCCGGCGTGCGTCACCGACCTGATGGCCAACATTCTCGTGGACAAGGACTTCGCCCAACCGGGCAAATCCTTCTGCGAACCGGCCATCGGCTCCGGCACGATTTTTCGCTCCGTCGCCCAACGCCTGCGCGACCTCGGCCTGAATACACACGACTTCGGCTGGTACGGCAACGACATCGACTCGCTATCCGCCGGGTGCGCCGCCGTCAACGCGATCATCTGGGACCTCGGCCCCCGCTGCCTCATTGGCTGCGCCGACTCCCTCGCCCCGGACGATCACTACGCCAAGACCCGCACCGAAGCGGCCGACGCCTTCGAAGAGCGCGACAAGTACATGGGCGCGGCCAGCAGCATCGTTGCGTTCCGCCGCGCCTTCGACCTGGTCGACCAGCTCACGTCCCAAGCGAGCGCCGCGTGACCAACTTCGACCGTCCCGGCACCACGCCCATGCCCCGTCGCCGACGCCCGGCCTTCGCCGCGCTCCGCGACGAGATTGACCTACCACCTCTCGACCACATCGCCCCGACCCTCGACCCGCCCTGGCAGAAGGAGGAGACCGATACCCCCGACAGTAAGGCGGCCTTCCGCCACCCCGACGGCCACAGCCTCGGTCTGCGCATCCAGTCCCGCGGCCTCGCCCTCCAGACCTGGATCACCGCAGGCCCTGACCTGCCGCCGATCCCCGAAGGCGGAACCGACACCGAGCAGGCCGAGGCGCAGGCCGCCCGTGACGCCCGCCTCCAGCCGGGCCGCACCTGGCACGCCGTCCTCAACACACGCGCCAGCAACGCCCTGGCCACCGACCTTGGCGCGCTCGTACGCGACCGGCTGCTCCCCGCCCTGACGAACAAACCGCGCGGCCTCCCCGCCCCGCCGCCGCCCGCCCGCATCGGGCAGCCCGACACCACCACCCAGCAGGAAGGAATCCAGAAGTGAGCACCCCCGACAACCCCGTACAGGTCACCACCCTGGCCAATCTCGCCCAGATCCTGCCGTACCTCCTCGGCCACTATCCGGACGACAGCATCGCCCTCCACGCGCCCGGCCCCAACTTCCACGACGGGCCGAGCATGACGTGCCCCCTGCCCGAAGACCCCGACGAGTGGCAGGCCACCGCCAGGACCGCCGCCCGCCAGTTCGCCGCCCACGCCCGTGCCCAAGGGCACAACCCCGACCAAGGCGTCATCATCTATCTCTGCCGCGAGCCGCGCCCCGACCAGACCCCCTGGGACACGGCCGCACTCCTGGCCCCCGTCGCCGACTGGCTCACGACCGCGCTCCACGAGCACCGCGCCACCGTCCTCCAGACGATCGGGCTCGTCGCCAACCGGTGGTGGGCCTACGAGTGCCCCACCGAAGGGTGCTGCGAGGGTGAACCGCTCCCCTCCCGTGACGACCCCGCCAGCGTCGCCGCGCAGATGGAGCGCCGCGGCCACACCCCCGGTCCCCGCACCCGCGACATCGTCAAGGAGTTCCGGGCCGCCGACGCCGCCCCCGGCTTCCTCGGCGACTTGGACGCCGCCGCCTCCCGCTTCAACACCATCACGGCAACCAGCGCCGGACGCGACGCCACCCTCACCACCACCCACGCCCAGATCGACGCGGCCATGAGCCAGTTCCGCGCCGGAGCGACGGACCTCAACCGCACCCTGACCACGCAGCTCATCGTCGGCCTCCAAGACCACGGGGCCGTGGAGGCCGGCATGGCCCACGCCGACGACGAGGACCTTCCCCACGCCCGACGCCTGTGGGCCTACCTCGCCCGTCACTGCCCCGAACCGTTCACACACGAAGCCGTCCCCGCACTCACGCTGTACGCCTTCGTCGCCTGGCGGCAAGGCGACCTCATCGCGGCCCGCCTCGCCCTGCACGACGCGATCAACACCAACCCCGACTACGAACTGGCCACCGGCATATACCTCGCCACCATCGACGGAGAAGATCCCCGAGAATTCCTCACCGCCGTCCGCGAAAGCCGCGACCACCACATCACACACGTCCACCACGCCGTCCACGTCACGAGCGAGTACCGCCCCCTCACTGACTCCACCGCGGACAGCTACCGCGAAGCCCTCGACGCCGCCACCACCGACCACGCCACCCGGATCAGCACCGACGACGGACGGCTCCTCGCCCGCTACCGAACCATCGACATCGTCGGCGGAGCCCTGGCCGACTTCCGCAGCGGCCCCCCGCAGCTCATGGACGAAGTCGCCGCCCACATCATCCTCGGCCTTCAGGATCGCGAGACCCGGGACGCAGCTATGTCCACCGGAGACGAAGACGACCTCCGCACAGAGCGGCAGCTGTGGGGCTACCTCGCCCGACGCTGTGTACCGCCGCACACCGACAAGACCCCGCCGCTCCTCACCCTCCTCGGCTGGGTCGCCTGGCGACAGGGCGACACGGTCACCGCCAGCCACGCCTTCTCGGACGCGCTCGACATCGACCCCGGCTACCTGCTCGCCGATCTGCTGCTCGACGGCGTCCGAGGCGAGCGCGACCCGGCCCCGGTCCTCGCGACCTACCGCGAGGCAGCACAGCGGTTCGCCGCGGGCCGGGCTGACCTCGACAACCTCTGACACCACGGCGGCCCCGGCAGCTTCGCCGGGGCCGCCCCCACCTGGAGACACCTCATGTCCACCTCTCCCGACGGACCCCGCGGTGCCGTCGCCCGGCACACCGCCTACCTGCCCGCGTTCTGGGACAAGTCCACGAACTCCCGCCCGATCTGGCGCATCGACTGGGGGCACCCCGGCTTCACACACCGCACCCCGCCCGAGGCCACTCCCGACCACCAGCCCACAGCACTCACCCGCTCATGGGAACAGCCGGCGCCCGACGGCTCCGGCGAAACCTGGCACCACCTCCACCGTGGGGCCTGCCTGGGCTGCCCGTGGGAGGGCCCCGACCGGCGCCGCGCGGACGAAGCCGTCGAGGACGCCCACGACCACACCCACCCCGGCTGGCACACGCTCCCGGCCGTACCCGAACGCCAGGGCCGGGGCTGGCTCACCCACATCCAGCATCTCTACCCGGACGGCTGGTTCGACCGAGGCGGCCCCATCCGCACCCTGCGCACCGGAATCGAGAAGCGGCACAGGCCCGGAGCAGCCCCGGGCGGCGGGTACGACATCGCCGTCCGCCCCACGAAGAGGTCCCCCAACCCAGTGGTCTTCCTGTCCCTGCCACTGGACAACGCCGAGGAGGCAGCATGAACGGCCAAGAGGCCGTCACCTGGCTCCGCCCCGAGTTTCAAGGGCGGGAAGACGAACTCGTCAACCTCGCGGCAGCCGCCCAACTCGTCGGTGTCAGCCGCTCAACCGTCAGCAACTGGTCGAAACGCCACCGCAACTTCCCCAAGATCGCACTGCTCACAGGCATCGGAGTGCGGCGTAACAAGCACGTTCCACGGGACGAGTTCCTGGACTTCGCGCGGATCCAGTTGCGTAAAAAGCGCGGCCCCGGCCCTGCGGCCAAGACCAGGCGGCCAGCAGCCCAACGCCGGGCCGACGATGTCGCGTACGCCGAGCGACAGATCACCCGGCTCTCTGACCTGGAGCAGCGGCAGGCAGCAGCACTCGCCAGAACCCGCAGGGACCTGAAGCAGCACCAGGCACGCCTGGAACGAGCCCGGCGACTCCTGGCCGCAGAGGTCGCGGCTGTGCGTGAGCTCGACCAAGGGCAAGGCTCGGACGGAGTTGTTCCGAACGGAGACGAGACGGACTAGCCTGTGATCAGACGGCTGACCAGGTGAAATGCCGTACGGCTCCACCCCCGGGCACAGGGGGCATGAGCCCGCTTCGCCGGTAAGGGACTCCGCTGCCCGCAAGTTCGAAACCTCGGCTTCCCCTGCTGCGCGACCTGCGACTATCCCGGCAGTCCTCCCAGGTGACTCCTCCGGGAGGAATCTCGGGGGACTGTCAGGGGACACGCAGGGGACGGAAGGACCGGGAAGGACCAGGAAAGCCGGTGCAGGGCCAGACTGGTTTCACTCCGCTGACCTGCGAATATGGGAAGATCAAGGCAAGATTGGGAAGCGGCCGGAATGATCGAAAAGGACTCATAATCCGTCGGCCGTGGGTTCGAGTCCCACCCGCCCCACCTCGGGCCCCGTGCGCAGAATCGTTCCTAGCAGCAGGAGCGGCTCCGCGCGCGGGACGAGGTGCGGGAGCGCGCCGAGTCGTCGATCATCCACTCGCCCGGCGGACCGTCATCCGGTCCCGGCGAGGTGCCCCGCGTCCCTCCGAGGCGCGGTCCGAGGACGGAGCCCGTCCGCCCGTGCGGCGGGGGCGTCGAGCGCGCGGGGTGCACCGGAAGGGCTTCACTCACGCGAGTGAGGCCATGGGTACGCCCATCACACCGCCCCTGGCCGTCACATCACCCCCGGCCGTCACATCGCCCCCTGCCCGGCCCTGGTTCCGCCCCTTGTCGGCGGGCTCAGGCGGGCTCAGTCGGCGGGCTCAGGGAAAGACGGCGTCCCGGAAGAGACGCCGTCCCGCGCGGATCACGGGCTGGCGGTGGGTGGGGGTGGTGTTGGCGACGATGGCGATCCCGGCTCCCGCGTCGGGGCTGAAACCGGCGAAGGCGGTGAACCCCGAGGTGCCTCCCGTGTGCCAGATCAGGGTGCGGCCCCTGACCTCGCGGATGTCCCAGCCCAGCCCCTTGTGGCCCGGGCCGCGCCCGCAGGGGTACCACGGCTCCCGTACGGCGGCCAGCGCGTGGGCCAGCGGGCCGGGGGCCGAGGCGGGATTCAGCAGCGCCTGGAGATAGCGCAGCAGATCGGCGGCGGAGGAGTAGAGGGCCCCGGCGCCGGAGAGGGCGTCGAAACGCCAGTGCGGCACGGCCCGGCCGCGACGGTGCCCGGTGGCGGCGCGGCCGGTCAGCACCTCGGCGGTGGGGACACAGGTGTCGCGCATCCCCAGCGGGCCGAGCACCCGCGCGGTGAGCAGCTCCGGGTAGGGAGCGCCGGCCGCGTTGGCGAGGAGCTGGCCGAGCAGACCGACGCCGAAGGTCGAGTAGCGCACTCTCCGCGGCCGGTCGCCCGGACGCAGCCGGGCGGTGGCCCGGTAGAGGTCTTCGAGCCGGTAGCGGGCGTAGGGATCGGTACGCCACTGCCGCAGCCCGCGCCGGTAGAGATTGCGGGGCAGCCGGGGCAGCCCCCCGGTGTGCGTGGCGAGGTCGGCGAGGGTGATGGCGGCCCCACCCGGCCGGGGCGCCGCCTCGCGCGGAAGGTGCGCCTCGATCGGATCGTCGTAGGCGACGGCGCCGGTGGCGGCCATCTCGGCGAGCAGCAGAGCGGTGAGGGTCTTGGTGAGCGACCCCACGGCGAACAGGGTGTCGGGCCCGGCGGGCACCGGGCGCTGACCGGGGCCGGGGCCGGAGCCGGGGCTGGGATCGGGGCCGGGGCCGGAGCCGGGGCCGGGGTCGGCACCGGGACCGGTTCGGGTGAGGTGGCCGGCCGCGGCGGCCGTGCGGTCGGCGCCCCGGACGACCGCCCCGGCGGCGGCGGGGATGTGCTCGTCGTCGAGGAGCGTCCGGATGCCGTCGTCGAGCAGGGCGGCGGCCGTGGAGGCGTCGCTCATGAGGCGTTTCCCGTCCCCGCGGCGGTGAGCGTCAGCGCCCGGGAGACGGCCAGGGTGCCCGTGCCGGCGGCGCCGATGGTGGGGTGGTGATGGTTGAGCCAGGCGTACTCGGGCTCGGCGGGCGGCACGGTCAGCCCGTTGGGGACCATGCCGTCGTCCCGCTGGGCCTGAGCGACGAGCTCCCATACGTGGGGGAAGAAGAGCGGGCTCTTCAGACAGGTGCCCACGACGAGGAATTCGAGGAGGAGATCCCAGAAGCGGGTCTCTGCGAAGACCTCCACCCAGACCGGCAGCCAGAGCCGGAGATACTCCTGGAGGTGCTCGGGCAGCCCGTCGGGATCGCTTCCGTAGTCCGTCAGATGGAAGACGGTGTGGGTGACCCCGTACGCGTTGTTGACGTCCAGCATCCAGGGCTCGGGGGTGCCGCCGAGCCAGGTCTGCTCGATCAGGGCGTCCACGTCGTCCAGCACGGGCAGCCCGATCCGCCGGGCCGAGGCCACGAGCGCGAGCCGGCGGTTGGGCACATGCTCGGTCACCCGGGACGCCCGCAGACCGGTGAGATGCGCGGTCAGCCCGTCCAGCGCGGCATGGCGGTACCCGGCGGCGGCGAACAGGGCGTACATCTCCATGGGGTGGGTGGCCGCGGGGGTGTGGGTCTGGAGCCGGTAGAGCATGTCCCCTTCCTTGAACTGCCGCCAGGCGTAGTCCAGCAGCGACTCGGCGGTGGCCGCGCACTGTCTCCCGGCGACCGCCTCCCGGTGCACCATCCCCGCCGCCAGGGTCAGTTCGCTCAGTGATTTCAGCGCGTTGCCGTCGATCTCGTGCTCGGGCACATCGGGGAGCGCGAACTCGCCGCGCATGCGCCCCAGCCACTCCACGGCCCCCTCGCTGACCCGGCGGGCCAGGCGTACCGCCTCGGTGTCCATGGCGTCTCCTCTCCGGTCGGTCAGAACGCTCACCGCGCCATCAGCCGCCGTGCGACGGCGACTTCCAGCAGCACCCGGGGATCGCCCGAGCCGAGTACCTCCAGATGCTCCAGCGCGGGTGCGAGCAGCGGCGGCCCCGCCAACCGGCTCGGCTGGCCTGCCGGGCCCGACTGGCCGTCGAGCACGATCCAGCGTGCGAGCCGGGCCGCGCTCAGCAGATCCCGGCGGAGCAGGGACCGTACGAGCCCACGCGTCAGATCCGGCCCCCGGCCGGCCAGCTGCGCCCGCAGGGCGGCGTCGGCGAAGGGATGGGCGGCGGAGGCCAGCGGCACCAGGAGCGCGGCCAGCGACAGCCAGTCGGCGGCGAGGCCGCCGTTCGGCGGCGGGGCGGGGGCGAGGCCCTCCCAGCCGGCCCCGTCCACCCCCACGGCGGCGAGGGCGTCCACCAGCGCCGCGTCCCGCGTGCCCCACAGCGCCGTCTCCCGGGCCTGAAGCCGCGGTGCGGGGTGCGCCCGCACCGCGGTCCGCACCAGCGCCGCGTCCTCGGCCGGCAGCGGGCGTCCTGTGAGAACGAACGGGGTGAGCACATCCGCGCCCAGCACACGCAATGCGGCCAGGCCGCCCGTACCGTCACCCCAGTCGCCCAGGGAATGGCGCACCCCGAAGGAGCGGTCATCCTCCCGCAGCGCCCGGGACAGGGCGCCCGCCAGCACACACGTTGCCGTCTCCACCGTGTTCGGCGACGGCTGATGCGGAGTCGTCATCGACCATGCCCTCAGAACGCCGCCGCGCAGGTGAGGTTCTGGACCGAGCCTTCGAAGGCGTCCTCGATCGGCTCGTTCCGGCGCGGGTTGGCCGAGAGGATCGCGAGGAGGAGCAGAACGCCCGCGCCCCGGACGGATCCCGGGCCGAAGCTCGTCGAGGTCTCACCGGCGGCGATCAGAGCCCGCATCTCAGTACTATTTTCCACAGACATGATAATTCCCTTTCTGTTGTGGAATTTCTCTGGCGATAGGGGCTATTCCATGAGCGCTATAGGGCGAAACGCATTTTCCTGAATGAGGTGCGGGCGGTGAAGAAAGGGAACGAAGGTGTGCCTGTGGGTGTCTTGACGTGCAAGTTTTCTATCGCCGCGGTGTACGTGTGACGGCTGGGGCGGGGAGGCGCGTCTGATGTCACAGGGGGGCTTGGCGGGTGGGATTATTTCGGGTTGAAAGAAATTCTGTCCCCATAGGGGCGGTCCGGTGCGATGTTCGGTGTGCTGTCCGGAGTCCGTGCTGAAAACAGTGTCGCGGCGCGTCCTGAATTACGTCCGTGTATTTCGGGCAGGGGAATTCTCGTTTTCCCGTTCGTGGGTGAGGGGTGGGCCCCGGGCTGCCGCGCGGCGGGTGCGCGGCGGGCGGGCAGCGGGCGGGCAGCGGGCGGCGAGCCGAAGGGCTCCGTCCGGGTGCGGTGCCTGGGGGTTGCAGCAGCGAGCCAAGAAGGCATGTATGCCTTGCATATGCGAGGTCGGAGCGCCTAGCGTGACGCATATGCACTCCTATACGATCGGCCAGGCCGCCGGGCTGCTCGGCGTCAGCTCCGATACCGTGCGGCGCTGGGCCGACGCCGGGAGGGTCGCCACCCACCGCGACGAGAGCGGACGCCGACTCGTCGACGGGCGCGATCTCGCCGCCTTCTCCGTGGAGCTCGCCCAGGGCGGCGGCGAGGACGAGGTCTCGTACACCTCGGCCCGTAACGCGTTCCCCGGCATCGTCACCGCGGTCAAGCTCGGCGACGTCGCCGCACAGGTCGAGATCCAGGCCGGGCCGCACCGGCTGGTCTCCCTGCTGACCCGGGAAGCCGTCGAGGAATTGGGGCTGGAGGTCGGCATGCAGGCCACCGCCCGGGTGAAGTCGACCAATGTGCATATCGACCGGGTGTGATCACGGGCACCGCCCCTGACCGCCCGCCCGCTCAGCCTGCGGCGTCCGCCGCCTGCCGGTCCGCCTGCCGGTCCGCCTGGTCCGTCCGCCTGGTCCGTCCGCCCGGTCCGCCCGCCGCCCGGTCCGCCCGCCGCCCGGTCCGTCCGCCCGGTCCGCCGCCTCACCCGTCAAGGAGCAGCCGTCCCATGTCCTCCGCCCGCAGCCTGCGCCGCGCCTCCGCCGCCGTACTGACCACCGCCCTCCTCGCGTCCCTCGCCGCCTGCGGCGACGCCGACGACAGCGCGCGGGACGACTCCCCGAAGTCCCAGGGCCGGCCCTCGGCCCGTCTCACCGTGCTGGCCGCCTCCTCGCTCACGGATGCCTTCGAGACCGCGGGCGCCGCCTATGAGAAGGCCAACCCCGGAACCGAGATCACCTTCTCCTTCGCCGGATCCCAGGAACTGGCCGCCCAGGTCGGGCAGGGCGCTCCCGCCGACGCTCTGGTCACCGCCGACACCACGACCATGGACGGGCTGAAGGCCGACACCGGAACACCGACCGTCATCGCCGGAAACCGGCTGGTCATCGCCGTCGCCGAGGGCAACCCCGAGAAGATCGACGAGCTCGGGGATCTGGCCGGCGCCCAGCTGAAGGTCGTGCTCGCCGCACCCGAAGTACCCGCCGGCCGCTACAGCGAGCAGATCCTGGACGCGCAGAAGATCGAGGTGAAGCCGGTCTCCCAGGAGCCCAATGTGCGCGCCGTCCTCAGCAAGGTCGAGCTCGGCGAGGCCGACGCCGGTCTCGTCTACAGGACCGACGCCGCAGCCGCCGCGGACAAGGTCGACGCGGTCGCGATCCCGGACTCCCAGAACGCCGTCGCGCGGTACCCGGCCGCGACGCTGAAGACCTCGCGGAACCCCGAGGCCGCCGCCGCGTTCGTGAGCTGGCTGAGCGGCCCCCAGGCACAGAAGATCCTCAAGGACGCGGGCTTCCAGCAGCCGTAGGCAGTGCCGCCACCGTCCCGCCACAGCGCCGTGCCGTCACCGACCCGCCACAGCGCGACGGCGCGACGGCGGGGCGGCGGGGCGCAGCCCGTGCCCAGCCGTCGCGCCGCGTACCCCAGGAACCCCCGATGAGACGCCCCCGCACCCCAGGGACCACCGGCGGCCGAGCCCCCCTCGCGCTCGCCGTCCCCGCCCTGCTCGCCGTCGTGTTCCTGGCACTGCCCGTCGTCGGCATCCTGGTGCGCACCGAGTGGAACGAGCTCGGTACGCATCTGACCGACCCGGCGGTCATCGAGGCCCTTGAACTGTCGCTGCTCGTCTCCTTCGCGGCCCTCGGCCTCTCCCTCGTCTTCGGGGTCCCGCTCGCCTGGGTGCTGGCGCGGGTCCCTTTCCGGGGGAAGACGCTCGTACGCTGTCTGGTGCTGCTGCCGATGGTGCTGCCGCCCACCGTCGGCGGTGTGGCCCTGCTCCTCGGGTTCGGCCGCCGGGGGCTCCTCGGACCCTGGCTGGAGGGCGCCTTCGGGATCACCCTTCCCTTCCACACCGCGGGCGCGATCGTCGCGGCGGCCTTCGTCGCGATGCCCTTCCTCGTCATCAGCCTCGAAGGCGCGCTGGGCGGGCTGCGCCCCGGTTACGAGGAGACCGCCGCCTCGCTGGGAGCCTCCCCGGTACGGGTGTTCCGCACCGTCACTCTGCCGATGGTCGCCCCCGGGCTGATCGCGGGAGCGGCGCTCACCTGGGCGCGCGCCCTCGGCGAGTTCGGCGCGACCATCACCTTCGCGGGCAATCTGCCCGGGGCGACGCAGACCCTGCCGCTCCAGGTGTATCTGCTGCTCCAAGAGGATCCGGAGGCCGCCACCTCGGTCTCCCTGCTGCTGCTGGCCATCGCCATGGCGGTGCTCATCGCGCTGCGCGGGCGGTGGGCGGGAGGCTTGACGGCCCCCGGAGCGGCGGACCGGCGAGACGGACCGGGGCGGCCGGCCCCGGACGAGCCCGCATCCGGAGCCCCCGCATCCGGAGCCCCCGCATCCGGAGCTCACACATCCGGAGCCCCCGCATCCGAGGTCGGCGCCGGCGCCCCCGTTTCCGGACCGGGCACCGGAGCGCCCGCTTCCGAGGCGGGCGCAGACACCAGGGACGCGCCCAAGTCCCAGGCGTGCACGCCCGGGTCCTCCGTACCGTCAGAACCCGACCCCCTCCCGCACCGGTCGTCGCTCCACGCCCGCCTCACCGGTTTCACCCGTCTCACCCTCGACGCCGAACCGGGCAGCACCATCGCCGTCGTCGGCCCCAACGGCGCGGGCAAGACCACCCTGCTCCGCGCCCTCCTCGGCCTCACCCCCCGCGCCCACGCCGAACTCCGCCTCGGCGACGCCGAGGTCACCGGCCTCCCCCCGCACCGCAGGGGCGTCGCCTGGGTCCCGCAGGACGGCGCGCTCTTCCCCCATCTGAGCGCCCTCGGCAATACGGCGTACGGCCTCCGCGCCCAGGGCGTGCCCCGCGCCGAGGCCCGCCGCGCCGCCCTCTCCTGGCTGGAGCGGCTCGGCGTCGGCCCGCTCGCCCACCGCCGGCCCGCCCAGCTCTCGGGCGGCCAGGCCCAGCGGGTGGCCCTCGCGCGGGCCCTGGCCGCCCGCCCCCGGCTGCTGCTGCTCGACGAACCCCTCGCCGCCCTCGATCAGACCACCCGGGCCCGGGTGCGCCACACCCTGCGCACCCATCTCGAAGGCTTCGGCGGGGTCTGTCTGATCGTCACCCATGACCCGGTGGAGGCGGTGTCGCTCGCCGACCGGGTGCTCGTCCTGGAGGAGGGCCGCGCCCTTCAGTACGCGCCGCCCGCCGAGGTCACCCGGCGCCCCCGCTCCCCGTGGGTCGCCCGGATGCTCGGCCGCAACGCCTGGCCCGGCACCGCCACCGGAGACGGGCTCAGCCTGCCCGGCGGCGGCCGGCTGATCGCCGCGGAGCCGCTGCCCGCCGGGGCCCCGGCCCTCGCCGTCATCGCCCCCGAGGCCGTCTCCGTCCACCGCCGTCAGCCGGGCGGCAGCCCGCGCAACGTCTGGCCCGGCACGGTCAGGGAGATCACCGCGACCGGCAGCCGGCTGCGGGTCCTGATCAACTCGCCCGAGGCCCCCGATCTGGTCGCCGAGATCACCCCGCAGGCGGCGGCGGAGCTCGGACTCGCCGAAGGCGCCGCCGTATGGACGAGCGTCAAGGCGACCGAGGTCTCGCTCGGTGAGCTATGAGGCCGGAGTGACAATAGTGAATTCAGTACGGTCATGGATGAACGGCCGGTAGTGATAGGGAGGTTGGCGCGAAGTCGACGTAACCGTCCGTGTTCGACAGCTCGGTTCCCCATCCGGGATCGATCATGACCGCTTGACCTCGGTGCGCCCCGGAGAAATCAGTCAACTCCGCTCAGGAATGATCCAATTCCTTTCATCGCTGGTGAAGCGGCGATTGCCCGAGCGTTCTTGACGTCTTGTTCCACAACGGCGGTTGTGCCAGGGTGAGCTCTCTCGTCTCCGGCCGCAATGGTTTTGTTCAACAGTTCGAATTGGTCATGAGTTCAGATGCTGTACACGTGTGCTTCTTTCGACAATCCTGACGACTTCATTGACCGAAAGACGTCTTATGCACCAACCCCGCCCCCAGGGTTCCCTTTCCCCCGCCCGCACCGGTCTGGACTCCGGGGCCTCCGATGAGGGCCTGGCGGCGTCGCTGCGGGCGGGCGACGCCGAGGACGACACCCGGCCGGTGGCCGTGCTGCTGGCGAGACACTGGCAGCCGGTATTCGACTACGCGCTGCTGGGCACCCCGTCCGCGAAAGCCGCCTCGCTGCTGACCACGGCGGCCTTCGCCAGAGTGCTGGAGACCCTCCGGCGGGCGCGCACCAGCGCCGCGCTCCGCCCGCTCCTGCTGATGACCGCACGCCGGATCGCCGGAGCGTGGGCGGCCGACGAACGGGTCGGCGCGCTGCCCGAACTCAGACACCCCGATACCGGCCGCTCCGCTCCCGCCGCGCTGTTCGCCCCCGCCGAGAACCGGGAACTGATCCTCCGGTCGTTTCTCGCGCTGCCCGGAACCGCCCAATGTCTGCTCTGGCATACCGAGGCCGAAGCCGAGGGCATATCCGTACCGGCCGGTCTGCTCGCCATCGATCCGCGCGGTGCGGCGATCCAGCTCGAACGCGCACGGGACGAACTCAGGGCGGGCGTTCTGCGCGCCCACCGGGAACTCGCCCCGGAGAGCGGATGCCGCCGTCACAACCGGCTGCTCGACGCGGCCCGCCGCCAAGGCGGCGAGCCGGTCTCCCCCGGCGTCCAGGCGCATCTCGCCGTATGCCCGCACTGCGCGTCCGCCGCCGAGCAGCTCGACCTCGGCGGTGACCGGCTGGCCACGCTGCTCGCGGAGGGAGTGCTCGGCCGGGCCGCGCGGCCGTATCTCGACTCCCGCCCGGCCCGCAGGGCGGCCCGCTACCGCGCCGGAGCCGCCGCGGGCCGGAACCCGGCCGCACGGCACACGCCCCCCTGGGCCGCCGAAGCGCGGACCCCGGCGGAAGAGGACGCTCCGGCCCCGTACGCCCTCCGGGCTCACCGCGCTTCCGAGGCTCTCCCGCACCACGTGGGGCCGTCCCATGCGGGACCGTCCTATGCGGGACCGTCCTATGCGGGACCGTTCCATGCGGGGCCGCACCACGTGGGGTCGTCCCACGGCCCCCGGACCGCCCCCGGCCGTGCCGGAGGGATTCCCCAGCGCCTGCGGTCCGCCCTGGTCACCGGCGTCGGAGCGGCCACCGGACTGCTGTTGGCGGCGAGCGTCGTCACCCGGCTCTCGTCGGACGGCGGCAGCGGGGCCGCCGCGCCCGCCGCACCCGTACCCCCCGGCGGAACCCTCGCCACCGCCACGGCGCCCGGTGCGCGATTCCCCGCGCCGGTGCCGTCCGTGACCGGAGCCGCCTATCCGGCCGGGGCGTTCACCGCCCATCTGCGCCATGCCGGGTCCGGCCTCTGCCTCGACGTCGAGGACCGGCGGGCCCGGCCCGGCGCGGCGGCCAGGACCGCCGTCTGCGACGCCTCCGCCACCCAGCGGTGGATCTACGGACGGGACGGTCTGCTGCGCTCCGCTGCCGCGCCCGGCCTCTGTCTGAACTCCCGGGCGCCCGGCGGCGTGCTCCTGCTCACCGACTGCGAGGGGGGCGCGGGAGAGCGCGGTGACGGTAAGGACGTACGGTACGACCTCACCATCCGGGGGCAGCTGATCCCCCGCTGGAACGACCGGTACGCCGTCGTGCCCGGCGCACGCCGCGCGGGGGCCGATGTGGTCGTCGCGGACCGGGACGGCACGGGCGGGCAGCGGTGGACCGCGGACCGCGCCGCCGATGAGGCGCCCGAGGTCAGGCACAGCGCCGACGCGGTCGGGCCGGACGCCCGGGAGGTGACCGCCTCGCCCGGCGCCGGGCATCCCGCACGGCCCGCCGAGGGCGAAATGTCGCCGCCGGCCGGTGGCGGGGGCCCGCCCGCGGAAGCACCGGACGCCGGCCGGGAGCCGGCGGGCGAGCCCGGCCGACTCCCGGGCGCGAGCGCGTCGGATACGTCCGATGTGTCGGATGTGTCGTCCGTACCGTCCGATCCGCCGCTGATCCCGGTCGGGACGGTGGAGCTCCCGGGCGCCGTGGCGGAGCCGCTCGGCCCGATCGACCTCGAAGGACCGGCGGCGGGCCTCCAGGGTCTGACAAGTCTGAAGGGGCTGAAGGGGCTGAAGGGGCTGAAAAGTGCGGTAGTCCCGCTGGGACCGGCCGGGCCCTCGGACCGTCCGCAGGCCGCCGGGGGCGCGGCACGGAAGTGAGCGCGCCCCCGGCCGCCTGCCGGATTCACTGGCAGGATTCAGGAGAAGGCGGGCATCTCGCCCTCCCGCTTTCCGAGGTCGATGACCGAGAACACCGCGCCCTGCTGGTCCATGACCGGGGCGAACCGCCCGAACGGGCTGTCCGCGGGCCCGTACAGCAGCTGTCCGCCGAGCCTCTCGACGGTGGCGACCGCGTCCTCCACATCCGCCACCGCGAAGTACACATTGATGAACGGCGCCGCGTCGGCCGGGAAGTTGTCGGTCATCTTCAGCCGTCCCGCCACCGGTTCACCGCCGATGCTCCACAGCTGGAGGTCGAGTTGATCGCTCTCCATCCGCCGCACCTCGAAGGGGAAGACGACGGGGAAGAAGGAGTCCGCCTTCCGCACCTCTCGGGTGCACAGCTCCGCCCAGGCGTACGCGCCCGGCTCGCCGGTCTTTCCGAAGCCCTTGTGACTGCCCGCCTGCCAGGCGCTGAAGAAGACGCCGCTGGGGTCCTGGGCCGTGACCATGGTGCCGAACTCGCCCACGGCCATGGGCTCCATCGCCAGGGTGCCGCCGTTCTCCCGGATCCTCGCCGCCGTCGCGCTCGCGTCGGGCGTCGCGAAGTACAGATTCCAGGCGGGCGGCCCGTCCATGCCCGGCATCCGCGGGACGACGGCGGCCACGGCCGCGCCGTCCTTGAACGCCTGGGTGTAGTCGCCGTAGTCCTCGGAGCTCTCGCCGAACGTCCAGCCCAGCAGCTCACCGTAGAAGCTCTTGGCGGCTGCCAGATCGGGGAACATCGCGTCCGCCCAGCAGGGGGTGCCTTCCGGTGGTACGGCCATGGGGTACCGCCTCCCGTCGAGAGGGTCCGGTAGTCCGCGGGAGGGACTCCGTCCCCTCACGCTAGGCGTCCCCGGATCGGGGCGCTCGCCGAGAGGCATGTAATCGAACGAGTGATCGATACGACCTTCCGGGTCGGGCGCACCCCGCGCCCAGGCCAGGAGGCCCTCCGGCTATGAAGCCCCCAGCGACCGCTTCATGATCTTCCCCATGTCGTTGCGCGGCAGCTCGTCCAGGAACCGGACCGCCCGGGGACGCTTGTGCGGGGCCAGCCGCGCCGCCACATGGTCCGCCAGCTCGGCCTCGGAAGGCGGGTTCTGACGGTCCGCCGCCACGATCCAGGCGACCGCCCGCTCGCCCAGATCCGCGTCCGGCTCGCCCGTCACCGCCGCCTCGCGCACGCCCGGGTGCTCCAGCAGCGCGTTCTCGATCTCGCCCGCGCCCATTTTGTAGCCGCCGCTCTTGATCAGATCGGTGGCCTTGCGGCCGACGATCCGGATCGAGCCGTCCGCTTCCCGTACCGCCATGTCGCCGGTCCGGAACCAGTCGCCGTCGAAGGCGGCGGCGGTGGCGTCCGGACGGTTCAGATACCCGGTGAAGAGATGGTCGCCGCGGACCTGGATCTCGCCGATGCTCACCCCGTCGTACTCCGTGATCACGGAGCCGTCCTCCTCGGTCAGCCGCAGCTCCACCCCGCGCAGCGGGACCCCGACCGAACCGGGCGCGGACGAGCCGTCCACCCGCACACTGGTGTTCATCAGCGTCTCGGTCATGCCGTACCGCTCGACGACCCCGCGGCCGGTCGCCGCCTCGATCCGCCGGTGGTCATGGACGGGCATCGCCGCCGACCCCGACACCAGCAGCCGCGCGCCCGTCAGGGCCTTCCGGAGCTCCGGGTCGCCGTCGACCGCCTCGGCCAGCCGGTGGTACATCGTCGGGACGCCGAAGAGCACGGTCCCGCCCGCCGTCAGCTCCCGGGCGACCGCATCCACCGAGAACCGCCCCAGATGCCGTACCTCGCCGCCCCGGCGCAGCGGTCCGATCACCCCCAGGATCAGACCGTGCACATGGAACAGCGGCAGCCCGTGCACCACCGTGTCGTCACCGGTCCACGCCCAGGCGTCCGCCAGCGCGTCCAGGCTCGTGGTGAGGGCCCGCCGGGGCAGCACCGCGCCCTTGGGCGGGCCGGTGGTGCCCGAGGTGTAGACGATCAGCGCGGGGGAGAGCGGTCCCGGCTCGACGGGCGGCGGGCCCGCGGTCCCGGTCAGCGGGACATCGATCCGCTCCAGCCCGTCGAGCGCCATCGGCAGGGACTCCCCGGGCCCGGCCAGCACCGCCGCCGGAGCGCTGTCCGTGATGATGTGGGTCAGCTCGCCGTCACCGGTCTTCGGGTTCAGCGGCACGACGGGCACTCCGGCGAGCAGCGCCGCCACCGCTCCCACCCCGGTCTCCAGCGTGGGAGTGGCCCAGAGCGCGACCCGGGACGCCCCGCCGATCCGTACGGCCAGAGCGCCGGCCGCGCCCGCCAGCTCCCCATAGGTCAGGGTTCGTTCGCCGAAGCGCAGGGCGATGCGGTCCGAGGCGGCGTCAAGGGCGGGGAAGAGGTCACTCACTCGTCGTTCTCCATGTCCGTGTCAGGGGTCCTGGAACCCGGGGCCCGTGTCGTTCGCGGTCCGGCGGGTCTGGTGGGTCTGGTGGATCGGCGCGGGAGAGTACATCAGTGCGCGGGGGTCCGGCGGGCCGTTCCCGCCGTGAGTACGTCAGTACGGGAGTACATGAGTACGCCGATACGTCGGCATGCCGGTACTCCGGCGCATCAGCGGGCGGGCGCGGGGCGGACGGTCTTCCGGGCCGGGTGTCTTCCGCATTCCCGAAGCCTAGCCAGCGACGGTCCGGCCGGGGGCCCGCCGGCGTCCTTCCGCCATTCGCGGCATCCGCCCCGCCGCGGGGACACGGCTCCGCGCGGCTCAGCGCGGGGACAGCTCCGAGCAGCTCCGAGCAGCTCAGCGCGGGGCCTCCCAGACGACCGGGGTGCCGCCCGCCCCGCCGTCCTCGCGGCGGCCGTCGTCCGTGACCGTCAGCCGTACCCCGGCCCGGCCGTCCGGCAGCCGGACCGTCGCGTCCACCTCCACCTCCACCGAGGTGACCCCGGGCCTGCGGTGCGCCGCCGCGAGCGCGCCGCGCAGCGCCGCCAGCAGCCGTCCCTCCGCCGGCTCCCGCACCAGCGCGTCGACCGCGCCCCGGAAACGTACCGAGGGCGGGAAGCCGAGCAGCGCGGACGCCCCGGCGATCTCCGCGAGCACCCGCCCCCGGAGGCCGGTCGGGGCCTGGGCGGGCGGCTGCTGAAGCGCGAAGATCGCCGTCCGCACCTCCTGGATCGTCGAGTCCAGCTCGTCGACGGCCCGGCTCAGCAGCTCGTCCGCCTCGCCCGCCCCCGCCCTCCGGCGCGTCGACTCCAGCATCATCTCGGTCGCGAACAGCCGCTGGACGACCAGATCGTGCAGATCGCGGGCGATCCGGTCACGGTCCTCGTAGACCGCGAGCCGCTCCCGGTTCTGCTGGGCGTCCGCGAGCACCAGCGCCAGCGCAGCCTGCGAGGCGAACTGCGAGGCCAGCAGCCGTTCGGCGGCGGTGTAGGGGCGGTCGCGGCGCCGTCTGGGCAGCGCGAGCGTGCCGATCAGCCGGCCGCCGCTCTGGAGCGGCAGCATCATCGAAGGACCGAAGCGGGTGCGTACCCGCGTCGTCATCCGGGGGTCGGTCGCCGAGTCCTCGATGAAGACCGGCTCGCCGCCGAGCAGTTGCGCGAGGACCGGGGAGCCGGGGGCGATGACGGTGCCGACGATGCCCCCCGGGTCGTCCGGGGCCGACGCGGTGACGATCTCCATCCCGCCCTCGTCCGTGGGCTGGAGCACCACCCCGGCCGACGCGCCGGCGAGGATACGGGCCTGTTCGGCGACGGTCATCAGGGCGTCCCGCGCGCTCTGGCCGGTGAGCAGCGCGGTGGTGACGGCGGCGGCGCCCTCGATCCACCGCTCCCGCTGGCGGGCGCTCTCGTAGAGCCGGGCGTTGCCGATGGCGATTCCGGCCTGGGAGCCGAGGATGCGCAGGACCGCGAGATCCTCCTCGGTGAAGACGCCCTCGCGTTTGCCGGAGAGATAGAGATTGCCGAAGACCTCGGTGTCCACCAGGATCGGCACACCGAGCAGTGAGCGGGTCTCGGGGTGGCCCTCGGGGACGCCCGACGACCGGGGGTCGGCGTCGAGATCGTGGATCAGCAGCGGCTGCGGGTCCCGGATGAGGAGACCTACTACGCCGGACGCGCCGCTCGGCAGCGGGCCGATCCGGTCGCGCTCCTCCTGGCTGAGCCCCGAGGTGTACAGCTCGCTGAGGGCTCCGCCCTCGGGGTCGATGACGCCGAGCGCGCCATAGCGGGCTCCGGTGAGCTCGGCGGCGGTGTCCACGATGTGCTGGAGCGTGGTGGGCAGTTCGAGGTCGGTGCCGACGCTGAGCACGGCTTCGAGCAGCTGCGGCAGCCCGTGTCCCGCTGCGTCGTCGGCGCCGTCGCCGGTCACGCCGCTCCGTCTCTGCCTTCGTCCCCGTCTCCGTCTCCGCTCTCAGTCGACCTCGGCCAGCGGGTTGAGGACCAGTGGCTGGATTCTGCCCTCCAGCATGGCGCCGAGGCCCAGCACCGCGCAGATGTCCGGCCGGTCGGCGATCTGCACCGGCATCCCGGTGGCGTTCCGCAGCATCTGGTCCAGCCCGGGGAGCAGCGCGCTGCCGCCGACCATCATGATCCCCCGGTCGGCGAGATCGGCGACGAGATCGGGCGGGCAGTCCCGGAGCACCTTGCCGATGCCGTCGAGCACCGAGGTGAGCGGGGTGTGGATGGCGTTCCGTACGGCGGCGGTGTCCACCTGCACGGAACGGGCGAGTCCGGTGGCCACGTCCCGGCCGTGGATCTCGGTGGACTCGGGGCCCTGGGAGGTGAGGCCGTTGCCGTGCAGGGCCAGCTGGAGGGGGCGCACCGACTGGAGGGGCAGCATCAGCTCGTGCTGGGTGCGCAGATGCTGGATCACCGCGTGGTCGATGGCGTTGCCGCCGACCGGGATGCGTTCGGCGGTGACGATGGAGCCGAGCGAGAGCACCGCGATCTGGGTGGTGGCGGCGCCGCACACCATGATCATGGTCGCGGTGGGCTGTTCCACGGGGAGTCCGCAGCCCACGGCGGCGGCGATGAGCGTGTCGACCAGCTCGACCCGGCGCGCGCCGAGGCCGACCAGGGTCTCCACGGCCGCGCGCTGGGCGAGCGGATCGCTGAGATGGGGGGTGCAGGCGGCGGCCCGGAGCCGGGGCTTGCGGCGCAGCTGACGGCGGAGTTTCTCACCGAGGAGATGGCGCAGCATCCGCTGGGCCATCTCGATGTCGACGACCGTGCCGCCGGACACCGGCCGTACGACGCGGATGTAGTCGGGCGTACGGCCGGTCATCTTCTCGGCGAGCGCCCCGACCGCGATGAGCGCGCCGGTACGGGTGTTCACGGCGGCCACGCTCGGCTCGTCCACGACGAGTCCGGCACCCTTGACGAAGACTCTGGTGCGGGCGGCCCCCAGGTCGACGGCGACATGGCAGCGGCGCAGCTGCTCAAGACTGACGGTCACGGCGGAACCTCCCGGATACGGGTCTCTGAAGGCATCGTCCGGCCGCGCCGGGGGCGGCGCTCGCTGGGTGAGCCGGTCGGGCTACCGGCTGACGGCCCGCCAGAAGGGGTGGGGCGGCGCGTACGACCGGGGTACGGCCGCTGGTCGCACCGCCCGCGCCCGGGTGCCGCGCTTCACAGCAGCCGCTGGAACAGCCCCCAGGTGAACTCCGCGACGCGCCGCTCCCCGCCGGGCAGGGTCAGGGAGAGCTGCCACCGGGTCGGCGCGGAGCCCTGCATCGGGGCGGCCGGCGCGAACGCCCGCGCCGCCTCGTCCACGGTGCAGGACCACGGCTTCAGATCCCCGGCCGTACGCAGCGTGGGACCGGCCGCGCCCGGGGCCCGTACCAGCCACTCGTTCCAGACCGCGCCGCCCTTTGCCGCCGCCAGCACCTCAAACCGCAGATCCGGCCAGAGCGGCACCGGCCAGAGCAGCGCCCGGCACTCCAGATCGCCGACTCTGCGGAGGCCGGAGTGCTCGGGCTCGCCGAGCACCGAGCGGTAGCGGGTGAGCGCGGCCCGGGTTCCCGGGGCGCGGACCATCGCCTGCCAGCGGCGGTTGGCCTCGCGCATCTCGGCGATGGATACGCCCAGGTCACGGCGGGCGTCGTCGACCAGATCCGGCTGGAAGTCGGCCATTCGGCGCAGCAGGACGAGCTGGAAGTCGAGGGGCCCGAAGGGTGCGGCGGCAGCGGTCATGACGACATCCTGCCGGGCTGCGGGCTTCAGGACGCGCCCGGGTCGGCGGGCGTCAGGGCACGGGTCACCGGTCGTCAGTCGTCAGTCGCCAGTCGCCAGTCGCCGGTCGTCGGGCTTCAGGGCGTGCCCGGTACCGTGGACAGGCTGAGCTCGCGGTATTCGTCCGGCGTCCCCGCCTCCTCGCCCAGCATCCGCCGCAGCAGATCCCGCAGCGTCTCCCGCTCCTGCCCGGAGAGGCGTGCCAGCGGCTCCTGGGCGGAGTTCAGCGACTCCCGCAGCTGGTGCATCGTGCTCGCGCCCTCCTCCGTGGCCGCCGCCAGCTTCACCCGGCGGTCATGGGGGTCGGGCCGCCGCTCCACCAGCCCGCGTGACTCCAGCCGGTCCACGATCCCCGTCACATTCGAGGGCTCGCACTGGAGCTTCTCCGCCAGCCGCCGCATCGGTATGGGTTCGAGCGCGAGCAGCCTCAGCACCTTGGCCTGGGCCCCGGTCAGCGATTGCCGGGCCGCGGCCTGTTCGTACTCGATGTGGTACTGCGTCACGACCCTGCCGATGAGATCGGCGACTTCGAAGGTGAGGGCATCGGGACGCGAGGTGGTGGCCATGCCCGTCAGCGTACTCCGATACTTGACACCATGAAATATCAAGGAGCATGGTTGTTTAACGCAGTAAAGTTTCTGAGGAGGTAACACCCTATGTCGTCTGCACTCCCCGCGGCGAGCCGTGAGTGGCACCTTGTGGCCCGCCCGCACGGCTGGCCCAAGGAAGAGGACTTCGCGCTGCGCGAGGTTCCGGTGTCCGAGCCCGCGCAGGGCCATGTGCTGGTGCGCAATCTGCATTTCTCGGTCGACCCCTATATGCGCGGGCGGATGAACGACGTGAAGTCGTACACGCCCCCGTTCCAGCTCGACCGGCCGATGGAAGGCGGTGCGGTCGGCGAGATCGTCGCCTCCGCCGCCGAGGGCTTCGCCGTGGGCGACCATGTGCTGCACAACCTCGGCTGGCGTGAGTACGCCGAGGTGCCCGCCGGGCAGGCCGTCAAGGTCGACGCCGCGCTCGCCCCGCTCTCCGCCTACCTCGGAGTGCTCGGCATGACCGGCCTCACCGCGTACGCCGGTCTCTTCGAGACCGCCTCCTTCAAGGAGGGCGACGCGGTCTTCGTCTCCGGCGCGGCGGGCGCGGTCGGCGGCCAGGTCGGCCAGATGGCCAGGATCAAGGGCGCGTCCCGGGTCATCGGCTCCGCGGGCTCCGACGACAAGGTCAAGTTCCTCATCGAGGAGTACGGCTTCGACGCGGCCTTCAACTACCGGAACGGGCCCGTCGCGGAGCAGCTCCAGCAGGCCGCCCCGGACGGCATCGACGTCTACTTCGACAACGTCGGCGGCGAGCACCTCGAAGCGGCCATCTCCTCGCTCAAGCCGCACGGCCGCGCCACCCTCTGCGGGATGATCGCTCAGTACAACAACACCGAGCCCACCCCCGGGCCGACCAATCTGCCCATGATCATCGGCAAGCGGCTGCGCCTTGAGGGCGTGCTGGTGACCGATCACTACGGGCTCCAGCCGCGCTTCGTCCAGGATGTCGCGGGCTGGCTGGCCTCGGGCGAGCTGAAGCACCACGAGACCGTGGTCGAGGGCATCGAGAACGGCTACAAGGCGTTCGTCGGACTCCTCCGCGGCGAGAACACCGGCAAGATGGTCGTCTCGCTCTCCCACTGAAGCACTGGGGCGCGCTGAGGTCCTGAGGCCCTGAGGCGACCGGGACCGCTCGGGCGGAGCGCGACACTGGCGCAGGGGAGGCGCCGGCACCGTACTACGCCCGACGACGGCAGAGGGCCGCACCCCCGTCCACGGGAGTGCGGCCCTCACCGCTCATCACGAACCGCTCAGCCGCTCAGCGGTTCAGCTGTTCAGCCGTTCAGCAGCGCCCGCCCGATCTGCGCGAACGCACCCTTCGGGTGGCCGCGGAAGAGCGGCTCCGTACCGAACAGCGCCACCGGCACACCCTCCGCCGACACTCCGCTGACCACCGACGGCTTGCCCGCCGCGTCGGCCGGACCGTCCGTGCCGCCGGCGGTCGCCCGCCAGTGACCCGACACCAGCGGATTGCCGCCGCTGTACAGCTGCTCGACCCGCACCCCGGAACCGAGGCCGGTGAACCACACCGGCGAGTAGACGAAGGTGTGCTTGGGCGCACCGCCCGTGATCACACCACCGGCGTTCTTCACCCGCACCACGCCGTTGGCGTCGCCGTTGCCCTCCACGGCGGTGGCCTGGATCAGCCCCGCCGCGTCGCTGAAGGCCGCGCCGTCCGCGCCGAGACCGACCACACCGGCGCCGCTCGCCCGGAACGCGTCACGGGCGGCGGGCGTCAGACCCGCGTAGCTGAGCCCCGTCGAGACGATCAGCACATCCGCGTCCGCCCAGTCGAAGCCCGCGTTCAGGATCGCGGTCGACACCGGCACCACGTCGAAGCCCATCTCACGCAGCGCGAACTGCTCGCCCGCCGTCACCGCGGCGGCCACCCGGGTGCGCTTCAGCGGCACCGTGCCGCGCTCCTTCGCCGAGGAGAACACCACACCGAAGCGGTCCGCGAGCACGGCCGCCTTCTTCCGCGCCGAACCGGGCACGATCGCCGCGCCGTCCCCCGTCCGCCGCACCGCGACGTCCTGCGAGAGCAGCGTGTTGAGGGCGGCCAGCTCCTTGGGGTCGTCCAGCCGCAGCCGCAGATCCCCCTTCGGGGCCACGGAGCCCACCGGCGCCGCGGCGTTCGCCGGACGGCTCGACACCTGGAGCTCGCCCCGCTTCACCTTGTCCACGGTCGCGCCCCACAGCAGCCCCAGGCTCCAGCCCGAGATGTCATACATCGCCGACACATCGGCGCTGATGTCCCGGCCCTCGGCCAGCATCACATTGGCGATGCCGCGCTTGGGCTGGTGCATGTCGACGACATACGAACCCGCCGGGTACCGCTTGCCGCCGAGCGCGAACGAGCGGGTCGCCCGCTCCACCCGCACATCGTTGGCGATCAGATGGTCCACCAGCCGGGCCGCCCCGGCGGCACTGCGCTGACCGCGCCCGGCCGGAACGACGTACGCCCGGGGGAACGTGGTCGTGTACACGTCCTCGGGACCGATCCCGGGCACGCCCGGCACCGTCTCCTCGGACACCGGCCGCTGCGCCTCACCGGCCGCGCCGCGCCGGAAGGTCTCGATCTGGTCGGCGATCACCCGGGAGCGGTGGGCGTGGGTGTACTGAAGGGTCGCGCGCATCGCCGCGCCCGCGATGTCCGTGTTGATCGCGGACCGGCGGCGCAGCTCCGCCACCGGCAGCGAGTCGTACGACGCGTTGTTGACCCGCATCGGGAACTCGATGGTGTGCGAGGCCACCGCGCCCTGGAACGGCATGTACTGCGGGGTGAAGATCGGCGGCCAGTCGTCCCAGCCCTCCGTCTGGTCCCGGAAGGGGATCTCGACGGGCCGCACCCCGTCCTTCTCCGCGGTGTAGCCGAGCCCGTTGACGGCCTTCTCCATGCCGAGCGCGTTGGCGTAGGAGTTCTTGAGGAAGAGGTCGTACTCGTAGTTCTCGCCGTGCGGCGGAGTCGTCGGCTCGATCAGCGTGCCGTTGACGTACCCGTGCAGATCGAGCATCACCGCGGGCTGCTTGTCGATGGCTATCCGCCGGATGGCGCGGGACTCCGGCTGCGAGGCGGTGACGAAGTCACGGTTGAGGTCGAAGCCGTTGGCGTTGGCACGGGTGCCGGCCACCCGGCCGTCGGGGTTGGCCGTCACATTGAGATAGACGCGGTTCTTCGACAGCAGATCCCGGGTCTTGGAGTCCTTGGCCTTCGCCAGCTCCTCGATGAGCTTGAGGGCGGCGTCCGTGCCCTCCCACTCGTTGCCGTGGATGTTGTTGTTGATGAACACCGGCGTCTTGTAGGACGACTTGATCTCTTTGTCCCGGACGGCGGCGGCGGGGGAGTTCTCTATGCGTTCGCGCATCCGCTCCTGGTCGCGGACCTTCCCCGCGCTCTCGGGCTCGGTGACGGTGACGAGATACAGCTGCCGCCCGCTGGCCGAGGTACCCGCGACCTCCACACTGACCCGGTCGCCCAGCAGCTGGAGGGCGTTGAGCCGGGGGGCGATGGAGTGGTACGGAACGAGCCCCAGCTTGATCGACTTGTCGGCTTCGTTGACCGGGGGAGTCTTCAGCACCGTACGGCGGGGGTAGGCGCGGTCCTTGGCGAGGGAGTGGGGCTGCTGGGTCAGCGCGTTGGCGGTGGCCGAAAACGGCGCCTTGGCGAGCGCGGAGTCGGCGCCGCCGCGCTCCCGCTGCGGACCGGTGCCGCCGGACGCGCCCGGGGTGTCCGGGCCCGCCGCGGCCGTGGGCCCGGCTATCGCCGGAACCGGCGCGAGGAGTACGGCGACCGCGAGCGCGGCGGTGGTGACCAGGGCCGGTCTGGATATGCCCATGCGTGAGTACCTCCGGGGGTCGGGGGTCGATCGGGTGACATGTATGCCGCAACGATCAGTACGCAGGGTCTATCGGTTGGACTCGGTAACAGGCAAGGGGCGTTTCCTACGAATCGTTCCCGGAGGCCCCGTCCGGGTGGCCCGATAGGGTGAGCTCATGCGTGATCTAGGGTCGGGTTTCGGCTATTTGATGAAGGGCCAGCGCTGGGTCGGCGCGCATGGCCGCTGGTTCGGCTTCGGGCTGCTGCCCGGCTTGGTGACCCTGGTGCTGTACGCGGGCGCGCTCATCGGGCTCGGCTACGGCGCCGACGACTTCGTGGGCTGGGCGACGCCGTTCGCCGACGACTGGTCCTCGCCGTGGCTCGGACTGTTCCGCGGCTCTCTGACCGTGCTGCTCTTCGCCCTCGGGCTCTTTCTCGCGGTGATCACCTTCACCGCCGTCACCCTGCTCGTCGGCCAGCCGTTCTACGAGTCGCTCTCCGAGGAGGTCGACCGCAGCCAGGGCGGCGCGGTCCCCGAGTCGGGGCTGCCGCTCTGGCGCGAGCTGTGGATCTCCGGGCGGGACTCCCTGCGCATCGTGGTGCGGGTGACGTTCTACGGCGTGCTGCTCTTCGCCGCCGGGTTCATCCCGGTGGTCGGCCAGACCGTCGTCCCGTTCCTCGGCCTCTGCGTCACCGGCTACTTCCTCGCGGAGGAGCTGACCGCGGTCGCCCTCCAGCGGCGCGGAGTGGAGCTGAAGGAACGGCTCCGGCTGCTGAGGGGCCGCAGGATGATGACCCTGGGCTTCGGACTGCCGCTCGCGCTGGCCTTCCTGGTGCCCTTCGTCGCGGTGTTCCTGATGCCGGGCGCGGTGGCCGGAGCGACGCTGATGGTCCGGGAGCTGGCCCCGCCGACCCCGGACCCGTCACCGTCCCGTCCCGCCGAGAGCACTCCCACCGCCCGGGCCGCCGCTCCGGAGCCCCACCGCTTCCACAAGGGTTAACCAACGGCGAGGGGCAGTTCGGCCACCGCCAGGCCCGGGTCCCGCCGGCCCGCGGTCGCGAGCGGTGCGCCGTCCGGCCCCCATATCGTGCTGTCCCCGAGGCACATCCCGATGTCGCTGGCCCCCACCTGGTTGGCCAGGGCGACGAAGAGCCCGTTCTCCCGGGCGCGTACGGGATAGACCGCCTCGAAGGAGTCGTTCCCGTCCTCCAGCACCGAGCTGGCCAGATACACCCGGCAGCCGTCCGCGCGGGCGCGCTCGGCCAGCTCGGGGAAGCGGTTGTCGTAGCAGACGGTCAGCGCGAAGCGGACGCCGTCGAGGGTGAAGCGGCCGTCGTGCTCGCCCGGGGCGAAGACATCGAGCTCCACCCCGTGCAGATGCCGCTTGTCGTAGCGGGTGAGGAGAGCGCCGTCCGGCCCGATGACCAGGGAGCTGATGCCGGGCCTGCCGCCCGCCGTGCGCACCGCCGCGTTGACCACGGCGGCGGTCCCGGTCTCCCGGCACGCCTCGCGGAGCGGGCCGAGCCGGGAGTCGTCCTCCGTGAGCCAGAGCCCGGGCCGCTCGGCCACCAGCTCCATCCCGTAACCCGTCACCGCCAGCTCGGCGAAGAGGACGAGGCGCGCGCCCTCCTCGGAGGCGGCGCGGACCAGGTTCCGCATGGTGTGGACATTGGCTTCGACATCGCCGGGCACGGAGCTGAACTGCGCCGCCGCGATGCTGATGGGCTGGTCGTCTCTCATGGGCCCATCATCGCCGCCTCGCTGCCCGACCAGGACAGCAGCCCCCGGCCGGCCCCGGGGAGCGCCCTTGCCCCCTGGGGGCCGCTCCGCTACGCCCCCGCCGCGACGCGGATGATCTCCCGCACCTGCGCGATGATGTCCAGCCGGTTGCGGACGAACGCCGGGTCGGTGATCTCGGTGGTGTTCCCCGCCCCGAACTGGAGCACCGGAGTGTGCACATGGCCGCCGGGGATCGTCAGCCCCAGCCGGTCCCGGAGCAGCGTCGCCCGGTAGGCGATCTCGTTCGACAGATAGTTGCCGCCCGCGCCCTCACGGGCCGTGGAGCCCGGCGTGGGCCCGCCGGGGCTGCGGACCGGGGCCGTGCCGCCCGCCGGGATCTCCAGCACCGAGGTGTTGTCGTACACCGGGAAACGGCCGGTGGGGGCCGCGACGATCGCCGTGTGCGGCAGCGTCGACGACGTCCACTGCGGCTGGGTCGCCGGATCGCTCACCGGCGCCGCCCCCGTACGCGACACATTGTCGTTGTCCGGGAAGCCGCCGCGCCACGCGCCGTTGGTACGCTCGATGTCGAACTGGCCGGGCCGGCCCTGGCTCACCGTGGTGAACACATCGGCCCTGGGCAGCTTGGAACGGAGCGTCCGCTCCACCGTTCCGTCCGCGAAGTCCTGCCAGCGGACCGGGAACACGGCCGCCTCGATCCGCGCCGGACCCTTCGCCGTCCGGATCACGGTCCCGTCCAGCGCGAGCGCCGTCGCGCCCGAGGGGTTGCTGATCCGGATGTCCCGGTCCAGGGTGAAGGGGTCGAAGGCCGTCATGACGATCCGCTGGACGTTCCCCTTGCGCGAGCCGGGGAAGTTCATCGAGTCCTGCCCGCGCGACGAGCGCTCCAACTGGTCCAGCAGCGCGGCCCGCCGGGCGTCGCTCAGCCCGGACGCGGGCTGCCACTGGCGCAGTTCACGGGTCATCCCGAGCCGCGCCCAGTAGAGCGGACGGTCGTCGTCCAGGCTCAGATCCCCCAGCGCCGGACCGCGCCCCTGGGCCCGGTCCACCGCACGCTCCCAGAGCGCGGAGGCGTGGTGCTCGACGACGTCCTCGGCCCGGTCGTACGAGCGGGCCGAGGCGAGCGCCCTGGCGAACCGGGGGGCCACCGCGTCGAATCCGCTCCGCCGCAGGATCTCCTGGGGAACGGCCCGGTCGAGCCTGGCCTCCTCCACGGTGACCGCCGCCGGAGCCGGAGCCGCCGAAGCCGGTACGGGAGAGGCCAGGGCAAGCGGTACGAGGAGGGCGCCGACCACGGTCGCTCGGGCACGTATCGGGGGCATGGGCAATCCTTCCGGTGGGGGTAGCCGGAAGTATCGCCTCATGATCAAGCCCCTGGCTAGGGCCGTTCCCGCCACCAGCCCGTGCGCCTACCCCGTGCGCCTACCCCGGCGGCCTCGCCGCCGTGATGTTCCGGTACGCGATCTCCGCCAGCGCTCCCTGCCCGTCCTTGCTGGGGTGGAACCAGTCCCAGCGGCTCAGCAGATCGTCGCTGAAGCGGTAGTCGAACACCGCCCCGCCGTCGTAACGGCAGCGCCGGTCCTTCCCGCAGACCTCCTTCAGCACGCCGTTGTACGCCACGACCCGGTCCCGCACATCCGCCCGCCGCTGCTGCGCCTTCGCGCTCAGATCCTCCGCGTCGCCCAGCATCGTGGAGCAGATGCCCAGCTTCCAGATCGCCCGGCCGAGCGGATCGTCCCGGCCGGTGGACCAGAGCCGCTTCAGATCCGGCACGCTCGACACGTACACCTGGGTCTTCGGCGCCGTACGCCGCAACTCCCGCAGCGCCCCGGTGAACGAGGCCCGGAAGTCCGCGACCGGCGTCATCAGCTCCGGCGAGTCGGCGCAGGCGTCGTTGGCGCCGACCATCACCGTGACCAGATCGGGCTTCTTCGCCGCGGCCTTGGTCATCTGCCGGGTCAGATCGGCGGCCTCGGCCCCGGTACGGGCGTAGTTCCAGGTGCGGTCGGCGATGACGGCGGGCTCGCCGATCAGCCGCGTCGCCAGACTGCGTACCTTTTCGTCGGTGCCGGTGGCCCAGGACGCCTCGGGGCAGTCGGAGAGCACCGCACAGGCGTCGAAGGCGCGGGTGATGGAGTCCCCGACGGCGGCGATGGAGTCGGGGCTGCGGTCCCAGACCGGTGCGGGCTTTCGCGCGGGGGCGCCGCTGGTCTGGGCCTCGGACGCCAGGTCGCATCCGGTGAGCACGCCCGTGGCGAGGACCGCGGCGGCGGTCAGGACCGCGGCGGCCCTCCGGGGCCGGGGGGCGCGTGCCGTCCGGAACGCCCGGATGGCCGAGGGCGGCTTCGCCCGATCGGTCGTATCTCTCCCGGCCGGTGCAGTGGCATGGTCTTCGCGCCTGTCGCGCATCACAGGATCCCCTCCGAATCGACTGCCCCCGAGGCCCTGCCGAGTGAAAGCTTGGTGCGTACGGCTCCTGGACCGAGGTTACGACACCCCACGGGCCCCTACGCACGGTAGCTTTTCCCCGTCGACCCGGTGGGCATCGTGTCCGGCGGCTCCGGCGGTTCCGGTAAATTACATCACGTCACATGCTGTCCCTTTTGTGGAGATTAACTCCCGATGCTGTTTACTGAGGCCGCTGGGAAGGCGATCCTCGTCCCACACTGGAGGTCCCGGTGACGACGACACGTGGCGTTCTGTACGTTCACTCCGCACCGCGCGCGCTCTGCCCGCATGTCGAATGGGCGGTCGCGGGCGTGCTCGGAGTACGGGTCCAGCTCGACTGGATCCGCCAGCCCGCGTCGCCGGGCACCTGGAGAGCGGAGTTCTCCTGGCAGGGCCAGGTGGGCACCGCGTCCAAACTCGCCTCGGCGCTGCGCGGATGGCATCTGCTGCGCTTCGAGGTCACGGCCGAGCCGTGTCCCACCGCCGAGGGCGAGCGCTACAGCGCCACCCCCGCCCTCGGCATCTTCCACGCGGTGACGGGACTGCACGGGGACATCCTGATCCCCGAGGACCGGCTGCGGGCCGCGCTGCTGAGGGCTTCCCAGGGCGAGACGGACCTCGCGGCGGAGACCGAGAAACTGCTCGGCAAGCCGTGGGACGACGAACTGGAGCCCTTCCGGTACGCGGGCGAGGGCGCCCCCGTCCGCTGGCTCCACCAAGTGGTCTGAGCGACCCGCCGGACCACCGGCAACAGGTCAGGTCAGGTCCAGGACACGCCGAAGGCCCGTACCCCCTCATCGGGAGCACGGGCCTTCGACAAGACCTACGCGTACCTGCTACCGCGCCGGATCAGACCGAACGGAACGCCAGCACCACATTGTGGCCGCCGAAGCCGAACGAGTTGTTGATCGCCGCGATCGTGCCCTCGGGCAGCGGACGGGGCTCGCCGATCACGATGTCCGCGTCGACCTCCTCGTCCAGCTGGTCCACATTGATCGTCGGCGGGGCCAGCCGGTGGTACAGCGCCAGGACCGTCGCCACCGTCTCGATGCCGCCCGCGCCGCCGAGCAGATGGCCCGTCATCGACTTGGTCGCCGAGACCGCGACATGGTCCAGATCGTCGCCGAGCACCTGCCGCAGCGCCTTCACCTCCGCCACATCGCCGAGCGGGGTGGAGGTGGCGTGCGCGTTGAGATGGACGATCTCCGCGGGCTTGAGGTCCGTCGTCGCCAGCAGATCGCGCATCGCCGCGGCGATGCCCCGGCCCGAGGGCTCCGGCTGCGCGATGTGGTGGCTGTCGGCCGACAGGCCCTGCCCCAGCACCTCGCAGTACACCTTCGCGCCGCGCCGGCTCGCGTGCTCGGCCGACTCCAGGATGACCACGCCCGCGCCCTCGCCGAGGACGAAGCCGTCACGGCCCTTGTCGTACGGACGGGACGCTTTCTCCGGGTCGTCGTTGTTCTTGGACATCGCCATCATGTTGGCGAACGCCGCCACGGGCAGCGGGTGGATCGCCGCCTCGGTGCCGCCGGCCACCACCACATCGGCGCGGCCGGAGCGGATCATCTCCACCGCGTAGCCGATCGCCTCCGCGCCCGAGGCGCATGCGGACACCATGGCGTGCACACCCGCCTGGGCGTTCACCTCCAGGCCCACATTGGCCGAGGGGCCGTTCGGCATGAGCATGGGCACGGTGTGCGGGGAGACCCGCCGCGAGCCCTTCTCCTTCAGTACGTCGTACTGGTCGAGCAGGGTCGTCACGCCGCCGATGCCGGACGCGATCACCGTGCCGAGCCGGCCCGGCTCGATCTTCCCGTCCTCACCGGCGGGAGCCGTGTAACCGGCGTCCGCCCACGCCTCACGCGCCGCGATCAGCGCGAACTGAGCGGAGCGGTCCAGCTTGCGGGCGAGCGGACGGGGCAGGACCTCGCTGGGGTCGACCGCCGCCGTCGCGGCGATCTTCACCGGGAGCTCGGCGAAACGCTCGTCGTCGAGCACCTTCGCTCCGGAGCGTCCGGCGAGCAGACCCTCCCAGGTCGATGCGCTGTCGCCACCCAACGGTGTGGTTGCGCCGATACCGGTGACGACCACGGTGCGATTGGTCGAGTTCACAGGAATTCAATCTCCACGTGTAGGGGGTGCTGAATGTTCACGACGCCACCGGGGATGGCGACAAGCGCATCAGATCCCGGGCGGGAATTACGCGGCCTGGTGCTTCGCGATGTAGTCCGCGGCGTCGCCGACGGTCTTCAGGTTCTTGACGTCGTCGTCCGGGATCTTGACGTCGAAGCGCTCTTCGGCGGCGACGACGACCTCGACCATGGAGAGCGAGTCGACGTCCAGGTCATCCGTGAAGGACTTGTCCAGCTGGACGTCCTCGACCGGGATACCGGCGATCTCGTTGACGATCTCGGCGAGACCGGAAACGATCTCTTCCTGCGTGGCGGCCATATGGCGCTCCTTCGATTCTGTGACAGAGAGTGAGGCGTCCGGATGATCCGGCAGCCGCTCCGGGGGTGACCGGCCCGGAATCCGGTCGGGGAACCGGCCCGGAGATTCCGGTTGACTAGGGGAGGGTAACGACCGTTGCCGCGTAGACGAGACCCGCCCCGAAGCCGATGACGAGCGCCGTATCGCCGCTCTTGGCCTGCCCGGTCGCCAGAAGCCGCTCCATCGCGAGCGGGATCGAGGCGGCCGAGGTGTTGCCGGTGGTCTCCACATCACGCGCGACCGTGACATGCTCCGGCAGTTTCAGGGTCTTCACCATCGAGTCGATGATCCGCATATTGGCCTGGTGCGGAATGAAGACGTCCAGGTCGTCCGCGGTGATCCCGGCCGCGTCCAGCGCCTGCTGGGCGACCTTCGCCATCTCGAACACGGCCCAGCGGAAGACCGCCTGGCCCTCCTGGGTGATGGCGGGGAACCGCTCGACCGTTCCATCGCGGTAATCCGTCCAGGGCACGGTCTGCATGATGGTGTCGGACTTATCGCCCTCCGAGCCCCAGACGGTCGGGCCGATCATCGGCTCCTTCGCGGGACCCACCACGACGGCGCCCGCGCCGTCGCCGAAGAGGAAGGCGGTCGCCCGGTCGCTCAGATCGGTCAGATCGCTCAGCCGCTCGACCCCGATGACCAGGACATATCCGGCCGAGCCATCGACGACCATGCCCTTGGCCAGGGTCAGCGCGTAGCCGAAGCCCGCGCACCCCGCCGAGATGTCGAACGCGGCCGGCTTGTTCGCGCCGATCTTGTCCGCGATCTCCGTGGCGACCGCGGGCGTCTGCTTGAAGTGCGAGACGGTGGAGACGATCACGGCGTCGACCTGCTGCGGGCTGATGCCCGCGTCGGCGATCGCCTTGCCGCCCGCCTCGATGGACATGGCGCTCACGGTCTCATCGGCGCCGGCCCAGTGGCGGGTGGCGATGCCCGAACGCGAACGGATCCACTCGTCGGAGGAGTCGATCGTCTCCAGGATGACCTCGTTCGGCACGACCCGGGTGGGGCGGTAGCCGCCGACACCCATGATCCTGGCGTACGGCGAGCCCTTGCCGGGATTGATCTTCGCCATCTCTTCGGCTCTCCTTGTCAGTCCGCGTCAGGCTGCTGAGTACTCGGCGGCGAGGCTGCGGGCGTCGTCGAGCTGGTCCGGGGTCTTGAGCGCGAGCGTCTTCACACCCGGCAGCGCGCGCTTGGCGATTCCCGTGAGGGTGCCGCCGGGGCAGACCTCGATCAGCGCGGTGGCGCCGCGCGCCGCGAAGGTCTCCATGCACAGATCCCAGCGCACCGGGTTGGCCACCTGGCCGACCAGCCGCGCGATGACCTCGTCGCCCGAATCGACGACCGCGCCGTCCTTGTTGGAGACATAGGGCAGCACCGGGTCGGCGGGCGAGAGCCCCGCCGCCGCGGCCTTCAGCGCCTCGACCGCAGAAGCCATATGCGGAGTGTGGAACGCTCCGGCCACCTTCAGGGGAACGACCCTCCGGACCCCCTCCGGCTTGTCCTCCGCGAGCGCGGCGAGCTGCGCGGCGGTGCCGGCGGCCACGATCTGACCCGCGCCGTTCACATTCGCCGGAGTCAGCCCGAGCCCTTCGAGATGCGCGATGACCTGCTCGGGCTCGCCGCCCAGCAGGGCGGACATACCGGTCTCGGCGATCGCGGCGGCGTCGGCCATCGCGAGACCGCGGGTCCTGACGAGACCGAGCGCCGCAGCGTCGTCCAGCACACCCGCGAAGACGGCGGCAGTGATCTCTCCGACGCTGTGCCCGGCGACCGCGCCCGGGGACACGTCACCGAGCGCGGACGCGGCCAGCAGACCGGCGGCCACCAGCAGCGGCTGCGCCACCGCGGTGTCGCGGATGTCGTCCGCGTCGGCCTTGACGCCGTAGTGGGCGAGGTCGAGTTCGATGGCGTCGGACCAGGCCGCGATACGGTCGGCCGCGCCGGGAAGGTCGAGCCAGGGAGTCAGAAAGCCAGGCGTCTGAGCGCCTTGGCCGGGAGCGACGAGTACGAGCACTCTCACACTCTCTCTTGTGTACGGCCCTGCCCGCCCGTGGGGACAGGGACGAAGAACCGTCAGGGGAATTGTTGGTGTCCCACAAAAGTCTAGGACTGCGGATCTCCATCGGCCAAGCGTCCGAGGATGAGGGCGATCCGCAGTGTGAACGCCGAGCGCACATCGGAGGGTGACCATCCGGTGACGTCTGTCACACGTCGTAGCCGGTAGCGCACGGTGTTGGGGTGAACAAAGAGCATTCGCGCCGCGCCTTCCAGACTGCTCGCCTGCTCCAGATAGACACTGAGGGTTTCCAGTAGTGCGGATCCAGCCTCTTCGAGCGGTCTGTAGATCTCCTCCACCAGCTGCTCCCGGGCGGCGGGGTCGGAGGCGATCGCGCGCTCCGGCAGGAGATCGTCCGCCAGTACCGGGCGCGGCGCGTCCTGCCAGGCGGAACACGCCTTCAGCCCGGCCGCGGCAGCCTGTGCCGATCTGGTCGCGGCGAGCAGATCCGGCACCACGGGGCCCGCGACCACAGGTCCGGCCGCATAAGGGCCGATCAGCGCCTTGGCGACATGGAGCGGGCTGTCGCTGCCGCCCGCGATGACCACCAGCCGGTCGCCGAGCACCCCGGTCAGCACCTGGAGCTTGGCGTGCCGGGCCGCCCGGCGGATCGCCTCCACCGTCAGCTCGCTGTCCCCGTCCGGCGCGGTGCCGAGGATGACGCACACATGCTCGGGCGAATTCCAGCCGAGCGCGGCGGCCCGCGAGACCGCGCCCTCGTCGGCCTCGCCGGAGAGCACCGCGTTCACCACCAGCGACTCCAGCCGGGCGTCCCACGCGCCCCGGGCCTCCGCCGCCTGCGCGTACACCTGGGCCGTGGCGAAGGCGATCTCACGGGCGTACACGAGCAGGGCCTCGCGCAGCACCGACGAATCGCCCGGCGCGGCCACCTCGTCGATCGCCGTCTCCATGACCTCGATGGTGGTGCGCACCATCTCCACGGTCTGGCGCAGGGTGATCGCCCGGGTCAGCTCGCGCGGCGCGGTGCCGAAGACATCGGTCGAGATCGCCTGAGGGGCGTCCGGATGCCTGAACCACTCGGTGAACGCGGCGATGCCGGCCTGGGCGACCAGACCGATCCACGACCGGTTCTCCGGGGGCATGGCCCGGTACCAGGGAAGCGTCTCGTCCATGCGCGCGATGGCGTTCGCGGCGAGCCGGCCGGATGACTGCTCCAGGCGGCGCAGCGTCGCGGAGTGCGGGTGGGCGTCGTTCGTTGCGGGTTCGGGCACGGGGACAAGAGTGCCTTATCGGGACGGCGGAGCTAAGTCCCGGGGTTCGCCGGGCGGTGACAACGCCCGTGCGGCGAGGGCTCGGGCCCTGGCACGGCGGCCCGACGGGACTTTGACGACACGACCTGGGCCCCGGGTGGCCTACGGTGGGGGCTGTGATTGACGTACGCCGATCGGCGGACCGCTACCCGGGCGGCGAGGCGGCCGAGGGCATCGACACCCGGCACGCCTTCTCCTTCGGCCCCCACTACGACCCGGACAATCTCCGCTTCGGCGCGCTGATCGCCTGCAACGAGGAGCGCCTCGCGCCCGGCGCGGGCTTCGGCGAACACCCGCACAGCCACACCGAGATCGTCACCTGGGTCGTCACGGGCGAACTGACCCACCGCGACTCGGCGGGCCACGCCACCGTGGTACGCCCCGGGGACCTCCAGCGGCTCAGCTCGGCCGCCGGGGTGCGGCACAGCGAACGCAACGACGGGGCCGAGCCCCTGGTCTTCGTACAGATGTGGCTGGCGCCGGACGAACCCGGCGGGGAGCCCTCGTACGAGATCGTGCGCGGGCTCGGCGACACGGAGCCGTACGCCCTGCCGCGGGCCGGCGCGGTGCTCCACGCCCGCAGGCTGCCGGCGGGCGGGCGTACGGAGACGCCGGCGGTGCCCGCGGTCTATCTCCATGTCGTCCGCGGTGAAGTCCGGCTCGCGGAGGCGGAGCTGGGGCCCGGGGACGCCGCCCGGATCACCGGCGGCGAGGCCCGGGCGCTGATCGCGTCGACCCCGGCCGAGGTGCTGCTGTGGGAGATGCGGGGCTGAGCCCGGGGGCCCAGGGGGGCCGGGACGTTCGGGCGGTGGTCCGAGCTGAGCCCGGGGGCCCGGGGGGCCCGGGAGATGCTCAGGCGGCGGTGGCCCGCAGTTCCGCGAGGACCGCGTCCGTGAACGGGGGCCAGGCATCGATCGCCCACGGCCCGAACGCCCGGTCCGTGAGCGCCACACAGGCCGCCCCCGCGTCCGGGTCGATCCACAGGAAAGTGCCCGACTGGCCGAAGTGCCCGAAGGTGCGCGGCGAGGACGAACCCCCCGTCCAGTGCGGCGACTTGGCGTCCCGGATCTCGAAGCCGAGGCCCCAGTCGTTCGGCCGCTGCCGGCCGTAGCCGGGCAGCAGCCCGTCCAGACCCGGGTACGCGACGGTCATCGCCGTCAGCACCGTGTGCGGATCGAGCAGCCGGGGCGACTGCACCTCGGCCGCGAACCGCGCCAGATCCGCCGCGGTCGAGACCCCGTCCCTGGCGGCCGACCCCTCAAGAGCCGTCGCGGTCATCCCCAGCGGCTCGAACACCGCCTGGTGCAGATAGCGGTCGAAGGGGATGTCCGTCGCCTTGGCGATATGGTCCGCCAGCGCCTCGAACCCCGCGTTGGAGTAGATGCGGCGGGCACCCGGCTCGGCGGTGACCCGGTGCTCGTCATAGGCCAGGCCCGAGGTGTGCGCGAGCAGATGACGGACCGTGGACCCCTCGGGGCCGGCCGGCTCGTCCAGCTCCACCGCGCCCTCCTCGTACGCGATCAGCGCCGCGTACGCCGCGAGCGGCTTGGTCACCGAGGCGAGGGGGAAACGGTGCGCGAGGGGCCCGTGCGAACCGGCCATGACGCCGTCCGCGCGGACGACGGCGGCAGCCGCGGTCGGTACCGGCCAGTTCTCGATCATCGCCAGGCTCTGCATGGGTATGAGCCTAAAGCCTCTGACCCGGCCATACGCCGGAGGGTGAGCCGCACCCGAGCTCTCCACTTGCCTGGAGCGCACTCCAGGGTTCTAGCGTTGAAGTATGACGCTGACCGAGAGCGGCAGCCGGGCGCTGCCGCGTCCCGAGGGCCGGGACCGCTACACGATCGGTGAGGTGGCCGCTCACACCGGGCTCTCCGCGGACACCCTGCGCTGGTACGAGCGGATCGGGCTGATGCCCCATGTCGACAGGACGCACGCGGGGCAGCGCCGCTTCACCAACCGTGATCTGGAGTGGCTCGCCTTCGTCGGCAAGCTGCGGCTGACCGGGATGCCGGTCGCGGACATGGTCCGCTTCGCCGAGCTGGTCCGGGAGGGCGGGCACACCGTCGCCGCGCGGCGGGAGCTGCTGATACGGACCAGAGGGGACGTACTCGGCCGGATCGCCGAGCTGCGGGACACCCTCGCCGTACTCGACTACAAGATCGACATCTATGGCGACGCGCTGCGCGCGCCGCTGGACGAGAGGGACTGACACGATGAGCGGGAACACGATCGCACAGGTGCGCCTCGGGACCGACGGGCCGCTGGTCGGTGTGCAGGGCCTCGGCTGCATGGGCATGAGCGAGTTCTACGGCGACACGGACGAACCGGCCGCCCGCGACACCCTCGCCGCCGCGCTGGACACCGGGGTCACCCTCTTCGACACGGCGGACATGTACGGGGACGGGGCCAATGAGAAGTTCCTCGCGCCGTTCTTCGGGGCGCACCGGGACGAGGTCGTCATCGCGACCAAATTCGCCATCGAGCGCGTCGGGGACGATCTTGCCCAGCGGAGGGTGCGCAATGATCCCGCGTATATCCGCTCGGCCGTGGAGGGAAGCCTGAAGCGGCTGAACGTCGATGTGATCGATCTCTACTACATGCACCGCCGCGACCCGGCCGTGCCGCTCGCCGAATCGGTCGGCGCGATGGCGGAGCTGGTGGAGCGCGGGCTGGTGCGGCATCTGGGGCTCAGCGAGGTCACCGGGGCGGAGCTGCGCGAGGCGCACGCGGTCCATCCGATCGCCGCGCTCCAGTCGGAGTGGTCGCTGTTCAGCCGGGATGTGGAGCAGAGCGCGGTGGGCGCGGCGGCGGAGCTGGGGGTGGCGTTCGTGCCGTACTCGCCGCTCGGGCGCGGCTTTCTGACCGGGGCGTTCACGGACGCCGCCAAGGAGCTGCGGTCGAGCGACTTCCGGGCCTCGCAGCCCCGTTTCACCGGGGAGAACGCGCGGACGAACGCGGCGCTGCTGGCGCCGGTGCGCCGGGTCGCCGAGGCGCATGACGCGACGCTCGGCCAGGTGGCGCTGGCCTGGGTCCAGCAGCAGGCCGAGGTGCACGGGCTGACGGCGGTGGTGCCGATCCCGGGCACCCGCAAGGCGAGCCGGCTCCGGGAGAACACGGCGGCGACCCGGCTGCGGCTGACCCCGGAGGAGCTGGCCCTGCTGGAGCCGATCGCGGACCGGGTGGCGGGGGACCGCTACCCGGACATGTCCTCGACGTCGGCGGCCCGCGAGTAGCCGGCCGGCCCGGGCCCCGGGCAGCGGTGGAGCCTGTGCGCCGGAGCGCCGATCCCCGCCGCCCCGGGCCGGGAGGGCCTCTCCCGGCGGGAGCTCAGTCCGTCTCCGGTTTGGCGACGGCCCAGGAGAAGGGGTCGATCTCGGGGTCGTCGGGGAGCGGTGCGGCCTGCTGGACGGCGCCCGGAGTCCGGCCGAGGCGTATCGCGCCTTCCTGGACGACGGATGCGACGAGTGTGCCGTCGGCCTGGTAGATCCTGGCGTGAATCAGGGCTCGCCCGTCGGCGAAGGACGGGCTCCGCTGCTCGTACAGGAGCCACTCATCGGCGGACAGGGGACGGTGGAACCACATGGCGTGGTCGAGGCTGACGGCGCTGCCGCTCCCGTCATTGGGCGATCCCGTGCGGTGGCAGGGAGAGCCGGAATCCAGAAGTGTCAGGTCCGACAGGTAGGCGACGAGGCAGTGGTGGAGCGCGGGTTCGTGTGCGGCTGCCCCGGGAGGCAGCTCCCGCACCCGGAACCAGACGCGTGTGACGGTACCGGACCCGCTCGTCCGAACTCCGGAAGGAGGCCCGGAAGGAGGCCCGGAAGGAGGCCCTGAAGGAGGCGTGGACGGTTCGCGCACGTACCGCAGATCGATGGCGTCGCGTACCTCCGAGAGCCGTCGGACGACACCGGGGTGCACATGCGCCGGTGGTTCGTCGACGGCGAGAGGGAGCCGGTGCGGGGCCGGCGCCGACTCCATCGGGTCCTGGTGATTCGCACCGGGCCGCGACACCGTCCTGGACGTCGACTTGAAGGACGCCGTCAGGTGGAAGATCTCCTGCTCCGTGCGGCCGAGTTGGACTGCCACGACCCGCCGTACGGTGAAGGAGTGGCCATCGCGGAGCCGCTCCACGCGGTAGGTGATCGGTGCGGCCGGGTCACCGCGGTAGAGGAAGTAGCCGTGCAGCGAGTGGGGTTCGCGTTCCCGGGGAACGGTGCGGGCGGCGGCGCTCAGCGCCTGGGCGACGATCTGGCCGCCGAACACGGCGGATGCGTCGAGCGGGACGGCCGGGCGCGACCGGAACGTGTCCGGTGCCGCCGGGTCGAGGGCGATGGAGTCGATCAACTGCTGGACGGGCGAGCCGGAGCGGGGAAGCACGGTCGTCATGGCCGTCACCGCCGGCCGGCGCGGATCGGGCGGACACCGGGTCCCCGGGACGGGGGCGGGGGCGGTTGCAAGCGGGGTGTCGGTGATCGCACGGGCTCTCCTGCTCTCCTGCTCTCCTGGCGGTGACGGACGTTCGGGTGTGCTCGGCGCGCTCCGCGTCGGCGGATTCCCGGGCAGTCTGGCAGCGCGGCGTGGAAGCCGGATAAAAGCCGAATTCAACGGCCGGGCGGGGGTTCCAGTTCCCGAGGGGCTCTACCCGCGGCCCTCGGCCGGGACCGAGGCCAGTGCTTCCTTGTACCAGGTCTCGTACCGGGGAAAGCGTGTGGGGAAGCCCGGTCCGGGGGTGAGGCCCAGGGCCGACCAGAGGGGTTGGCCGTCGAACCACTGGTCGCTGGTCATCATGGACAGATCGTGCTCGGAGCCGCCGTACGCCCGCAGGTGCGCGTATGCCTCGTCGCGGGTCAGGTCCCGGTCCGGCCAGGGGGTGGACGAGGCGGCGGCGACGGCACGCAGAAGCACATGCCAGGCCAGGGGTTCGGGGTGACAGGCGTGATAGACGGACGCGGTGAGGCGTTCGCGGGGTGCGAGGGCGGTCGCGACCAGGGCCCGGGCGAGATCCTCCGCCGCGATGGCCGACACCCGGGCGGACCATCGGTTCACCGTGCCGGGCAGGGTGCGCACCATCCGGGCCAGCGCGGGAACGACCCAGGTGTCCCCCTCGCCGTAGACCAGGTGGGGGCGGATGACGATGCCGCCCGCGGCCAGGACGGCGTCCTCGGCGCTCGCCCGGGTTCGGGAGGTGACCGAGGCCGGCGCGCGGTCGAGGTCGTCCGGACGCTCGCCCCGGAAGGTGCCGCGGCCGTACACCGCCGCCGTGCTCAGCTGGACGATGCGGGTGACGCCCGCTCGGCGGGCCTCGTCCATGAGCGCTGCCGTGCCCCGCGCGTTGACGGCCTCACACAGCTCGGCGGGGCCGCCGATCTGTGCCGCGCAGTGCAGCAGGACATCGGCGCCCTCGCAGACACCCGCCAGCGAACGCGCGTCGGTGAGATCGGCCTGGACGATCCGGGCGCCGGGTGCGGTGGCGCGGACCTGGCGGCGATGGGAGGTCAGGCGCAGTGAGAGGTCATGGAGCTCCGCCTCCCGGACGACATGTCGCTCCGCCTCCCGGACGACATGGCGGCCGATGAAGCCGGCGGCGCCGGTGATGACGACGGTGGTGGTCATGGGAGGCTTCCTCACCGGTCCGGGTGCGGACGCAGCACGACGGCGGCGGAGAAGACCGTGGCGCCGCGTTGTGTGCCGCGGATGCCGACGGGTATGCGGCCCGTGAGGTCCGGCTTGCCGGGCTGGGCGTCGATCCAGCAGGGGGCGTCGAGGTCGGCGTACCGCTCGAAGACGCTGTCGAGTACGACGGGAAGCGCGTCCGGCAGTCCGGTGGCGGCGTGCGCGGCTTGGCGGGCCGATTCGATGAGCGCCATGCCCGGCACATGGTCCACCGGATGGTCGAAGAGGATCGGGTGCGAGGTGTCCACTCTGAACTGCCACTGGTGGCGGCGGTGGTGCGGACCGGCGGCGGCCAGTACGACGTCACGCGGGTCGGCTCTGCCGACGACGGCCGGCGGGATGCCCGGGGGGACCGGCAGCGGCGTGGTGGTGGACCGTTCGCCGCGCAGCCGCCGGTATACGGACGGACTGGCGCAGCTGAAGGCGGCCTCGGCGGTGGCCGCCCGCACGCCGTCGCGCACGAG
The DNA here is from genome assembly GCF_009600885.1 of Streptomyces jumonjinensis. Taxonomy (GTDB): domain Bacteria; phylum Actinomycetota; class Actinomycetes; order Streptomycetales; family Streptomycetaceae; genus Streptomyces; species Streptomyces jumonjinensis. Next base: position 194,406 of record NZ_VCLA01000201.1, read on the forward strand.
CGTCACGCGGTAGCTCATGCCCGCCAGCCGGCCGGCGCGGCGGACCATGTCGTGACAGGTGACGCGCAGTTCGACCTCGGTGGGAGCGGGTCCGGTGGTCAGCGCGTCGGGGGCCGCGGAGAAGGACAGGCTCCGCATCAGGAACTGGTGGCCGAAGGCGACACCGTACTCGGCATGGGCCAGGAGGGTGCCCGTCTGCCGGACCGACTCGGCGAGCAGCAGCGGGTCCTGGTAGCCCCCCGAGGGGGTGAAGAGGGCATGGCCCCGGGGCCACTGGGCGGTGACGGTGAAACAGTCCGCCCCGCCTGGTTCCCATGGTTCCCAGCGGGTGAGGAAGACCTCGGACACGGCCGCGCGGTGGACGTACTCACGCGGGACGGTGGTGGTGAGACCCGGTTGCCCGGTGGTGAGACCGGGTTGCCCGGGGATGGGACCCGGTTGCCCGGTGCTGAGACGCGGTTGTCCGGTGCTGACGGCGCGGGCCACCGGGGTGGTACGGGAGGCATCGAGGGCGGTGCTGCCAGCGGTACGAGTGGTGCGCTGCATGCAAATCCTGTCTCTCTGCGGGCAGGGCCGGCGACCGCGCTGTCGTGAGCCCTTGCTTCCTTGGTGGCTACAATCAACCTTGTCCGCAATGAAGATACAGACATGTCGGTTTGGTTTTGTGGATTATGAAAAGATCACGAATGGTGTGAGGTGGAGATGGCTGTACAGGAGCGGGGCGAGCGGTCCAAGCGCTCGATCCTGGAGGCAGCCGCGAGCGTTTTAGACGAGCGGGGATACGACGCCGCGAGTACGACGGAGATCCTCGCGCGCACCGGACTGACGCGAGGGGCCCTCTACCACCACTTCCCTTCCAAGGAAGCCATCGCCGCCGCGATGGTCGCCGCACAGAGCGAGGCTCTGGTGGTTCCGGAGCGGGCGGTGAAACTACAGGCCGTGATCGACCTCAGCCTGGAGTACGCCCGGCGCCTTCAGTCGGATCCGGTGCTGCGGGCGAGTGTGCGGCTGACCGTGGAGCAGACCTCGTTCACCAACCCGGGGCGCACTCCGTATCAGCAGTCGGTGGAGGCGCTCCTCGGTCTCTTCCGGCAGGCGGAGCGGCAGGGTGAGACGCTGCCCGGCCTCGACCTGGAGGAGGTCACGCAGTACATCGTGGGGGCGTTCACCGGTATACAGCTGATGTCGCAGGTGTTCTCGCGGCGCGAGGACCTGATGGACCGCGTGTCGGCGATGTGGCGGCTGCTGCTGCCGGGAATCGCCACCCCCGGCCTGCTCCCACGGCTGCGGACGACGCCGTCGCCGTCGACCGCGGCGCACACCGCACACGAAGAGAGCCTGTCCTCCGAGGGCTGAAGGACAGGCATGGGGCCATGGCGTCGTCAGTTCCCCGGCTCGCCGCTGTCGGCAGCCGTGGCCGTCGGGCTCACGAAGAGCGGACGCAGTGTCCGCCATATGCGGTCGGATGTGGCGGGCGACCACCATGTCTCGTCCGCGTGTCCGAGCGATTCCAGGCCCGCCATGAGCACCATGGCGAGGTCGACCAGGTCGCCTTCCTTCGAGGGGAGTTCCGGCAGCAGGGTGCTCACCCGCCGGCGGACCGCGGTCAGCACCTCCTCGCGCAGCCGGCGGTCGGAATCCGAGGAGCCGTCGGGGTCCAGTTGCAGACCGGCCCGCACGATGGGCTCGTCGCGCAGGGCCTGGCTCAGCGCGGAGCTGAAGCGGGAGAGCGCCCCGTGGGCGGCCTCACGGAAGGCGGCTTCCCGGTTCGGGGCGTCGAAGGCGGCTTTCTGATCCGGGGCGTCGAAGGCGGCGTCGATCATCGCGCTCGTCTCCTGGCGTGCCTCCTCGTGCACGGCGACCACCACGGCCTCCTTCGTGGCGAAGTGGTGATAGAGCGCTCCCCTGCTCACACCCGCGCTTTCGCAGATGTTGACCAGGCCGGCCTCGCGCAGGCCGCCGTGGCCGATCAGCTCGGCAGCGGCGCGAATGAGGGTCTGGCGGGTCTGCTCGGCTCGTTTCTGCATCGGGCGGTAGGTGTCCTTCCACGCACGAGGGACGGATGGCGGGCAGCCCTGCCGGCGCGACGGCGGCCTACGACCGCCGCGCGCTCTCCCCCGATGGGTGGCGTCGACACTGAACCGCCGATAAGGGGGTCAGTGAACCACCAGAATCCTTAACCGTACAAGTCTGTCTGTTTTTGGGCTCTCCGATCGCGCCATCCGGGCCGCGTCCCGCCGGGCCGGCCCGCGTGCTCTGCCGCCGAAGCCGGCAAACCCCGCTCGACTCGCCAACTGGGGCCGCTGTCAAACTCGTTGACAAACAGACAAGTATGTTTGTTATGGTCACGTAGTCGCCGAACGTCTACAGAACCCACACGTTGAGGAGTCTGATGGATCACTCGACTTCCCAGATAAGGCCGCCGGACGGGGGATCTCCGGCGGCTGCCCCGGGAGGCGTGTTCGCCGAGGCACTGCATGAGGGGCTGGTCCGCACGGTGCGAGGCTCCTCCTACCAGCGGGCGGCGGCCTCGCAGGCGGTGCCTCTGACATGTCCGGCGCCTTCGACGCCTCTCGGCGACACCCGGCACGGGGACGAGGCGGGGCCGTCGCTTCGGCCGAGGGCCTGGGCCTTTGAGCCGGAAGCGATCCTGGACAGGTTCAGACTCGGCCTCCCGGCGCTGCTGCCGCCGTCCGAACGTGAGCCCTCCGCCCCGCCCGCGGTGCTGGTGGCCTTCGCACGCCGGGCCCTGGCGGGCGCCGGGCGGCACGACCGCGAGCCTGCCCCCGCAGAGCCGCTCCCGGCCGCTGTCGGCGGCGTCCTGCCCCACCAACTCATCGCGGCAGTCGGCCTGTTGTACGAGTCCGCGCTGATTCACGCGCTGGAGAGCTCACATGCCCTCGGCGGGACGGCGCTGCCGCGCGCGGTGAATGTGCTGCGGGCGCTGGCGGACCCCCTGCGCGCCGCCGCGGCGGCGTTCTGGTGGGGCGACGACGACTGGAGCGAGTCCCGGCGGCTCGCCCGCCGGCTTCACGACGAACTCGGCAGCGTGCTGGCCGTGGCCCTGCACCGCATCGAGCTCAGCGAGGACGATCCGGAGAGGGCCGCGATCCATCTCGCGGTGGCCAGGCAGGCCCTGCGCGAGGCCGCCGCGGAGAACCGGAGTCTGATCGCCGGCCTGCGCCGGAGCACGTACACGCCGCCGATCAGAGAGGCCCTCCAGTCCTTCCTGGCCGACCTGGCGCCGCATGCGCACGTCACCATCCAGGTGGTCGGCGACGAGACGATCGCGCCCGAACGCTGCCGCCGTGAACTCTTCCTGATGCTCCGCGAGTTGCTGCGCAACTGCCTGGCGCATGCCCGGGCCGAGCGGGTCGAGGTGACCGTCCGCACGACCAGACGGTGGGTGTACGCCCGCGTCCAGGACGACGGTGTGGGCTTCGTCGCGGGGCGCATCGTGAGCGGTCCGCACACCGGACACGGCCTGATCTCCATCCGTGAGCGAGCCGAGGAACTCGGAGGGCGGCTGCGCGTCATGAGCGGACCCGGCGAGGGCACCCGCGCGGAACTGCATGTGCCGCTTGGCGCACGACCGTGACGGGGCCCGGCGCTTCACCGTCGGCCGGGGGATCCGTCTCCCGTACGCGCATCGTCCTCGCCGACGATCACGCACTGTTCCGGGAGACCCTCGGCGACCTGCTGAACGCGCAGCCCACGCTGACGGTGGTGGGGCACGCCGCCGACGGCGCCGAGGTCGTACGGTGTGTGGCCGCCGCACAGCCGGATGTGCTGCTGCTCGACCTCCACATGCCCCACAGCCATGGTGCGAACACGGTACGCGACATCATCCGTGCTTCCCCGCGCACCCGGATCCTCTGCCTCTCCGCCTATGCGGAGTCCTATCTGGTGGACGAGGTGCTGGCGGCGGGAGCCCGCGGCTTCCTGCACAAGGGAATCGACCGGGCAGCCCTGCTCACGGCGATCGAGCGCAGTCTCACCGAGCCCCGCCGCCTGACGGTCCTGGTCCCCGGCGGGACGGCGGCCCGCGTGCCGCTCGAAGAACCGCTCTCCCGCCGCGAGCACCAGGTTCTGGTCGGCGCGGCGTCGGCGAAGAGCAACCGGCAGATCGCCGACTGGCTCGACATCACCGAAGGGACCGTGAAGCGCCATCTGAACAGCGTCTTCCGGAAGTTGGGCGCGGTATCCCGCCTGGACGCGGTGAACAAGGCGGTCCGGGCGTCCCTGATCCCCGCCCCGGCCATTCCGGTCGCGGCAGCGCGGCGGTCTCCGGGAAGACGCCTCGCCCCGGAGACCGCCGCCGACCCGGCCTTTCACCTATCCGATGGCGGAGGGACGCCGTAGCACGGCCGCGCCCACCGATCCGTCGTGGCCCACCGATGTGACCAGACCCCAGGCCCCGGTCGTCGGCGCCGCGCCGCCGGCCCAGTGCGCCAGCAGCGCGGCCAGCTGCAGCCCTCCGCCGGCGCTGTAGGTCTCGCCCAGCACATCCTGTACACGCAGGAGTTCGGGGGTGTGCCCGGCCAGTCCCCGGCCGCGGCCACGGGCCTCGACCGCACTCCAGCCCGCGCCGCCGCTCGCCCCGGCCGAGACGACGCAGACGTCCTCGGGGGCGGCTCCGCTCGCGCGCAGCGCGTCCTCGACGCATCGTGCGAGGCTTGCCGCGACCGCGTGCGGTCCCTCGTCGAGGGGGGTGAAGGCCACCTCGCAGGCGGTCAGTTCGGCCAGGGGCGTCCCCGCGGGAGCGCCGCCGCCCGCCTCCAGGACGAAGACGGCGCTGCCCTCGCCGAGCGCCGCCTGCTCGCCCAGCGCACCGCTGCGCTGCCAGGCCCAGGCCGTCTGCGCGTTCAGCTCCTCCACCCCGCCGGTCAGCAGCCGGTCGGCCCGGCCGGTGAGCAGCGCACTGCGCGCGAAGCGCAGCGCGGAGAGAGCGGAGATCGCCCCACCGGCCAATGAGGCGTTGAGGCCCGTGTAGGAGTGCCGCATGGCCACTTGGCTCGCACAGTGGTTCAGCAGCAGCCCGGGAAACAGGGCCGGGCTCACCAGGTAGGGCCGCTCCGCCTCGTACGACTCACGGAAGAACTCCGCGAAGGCACGGGCGCTGCCGGTGCTGGTCCCCATCACCACTCCGGTCCGGGCCCGCTCCTCGGGGCCGACCAGCGCCGGGAGGCTGTCCAGCGCCAGCTCCGCCGCCGCCATGCCGAGCGTACTGGTACGGCTGAGGGCGCCGAGTCCCTTGCGCCCCAGATACTCCCGCGGGGCGAAGTCCGGTACCGGCAGCAGCCGTACCCCCGGTGGCGCGGGATATCCGGCCAGCGCCTCGGCGCCGCCGTCACCTGACGGAAGGGCGCCGGAGCGCACCGACTCGTACAGGGCTTTGCCGCCGGCGCCGGCCGCGCTGAGTACGCCGTACCCCGTGATCCGGACGACGGTCGGTGCGGTGCCGCTGCTCATTCGGGCCTCCCCAGCATCACGATGGCGTTGTTCCCGCCGAAGGCGAACCCGTGGTTCTCCACGATTCGCGGGTGCGCGGGACGGGCCCGTCCGGGGACGCAGTCCAGGTCCGGGCCGAGTGCCGGATCCACGGAGCGGACCGTCGCCGTCGGCGGCAGAAACCCCTCCCACAGGGCCATGCAACAGGCCAGGGCGCCGAAGCCGCTGGCCGCTCCCATGGTGTGGCCGAGCATCGACTTGATGGAGCTGACGGGCGGGATGCGGTCGCCGAACACCGCCCGCACCGCCGCGATCTCGGTCGAGTCGTTGGCGGCCGTCCCCGTGCCGTGCGCGCACACGTAGTCGACCTCCTCGGGCTTCACTCCGGCGTCCTGGTGGGCCAGGCGGATGCACTCGGCGATGCCGTCCCGGTCCGGCTGGGTCGGGTGCTTGGCGTCGCAGGTGATGCCGTAGCCCAGCACCTCGGCGTAGATACGGGCGCCCCGCGAGAGAGCGCTGTCCCACGATTCGAGAACCAGGGCCGCTCCGCCCTCCGCGGTCATGATTCCGCCCCGGTCCTCGTCGAAGGGGCGGCACAGGTCCGGGGCGATGGCGCCCAGGCGGTGGAAGCCCGCGTGGGTGGCGCGGTTCACCGCGTCGGCTCCGCCGGCGATCATGACGTCGGCCGCGCCACTGCGGATGAGGTCGAATCCGTACCCGATCGCGTAGTTGCTCGCCGAGCAGGCGGTGCCGAAGGTCTGGGCCTCGCCGTGCAGCCGTAGTTCGGTGTTGACGGCGGCGGCGATACGGTCCGCCGAGGCCCGGGCGGCGAGAGCCCCGTCGATCTCGCCGATGCCTTGTGCCAGCCACTGCTCGGTCAGTTCCTGGAAGGCGACGGCCTCCCCGTTGGTGGTGCCCATGGCGCTGCCCGCCCGAGCGGACGACAGGGCCTCGGGATCCCAGTCCGCGTCCCGCACGGCGAGCCGGGCGGCCGAGGCGGCGAACTGGGCGCTACGGCCCCACTTCTCGGCCGGCAGCCGCTCAAGGTGATCCTGTGGCCGGAAATCGTGCACCTCGCCGGCCTGGGTGTGCCGGAATCCGGTGCTGTCGAACGAGGCGATGGGGGAGACTCCGCTGCGGCCCTCGCGGATGGCCTCGGTGAACGCCTTGACGCCGATGCCGACACTGCTCACGGCGCCGAGGCCGGTGACCGCGACGCGGCGCAGCCGGGGCTCAGACATGCGCCGTGGCGGTGTGACGCTCGATCAGGGCGTAGGCGGCGCCGAGGTTGTCGAGGTCGGCCAGCTCCTCCTGGGGTATCTCGATGCCCAGCTGCTTCTCGAAGCGGGAGAAGATCTCGATGATCAGCAGCGAGTCGGCGTCGAAGTCCTCGGTGAAGCTCTGTCCCTCGCCGATCTCCTCGGCGGACACCTCCAGTACGTCCGCCACGATGTCCCGGACGCGGGTGCGCAGCTCGGGAGCGAGTTCCTGGCCATGGTCGACCGACATGTATGTGATCCCTTCGGAAGGGCGGCGGTGCGAGCCGCCCGAGTCATGTGCCACAAGCCGTACGGCGCGCGTTCCGTGTGACGCGTGCCGAGACCGCCCACGGAAACACAATGTGAATTACAGGACGGCCGGCGGAGCGGCTGTCACCGGCAGAGCGGCCGTCAAATGCCTTACGGCTTCCTCGATGCAGCACTCTGCCATATTGCAGCCATTGCCGAGAACCCTTGCTGATCAAATTAGGCCCCTCTTTCATAAGGGTTTGATGCACATTCCATTTGCTCTGGAAAGACTCGGTGTATTGCGGGGCGGGATCGTCCCGCGGCTGGAAGCAGAGGGGACTCCTGTCATGAGAACGAACCCGCTGGTGAGCATCGTCTCGGCGGCCGTGTGGCTGCCCCCGGACAGGGACAGCGCGGAGAGCGCCGTGGCAGAGCAGCGGGTCGAGGCAAAGGCGGCGCGGGATCTCGGTCACCCCTGCCTGCCGGTCGCCCAGGACGTCTCGGCGCCCGAAATGGCCGTGCTGGCCGCCCGGGAGGCCCTGCGCCTCGGCGGGGTGGCCGCGGCCGATACGACACTGCTGCTGCACGCGTGGATGCACTACCAGGGCCACGACCTCTGGTCTCCGCCGCACTACATCGCCCACCAGCTCGGCGCGCACAACACCGTTCCGGTGGGGATCCAGCAGATCTGCAACGGCGGCGCGGCGGCCCTGGAGCTCGCCGCCGCCAGGCTCTCCATGCGCTCCGTGCTCTCGACGGGAACGGGCCCGCGCCACGCCCTGGTCACCACCGCCGACCGGTTCACCGAGCCCGGCTTCGACAGATGGCGCAGCGACTACGGCGCCGCCTATGGCGACGCGGCCACGGCGGTGCTGCTCAGAGCGCCCGCCGACCCGGATGACCCGTTGCTGCTGCGAGCTCTGCACACGGTGGCCGCTCCGCACCTGGAGGCCATGCACCGGGGCACGGACCCGTTCGCACGGCTCCCCAGGGAGAACTCCTCCGTGGTCGACATGCGCCGGACCAAACGCGCCTATCTGAGCGAGCACGGGGCCGCGCCGTTCAAGAAGGTCAACGAGGAGATGATTCAGCGCGTGGTCCGGGGTGCGCTGGACGACGCCGGACTCGCGGCCGACGACCCGCGTATCCGGTTCGTCCTCCTGCCCCGCCTCGGGCGCAGAATGCTGGACGGAGCCTGGATCCCGACGCTGCGCGACCTCGTCGCGGCCCCGGCGGTCCGCTGGGGGAGCGACACGGGGCATCTGGGCACGGGAGATCTGCCCGCAGGACTGCACGAGGTGCTGCGCCGGCCCGCGCTCGGCCCTGGGGACATCGGTCTGCTGCTCAACGCGGGCGCGGGCTTCACCTGGTCGTGCGCGGTGGTCGAAGCACCGGCCGCGCGCTGAGAGCGGTGGGCCGCCGGGGGGTCACCGGGGAGTCACCGGG
>NZ_VCLA01000202.1:0-1756 GCF_009600885.1 Streptomyces jumonjinensis
CGCCTGCCCCGCCAACCCCCGCGCCCAATGCCGAAACGACGTGGGAACCGCCTGAAGCCCGGCGTCACGACCCGCCGCCAGCCCCGCGTACGCCTCGGCCAGGTCCGGCACCAGCGCGCGCCAGGAGACCCCGTCGACCACCAGATGATCGACGACCAGGAACAGCCGCCCCTGGGCATCCGGCCCGGCGTCGAACCACACCACCTGGAGCATCACGCCGCCCTCCGGGTCGAGCCGGTGCACGGCCGCCCGGGACTCCTCCACGAAGAGCTGTCGCAGCGCCTGGCCGTCGAGTCCGCCGACATCCACCCGCCGTACCCAGGGGTCCACCGGAACCGACCCCGCCGCGGGCACGACGAGCTGTCGCACATCGCCGTTCTCCAGTCGGGCGCGCAGGACGTCGTGATGGTCCACCAGGGCCTGCACCGCCCGGGTCAGGACCGCGAAGTCCAGACCCACTGGGGAGACCACCAGCGAGGACTGGGTGACCTGGTTGATGAGGTCGGGTCCGACTCGTTCGATGAGCTGGTGCATGACCGGGGTCAGCGGGATCTCACCGACTCCCGATTCGCCGCCGCCTACCGGGACGCCGTCTCCCACCGCCCCGGCGACGGCCGCCAGGCCGGCCGGTGTCTGGCGTTCGAAGACCTGGCGGGCCGTGATGACCAGACCAGCCCGGCGAGCACTGGAGACCAGCAGCATCGACATGATCGAGTCGCCGCCCAGCTCGAAGAACGAGTCGTCGGCCCCTACCCGCTCCACCCCGAGCGCCTCGGCGAAGAGCGCGCACAGCGTCTCTTCCACGGGTGTCTCGGCGTCCCGACCGCGTGTCCCTTCGGGCGTCTCGGGGACGGGTAGGGCAGCCCGGTCGAGCTTGTCGTTCGCCGTGAGCGGCAGCGCGTCCAGAGGCACGATCACGGACGGGACCATGTACTCCGGCAGGCGTACGCCCGCGAGTTCCCGCAGCGCGTCGACATCGATCTCGCTGTCCGCCGCGGGGACGACATACGCGACGAGCCGCCTGCTGCCCGGCTGATCCTCGCGCACCACCACCGCGGCCTGGCCGACCGTCTCATGCGACGCGAGTACGGCCTCGATCTCACCGGGCTCGACCCGGAAGCCACGGATCTTCACCTGTTCGTCGGCGCGACCGGCGAAGAGGAGCTGCCCGTCGGCCGTCCAGCGGGCCAGGTCGCCCGACCGATACATCCGGCCGCCGTACGGGCACGCGACGAACCGTTCGGCGGTGAGGTCCGGGCGGCCGACGTAGCCGCGTGCCAGACCCGTGCCCGCCACATACAGCTCGCCCGTCACGCCCACCGGAACCGGCTGAAGGAAACCGTCCAGGACATAGACCTGAGCGTTCCCGATCGGGGCACCGATCGACGGGGGCAGGTCATCCGCAGTGATCGCCGGGGCGATGGGACCAGTCGAGCAGATCACGGTCGCCTCGGTGGGACCGTACGCATTCCACACCTGGGCGTGGGGCGTCCAGCGGCTCGCGAGATTCGCGGTCACTCGCTCAGCGCCGACGATCCACTGCCTCACTCCGGGAACGGATTCGGGATCGAGGACGCCCAGCAGGGAGGGGACGACACTGGCGACTTCTACGCCCGTGGTGCGGATCATCTCCGCCAGCGCCTCGGGCTCCGTCCGTTCCTCCGAGGAAGCGATCGCGAGCGTTCCGCCCGCAGCGAGGGTGACCGCGACGTCCAGAACGGCCGCGTCGAAGCTGAACGACGCGAACTGAAGCGCC
>NZ_VCLA01000202.1:1928-2266 GCF_009600885.1 Streptomyces jumonjinensis
GAGCGTTCCACCCGCAGCGAGGGTGACCACAACGTCCAGCACAGCCGCGTCGAAGCTGAACGACGCGAACTGAAGCGCCACCACCCCCTCGTCCACACCCAGCGCGGACCGCATCGCCCCGGCCAGATTCGCCACCCCGCCATGAGCGACCGCCACACCCTTCGGCCGACCCGTCGAACCCGACGTATAGATCACATACGCCAACTGGGCCGGGTCGATCACCACCCCCACCGGCCCCGCCGACTCGGAAGCGATCTCCTCGCCCACCTCGTCCAGCAGCACCGGTTCGACCACGGCGCCCCGCACCCCGGAAACCGTCGCGGAAGTCGCCAGCACAA
>NZ_VCLA01000202.1:2276-2544 GCF_009600885.1 Streptomyces jumonjinensis
CGAGGCGACCTCCTCGCCCACCTCGTCCAGCAGTACCACCCGGATGGAGTCCTCGCTCCTCCCGTTCGTGCCCGAGGCGGCCCGTGCGTCCGACTCCGTCGTGGCGTTCGCCAGCAGGAGGGAGGCGCTGCTGTCGGTCACCATGTAGGCGAGGCGGTCCGCCGGATACTCAGGATCCAGCGGCACATACGCACCGCCCGCCTTCCACACCGCCAGCAGAGCCACCACCATGTCCACCCCACGCGGCAGACACAGCCCCACCACACTC
>NZ_VCLA01000202.1:2554-4406 GCF_009600885.1 Streptomyces jumonjinensis
GCATGTAGGCGAGGCGGCCAGCCGGGTATTCAGGGTCCAGCGGCACATACGCACCACCGGCCTTCCACACCGCCAGCAGGGCCACCACCATGTCCACCCCACGCGGCAGACACAACCCCACCACACTCTCCCGACCCACACCCACACCCAGACCGGTCAGATATCGGGCCAGTTGATTCGAACGGGCGTCCAACTCTCCGTACGAGAGGACATCCACGCCCTGACGGACCGCCGCGATCCCCGGCGCACCCTCCACCCGGGCCGAGAGGAGATCGAGGAACGTCTCCCCCGCGATCGGCTGCCCCGTCGCATTCCACTCGCCCACCACAAGAGACCGCTCGACGTCGTCCAGCACATCGATCTCGCTGAGCCGGATCTGCGGATTGACCGCCACCTGCTCCAGCACCCGCGCCAAACGATCCGCCAGGCCCTCCGCCGTGGCCTCGTCGAACAGATCCGTGGCGTAGAGAATCCCACCACCGATCCCCGCCGGAGCCCCATCCCCATCCCGCAGCTCGACCAAGTCGACCGAGAGATCGAACCGCGCCGCCGCGTCCGAGGAGAAGGCCACGGGACTCACCGTCAGGCCCGGCAGCTCCCAGTGCGCCGAAGCGGCGGTCTGGAGCGACATCATCACCTGGAAGAGCGGGTTCCGGGACAGCGACCGCGCCGGGTTCAGTACCTCCACCAGACGCTCGAACGGCACATCCTGATGCGCGTAAGCGGCCAGATCGGCCTCGCGGACCTTGCCGAGGAGCTCACTGAACGACGGGTCGCCGCTGACATCCGTCCGCAGCACCAGGGTGTTGACGAAAAAGCCCGCCAGCTCTTCGAGGGCCGTATCACCTCGGCCCGCGATCGCGGTGCCGATCGGGATGTCGTCACCGGCCCCCATCCGGGAGAGCAACACCGCGAGGGCGGTGTGCGCGACCATGAACATCGTCGCCCGGCCGCGTCCAGCGATCTCCACCAGCTGGGCAGGGGCCGGCGCGTCCACGCGTACCGGCACAGTGCCGCCCTGGAAGGTGGACACCGCCGGCCGGGGCCGGTCGGTCGGCAGGACCAGCTCCTCCGGCGCACCCGCCAGGGCCTCTCGCCAGTGCCCGAGCTGGCCGCTGATCAGACTGTCCGGGTCGTCCAGCTCCCCCAGCACCTCTCGCTGCCACAGCGCGTAATCCGCGTACTGCACCGGCAGCGGCTCCCTCACCGGGGCGCGGCCTTCGCGCCGTGCGGTGTAGGCGAGTTCGAGGTCCCGCGCCAGCACGCCCATCGACCAGCCGTCCACCGCGATGTGATGCGCCACGATCAGCAGGACGTACCGCGCGGGACCGGTGACCAACAGCCGGATCCGCCACGGCAGATCAACGCTGAGGTCGAAGGCCCGTCCCGCTTGCGCGGCGAGTACGTCTTCGAGCTCGCTCTCCACGGTCTCGACGACGATCAGCGACGGCCGTCCCGCCGCGCCTTCGAGGATTCGCTGACGCGGAGTGCCCTCGGTCTCGGGGAAGACGGTGCGGAGGCTCTCGTGCCGATCCGCGAGATCGCCGAGCGCGGCCTCCAGGGCCGCCACATCCAAGTCCCCGGTCATACGGAGCGCCAGCGGCAGGTTGTACGCGGCCCCTGCGCCGGGGTTGGTCTCCTCCAGCCGGTTGAGGAACCACATCCGCTGCTGCGCGTACGACAGCGGCACCGAGTCGGGGCGCTCCCTCGGGGTGAGCGCGATACGGGTTCCGTTGTCCGTGTCGTCGATGAGCCGGGCCATCCCGGCGACGGTCGGCGCGGTGAACAGATCCCGGATGCTCAGCTCGGTGTCCAGGACGGCTCGGACCCTCGCGATCAGCCGCATGGCGAG
>NZ_VCLA01000202.1:4416-5014 GCF_009600885.1 Streptomyces jumonjinensis
GCTCACATCGAAGCCGCGGTCCGAGGTCGCCGCGAGCAGATCGCGGACATCGGCCTCGGCGCATTCGGCGGTCTCCAGCCGTGGCCGCCCGGCAGTCCCCTCAAGGATCTGCTGCCGAGGAGACCCGTCCGTCTCGGGGAAGACGGTACGCAGGCTCTCGTGCCGGTCCGCGACATCGCCGAGCGCCGCCTCCAGCGCGGCGATGTCCAGCGCACCCGTCAGACGCAGCGCCAGCGGCAGGTTGTACGCCGCGTCGGCGCCGGAGCCGGTCTCCTCCAGCCGGTTCAGGAACCACATCCGCTGCTGCGCGAAGGACAGCGGGATCACATCGGGGCGGGTCACCGGCCGCAGCGCGGTCTGTACGTCGCCGTCTCCGCCGTCCCCGCCGTCGAGGAACCGGGCCACCGCGGCCACCGTCGCCGAGGTGAAGAGCTCCCGGATGCTCAGTTCGGTGTCGAGGACGGCCCGGATCCGGGCGATGAGCCGCATCCCGAGGAGCGAGTCCCCGCCGAGGTCGAAGAAGGACACATCGGCACCCACCCGCTCCAGCCCGAGGACTTCGGCGAACAGCCCGCAGAGCACCTCCTCCACCGGCGTC
>NZ_VCLA01000202.1:5024-8708 GCF_009600885.1 Streptomyces jumonjinensis
TGCTGCGCGTACGACAGCGGCAGCGTCTCAGGACGAGGCTGTGGGGTGAGCGCGGTACGGACGGCGTCTCCGGTGTTGTCGATGAGTCGGGCCACTCCGGCGACGGTCGGCGCGGTGAACAGATCCCGGATGCTCAGTTCGGTGTCCAGGACGGCTCGGACCCTCGCGATCAGCCGCATGGCGAGGAGCGAGTCACCGCCGAGGTCGAAGAAGGAAGCCTCGGCACCGACCCGCTCCACTCCGAGGACTTCGGCGAACAGCCCGCAGAGCACCTCCTCCACCGGCGTCGCGGGACCGCGCCCACCGACCGGCCCGGCGAAGTCGGGGGCGGGCAGAGCCGCCCGGTCGAGCTTCCCGTTCGCCGTGACCGGCAGCGTGTCCAGCACCACCACGGCCGCCGGAACCATATAGTCCGGCAGGGTGGCGGCGACATGCTCGCGCAGAGCGCGACCCAGCTCGGGGTCGGCGTCCCCGGTGGTCATGACATAGGCGACCAGGCGCTTCTCGCCGGGACGGTCCTCACGGACGATGACGGCGGCCTGGTTCACCCGCTCGTGCGCGGCGAGCAGCGTCTGGATCTCCCCCGGCTCGACCCGGTAGCCACGGATCTTGACCTGGGAGTCCATCCGACCTGCGAAGACCAGCTCGCCGTCCTCGTTCCAGCGGACGATGTCACCGGTGCGGTACATCCGCCCGCCGTCGCCGTAGGGGCAGGCGACGAAGCGTTCTGCGGTCAGATCCGGGCGGTTCGAGTAGCCCCGGGCCAGGCCCGCGCCCGCGATGTACAGCTCGCCGTTCACCCCCGCCGGAAGCGGCTGGAGGAACTCGTCCAGGACGAACACACGGGTGTTGTCGCGAGGGCGGCCGATCGGCACATTCGCCGGGGCATCGGCGCCGGGCGGGAGGGTGTGCATGGTGGCGATGACGGTGGCCTCGGTCGGCCCGTACACATGGTGAACCGTCAGCTCGGGGCATGCCCCGCGTATGGCGTCCAGCGCTCCGGCCGCCATGATGTCACCGCCGGTCAGCACCTCGGAGAGGGCTCCGAGCGCGTCCGGGAACTCCTCTGCCAGCACGGCGAACAGCCCGGATGTCACATACATCGCCGTCGGCCGGCGCCCACGGAGCAGTCCGGCGACCGTCGCCGCGTCCGCCGTGCCCGGCGGGGCGATCACGATCCGGCCGCCGCTGACCAGCGGCACCCACATCTCGTAGGTGGAGGCGTCGAAAGTGTACGGGGAGTGGACCAGCACCCGCTCGCGGGCAGCCGCGCTCCAGCAGGCGTCGCCGACCAGGGCGGTCACGGCGCGGTGCGGGATCTCGACGCCCTTGGGCACACCGGTGGAACCGGAGGTGTACATCACGTACAGCAGATCGTCGCCGCTCACCACGGCGGAGACGACCGCCTCGGGGCCGGAGAGGAGTTCTTCCGCCACTGCGGTCTCGTGCGCCACCGCGGTCTCGTCCGCCACCGCGGTCTCATCGAGCTCCAGCAGACCGGCCCGGGCGGCTTCGACCACGGTGAGCACGACGGGTTCCAGGACGAGCCGTGTCCGTGCCGCCGGCCAGGAGGCGTCCACCGGTACGAATCCGGCTCCGGCCTTCGCGATGCCCAGCAGCACGGCCACCTGCTCGGCGGAGCGCTCCATCGCCACGCCGACCAGATCCCCGCGCCCCACCCCGCGTGCGTCCAGCCCGTACGCGACACGGTTCGCGGCCCGCTGAAGCTCCGCGTACGACCATTCTCCGTCGGGTGCGGTCACCGCGACGGCGTCCGGGGTGCGCCGCGCCTGCTCCTCGAACAGCTTCGTCAGGGAGGCGTCGGGGACCGGGCGGGCGGTGTCGTTCCACTCCTCGGTGACCTGGGCGAATTCGGCCTCGCCCAGGATGTCGATCCGGCTGAGCAGGGCCTCCGGGTCGGCCGCCAGCTGCTCCAGCACCCGCAGCAGCCGGCCGAGGATACGCTGGGCGTCGTCGGCGTCGAAAAGGTCGGGGCGGTAGTTCAGCCGCACGCCCAGACCGCCGATCGGACCGGCGACCAGACCGAGCGGATAGTTGATGGACTCCCGGGCTCCGGCCCCGGCCACCCGCAGACCGGGCGGCCCAGGCAGCAGTCCCGCGGCGTCGGACGAGCCCTCGTCGCCCACGCCGGACGGGAAGTTCTCGAACGCCATGATCGTGTCGAAGACGGCCCCGGGGCCCGCGACCCGCTGAATGTCGCTGAGGCTCAGATACTGGTAGTCGAGCAGCGCCGACTGCTCCGCCTGGAGCTCGGCCAGCAGCCCGGCGACCGTCTGCGCGGGGTCGAGCCGTACCCGTACCGGCACGGTGTTGATGAACAGCCCCAGCATGGTCTCCATGCCCGGCAGATCCGCGGGGCGGCCCGCGACGGCCGCGCCGAAGACCACATCCCCGCGGCCCGTCAGCTTGCCCACCAGGAGGGCCCAAGCGGCCTGGACCACCGTGTTCAGGGTGACCCCGTGGACCCGGACCAGCTCCCGCAGACCCTCGTCCAGCTCGTCGCTCGCCTTTCCGAAGACCACTTCGCCGTGGATCGCCGCCGCGTCCCGGTCCAGCGCGGTGACCAGGGTCGGCTCATCGGCGCCGGCCAGCGCCTCGCGCCAGACCTCCCGGGCCTCTTCCTTGTCCTGGCCGCCCAGCCATTCCAGATAGTTGCGGTACGGGGTGACCGGAGGCAGACCGCTCGTGCTGCCGCCCGCCTCGTACGCCGTCCACAGCTCCTGCATCAGGATCGGCAGCGACCAGCCGTCGAGCACGATGTGATGCAACGTGATCATCATCCGGTACCGGTCTGGGGCCACCTTGGCCAGCAGCACCTTCAGCAAGGGGGGCGCGGCCAGATCGAATCGCTGCCCACGCTCCTCCGCGCCGATCCGCTCCGCCTCGGCCAGCGCCTCGGTCTCGGACAGCCGGGACAGATCCTCTTCCCGCCAGGGCAGGACCACCTCACGCGCGACCACCTGTACGGGCTGATCCACCCCCGGCAGCTG
The DNA here is from genome assembly GCF_009600885.1 of Streptomyces jumonjinensis. Classification (GTDB taxonomy): domain Bacteria; phylum Actinomycetota; class Actinomycetes; order Streptomycetales; family Streptomycetaceae; genus Streptomyces; species Streptomyces jumonjinensis. The sequence continues at coordinate 8,036 of NZ_VCLA01000202.1, forward strand.
CCGAAAACCGGCCCGCAGACTCGCGTGCCGATCCAGCAGCGCCTGCCACGACGCCCGCAGGGCCACCGCGTCGAGCGGGCCCTCAAGCGCCAGGGACATCTGCTCGACATAGACATCCGTGCCCTGCTCATCGAAGAGCGCGTGGAACAGCAGCCCCTCCTGCAACGGTGAAACCGGCCAAACATCCTCGACTCGCATCTGAGTCATCGTGCTCCCCCCTCGTTCGCGAGTTCGTTCTCAAGCTGGTCGATCTGCGTCTGGTCGAGCGTGATCAAAGAGAAGTCGGACGGGGTGTGCCCGCCGCTGCCGGAGCCGGAGGTCCGGTGGTTGGACAGGCCGGTCAGCATCGCCGCCCAGCCGTCCGCGAGCGCTTGTGCCGCTGCCTCGTCGATGAGGGCGCCGGGCCAGGCCAGGGTCAGTGTGAGCCGAGGCCCTTCAGCGAGGTCATGGACGACGCACATGGCCTCCAGGGCGTGCAGGACCGGGTACTCCCCGATGGCGACGCCCTTGGACTCGCTCGCGTCGGCCGGCGACCAGTCCTGCCGCGCTCCTTGAGCTGCCGCCGTGGCAGGGAACCGGCCGAGGTAGTTGAAGCCGATCTGAGCGGTGGGGAGTGCGGCCAGCTGGGGCGCGGTGTCCGGGTTGAGATAGCGCAGCAGGCCGTAGCCGAGTC
>NZ_VCLA01000202.1:8718-9011 GCF_009600885.1 Streptomyces jumonjinensis
CGATCTGGCCCGCTGGAACCAGGACGGCGAGCTCCTCTTCGCGGGTCGCGCGGACGAGCAGGTGAAGATCCGTGGCTACCGGGTGGAGCCGGGGGAGATCGAGGCTGTGCTGGCGTCGCATGAGGCGGTCGGCCAGGTCGCGGTCATCGCCCGTGAGGACCGCCCCGGTGACAAGCGCCTCGTCGCCTACGTCGTCTGCACGGCACTGGGGATCGATCTCGATGAGGTGCGGGCGTTCGCGGGTTCGCGGCTGCCGGACTATATGGTCCCGGCGGCCCTGATCCTGCTCGACG
>NZ_VCLA01000202.1:9021-11399 GCF_009600885.1 Streptomyces jumonjinensis
CCGGCGACGTCTGCGCCGACGAACCCGCCGACACAGACAAACCCACACCACCCCACTCACCCACCACAACCGACCGCTCCACCTCACCCACCACATCAACCCCACCCAAACAAACCCCCGAATCCACCACCACCTGCTCCAACACCCACACAAAACGCTCCACCAGCATCTGCGCCGTGCGCTCATCGAACAGGTCGGTCGCGTAGAGGAGTCCGCCGCTGATTCCGGCCGGGTTGCCTTCTCCGTCGCGATGCTCGGACAGGTCCAGCGTCAGATCGACACGCGCCGAGCCGCCCGCCGAACCGGATTCCAGCGGTCCGACCCGCAGCCCCGGCAGATCCCAGAGCCGCCCCTGCTCCTGGGGAGCGCTCTGGAGCCCGAGGGAGACCTGGAACAGCGGGTTACGGCCCAGGGAGCGTGCCGGATTGAGATCGTCCACCAGACGCTCGAAGGGCACGTCCTGGTGCGAGTAAGCCGCCAGATCGGCTTCCCGCACCCGGGCGAGGAGCTCATCGAAGGTCGGGTTGCCGCTCAGATCCGTCCGCAGCACCAGCGTGTTGACGAAAAAGCCCGCCAGATCGTCGAGCGCCGCGTCGCCCCGCCCCGCGACCGCGGTGCCGATCGGGATGTCGTCCCCCGCGCCCATCCGGGACATCAGCGTCGCCAGCGCGGCCTGTACGACCATGAACATGGTCGCCTTGCCCCGCTGCGCGAGCTTCACCAGCCGGGAGTGGAGCTGCGCGCCCACCCGCACCGGCACGGTCCCGCCCCGGAACGAGGAGACGGCAGGACGCGTCCGGTCGGCCGGCAGCGCCAGCTCATCGGGCACATCGGCCAGCGCGGTACGCCAGTAGTCGAGTTGGCGGCTGATCAGACTGTCCGGGTCGTCCAGCTCCCCCAGCACCTCACGCTGCCAGAGCGCGTAATCCGCGTACTGCACGGGCAGCGGCTGCCACTCGGGCTCACGGCCCTGGCGACGCGCCGCGTAGGCCGTGCCGAGATCCCGCGCCAGCACGCCCATCGACCAGCCGTCCGAGGCGATGTGATGGACGACGATCAGCAGGACGTACTCCGAAGGCCCCGTGACCAGCAGTCCGGCCCGCCACGGCAGATCACCGCTCACGTCGAAGCCGCGTCCGGCGTACGCAGCGAGCGCGTCTTCGAGCGCGCCCTCGGCGATCTCCACCACCTCAAGCGGCGGCCGTCCCGCGGCGCCTTCGAGGATCTGCTGGCGTGGGGCGCCCTCGGTCTCGGGGAAGACGGTACGCAGACTCTCGTGCCGGTCCGCGACATCGCCGAGCGCCGCCTCCAGCGCGGGCACATCCACCTCGCCCGACAGCCGCAGGCCGAGCGGCATGTTGTAGCCGGCCCCCTCGCCGACGCCTTCGAGCCGGTTGAGGAACCACATCCGCTGCTGTGCGTACGACAGCGGCAGAGCCTCCGGGCGGGGCCGGGGCGTCAGAGCGGTACGGCCTTCCCCGTCGTGGTCGTCGATGAGCCGGGCCACTCCGGCGACGGTCGGCGCGGTGAACAGCTCACGGATGCTCACCTCGGTGTCCAGTACCGACCGGATCCGTGAGACGAGCCGCATCGCGAGCAGCGAATCACCTCCGAGATCGAACCAGGAGTCCTCGGCTCCGACCCGTTCCGCTCCCAGCACCTCGACGAACAGACCGGCCACGACCTCCTCGGTGGGCGTGGCGGGCCCCCGCCCACCGGTCAGTCCGGCGAAGTCGGGGGCGGGGAGTGCGGTGCGGTCCAGCTTGCCGTTGACCGTGACCGGAAGCGACTCCCGTACGACCACGGCGGACGGCACCATATAGGCGGGCAGCCTGTCGGCCGCGTACTCCCGCAGGGACTGCTCGACGGCTGAGCCCGCCCCGGGGCCGGGTACGACGTAGGCGACGAGGCGTTTGTCGCCGGGGCGGTCTTCGCGGGCGATGACGGCGACCTGGCCGACCGCCTCATGCGACGCCAGTACGGCCTCGATCTCCCCGGGCTCGACCCGGTAGCCACGGATCTTGACCTGCTCGTCCGCGCGACCTGCGAAGAGGAGCTCGCCGCCCTCGTTCCAGCGGGCCAGATCGCCCGTCCGATACATTCGACCGCCGTAGGGGTTGGCGACGAACCGCTCGGCCGTGAGGCCGGGGCGGTTCGCGTATCCCCGGGCCAGACCCTCGCCCGCGATGTACAGCTCCCCGTTCACCCCCGCCGGAACCGGCTGGAGAAACTCGTCCAGCACGAACACACGCGTGTTGTCCCGGGGCCGGCCGATCGGCAGCACCGCAGGGGCCGGGGTTCCCGGAGCGACGGTGTGGACGGTGGCACAGAGGGTGGCCTCGGTCGGACCGTACAGATGCCGCACCGTCAGCCCCGGA
>NZ_VCLA01000202.1:11409-11878 GCF_009600885.1 Streptomyces jumonjinensis
GGCCGTCAACTCATGCTCACGGATCAAGCGCGCCAGCGACTGGGCGCTGACCGTGCCCGGCGGAGCGATCACAATCCGCCCGCCATGAACCAACGGCACCCACAGTTCGTAAGTGGACGCGTCGAACGCATGCGGCGCATGCACCAGCACCCGCTCCCGCGCCGCCGCACTCCAACACGAATCCGTCACCAGCGCGGCCACCGCACCATGCGTGACCTCGACACCCTTCGGCACACCCGTCGACCCCGACGTATACATCACATACGCGACATCCGCAGGACCCACCGCCACGGCGGCGGATATCCCCTCCGAGCCGGACAGCAGCTCTTCGACCGGTACGAGGCGATCGGGCGCCACCAGGTCGGCGAGTCCCCGTTCGGCGACGGTCAGGGTGACATGTTCCAGTACGAGATGGATCCGAGTGGTGGGCCAGGACGGGTCCACCGGCACATACGCAGCCCCCGCCTTG
>NZ_VCLA01000202.1:11888-12891 GCF_009600885.1 Streptomyces jumonjinensis
GTCGGTGACCAGAGCCGCCACCGCACCATGGGTGACCTCGACGCCCTTCGGGACACCCGTCGACCCCGACGTATACATCACATACGCCAGATCCTCACCGCCCACCACCACTGCGGCAAAGACCCCCTCCGGACCGGACAGCAACTCCTCGACCGGAACCACAGCAGCCGTCGCGGAAACGGACACATCACCATCCGCCACGACCAGCGCCACACCGCCGAGGGTGTGCTGAATCCGGGTGGTGGGCCAGGACGGGTCCACCGGCACATACGCAGCCCCCGCCTTGGCCACACCCAGCAGTACAGCGACCAGATCCGCCGAACGCTCCATCACCACACCGACCAGATCACCCCGGCCCACACCACGAGAGACCAGCCCGTACGCGACCCGGTTCGCGGCCCGGTCCAGCTCCGCGTACGACCACTCGCCCTCCGGCGAGGACACCGCAACCGCATCCGGCGAACACCCCACCCGCGCCCCGAACAACTCCACCAACGAACCACCGACCACCGGCCGCGCAGTGTCGTTCCACTCCGACACCACCCGCGCAAACTCGGCCCCGTCCAACACCCCGATCCGCCCCACCAGCATCCCCGGATCAGCCGCCATCTGCCCCAGCAACCGCACCAACCGATCCAGAATCCCCTGAGCCTCCTCGGCGTCGAAAAGATCCGGCCGATAGTTCAAGCGCATACCGAGTCCGCCGATCGGACCCGCGACCAGGCCGAGGGGGTAATTGATCGACTCCCGGATCCCCGACTCGACTACTCGCAGCCCAGCGGGTTCTGGCAGTCGCCCCTGTCCGCCCGAAGGGAAGTTCTCGAAGGCGAGCAGCGTGTCGAAGGTGGCACCGGCCCCTGCCTGGCGCTGCACCTCACTGAGGCTCAGATACTGGTAATCCAACAGGGCCGACTGTTCTGCCTGAAGCTCGGTCAGCAGCTCCACGACCGTCTGTGCGGGGTCGAGCCGTACCCGTACGGGCACGGTGTTGATGAACAGCCCG
>NZ_VCLA01000202.1:12901-14269 GCF_009600885.1 Streptomyces jumonjinensis
GTGTGTGGAGTGGTTGGTGGTGGCGGGTGAGGTGTGTCCGTCGTGGTTGGTGGATCGGTGGTGGGGTGGTCGGGGGTTGGTGAATGCGTATGGTCCGACGGAGGTGACGGTGTGTGCGTCGATGTCGGGGGTGTTGTCTCCGGTGGGGGAGGGGGTGTCGGTTCCGGTTGGTCGTCCGTTCGGTGGGGCGGGGGTGTTGGTGCTGGATGGGTTTCTGCGTCCGGTGCCGGTGGGTGTTCGGGGTGAGGTTTATGTGGTGGGTTCGGGTTTGGCGCGGGGGTATCTGGGTCGTTCGGGGTTGACGGCGTCGCGGTTTGTGGCGTGTCCGTTTGTTGTTGGTGGTCGGATGTATCGGACGGGGGATCTGGGGCGGTGGTCCGCGGGTGGTGAGTTGGTGTTCGCGGGTCGGGTGGATGAGCAGGTGAAGGTGCGGGGGTTCCGTATCGAGCCGGGTGAGGTGGAGGCGGTTCTCGCGTCGTGTGAGGGGGTGGGTCAGGTCGCGGTGGTGGTGCGGGAGGACCGGCCGGGCGATAAACGCCTCACCGCCTACGCCGTCCCGCACGACGGAGCCGCCGTCGATACGACGGTGCTCCGGGACTTCGCCGCCGAGCGACTCCCCGACTACATGGTCCCCTCCGCGATCGTCTTGCTCGAAGCCCTGCCGGTCACCGTGAACGGCAAACTCGACCGGGCCGCCCTGCCCGCCCCCGATCTCACCGGCCCCGCTGGTGGCCGTGCCCCCGCGACGCCGGTGGAGGAGGTGCTCTGCGGACTCTTCGCCGAAGTGCTCGGCCTGGAGTCGGTGAGCGCCGATGTCTCCTTCTTCGACTTCGGCGGTGACTCGCTGCTCGCCATGCGACTGATCGCCCGCGTCCGGGCCGTCCTGGACACGGAGGTGAGCATCCGCGATCTCTTCACCGCACCCACCGTGGAGGCGATCGCGGGACTGCTGGACGGCGACGACGCTGACGGCAGTGAGAGCGCTGGAGTACGCCCCTCGCTCACTCGGCGGACCCGTCCCGAGGCTCTGCCGCTGTCGTTCGCTCAGCAGCGGATGTGGTTCCTGAACCGGCTGGAGGAGACCGAACCGGGTACCGACGCGGTCTACAGCCTTCCCTTGGCGCTCCGTATGACCGGGGACCTGGACGTGGCGGCCCTGGAGGCCGCGCTCGGCGATCTCGCGGACCGGCACGAGAGCCTGCGTACTGTCTTCCCCGAGACGGACGGGTCTCCTCGGCAGCAGATCCTTGAGGGGGCTGCCGGGCGTCCGCCCCTTGTGGTCGTCGAGACCGACGAGCGCGATATCGATGGTGTTCTGGCGGCGCATGCGTCGCGTGGGTTCGATGTGAGTGTCGATCTGCCGTGGCG
>NZ_VCLA01000202.1:14279-14638 GCF_009600885.1 Streptomyces jumonjinensis
CGCCGCGTACAACCTGCCGCTGGCGCTCCGTATGACCGGAGATCTGGATGTGGCGGCCCTGGAGGCCGCGCTCGGCGATGTCGCGGACCGGCACGAGAGTCTGCGTACCGTCTTCCCCGAGACCGAGGGCGCCCCACGCCAGCAGATCCTCGAAGGCATGGCGGGACGACCGCCGCTCCTCGTCATCGAGACCTCGCAGGATCACCTCGGTGAGGCCGTGAGGGCGCATGCGTCGCGTGGGTTCGATGTGAGTGTCGATCTGCCGTGGCGGATCAGGTTGTTGGTGGCAGGTCCTTCGGATTATGTGCTGTTGATCGTGGCGCATCACATCGCGGTGGACGGCTGGTCGATGGGTGTGC
>NZ_VCLA01000202.1:14648-14731 GCF_009600885.1 Streptomyces jumonjinensis
GGATCCGGAGAGTGTCGTCGGGGCGCAGTTGGATTACTGGCGGGAGGCCCTGGCGGGTGCTCCGGAGGAGCTGGTCCTGCCCA
>NZ_VCLA01000202.1:14741-14862 GCF_009600885.1 Streptomyces jumonjinensis
CTATACGGCGCGTCGGCAGGGGCGTACGCCCGAGTGGCGTCCGTTGCCGGTGCAGTACGCGGATTATGCGCTCTGGCAGCGTGAGGTGCTGGGGGAGCTGGACGACCCGGACAGCCTGATC
>NZ_VCLA01000202.1:14872-15125 GCF_009600885.1 Streptomyces jumonjinensis
GGCTTGCGGGGCGTGGCCGGGCGACGATGTTCATGGTCGCGCACACCGCTCTCGCGGTGCTGCTCTCCCGGATGGGGGCCGGTGACGACATCCCGGTCGGGACCCCGATCGCGGGTCGTGGTGATGCGGCGCTCGATGATCTGGCGGGTTTCTTCGTCAACACGTTGGTGCTGCGGGCGGATGTCAGCGGCGATCCGTCGTTCGTGGAGCTGCTGGGGCGGGTGCGGGAGGCGGACCTTTCGGCTTACGCGCA
>NZ_VCLA01000202.1:15135-37549 GCF_009600885.1 Streptomyces jumonjinensis
TGTCCATGACGGCGCGGTCGAGCCCGCTGCTCTGCGGCGGTATCTGAGCAGCCGGCTGCCTGACTACATGGTTCCCTCTGCGATCGTCTTGCTCGAAGCCCTGCCGGTCACCGTGAACGGCAAACTCGACCGGGCCGCCCTGCCCGCCCCCGATCTCGCGGTGCTGGACGGCCGAGCGCCCCGGACCCCGATGGAGGAGGCGCTCTGCGAGCTGTTCGCGAAGACCCTCGGCATCGAACGGGCGGGCGCGGATGTCTCCTTCTTCGATCTGGGCGGCGACTCACTGCTCGCCATGCGGCTGATCGCCCTGATCCGAGGGGTGCTCCATGCCGAGGTGAGCATCCGAGCCCTGTTCACCGCACCCACCGTGGAGGCGATCGCCCGCTCGCTGTCCGGCGAGTCCGACGCCGACGACATCGGTCTGGTCCTTCCGATCAGAACCGAGGGCGAGCAGCCGCCCCTGTTCTGCGTCCATCCGAGCACAGGGCTGAGCTGGTGCTACACCGGTCTCGCCGACCATCTGCCGGCGGACCGCCCGGTCTACGGGCTTCAGGCGAGCGGATTCGCCGCCGGTGAGCAGCCGCCGGACAGCCTGGAGGAGCTGGCCGCGGAGTACGCCGCGCGGATCCGGGCCGTGCAGCCCACCGGGCCGTACCATCTGCTCGGCTGGTCCTTCGGCGGGACCGCGGCCTATGCCGTGGCGACCCATCTCCAGAGCCAGGGTGAGGAAGTCGCCCTGCTGGTGAGCCTGGACGGCTATCCGGCCCGTGCCGAGGAGCTGGAGATCCGCGCCGAGGTGCTCGCGGGCGGCGGCGGGGGAGCACCGGGTGACGGTGGGGGAGCACCGGGCGGCGGCGGGGAAGCGCCGGGGGACAAGGTCCGGATGCTCTCCGAGATCCACCGCGTCAATGAGCACAATGTGCGCATTCTGCACGACTTCACGCCACGTCCCTACCACGGTGATCTGACACTGTTCATCGCTGCTCAGGGGCGCCCGGACATCGGGCAGCCGGCCGGGTCCGCGGACAGCTGGACGCCCTATGTGAAGGGGAATGTCGAAGCGATCCGAATCGACTCCGATCACGACGGAATGATGAAACCGAAGCCCCTCGCGGAAATCGGACGCCTGATTTCCGCGCGACTCCAGGAACGGGGAGCGTAAATGGACGACATGGTGAATTCCGCAGGGAAGAACGACGTCGAAGGCAGCAGGAGGAAACTCCGTCTGGCCGTCGCCGCGGGCGTCGGCGCCGGTCTTTCCGTCGCCCTCGTCGCCACGGGACTCGCGTTCGCGTTTCTCTCGGACGACGACTCCGACGACAAGCGGGCCACGGTCTCCAGCTCGTCATCGGCCTCGCCGGCGAGCGAGAAGTACACCAAGAATCTGGCCTTCGCCCAGTGTCTGAGGGACAAGGGCGTGTCGAAGTTCCCCGACCCCGATCCCAGCGGTGCCATCAGGGTCGAGCCGGACTCCGGCATCGACATCAAGACCAAGGAGTACAAGAGCGCGGAGAACGCCTGCAAGGAGATCGCGCCGCCCATGGGGGAGCGGCTGAAGCGGCCGTCGGGTCTGCCGTCGCTCGACACCTCGAAGTATGTCGGGTGCATGCGTGAGAACGGCATGCCCGACTTCCCCGATCCGGACGGCGGAGGCATGTTCACCGGGATCGACCTCGATGCGCCCGACTACAAGGCGGCGCAGGCGAAGTGCGGGAAGTTCATGCCCGTGCTCGGAGTTCCCACCCCCGCCGGCTCCTGACCTGCTCCGGCTCCTGCCGCGGCTGCTGACCACCCCCTCCGCCCCGGCCCGCCATCCCCCCGGCGGGCCGGGGCCTTTTTCCTACGAGGGCGACAGTGGACCAAACGGGTGAGCGAGAAGGGAAGACGCTCTTCCGCCCCATGGGAAACCCGCGGCGCAGAGCGAAACCGTGCTGAAACCGCGTACCGCGTAGAACGGAACGCGGGACGGAAGTCCTGGACTGGGCAATCGAGCAATCGAGCAATGGAGAACGTCATGTCAGTCATTTCCAGCCCCAAGGCTGAATCGAGGAAGAGCGGCACGGGTCGGCTGCGCCGGACCGGGACGCTGGCCGTCCTGCTGCTGTCCGCCGCCCTGGTCGCCACGGGCTGCTCCTCGGACGAGAAGGAGGAGACGGTCGCCGAGGCGTCGTCCCAGGCGAAGCCTGCGGAGCAGGGCAGCGAGGCGGGCAAGGGCGACGCGGTGGCCTACGCCAAGTGCATGCGCAAGAACGGCCAGCCGAACTTCCCCGACCCGCAGCCGGGCGGCGCGCTCACCCTGCCGCAGGGCGTCGACCCCCGGTCCGACGAGTTCAAGAAGTCGGACGACGCCTGCAAGGAGTACCGCCCGACCAAGGGCAGCGGTGAGGAGCCGGGCGGCGGCTGGTCCTCCGACGACCAGGTGAAGTACGCCGAGTGCATGCGCAAGAACGGCGTCCCCGAGTTCCCCGACCCCAACCCCACCGAGAAGGGCATGGTCCTCGGGAAGGACGCGGGCATCGACCCCAAGTCCGCGCAGTTCGAGAAGGCGGACACGGCGTGCAAGGAGCACAAGCCGCAGGGCGCCCCCGGCGGCGGTCCCGGGCAGGGTGGTAGCGGGTCGTGAGCACCACGGAGATCCCGACCGAGAAGGCGGAATCCGCTCCGCCGCCCGAAGAGCAGGAGCCGAGCCCCCGGCCACGCCGGCGGGGGCGGGCAGCGGCGGTCATCGTGGCCCTGGTCGCGGCGGGCGGCGTCGGAGTGGTGGCGATCACCCAGCCGTTCGACAACCGGGCGAGCGATACGACGGTGTCGGACGGCGAATCCGGCACCGGCACGGCGAAGGTGGCCGAGGGAACCCTGTCGTCCAGGACCCAGCAGAACGGCACACTGGGCTACGCGGGCAGCTACAGCGTGGTCAACAAAGTCGACGGCACGGTCACCAAGCTTCCCACCGTGGGCCAGGTCATTCACCAGGGCAAGCCGTTGTACTGGGTGGACGGGAAACCGGTCATCCTGCTGAAGGGCAAGGCGACTCCGGCCTACCGGGAGCTGTCCCGGGGCATGGAGGGCGCCGACGTCAAGCAGCTGAACGCGGCGCTCGTCGAACTCGAATACGCCACCGATGAACAGATCGACCCGGACTCCGACTACTTCAGCCGGAACACCCGCTGGGCTCTGAAGAAGCTCCAGGACGATGTGGGGCTGGAGGAGACCGGGAAGCTGAGCCTGGGGCAGGCGCTGTTTCTGCCAGTGGAGGAGATCCGGGTCACCACCGTGGACGGGGTGCGCGGCGGGTCGGCCGTCCCCGGCAAACCCATCCTCCAGGGCTCCTCGACGAGCCGGCAGGTCACCGTCGAGCTGAACGCGAGCCAGCAGTCCGATGTGAAGACCGGCGACAAGGTGACCATCACACTGCCCGACGACTCGACGACCCCCGGAGTGGTGTCATCGGTCGGAAAGGTGGCCAAGCAGGGCGAGAACAAGACCACCATCGATGTCAAGATCAAGCCGACCAAGCCCAAGGCGACCGGCCGGCTGGACAAGGCGCCCGTCCAAGTCGCCATCGTCTCCCGGACGGTGAAGAACGTGCTCTCGGTGCCCGTTGACGGACTGCTGGCACTCGCGGGCGGCGGATACGCCGTCGAGGTGGTCAAGGCGGACGGCACCCGTGAGCTGGTGACGGTGGAGACGGGCCTCTTCGACGACAGCGCCGGGCGGGTAGAGGTGACCGGATCGGGGCTGAAGGCCGGCCAGAGCATAGTGGTGCCGGGCCAATGACCGAGACGAAGACTGAAATGAAGACAGGGACGACGACCGGAACGACGACCGGAACGACGACTGAGGAGAGGGCGGCCGAGGAGAGTGCGGCCGACCGGCGGGACTCCCCCGAGCCGGTCATGCAGCTGGAGCGGGTGTCGAAGGTCTACCCCGGAGCCTCCCCGGTGGTGGCGCTCGACAAGGCGACCTTCACCATCCACCGCGGTGAGCTGGTCGCGATCGTGGGCCCCTCGGGGTCGGGGAAGTCGACCCTGCTCCAGGTCATGGGCAGTCTGGACCGCCCCACATCCGGCACGGTCCGTATCGTCGGCGACGATGTCGCCAAGATGTCGGACCGGTCCCTGGCACGGCTGAGGGCCTCCCGGATCGGGTTTGTGTTCCAGCAGTTCTTCCTGGCCCAGCACGCCACCGCGCTGGAGAACGTCGCCGATGGAATGCTGTACTCGGGGGTCAGACACGCCGCCCGGATGAAGGCGGCGACCGTCGCCCTCCGACGTGTCGGGCTCGGTCACCGGATCAAACACCGCCCGGCGGAGCTGTCCGGCGGCGAGCGGCAGCGGGTCGCCATCGCCCGCGCCCTGGTCGGCAACCCCGCGATCGTGCTGGCCGACGAGCCCACCGGCAACCTCGACAGCGTCAACGGCGCAGCGATCTTCAGCCTGCTCAGGGAGCTGAACGCGGAGGGCACCACCATCGTCGTGATCACCCACGACCGTGACCTCGCCACCCAGCTGCCGCGACGCATCGAAGTACTCGACGGCCGTATCGTCACCGACGTCAGCTCGGAGGACGATCCTCTGTCCACCGAAAGGCACGCGACATGACCCTCACGGCTCCACCGCCCGGCGGCGGGATGCATGTGGCCGATGTGGCCAGGACCGCCAGTGTCGGACTGCGTACGCGACGGATGCGGGCCGCGCTCTCCGCGCTGGGCATCGCCATCGGCGTCGCGGCGATGGTGGCGGTGCTGGGGCTGTCCGCCTCCTCACAGGCCGGGCTGCTCGCCGAGATCGATAAACTGGGCACCAATCTACTGAGGGTCTCGCCCGGCCAGACCCTCACCGGAGAGGACGCCAAACTCCCCGAGGAAGCACCCGCGATGATCCGCCGGATCGGTCCGGTCGAGAATGTGCAGAGCACCGGGAGCACCGAGGCCAGCGCCTACCGCAACCCCTATATCCCCAGCGCCAACACCAACGCCATCGCCGTCAACGCGGCGAGTCTGGGGCTGCCCGGGGCCTTGCGCACCTCCGTCTCCCAGGGGACGTATCTCAACGCGGCCACCGCGAAGCAGCCGGTCGCCGTGCTCGGGGCGACCGCCGCCAAACGGCTGGGCATATCCCGGGTCCACTCCGGGGCCCGTATCTGGGTCGGCGGGCAGTGGTTCTATGTCACCGGAATCCTCAAGTCCGTACGTCTGACACCGGAGATCAACTCATCGGTGCTGGTCGGCTGGGACGCCGCCAGGAAATACCTCGACTTCGACGGTCACCCGTCCACCGTCTATGTACGGGCCGACACCGACCAGGTGACCGCAGTGCAGGGCGTGCTCGCCGCGACGGCCAACCCGGAGAAGGCCGAAGAGGTCAATGTCAGCCAGCCGTCGGCCGCGCTGGAGGCCCGCGCGGCGACCCAGTCCGCCCTCAACGGACTGTTTCTCGGACTCGGGGCGGTGGCCCTGCTCGTCGGCGGCATCGGAGTCGCCAACACCATGGTCATCTCGGTGCTCGAACGGCGCTCCGAGATCGGCCTCAGGCGCGCACTCGGCGCCACCAAGGGCAACATCCTGATCCAGTTCCTCTCCGAGGCGGTGCTGCTCGCCGCCATGGGCGGAGCGGCCGGAGTGGCCCTCGGCGGTCTCGCCACGGCCGTCTACGCCCAGATCAAGGGGTGGGCCACCGTCGTGCCGATGCTCGCCTGGGGCGGCGGACTCATCGCGGCCGTCGTCATCGGCGTACTGGCGGGGCTGCTCCCCGCGCTGCGCGCCGCTCGGCTCCAGCCCACCGAGGCGCTTCGTATCGCATGAGGTCACCGTGGCCGGCGCCGCGGACCGGGGCCGGGCGCCGGACACCGCTGTGCCGGAAGGGAGGAAGAGTTGTCCCGACACATCCCCCTCATGGCTCTGACGATCGGCCTCCTGGTGATCTCCATGATGGTTGCCGCACTTCTGCTGAGCGGGCCGTCCGGCGGCACGGGCGGGACATCACTCGCCTCATCGGCGTATCGGCACGATCAGCACCAGACAGGCACGGGATTCCGAACAGACGGGGGAGCGGCCACGATGCGGGCGATCCGGGGAGCGACACAGGTCGCGGAGAACACCAGGGAACACATACTGCAGGCCACCACCGAACTCCTCGCGGAGATCATGAACCGCAATGGGCTCACCACGGACGACGTCGTCAGCGTGCTGTTCACGGCGACCCCCGATCTGAACGCCGAATTCCCCGCCTTCGCCGCACGCAAGGCCGGATTCCACGATGTGCCGCTGCTCTGCGCGGCCGAGGTCGATGTTCCGGGAGCGCTGCCCAGGGTCGTCCGGCTGATGATGTACGCGGGCGTCGACCGGCCGCGCGCCGACATCCAGCATGTGTATCTGCACGGCGCGATGAGCCTGCGGCAGGACATCGCAGGCTGAGTGCCTTCCGTACTGGACTGGCGCGGCCCGTGATGGGTCTTCCGCACCCGGATCGGCTCGCACCGTGATGGGTCTTCCGCACCGGCCGGCTCGCACCGTGAAGTGCCTTGCGCACCCGGATCGGCTCATACGGTGAACGGCCGCTGACCGAGGAACTCCTCGTCCGGACGGCCCGAGACATAGAGGTTCGGGCTCTGGTCCCTCGGCATCCGGCGCAGGATGTCACGGTGGAAGTCGCGGTATCCGCCCTGGAACGCCCCGTCGCCCCAGACCTTCAGCAGAGTCTCGGTGTACTTGCCGTTGACCCGGCCGTCGGCGGCGAACTGGTTGTCCTGGCAGGCGGAGATCAGCAGTGCGTCCGCCTCCTCCGCGACGCCCTTCCGCGCCGCGAGCTCCCGCTGGAGCTCCTGAAAGTACTCCTTGTCCCGCTCGTAGATCTCCCGCTGCTTGTCGATGGGCATCAGCCGGGGAGTCTCCTGCTCGTCGGACGGCAGTTCGATGGCGCTGCCGCTGTGACAGGAGTCGAGCAGCGTCAGGATCCGCACACCGTCCGCGAACCGCGCGAACTCCCGGTCGAGCTCGTCGTCGAGGAACTGCCGGTCGTAGAAGACCAGGGTCTCGTCCAGTCTGTCCGGCTCGTCGTCCGAACCGACGGTGTTCGGGACCTGCCCGCCGTGGCCCGAGTAGCTGAACATCAGGATGTCGCCGTTCACCAGCTGTCCGGCCGCCTTGCGCAGCTCGGCGACGATGTTCTCGACGGTGCAGTCGGCGGTGAACAGAGTCGTGTCCGCGAACCCGGCCGCGCGGGCCAGCCGGGCCATGTCGCGGGCGTCGTTCTCACAGGCGACGAGCCGGCCGTCCCAGCCGTTGTACTTCGCCGGGTCGACGCTGTTGAGTCCGAGATGGAGAGAGAGGCCGGTGGCCATGGGCGCTCCTGCGGGGAGGGGACAAGAGATGGTCGCCTTGATGGGTTCCATGGACGGGGGCCCGCGCAATCCCGAGTCGGCGCGAACCGCCTGAACGGGCCCGCGCACTCCCGAGTCGCGGCCATCGGAGTGGCGTCGCGGGCGGGGCCGATGCACGGCGCCCGCCATCGGGTAGTCAGCCGATCATGAGTTCATCAGATTTCTCCGCCGGGGGTGGGGGCGCGGAGGCGGCCCCGCAGTCGCTGGCCGACCGCACCGGATACGACGAGCTCTTCCTCGGCCCGCCCGTCCCGCTGCCGAAGCCCGCCGCCGCCGACGTCGAGACCGTGATCCTCCCCTATACCCACTTCACCGTGGTGCTGCGCCCGGACCGGCGGCTGGCCGCGGCCACCGCCGTCTGCATCGACGGCCAGCGGCTGCTCGACGACGTGCCCCGCGAGGACAACTGGCGGCTCGATCCTCGGCTGCCCGCCGCCCGCCAGGTCGGCAAGGAGGTGTACACGGACAACACCCTGGACCGGGGGCATCTGGTGCGCCGGCTCGACCCGGTGTGGGGTGAGCGTGGGGAGGCCGTCCAGGCCAATGACGACACTTTCCATTTCACCAACGCGGCTCCGCAGGCGGCCGTCTTCAACCAGGGGAAGACCCTGTGGCAGGGGCTGGAGAACTATCTTCTCGACCACGCCGCACAGTTCGACCGGAAGCTGACCGTGTTCACCGGTCCCGTGCTGCACGACTCCGATCCGCCCTACCGGGGGATGCAGGTGCCGCTGCGCTTCTGGAAGGTAGCGGCGTTCCTGCAGAGCGGGGCGCTCGCGTCGACCGCGTACGTCCTCGACCAGAGTCCCGATCTCACCCGCGACGCCGACCGGGCGTTCGCCGGGGCGAAGCCGGGTGAGCCGCCTCCGCTGGGGGCCTTCCGGACGTTCCAGGTGCCGGTCGTCGATATCGCCGAACTCACCCTGCTGGACCTCGGGCCGCTGCCCGCGGTCGATCTGATGCCGCCCGCCCGTGCTCCGGAGACGCGCTGGAGGAGGCTGGAATCACATGACGACATCGATCTGGGGTCCTGAGCCGCCGGGAGCTGGCGGGAGCCGGCGGTGGGCGCCGCGGTCCTGAGCCGCCGGGACCGACAGCGGGCGGCCCGGCTCCGAATGGCGGCCGTCTTGAGCACGGTCGATACTGACACTGACCGGCGTCCATGCGGTGTCGGGAGGCACGATGCGCCCCGGAGTCGTCTACGTTCACGGCATTGGGAACAAAGTCCGTGCCGAACTGCTCAAATCCCAGTGGGACAAGGCGCTCTTCGGGAAAGACCTCGGCGATGTCACGCATATGGCGTACTGGGCCTCTCTCCGCTACGACGAGCCCCTGCCCGATGACCGCCGGCTCGATCCGCTGGAGGGCGAGCCGGATGACATCGAGGAGGTCCCGGAGCCCGCCCCGCCGGAGACGGCCGAGGAGTTCATCACGAGAACCCTCGGCGAAGCGCGGTGGGGGGCGGGAGCGGCGGCGACCGGATCCGAGGGCCGTGCGCCGGACACCGGGCCCGATCCCCTCGCCGGGTGGCTGCGCGAGATGACCTACCGCGCCGACACCCTCGCCGTGATGGAGGGGCCCGAACCGGCCGGCGATTCCCCGCTCGAACTGCTGCCGCTGCCCAGATACGCCCGCCAGAAAATATTCCGGCTGCTCGTCAGGCATATCTTCGAGGAAGCCCACGCCTATTTCTTCGGCGGTGCCGGACCGGCGATACGCGAGGTGGTAGGCCAGGTGCTCGACGGTCTGGACAAGGATGTCCGGCTCGTGGTGATCGGACACAGTCTCGGCTCGGTTATCGCCTATGACGTCCTGGCCGAGCGAGAGCAGCGGACCGATCTTTTTCTCACCCTCGGGTCACCGCTGGCGATCGCCGAAATCCAGGACCATCTGATACGCCCGCCCGCTGTGCCGGTCGGGGTGCGGGCCTGGCGCAACGCCTCGGACCTGCGGGATCTGGTGGCGCTGGACCATACCATCCGCACCGCCTACCCGCCCGCCGAACGGGTCGCCGATCTGCTGGTGACGAACGACAGCAGGAACCACCACGGCATCTCCGCCTATCTGGGAAGTCGAGGCGTCAGAGAGCTTGTCCATGGCATTCTCGCCGACCTTGCGGGAGTGCGGATCGGATGGAAAAATGGCATAGGTGAGTAAATCCGTCTCTTTGCTCCCCGGGGCGGATGGGCAGGTATGGCATGCCGTTGGCCGAAACGGAGTGGGACCTCGTCACCCTATGGGTACGGGAGTACCTCCTCGATACCACCGATCCGCATGGCCGGCTCGTCGAGTACGGCTTTTCCTCGGAATTCGTATCGAATCTCCGGCTGACGGCCGTGAGCACCGAGAACGCCCGTGCACTGGTACAGGCTTCCCGTAAAGACATCGAGCGGCAGCTCGGATTGATCGACATTATCGTCACGATCGACAAGCTCGCCGTTCTCCCTGAAATATCCAAAGCCGTGGAATTTCAGAATCGGCTGCGTGAGGACCACCGCGTCCATGCCTCCCAGGACAATTTCAGGACCTGTGTCCTCAAGAACGGGACCGAGGTGTTCATCGACCGCCGGGATCTGCGGGAGACTCTGCGCGGATTCGTCGGGGACCCGGAGAAGACGGTGCTGCTCGTCGACGGGGAGCCCGGCAGCGGCCGGTCGTACACCTACAACCTCATCCGGCACGTCGGACAGCACTACGGGTTCCGCCCGGCACGCGTCACCCTGTCGCGAACCTCCACCGCCGACAAGGTCGTCCGCCGGCTCGCCGACTTCGTCGCCGACCCCCGGTCCGGAGCCTCCCCCCTCAATCCCACGGACCTCAACGATCTGCTCCCGTCGATCGACGACGCGGTGCACTGGGTGGTCAGCAGGGCGACGGCGGGCGAGGACCGGCTCTGGCTGGTCCTGGACGAATGCGACCGGCTCGACCCCAGCTCCGATGTCTGGGACTTCATCGGCCAACTCGCCCTCGCCATCTACGAGCACACCGCCGTACGGGGCAGCCAGGCCCCCCGGCTCGTACTGCTCGGCTATGGGCGCGAGATGCGCCAGCTCCCCTACGATCTGCGGGGCAGTCTCTGCTGGGACACGGCCCGCGTCGCCGGCCCCGCCGATCTGCGCACCTTCTTCGACCAGTACTTCCATGAATCGCCCCCGCGCTTCCTCGGCGCCGCCCCACCGGAGGAGGCCACCATCGCCGAACTCGTGGAGGTGGCCGTCAGCGAGGTGCTCCGGGTCACCGGGGACGGCCGGGGCGGCGACGAAGGCTATATGCGGAAGATCTGCACGGCGGCCGAGGGGGCGATCCGTGTCTACCAGTCCCTCTGAGGCCGTCAGGATCTTCACCGACCGGCTGCGACAGGAGCTGCGCGCGGAAGGAGAGCGCGCCGCCGAGGTCCCCGACGTCCGCAGGGGCTACCGGGAGGCGGCCTGTCTGCTCACCCACTTCGACCCCATGATGCTGAGGCTGCCCGGTGAGGAGCGCGCCTCCGGCGGCGCGGTCCTCGAATTGCTCGACGACTGCACGACCACCGGGATGAAGGAGCGGGCCGTCTGGAACCTCAAGGCCGATATCCGGGAGCAGACCCTGCGCGGACTGTCCGGGCCGGACGCCGCCCGGCGGGTGCTGGAGCGGAACATCGGCGCGCTCCGTTACGAACCCGGGCCGGAGCGCGTCTGCCTGGAACTGCTGAGCGGGGACGGGGGCGGGAGCGGGGGCGGGGAGGGGGACGGGAGCGAGACGGCGG
This sequence comes from Streptomyces jumonjinensis, assembly GCF_009600885.1. GTDB lineage: Bacteria > Actinomycetota > Actinomycetes > Streptomycetales > Streptomycetaceae > Streptomyces > Streptomyces jumonjinensis. Next base: position 26,261 of record NZ_VCLA01000202.1, read on the forward strand.
CCGGGGCCCTCGCCGGCGGCAGGCCGCCCGCAACCGGTGACGGCCCCGGAGAGCTGGCCGACACCCTTCGGGCGGTGCTGTGGCTCTCCATGGTCCCCGGCATGACCGGGCTGCCGGACGTCGCCGGACTCCAGCACCGGCTGGAGCAGGCCAGACTGCTCCAGCCGCTCGAACGCCTCGTACAGCAGCCGTTCCAGGGGCGGACCGCCGAACTGGACCGGATGCGCCGTTTCGCCTGCGCCCGGCCCGCGGGCGGCCCCGGGCCGGGAACGGACAGCCCCGGGCTGATCATCCACGGCCCGGGCGGCATGGGAAAGAGCACCCTCCTCGCCAAGTTCCTCCTCGACGGCATCCACGGGCACACCTCGGGCTTCCCCTTCGCCTACATCGACTTCGAACGCCCCACGCTCTCGGTCCAGGAACCCATCACCCTCATCGCCGAGATGGCCCGTCAGCTCGCCATCCAGTACCCCGATCACCACCCCGAGCTGGACGCCCTGGTGGACGAGTGTCATCAGACCGCCCGCAGCCAGCGCGAAGGACAGGACCGGGTGACCCAGTTGCACGGGCTCGCCACCACCCGGTCCGTCCTCGGACGCAGTTCCTCACAGGAGTTCCAGCTGCTGGCCACCGAGCGGGAGACCGGCCTCATCCGGCGGATCGCCGAGATCCTGGTCCGGGCGGTGGCCGGACGGGACCAGGGCGACGCTCCGTTCATCATGGTCATCGACTCCTTCGAGGAGGCCCAGTACCGGGGTTCGCCCGTCCTCGGGCGCACGTGGGCGATCATCGCCTCGCTGCTGGCGGGCTACCCCCGGCTGCGGGTCGTCGTCTCCGGGCGCTCCTCGATCGACCACCCCATGCGCTTCGTGATCCCCGAGGAGATCGAGCTCGCCGAGCTGGACCAGTCGGCCGCCGTCGGCCTGCTGGAGTCCTGCGGGGTCACGGACCCGGCCGTGGCTCGGGTGCTGGCCGACCGGGTCGGCGGCCATCCGCTCAGTCTGAAGCTCGCCGCCCGGGCCGCCGCCCTCGCCGCGAGTGAGGCCGAGGGCACGGAGGAGCTGATCCGCAGTCTGCCCGCGCGGCGAGACGAGTTCTTCCGGCGTGTCGACCAGATGCTCGTCCAGGGGGTGCTCTACGACCGCATCCTCCATCACATCGCCGATCCGGATGTACGCCGTCTCGCCCATCCGGGCCTGGTCCTCAGGGTCATCACCCCCGAGATCATCAAGGAGGTGCTCGCCGAGCCCTGCGGACTGCGGGTGCGGACCCCGGAGGAGGCCGCCCGGCTGTTCGACGAGCTGTCCCGCCTCGACCTGGTCGAACCGGCGGGCCCTGGAGCCGTACGGCACCGCGCCGATGTCCGCGCCATCATGCTGCGGCTGCCGGGCAGCGACCACACCGATGTGATGCGCATCGTCGAACGGCGGGCGGTCGACTTCTACGCCGCGCGCGACGGCCTCGAAGAGCGCGCCGAGGAGATCTACCACCGGCTGCGGCTCGGCGAGAACCCGAGGACGGTGGAGGAGCGCTGGCTGCCCGGGGTGGAGCGGTTCCTCGGCGGAGCGCGGCAGGACATGCCCCAGCGGGCCGTCGCCCTGCTCACCGCGAAGCTCGGCGGAGACGCCCCCAACCAGGTCATGGCCGACGCCGACCAGGAGGACTGGGAGCGGATCGCCGCCCGGGAGGTGGAGGATCTGCTGACCCAGGGCTTCGCCGAAGCGGCGTTCACCCGGCTCGGCGAACGCAGGCCCTGGACCCCGTGCAGCCCGCTGCACTCCCTGCTGGCCGAGACGCTCAACCGGCTGGGGCGGCAGGCGGAGGCGCGTGCGACGGTGTCCGAGGCGATTTCGTCGGCGGGGGCCGGGGAGTGCGCGGAACGGCAGCTGGAACTGCTGCTGCTGTCCGCCCGGCTGTCGGAGGAGGCGGGCGACCTGGCGAACGCGGACCACGATCTGCGGAGGGCGGAGGACATCGCGGTGGACCTCGGACAGGACCTTGAAGCGATGGGCGCGCTGCTGGCGAGAGCCCGGCTCGCCGCCCGCGCGGAGACCGCCGGGGGCGCTCACGCGGAGCTGCCCGACGCCGGAGCCGGCAACGAACTCGCCCGGAAGCTGAGACTGCTGCCCGCCGACGTCCTCGCGGACCAGCCCGTACTGGTACGGGCCGTCGCGTCGCAGGTGTACACCCGGGATCCCGGGGTGCTCGAACACGCCGTGAAGATCGTCGGGCTGCCCACGGACGACGAGGCGCTGGAGACCCTGGGGACGGCGATCCGCAGCGCCGCCACCCGTCAGCCCACGCTGCTCGGACCGCTGATGGGGATTCTGCGCGACGCCGCCGGACCCACGCGGGCCCAGCCGGGCGAGGGCGCTCCTCCCGGACCCGGCGGAGCGGGCCCCTCCGACACCACCGGCATTCTGCGGCTGGCCCGTGACCGGGGCACCCTCGACACCCTCGCCCGCAGGCTGCTGGCCGTGCCCGACGAGAGCGGCGAGATCAAGGCCGCCGTGGCCGCGGCCATGGGCGCGGGCACCGCCGGACGCCCGGCGGACCAGACCGGCGCACCGCAGGGCGACGACACCGGACCCGGCCAGGGCGGTGGCCAGGGCGGTGGCGGAGGGACCGGAGCCGGAGCCGACAGCGGCAGCGGAAGCGAAGGAGACGGCCGCGTACGGCCTGACAGCCCATGAACGTATATCTGTCGCCCGAGGAGATCCTCCGGGTCAGGGACGCGGCCCTGGAGACCGGACTCGCCGACCCCATGGTCCGGCCGCTGCTGTTCGACGGCATCCTGCCCAGGTACCGGGGCACCCTCCCGCTGCTCGCGGCCCCCGGAATGCAGGTGCACTCCGACCTCAACCAGATGAACCGGGTGGAGCGGCTCGTGGACGGCTCGGTGCCGCTGGAGATCTGGCTCCGCAACGCCATCGCCCAGACCACCGAAGCGGCCGCCCTCACCCTCTTCCAGCGCATCCTGGACGATGTCGCGCGCAGCGCCGGAGGCGAACCGGACATCGTGGCGCAGACGCCTGCCCCCGAGATCAAGGAGGAGATCGTCCACCGGGACGACACCGTCCCCTTCGCCTTCCTCAGAGGCGGCGACGCGGCCGGAGCGGCGGTCGCCCGCCTCAAGGTGCCGCCCTATCAGGACGGTGAGCCGCTCCAGCCGAACGGCTTCCCGCACGCCGGCACGGGCTGGCTCATCGCCCCGGCACTGCTCATCACCAACCACCATGTGGTCAACGCCCGGGCCGGCGCCGGCGAGGCGAGGCCGCTGGCCGAAGCCGGTGATCTCCGCCTCCAGGCCCGGCACACCCGGGCCCGGTTCGACTTCGAGACGGACGATGTGGAGCTGGAGGAGGCCGCGGTCAGCGAGCTCGTGGCCGCCGACGCGGAACTCGACTACGCGATCCTGCGGCTGACCGAGGACCCCCGGCGGCCGGTGCTCAGACTCGCGGCGAAACCACTGTCGGTGGCCGAGGGCGAGGTCGTGGCCGTCAACATCATCCAGCACCCCGGCGGACAGCCCAAGCGCGTCGCCCTGCGCAACAACCTCGTCTACGCGGCCGATGAACGCGATGTGCGGTACTTCACCGACACCAGAGGCGGCTCCTCCGGCTCGCCCGTGCTCACCGACGACTGGCGGGTGGTCGCGCTCCACCGGGGCACCCGGCGGGTGGAGGACGTGATGTTCCAGGGCAGGACCACCGCGTTCGTCAATGTCGGCACCCAGATGGATCTCGTCATGCGCCATCTGAAGGAGCACAGCCCGGAGATCCACGCCGAGATCGCGGCGGCGCAGCACGACGGGGAGTCCGTACCAGCCGGGGGAGTTCCACAAGAGTGAGGAGTACGCCATGGGCAGCCGCACCAGGCCACCAGTGGCCATGGGACCGGAACAGGTCTTCACCGATCTGAGAGAGGTCGCGCAGCGGGTACGCGACGGACTGTGGCGGGAGGAACCCGAATCCTCGGTGGAACTCCCCGCGGACGAGCTCCCTGCCGAGCGGGTCTCCCAGCTCGCCCGGCAGGAGCGCGACCGTGTGCTGTCCGCCGGGGCGGACGGTCTGGAGAAGCTGGCCGAGGGCCGCGCCGACGAGATCAGCGACGACGAGTCCTTCGGCATGGAAGCCATCGTGCTGCTCGAAGGCAGACCCGCCATTCTCGTCCAGAACCAGGATTTTCCCCCGCAGGACGGCGACTGGGCGGTGCTCAACGGCCACCGGGCCGCGATCCGCGAGTCCATAGCGCGCGTCGGCCGGGTCGAGGTGTCCGGGCACCCGAGCCTCGACTGGCTCGGCACGGCCTTCCCGGTCGCCGCCGGAGTGGTGATGACGAACCGCCATGTGGCCGTCGAGTTCTCGCGGGAGACCGACGCGGGCTGGACCTTCAAGAAGGGGATGGGCGCGGGCATCAGCACGGCCGAGGCGTATGCGGCGCCCCCGGGAATCGGACCGGTGTACGCGGTCACCGAAGTGATCGGCATCCATGAGGAGTTGGACATGGCCCTGTTGAGGATCTCCCCGGACGGGGACGGCGCGGGGCCGCCGGACCCGCTCGCGCTCGCCGGGGACGCCCCGGCCGAGGTGCGGGGTCACCCGGTGTACTGCGTCGGCTATCCGGCCTATGACGGACGCCGCAACGAACCGGTGGCGATGGGCCGGATCTTCATGGACGTCTACAACGTCAAACGTCTCCAGCCGGGGACGACCACCGAGCTGCTGCCGGGCGGGTCCGTCATGATGCACGACTGCTCGACCCTGGGCGGCAACAGCGGCTCCCCGGTGTTCGGTCTGAGCGACCACCGGGTGCTCGGTCTGCACTTCGGCGGCCGGTACGGCTTGGGGAACTACGCCGTGCCGCTGTGGAGACTGACGGACGATCCGCTGCTGCGCCGCGCGGGGGTGGAGTTCGTCTGAACGGCGCGGAGTCCGACTGGCGCGGCGTATGACCGGATCGGCGTCCGACCCGAGCGGCGTCCGGCCGCCTCGGAAATGGGGGTGCCTCCAGAGGGCGGTTCTGCCAGTCTTCCGGGCATGACCGCGTACGAAGTGCTGTTGATCGGGGGCCGCTCGGGCGTCGGCAAGTCCACCGTGGGCTTCGAAGTCTCCGCGCAGCTCCAGGAAGAGGGGATCGCCCACTGTCTGCTGGAAGGCGACTGTCTGGACCAGGTGCACCCGGCTCCCGCGGGGGATCCGCACCGTTCGGCGATCACGGAACGGAATCTGGCGGCGGTGTGGGCGAATTACGCCGCGCTCGGTCACCGCAGACTGATCTATACGAACACGGTGAGCGTGCTGGAGGCGGATATGTTCCGCCGTGCGCTGGGAGGCGATGCGCTGCGCGTCGTCAAGGTCCTGCTCACGGCGGGCGATACGACGGTCCGAACCCGGCTCGCGCGGCGGGAGACGGGCATCCGGCTCACCGAGCACATCGAGCGGAGCGCGCTCGCCGCCCGGCGGCTGGAGGAGCGTGCGCCGGACGACACCGTACGCGTGGTCACGGACGGCAGGCCGGTGCCGGAGATCGCCGGTGAGGTGATCGCGGCGACGGGGTGGCGGTCCGCCCCGGCGGGCCCGGGGCGGACCACCGCATCTCAGTCCTGACCGGCCCGTACCACGGCGACCGGGCAGTGCGCGTGATGCAGTACGGCCTGGCTGACCGAGCCCAGCAGCAGCCCGGTGAATCCGCCGCGCCCACGGGCTCCCACGACCAGCAGCTGAGCCTCTTCGCTGGCCTCGATCAGCGCCTGACGGGTGCTCTCCCGCACCAGATCGCGGCGTACGGTGACATCGGGGTACTTCGCCTGCCAGCCCGCGAGCGCCTCGGCGAGCACCCGCTCCTCCGTGCCGCCCAGCCGCCCGGCGTCGTCCACCAGATTCTGCGGGTGCCCCGGATCGTCGTCGCCCCGGCCGGTCCAGCCGCTCCACGCGTGCAGGGCCACGAGCTCCGCGCCGCGCAGGGACGCCTCGGCGAACGCGAACCCCACGGCCGCCTCGGCTCGCGGAGAGCCGTCGACCGCCAGCAGCACGGGCCCCGCCGGGTCCGGCCTGCCCCGTACCACCAGCACCGGACAGCGGCTGTGGGCGGCGAGATGCACGGCCGTGGAACCGACCAGCAGACCGATGAATCCCCCCATCCCTCTGCTGCCTACGACGACCAGCGACGCGGTGCGCGACTGGGCCTCCAGGACGGTCAGCGGCTCGCCCGTGACGAGGTCCTCGGTCACCGCGACATCGGGCGCCGCCTCCCGCGCATGGCGCACCGCCTCGGCGAGTACGCGTTCGGCGAGATTGCGCAGTCCGCCATCGGGCGGCCCCATCGGCGACGGCGTCAGCGACACATGCATATTCGGCCAGATGAAGGCATGGACCACATGGAGTCCCACGCCGCGCAGCCGTGCTTCCCGAGCGGCTGTCTCCACCGCGGTGAGGCTCGATGGCGAGCCGTCCACACCAACCACGACCGGACCGTTCATCACAGCGCTCCCAACTTGCTCGGTGGGGCGGCTGCCTCAGCGCGTGGCAGCCGCGAGGGAGGGGGGACGGGCGGCCCGTTCGCCGCCCGGCCGCGCCGTATTCCTCGCGCGTCCCCGCCCCGCTGTCAGTCTCGACCCGCTCGGCGCAGCCGGCCATGGGCCGAATGTCCATGGTCAGAGGGACGAAGAGCCCTTCGGACAGGGACTCATGGGGGAGCCGGCCGGCCCGCGCAGCACGGCCCAGACGGTGTGGCCGTCCGCACCGCTGACGCTTCCCCAGTCATGGGCGAGACAGGTCACCAGATGGAGTCCGCGCCCGCCCGTCTCCATGTGCTCGGGCGGGGAGGCAGGCGGCGCTATCCCGGTCCGGCCAGGCCCGTCGCACGGCCCCTGGTCCCGCACATCGATCCGTACCCCCGCCCCGGTGCCGGGCAGCAGCCGGACCGTGAGGACGATCGGCCCCCGCGCGTGCAGCAGGGCGTTGGTCACCAGCTCCGATGTGATCACCGAGGCGTCCTCGGCGAGCTCGTCGGCAGCCCACTCCATGAGCTGGCGGCGGATCAGCCGGCGCGCGGCCGACACGGTGGACGGCTCGCGGCCGAGCCGCCAGAAGCGCCGGTGTCCGGCAGGGCCGCCGATGACGGGGGTGAGCGTGATGGTCTCCATGGAAGGGTGGCTCCTCTCTCCAGCCGAGCCACCCGGCCGCTCGCTGCGCTCACGAGGGGGCCCGCACTGCCAGACTCCCCGCACCGGGGGCCCCGAGCACAGGGCCCCCGGCCGCTCTTCCTGGCGTATCCGCCAGGCAAAGAAAGTAATAACTATTGACAAAGGATGGAAAAACACCCCGCTATTCCGTCGTGTGGTCGGCGGATCGCGGGATGTGGTGACCGGGACCGGGCGGTGACCGGACCGGACGCGCATTTACCGGACGCGCATTTACCGTACGGCCCCCGGGAAGGACCCCTGCGACACACGGACGACCGGAGGCGCGGATGACCCAGGGAAACACTCCAGCGGCAGATCTCTTCGACGCGCTGGGAATCGACTACGAGCGGGCGTTCGCCCACTCTCCGGCGCACCGGGCCGCGCTGACCTGGCTGGTGGAACGGCTTGCCCCCGACAGCAGTGTGCTCGATGTGGGCAGCGGCACCGGGCATCCCACCGCCCGGACGCTGGTGGACGCCGGACACCGGGTGCAGGGCGTCGACATCTCCCCGCGCATGGTGGAGCTCGCCCGCCGCCAGGTGCCGGAGGCGTCCTTCCGCTGTCAGGACTCCCGCACCCTGGAACTGGCCGCATCGAGTGTGGACGCCGTCTGCGCCTTCTTCTCCTTCCTTCAGATGCCCAGGGCCGATCAGCGGCATCTCGTCGAGAAGATCGCCCGCTGGCTCAGGCCGGGCGGTTTCTTCGTCGCGGCGACCGTTCCCGTGGATGTGGAGGACGCCCCCGGGCGCTGGATGGGATACGACGTGGAGGTGACGAGTTTCGCCCCCGTCGCTTTCACGGATCTGCTGCAATCGGCGGGATTCACGGTTCAGGAGACCCGGGAGACGGACTTCGCGCCCGACTCGCCGATCGCGACCCCCGAACCGCAACTCTTCGTATGTGCCACGCTCCGCTGAGTCATAGCCGCGCGGAGCGTGCCACACTCCCCGTGCCACAGGGAGCGTGCCACGGGGAGCGCGCGGGAGCCCCTCCATGAGATCCCGCTTTCCAGCGATAAGTCACCCCGTCCACTAACATCGCCAGTATCGAGTCGACCGCCTGCCGGGTGGAGGCGTCGTGGTGGATGCGCGCGATCAGGCTGACGAGCGGAGTACGGCGGCGGTCGCCGATGAGCGTTTCGGTCTCTTCATGGACCTCAGCCCCGCCATCTGCTTCCTCGCGGACGCCGACGACCGGATCGTCTGGCTCAACCGGACGTTTCTGTCCTGGCTGGGCCGGGCGTCCGCCGACGTCATCGGCAAACACCCCGACGAGGTCCACGGCCCCGGTGCGGCGGCGCAGTTCGCCCCCTCCACCCAGCGGGTGCTGCGCACCGGCAGACCACTGAGCATGGAGCAGACGGTGCGGCTCGCCGATGGCAGGGCCGTCCATCTCGTCGGACATAAATTCCCCGTGCCCCAGCCGGACGGCAGCGTCCTGGTGGGCGGGACCTTCGTCGACGTCACCGCCCGGGTGGCGGCGGAGCGGGCCTGGACCGAGGCCGAGGAACGCTTCCGTACGTTTATGCGGCTGCTGCCCGCCATGGCGTACACCAAGGACTCCCGGCTCCGCTACACCTGGGCCAATCCGGCCTTTCTGCGGACGGTGGGACGCGACCTCCCGGAGATCATCGGCCACCGGGCCGCCGAGCTCTGGCCCGGCGGGAAGGGGCCCGAGGCCGAACCCGGCGGGGAGAGTCCCGGGCAGGAGCCCGGCGGGAAGGGCCCAGGGAAGGGCCCCGGGCAGGAGTCCGGCGAGGAGAGTCCCGAGGACGAAGAGGCCCTGGTCCTCGCCGACGGGCGGCCCCGCTCCTTCAGAACCCGCATCGCGCTCGCGGACGGAACGCTCGGCCATGTATTCGGCTACCACTTCCCCCTGCCGGGCGAAGGCGACGACGCCTTGGGCGGGGTGTTCGTCGACCTCACCGGCGAGATGGCCGTACGGGACCGGATGGCGGAGCACGAGACCCGTCTCAGCGCCCTCTTCGAACGATCCCCCACCGCCGTCGCCTTCATCGGCCTGGACGGTTCGTTCACCGAGGTCAACCCGGCTTTCGCGGCTGTCCTCGGCATGAGCCCGGCCGGACTCCAGACGCTGAGCCTCGGCGATGTCACCCCTGCGGGCCGACTGGATCCGCACTCTCCGCCGCTGAGCGAGATGCGTACGGGACGCCGCTCCCGGCACCGGCTCGACACCCGGCTCATCCACCCGTCCGATGGCGCCGGAACCCCGGTGTCCCTGCTGCTCACCCTGATCCGCGACGGCGACGGAAGACCTCAGGAGATCATCGCGACGGTGAACCCGCGGCCCGCTCCACGGCCCGGCGACGCCGACCGGTGGTCCGACGACGAGATCACCCTGCTCACGCTGGTCGCCGCCGGAGCCTCCGACTCCAGGATCGCCAGAGAGCTCTCGATGGGGGAGTCCACGGTACGGCTGCGCCTCGGTGCGCTCAAACGCCGGCTGGACGCGGAGAACCGGGCCCATCTGATCGCCCGCGCCTATCAGACCGGAGTCCTGAGACCCGGCGGCCCGGAGGGTTGATCCGGCCGCCGTGGGAAGTCCGGTGCAGCGGGGCGCGATGGTTCCGTCGTGTGATCAATTCCGGCCATGGCAAGGGTGGTTCACTGGGAAACCCCGCGGTCCGCGCCCCGGATATGCAAGATCTGAATATCGGTGAGACGTTTCTGCATGTCCTCTGAAACTGAGTGACAACGCGTGTACGCTCCGGTCCCTGAGGCCCCGCCCCGCCCGGCATCGTCCCGGGAGCGGGTCATCGATACATCGTCGGGGAGCCCGTGTGCCCGGTGCCGGGCAGCGGCAGCGGCAGAAGGAGCGCGTGTGGTCCAGAAGGACGTCGGAGGACGGTTCCGCTTAGTGGAGCCGATCGGCCAGGGCGGTATGGGGGTAGTCCACAAGGCAGTGGACCTTGAGGCGGCCGAGGACTCCGCCGACCGCCTGGTGGCGGTGAAGAGGATCTTGTCGAAACAGCTTCTGGGGCCGGAGAGTTCCGGTCTGGTCAGGCGATTCGACCGTGAAGTGAACATCATGCGCCGGCTCAACGCCCATCGGCACTTTCCCCGGATCATCCAGGGAGGAGTGGACGAGAGCGATGGACTGCCCTATCTGGCGATGGAGTTCCTCGACGGGCGCACTCTCCTCGAACTCATCGGCGAATTCGTCGACGATCCGGCGATCCCCTCGATCGACTGGGTGATCGAGATCGGTGCGCAGCTCGCCGACGGTCTCGCCGCCGCCCACGCGCTCCAGGCGATCCACCGCGACCTCAAGCCCAGCAATGCGATGCTCACCCGGGGCGGTGTGGTCAAGATCCTCGACTTCGGCCTGGGGCGCTTCCTCGACCGGGGGGAGGGGGAGTGGAGCAGCAGTGGGACCCCGTGGGGCTCGTGCAAGTACACGGCGCCCGAGCAGGTTCGGAGCAGCAAGGTCTCACCGTCCGCGGATCTCTACTCGCTCGGCTGCGTGATATTCGAGTTGCTCACCAAGGAGCCTCCCTTCCAGGGGAAGACCGCCCATGAGGTTCAGGAGAAACACATCTCCGCCTCGCCTCCCCTGCTGGGCGAGATGCGCCCGGACACCCCGCCCGCGCTCGTCCGGCTCGTCGACCAGCTGCTCGCCAAGGACCCGGCGGACCGCCCCGCCGACGCGGGCCGGGTCCGCAGCGCCCTGCTGGAGCTGGCCGAAGGCGGTGCCCCGCTCACCCGTGTGCTGGGCTGGGAGGACTTCACTCCCGTACGCCAGAGCCCTGGCGGGGCACGCGCCGAGCAGCCGGAGGCCCCGCGGCGGACGCGGCCCGCCTCCGACGGCATGGACGTCTTCGGTCTCCACGAGAAGGTCATCACGGAGTACCGGGCCTTCACCGAGGGCGGCACCGTCATCCGCGACGAGCGGGTCAAGGAGTTCGTCCAGCAGGATCTCGACGCGAAGTCCCAGTGGCCGGCCCCCTGGATCTCGCTGAACCCCTCCTTCGCCTCCGCGGGGACCGTCGTGGAACTGGCGGCGCAGAAGGTTCTCCACCAGGAGTGCGCCAGGATCTTCCGGGTGGGGAAGTCCTCCACTCGGGGGGGGGGGGGGGGGGGGGG